>JANMAT010000198.1:0-13283 GCA_031359995.1 Actinomycetes bacterium
AGTGAGAACATACATTCTCACGACGAGAGGCGCCGCGATGACGAACCCGGCCAGACTGCCGCTCCCCCCGTTCGACGAGGCGTCCGCCCGGCAGAAGGTGCTCGCCGCCGAAGCGGCGTGGAACACCCGTGATCCCGATCGCGTCGCCGGCGCCTACTCCGCCGATTCGGTGTGGCGGAACCGGTCCGAGTTCATCGTTGGCCGCGACGAGATCGTCGCGTTCCTGCGGGCGAAGTGGGAGCGCGAGCTCGACTACGTGCTGCGCAAGGACCTGTGGGCGTTCCACGGGAACCGCATCGCCGTTCGCTTCCAGTACGAGTGGCACGACGCGACCGGCCGGTGGTTCCGGTCGTATGGCAACGAGAACTGGGAGTTCGACGAGCTCGGATTCATGCGCCGCCGCGAGGCGAGCATCAACGACGTCGCAATAGCGGCCGACGAGCGGCGCATCTTTGGGCCGCGCCCCGACGGCGACACGAGCGGGATCCCGCTGCGATGAGCCCGGCCGCCACCCGGACGGTGGACGACGCCCGCCGGGCTGTGCTGCGGGCCGCCGGCGAGCTGTTCTACGCACGGGGCATCGGCGGCGTGGTGATGAGCGACATCCGGGACGAGGCCGGCGTGTCGATACGACGGCTGTACACGCTGTACCCCTCGAAGAGCGACCTCGTGGCCGGCTGGCTCAGCGACCGGCACGACCGGTGGATGGCGTGGTTCACCACGGCCGTGGACCGCCACGTGGCCGCTGGCGCCGATCCCGTGCTCGCCACCTTCGACGCCATCGCGGAGTGGGTCACCTCGCCCGGCTACCGCGGCTGCGCCTTCATCAACTCCCTCGCCGAGACGAGCGAGCTCGACGACGCCCACCGCGCCATCATCGCCGACCACAAGCGCGACCTCACACGGCACCTCGCCCGCCTCGCCGCCCGCGACCACCCGCGCGGGCCGGCATGGATGCCCGCCGCCCTCGCCGTCGTCATCGACGGCGCCATCGTCCAGTGCACCATCTTCAGCAGCACCGCACCCCTCGACGCGGCCCGATCCGCCATCCACCACCTCCTCGAAACGACCCCCACGTGACCCTCACCATCGGCGCCCTGTGGCGCTACCCCGTCAAGACCCTGGCCGGCGAACCCCTCGACACCGCCGACGTCACCACCAACGGCATCGTCGGCGACCGCATCGTCCACGTGCGCGGGCCCGAGGGCGTCCGCACCTCCCGCCGCTTCCACGACCTGCTCGGCCTCCACGCGACCCTCGGTCCCGACGGCGAGCCCCTCGTGGACGCCCAGCCCTGGACCGCACCCGAGGTGCTCGAGCGGGTCCGGGCCGTCGCCGGTGCCGATGCAACCCTCGCCCGCTACGACGGCGTCGAGCGCTTCGACGTCCTCCCGCTCCTCGTCGCGACCGACGGCGCCGTGGCCGCGTTCGGGCGGGACGTCCGCCGCCTCCGCCCCAACATCGTCATCGACGGCGTCGACGGCGTCGACGAGTTCGACTGGCCCGGCGCCGAGCTCCACATCGGCGACACCGTGATCACGCTCGACTCACGCCGCGGCCGCTGCCCCATGACGACCGTCGACCCCGACACCCTGGCCGTGGACCGCGACGTGCTCAAGGACATCATCCGGCGCTTCGACGGCAAGCTCGCGCTCAACGCCGACGTGCTCCGCCCCGGCACCATCCGCGTGGGCGATCCCGTGCACCTCGTCCGGCCGTAGCGCCGCTGATTGCCCCGGGGTCCTGAGGTGCCTCTTCGAGCAGCACGTCAGCCAGGCGACCCGCAGGGCGACGTCCGAGAGACGGAGCGTGCCGATCCCGCCGACCCGTCAGGGGCTGCCTCCTGGTGAACTCTGGTGGCCGGCACCCGCCCCTCGGCCGAGAACGATCGCTGGCGTGCGGGGGTCGCATGGCTCGCTGCGCACGTCGACGCGGTGTCCGGCTCGTACACACGACGTCTCCACCGCCTTCGCGCCTGACGATACCTTCGCACGGGATGTCGACCAACACCACTAACTGCGGCGCGATGACTTCGGTCGTCGTCCTGTGTCGAAATCGCGGATCTCGGTTCGTAGAGATAGCGAGACTTCGCCGCCGAGCACTGGAGCACACGCATGCAGTTGACGGTCACTACGTTCCTCACGTTGGACGGTGTGATGCAAGGCCCGGGCGGTCCCGACGAGGACCGCACCGACGGCTTCGACCTGGGCGACTGGCTTCCCGCCTTCATGGATCCATCCGCCGGAGCCCTGGTCGCCGAGTGGTTCGGTCACGCCGACGCCTTCCTGCTCGGCCGCCGGACCTTCGAGACCTTCGCCGGGTTCTGGCCGCGCATCACCGATCAGGACGATCCCGTTGCCAGCCGGCTCAACGGCCGACCGAAGTACGTCGTGAGCGGCACGCTGACGACGACGGAGTGGGCCGGCACCGAGTTCGTCACCGGCGACCTCGTCGCGGCCGTCCGAGCGATCAAGGCGCGGCCCGGCGATGAGGTTCAGGTGCACGGCAGCGGAACCCTCGCGCGCGCCCTGCACGATCTGGACCTGATCGACGAGTACCGGCTGTGGACCTACCCCGTCGTCCTGGGCCGGGGCCGGCGACTCTTCACCGATGGCGTCGCGCCCCCCAGCTTCGACGTCGTCGACCAGCGCGCGACCTCCACCGGCGTCACCGTGACATGCCTCCGACCGACCGGGCCGGTTCGACAGGCCGGGTTCGAGGTCGAGCACGGCAGCGAGGTGATCGTCGACGAGACCGGCACCCGAGCACCGTTCGACCAGTGATCAGCTGCGATCTCCACGCTGGTCTCGTCCGCGACGGTGTCCGACACCTAACGAACGAACGGTGAACACGGCGGGTGGTCGCCCCAAGCGGCCTCTCCGCTACGACCAAGCTCGTCCGGCTCGGCGGTGGACGGGATGGTCCCCGATGCTCCGCGGGCCCGCACGGTTCCCGCCGGGTGCCGGGCGGTCGACCACCCGCCTGCCAGACCCGGGGGCCGGTGCCCAGTTCTTGCCGTTTCGTGAACTCGGGGCGATAAGGCAAGCCTGATCGCCTCGGCGTGCGTTTCTTGTCATGGCGCGTCCGGCGCCACCACAAAGGAGACTTGCGATGCACAATCCTCGAAGGGTCATCATCGGCTCGCTGGTGGGAGCGTTGTCCGTGGCGGCGGTGTCCATGGCCACCGCCGCGTCTGCCAGCGGCTCGAGCACCCGCGTTTTCGTGCCTGGCGCCGTGGTCAACCCCGACCACACGGTCACCCTCCCGCTGCACAAGGGCCGCTCGGGGTCGCGGACGGTGTGGTTCGTGGTGACCGAGGCGTCCGACTCGAACCACGCTGATCGCTGGCACGCGTCGGTCTCACAAAAGCTGGCCAATGCCGTTGGCACCAGCGCCGTGCAACAGGTGAGCGTCGACAGCGACGGGACCGTCGTCTTTCCGGCGTCGGTGGACTTCACGCCGTCACGGTCGGTCGCGCCCGGACCGCTCGGGTTCCCACCGGTCGCCGCCGCGCCCGGCGCGGTCGGTGAGTCCGGCTACAGCCCGCTCGTGCAATTGCCGGACGGTGCCGTGTTGAACGCGCCCCAACTCGCCAATGCCAGCGGCCAGGCCGACAAAATCGTCGCCCTCGACACGGCCGCCGGCACCGTCCGCTACCGGCTGACTGACGGCTTCGCCCGTGGCAACAAGGTCGTCTACATCTCCACCGACGCCACCGACCCGGGCGCGGCAGCGATCGAGGACGTCACGTATGCCCCAGCCCTGAACGCGGCACCGTTCGCCGGCGGTGACGGTACCGATTCGGCCCGTGCCAGCCTGGCGGCCGTCACCAACGGTCAGACCGGCGTGGGCAACCCCCAGCGGCAGGGCCTCAACTCCGCGCTGAAGGGTGAGGGCGACCCGCTCAACGTCCTGGCCTGGACCCCGAACCAGGGTCGCTACAGCCCGCTGTGGGATGTTCACTTCACCCAGTTCGCCCCCGGCGTGACACCGACGCTCCAGAAGGAGTTCACCGGGATCGAGAAGCTCGCCGAGGCCGGCAAGGTGACAGCGTTCCCGGCCGGGCCGTGGGGACCGACCGGCTTCATCGTCAACTGCCCCATCATCGCCCAGGTGTGACCGACTGAGACGTGGGGCCGGTCGGACCGTGCCGACCGGCCCCACTCTCCCGGGTACGGCGGACCGCTCGATGCCTTCGCCGTCGACGCCGGCGCGAGTAGACGCACCATCGAGCGCTTCTTCCTGGTCGAGACGGGCATGCCGGTGCTCGCCTGGCGGAACCGGCTCCGCATCCTCACCGCGATGCGCGACCTCGGCGACGGCCACACGATCTCAGCGATCGCCCGCCGCCTCGGCTACTCGTCACCGAGCGCTTTCGTCACGATGTTCCGCCGCGAAACCGGCACGACACCGACCGCCTACTTTCGTGACCGAGCCGTCGTCGATCCGAGCACCGCCTGAGCCCACTGTCGGGTAAGACGCGCCCGACCCGGCAGGTCAGGTCTCCTCCTGGCGATCCGGCATCGACTGGCGGGCTCGGACCGTGTGACGGGCTACAAGCCGTCGAGGAGCGCGAGGAGTCCGCGGAGATCCGAGAGTTGGTGATCGGCACTCCGGCCGAGGTGATCGGGCTCCAAGCCGGTGCGGTTGATCCACGCGACCTGGAGTCCGGCGTGGGCGGCGCCGATGGCATCCCAGCTGTTGGCCGACACGAACAGGATGTCATCGTCGGCTCGGCTGAGGACCTCGATGGCGTGGCGGTAGACGCGGGGATCGGGCTTGTACATGCCGAGCGGATCGACGGAGATCACGCTGTCGATCAAACCTTCGACGCCGGCGGCCGCCACCGCCGCCGCGAGCATGGCCTCGGTCCCATTCGACAGGATCGAACAGGCCACACCGCGCTGGCGCAGCGCGTGCAACACCTCGATGACGTCGGGATACGGGTCGAGCTCGAGGTACGCCCGGAGCAGGTCGGCCTGCAGCGCCGGGTCACGCACGGCGTGGGTGGCGAGGGCGACGTCGAGGGCGTCGGCAGTCACCGTGGCGAAGTCGACATATCGACCCATGAGGGTGCGCAGCCACGTGTACTCGAGCTGCTTGGTTCGCCACAGCTGCGACACCGCCGCACCAACGGCGCCGAGCCGGTCGACGTGACGACGCACCGCGCTGTGCACGTCGAACAGGGTCCCGTACGCGTCGAAGACACAGGCCGTGACCACGGGTCAGTCCTTGCGGTCCCCGGGTAGGTGCCCGGCGCGGTGGCCGCCCTTCCAGTCCTCCTGGGCGGGGCGGTCGGCGCGGCCGCCGAGGATGGTGAGTTGTGGGGCTTCGCGGAGGCTGCGCTTCATCTCCGCGAAGCCGGGGTAGGCGGCCAGGGTGGTGACCGCATGCCAGAGCGGAAGCGCGTCGGCGTCGTCGGGCACGCGGGAGATGACCGGCCCGAAGAACGAGAGCCCGTCGGGTGGTTGGAAGGTGATGATCGGCGTGCCGACGTCACGGCCGGTGCGCGTGAGCGCCAGTTCGGTCTCGTCGTCGAGCAGCGGGTCCCAGATGGTGTCGTCGAGCGCGAGGGCGTATGAGGTGGGAAGCCCGGCCGTGGCCAGCACCTGGGTGACGTGGTCGGTGGTGCTCAGACGATCACGCATACCCGAGCCGGGTGGCTGGTCCCAGTAGCTCTCGCCGTAGGCGGTCACCAGGGCACCGAGCGGTTCACGTCCGAGGTCGGCCCGGACGGCGGCGGCGACGCGAAGCATCCGCAGCCCGGCGGTGTGGCCGAACTCGTAGCCGGCGGGGAACTCGGTGGCGTAGTCCTTGTGCTTGTTGAGCAGACGCAGCGAGATGAACCGCCAATCGACCTTGTAGTCGGACTGGGCGGCGACCTTCACCACCCAACGCGAGGTGATCCAGGCGAACGGGCACACCGGGTCCCAGAAGAACTCGATGTCGTAGGGCGTGCCGGACGGTTCGGTCGTGCTCATCGTTCGCTCCTCGCGGTCATCGTGAACGGGTGGGTGAAGAACATCATCGCAGCGCGGCGACGGCGGCGACGATGTCGGCCGGTTCCATCCTGGTGCGGTAGTCGGCATCGACGTGGGCGGCGCGAACGACGCCGTCGCGGTCGAGCACGAACGTGGCCGGGATCGGCAGGCGCCACGATCCGTCGGCGTTCTCGAGCGCGAGGTCGCGGGAGAACACGTGCTCCATCAGGTCGCGGGTGTCGCCCTCCACCGTGTAGAGCAGGCCGTAGGCATCGATGACGGTCTGGTCGACGTCGCTGAGCACGTCGAAGGACAGTTCGTGCTTGGCGGTCAACGACAGGCTGTGATCGGGCGCCTGCGGGCTGATCGCCACCACTGTGGCGCCGGCGGCGGTGATCTCCTCGAGGTGCTGTTGAAGGGCGCGCAGTTCGAGGTTGCAGAACGGGCACCATTCGCCCCGGTAGAACGTCAGCACCACCGGCCCCCGAGCGAGCAGCGCGGCCAGAGCGACGGGCTGACCGGTGGCGTTGGGCAACGTGAACGCCGGAGCGGTCGCGCCGATCGAGACGCCGGTCGCTCGCACTGCCGCGGCACCGGCCCGGATGCGGGCGTCGATCGGTTCGGGGATGTTGGCGGTGATCTGGGCGATCTGGGTGGCGAGTGTCGTCGGTGTCGTCATGACGCCAGCTTTCTGGACCGTTCGGTCCATTCGCGGATTGGACCGAACCGTACAACGGACTGGACTGTAGAGTCCAGTGGCGGTGAGCACAGACGGGTCGGTCGAGAACGAGTTGACGGCGCGCGGTCGCGCCAGTCGCGAGCGCCTCGTTCGGGCCGCCACCGGACTCATGCTCGAGCAGGGTGTTGCCGCCACGAGCATCGACGACGTGCTCAGCGCCGCGGGCGCCAGCAAGAGCCAGCTCTACCACTACTTCGACAACAAGCGCGATCTGGTCGACGCCGTGATCGGCTACGCCGAGCGGGCCGTGATGGACGCACAGCAACCGCACCTGTCCGCGCTCGACAGCTGGGGCGCCATCGAGGCCTGGTGCGACCACGTCGTGGCCATGAAGCAGCGACAAGGATGTGAGCTCGGCTGCCCCCTCGGAACGCTCGCCTCCGAGCTCGTCGCCACCGACGACGACGCCCGCGCCGCGCTCGACGGCGCCTTCGCACGATGGGAAGCGCATCTCCGGGCCGGGCTGGCCGCCATGCTCGCCCGCGGCGAGCTCCGCGCCGATGCCGACGTGGACGCGCTCGCCACGGCGACCATGGCCTCGCTCCAGGGCGGGCTGCTGCTCGCCAAGACCAGCCGCACAACCCGCCCGTTGCGGATCGCCCTCGACGCCGCCGTCAGCTACCTCCGCTCCCACGCCCGCACCAAACAGGCCAACCCCCGGCCCCCGACGTCCAAGGCCGCACGACGTCGGGGCAGCGCGAGCGCCGACCCGAAGCGCACCTGAACCATCGAGAGGACGACACCATGACCACACATCACACGCTCGGCCCGAGCGGGGTCACACGCGCGCACGGCCACGGCGCGCCGTCGGCGGTGTCGTCATGAGCAGCGATGCCGTGGTGCGCAAAGGGTCGATGCCGTCGACGTGTTCGACTTCGGCATGACCGCCGCCACATCGGCCCGCCCGCTCGCAGACGCCCGAGTGGCGATCGTGACGACCGCCCCCGCACAGTTCGGCCAGGCCGCGCTCGCGTTGGCCGGCCACGTGCCTGCCGCTCGGCAAGCCGAATCCTGGTTCTACCGCGCGACGGCGACCGGCGGTCTCCTCCGTGAAGCACAACGTCTGCTCCGCGACGCGGAGGCACCCCGTCCGGCATGGTTCCCGCTGGTTCCAGTCGGCCAACCGCTCGCCTGATCGCCACGCCGCCGCCTCATTCTCAGGAGCGAATTGCACGATCGAGTCCTACTCGAACGCCCGCCGTCACGCCCGACCCCGCGGGTCGGCCGCCGGGCACGAGCCCGGCGGCCGTTCGATCGCTACGACGCTGTGAAGTGAATCGTCGATTCTCATCCCCCGTGGCGGCCCCTGGCCATGAGTTCTCAGATGGCGACGATGCCTCCCATGGCGGGTAGGCCGGTCACCGATCCGGCGGAGGTCAGGGTGCCGTCGCCGTTCACGCGGAAGGTCTCGACGGCGAGGGCGCCGCCCTGCAGCGACTACAGGAGGCGTCCGCTGGCGCCGACGGCGATGTCGATGGGTCCGGCGCCGGTGGTGGTCACGATCCCGGTCGGGGCCGACGAGGGAGCCCTGTCCGGCGGCGTCGATGCGTATGGCGCTGAGGTTCGCGGAACCGGTGTTGCCCAGGTAGAACCGGTCGCCGACCCGGGTGATCCAGCACGGCGCCTTCTGGCCTTCGACGACGCTCGACAGCGACGTGAGCGTGCCGTCACGGTTCACGTGGTACGTGGTCACCGAGCTGGACCCGGCCTCGACCACGGCGAGATCGCCACTGCGGGTCGACTCGAACGCGACCGGCACGGCGCCCGTGGGCGCGTTCACCACCGGATTCGGGGCGAGACGGCCGTCGTCGCCGACGCGGAACGTCAGGATCGTGTTGTTCGCCTTCGTCGTCACGACCACGAACCGGCCGTCGGCGCTGTAGCCGACCTGACCGGGCGACGTGAGGAAGAACGGCACTGCCAATCGGCGACGCGGTTCTTGCGTATCGGCGAGATCGATGGTGCGCATCGGCGAGCTAGAGTGAGGGGATCGAGCCGGACCGCCCCCTCCTCCCCCGCCATCTGTACGAACGCGCTCTGGAGGCGCTCGCCGACACACCCGTGGTCGTGCTGCAAGGAGCCCGTCAGGTCGGCAAGAGCACCCTCGCCGCCACGATCGCTGCCGAGCGACCGGGCTCCACGCTCGTCACATTGGACGACGAGCCCATCCGACGAGCAGCGGTCGCCGACCCGGCTGGGTTCGTGGAGGCGTTCGACAGACTGGCCGTGATCGACGAGATCCAGCGGGCGCCCGAGCTGCTGCTCGCCATCAAGGCACGAGTCGACCGACGACGACAGCCTGGCCAGTTCCTCCTCACCGGCTCGGCCAACCTCCTCCGCCTCCGCTCCGTCCACGACAGCCTCGCCGGCCGAGCCGAGACCATCGAGCTGTTCGGCTTCTCCCAAGGCGAACTCGCTGGCCGCCGCGAGACCTTCGTCGACCGGATCATCACCGAAGCACTGACGACCGGCTGGACGAGCGACCTGGGTCGTGCCGACTACCTCGAACGCGCTTGCGCGGGCGCCTACCCCGAGGCGCTCGCCCGCGCCGGACGGCGGAGAGCCAGCTGGTTCGCGAGCTACGTCGGACGCATCATCGAACGCGACGCACCCGACGTCAGTGGCCTCCAACGCCTCGGCGACCTCGACCGCCTCCTACGCCTCGTTGCGGCTCGCAACGCCACCGAGCTCAACCAAGCCGACCTCGCGGCCGACGCCGGCTTCGCCGCGCGCACCCTCCCCCCGTACCTCGACCTCCTCGACACCCTCTACCTCACGTGGCGCATCCCGGCCTGGTCCACCAACCTCACCAACCGCGTCGCCGAGCGCCCCAAGATCGCCCTCCTCGACACCGGGCTCGCCGCTCACCTCATCCACGTCTCCCCCACCAGCCTCCAGCCCGCCCGCAACCCCGAACCCGCGGGACCGCTCCTCGAAGGCTTCGTCCTCGCCGAGGTCCGCAAGCAGTGCGGCTGGAACGACGAGCCCGTCCGCCTCTACCACTACCGCGACCGCACCGGTCCCGAGGTCGACCTCGTCGTCGAACACGCCGACGGACGAGTCGCCGGCATCGAAGTGAAGGCCACCACGAGTCTCGGCGCGAACGCCACGAAATGGCTGGCCTTCCTCCGCGACCGCCTCGGCGACCGCTTCACCCAAGGCGTCGTCCTCTATACCGGGCCACGCGCACTCCCCCTCGGCGACCGCCTCAGCGCCCAACCGATCGAAGCGCTCTGGCGCTGACATCGGGGCGGCGCCGTCTGCCCGCCATCGAGAATGCGCCACCTGCTGCACATCCGGAGGGCGCCCCTGTGCCGCTCGAGGTGGGTCTCAGTGCTTCGCTGTCACCACACCCCGTGGCCGTCAGAAGCAGCGGCCCGCGACGCGAGACGGGCCTCGTGGCGATCCGACTCTTGATCCGCAGGTTCTGGGTTCGACTCCCAGGGGGCGCACAACAGGCCTGGTCAGCGATGGTGAACGGGAGACCATCTCGTTCCGCTGAGCGGCACAGCCAAGATTTCGTCGACGAAGTGCTCGAAATGATGCCGCTGACCTGGGACGACGCGGCGACCGCTCACCCATGATTCTTGTTGGGACTCGTTGGTACCGGTCGGACGGGAAGCAACGGATTCGCGTTGTCGCTCGCGTCCGCCCAGGTCACGGAACTGAAACGCCGGTGCGGCACCCAAGATCTCACCCAAGAAGTTCCGTCTCGTCGCGCGAGCCGCGCTGGTTTCGTCGACCGCACGTGGCGCCGCAGCGGACCCCATCGTGTGGGCGCAGGGCCTACGCCGCCGCTCCCCCAGATCCGTCGGCCACCGCTCTCCATGGTGCCGCCGTGCGACGCCCGCGGGCCACGGCGGTCACTTTGATCTCGACCCGTGCGCCGGAGACGGCGAGCTCGCTCACGCCGATGGCGGTCCACGCCGGCCACGGGGCCGAGAGGAACTCGTCGCGCACGGCGAGGAAGGCGGCCAGGTGCTCCCGGAGCCCCACGTGGAACGTCGTCATCTCGGCGATGTCGGCGTAGCCGATGTCGGCGGCGTCGAGCACCTGGCCGACCTTGCGCCAGGCGTTGCGGAAGTCCTCGGCCGGGTCGTCGGGCACCGTCCCGTCGTCGGCGGTGCCGATCTGGCCGGAGCACAGCACGAGGTCGCCGACGCGAGCGGCCGCCGAGAAGTGGAAGCGCTCGGTCGCCGCCTCGGTGCCGGCGGGGATCACGGGTTCGAAGCTCACGGGGCCTCCAGGAACGGGGACGTGGTGGTCAGATCCGGCCGTCGTCACGAACGGCGAGCAGGCTCGCCTCCACCGCGTCGGCGATGGCGTCGACGTCGGTGGGCGTGTGGGCCGCCGACAGGAACGACCGGCGGGTGCCGGGCACGAGTACCCCGTTGGCGAGCAGGTGGAGGTAGAAGTCGCGCTCGGCCACCCGGTCGACGTACCGCACGTCGCGCGCCGATCCGATCGGCTGGCGCTGGAAGTAGAGCTGGAACATCGAGCCCGCGTTCAGCACCTGGAACGCCATGTCATGGCGGGCGGCGAACGCGTTGAGCCGGGCAGCCAGGCGATCGCCCTGCGCGTTGATGTACGGGTAGACCTGCTCTCGCTGCGCGCCGAGCGTGCCCACGAGGGCCACACCGGCGGCCATGCTCAGCGGATTCCCCGAGAACGACCCGCCCGAGAAGATCCCCCTCGGGTCGCCGCCCGCTGCGCCCCGGAACAGCCGCATCACGTCCCCGCGGCCGGCGACACCGCCGATCGGGACGCCTCCTCCGAGGGCCTTGCCGTGGGTGACGAGGTCCGGGGCGAGGTCGAGATGCTCGGCCATGCCTCCCCAGGCGATGCGGAACCCGGTGATCACCTCGTCCATGAGGAACAGCACGCCGTGCTCCCGGCACACGTCGCGCAGCTCCCGCAACCACGCCGACGTCTCCTCGTCGAGTCGCGGGTTCGAGCTCTGCACCGGCTCGATCATGACGAGGGCCAGCCGGTCTGCGTTCGCCCGGATGAGATCGAACGCGGCCCGCCGCCGGTACGGCAGCAGCATCCGCGACGCGTACACGGCTGCCGGCACCCCGGCGCTCATCGGGATCCCGACCGGTGCGTCGACGGGCGAGTCAGGGTCGACGACGACCATCCCCCAGTCGTGGGCCCCGTGGTACGCCCCGTCGAAGGTGGCGACCACGTCGCGACCGGTGAACGCCCGAGCGGCGCGGATGGCGTAGAAGGTGGCCTCGCTGCCGCTGTTGCAGAAGATCACGCCCTCGACGCCAGGAACCGCCTCTCGCACCAGCGAAGCCAGGCGCTCCTGATCAGGATTGTGGATCCCGAACTGGAAGCCGCGATCGACCGCGTCGTGGAGCGCCTCCACGACCGCCGGATGACGGTGCCCGAGGACGTGGGTGCCGAAACCGAGCTGACAATCGATGTACGCGTTGCCGTCAGCGTCATACACGCGGGCGCGGTCGCTGGCCGCGATGAACACCGGGTGCGGCATCTCGAGGCTCGCCGCAGACCCCATGTTGAGGATCTCATGACTGCGCTGACCGATGTCTCGGGAGCGGCCCGTCCGAGCGACGAGCGCCGACCGGGTCTCCTCGATACGACTGGTCACGGCGCATCCTCCTGCATCCGGATCGACGTGGTGCTGCTCGCCACCAGCGATGCCCCCGCCGTCGGCGACAGTACCAGCGACCGCGCTCAGCACGACGCGGTCGCAGGGTCACACCGTCAACAACCGCTCCGCCCGATCACGATCCACGTGGTCCCATGTCGCCGGCGGGGCACCGGGCATCATGAGGCGCGCGGTGCGAGCGCTCGAAGCAGCGCAAGGTCGCCCCCGGCAAGTTCCGCACGTAGGCGGCGCGGGTCGGGCACGATCGACAGCAAGAAGGCCACGTCTTCGAGGTGACGCGTCTGGTCACGCGTGCGCGGGTCCGTGGCGGTGGCGGCCTTGACCGCCAGCGCCCCGTAGAGCGTGGGGACGCGCACGTCGACCGGTGCGCAGTCGTCGCCCAGCAACACCGTGACCGGTTCCGCGACCTCGAGGGCGGGCCGTCCGCCCGGAATCGCCAACGACCGCGCCCCACCGGCGACGAGATGGCGCTCGTCGGCGTCGTCCGGGCACAGCAGATCGACCTGGGCCGAGTGCGCCACCATGGTGCAGCGAGCGAACCCGTCCCGGTCGGGCCAGTCGTCGCGTGGGAAGTCGAACCCGTAGGTGCGGCACTCCTCCACCATCGTCGCCAGTGTGGCCGGGTGCGCGACGACGTCGATCAGGATGTCACCGTCCTTCGCGCGCGTCGCCGATGATCGTGCGCGCCCTAAAGGCGGCCGGCCACGAGCACCGTCAGCCCACCGACCAGGCACCACCGATCGGCCGGCACGGTCCGCCCGAGCAGTCCGCGGAGCCGGAAAACCTCCCGGTGGCGCGGAAGCAGATCGGTGCTCATGTCGACCTCACGCACGAGCACGCCCCCCGAGTCGGTCGAGCACGAGATCGGCGCCACGGTCGAGGCGATCGGCCAGATCGAGCCACGCCACGAACAACCCGAGATGCCGAC
>JANMAT010000208.1:0-87049 GCA_031359995.1 Actinomycetes bacterium
CGTCCGGCCCGGTGGCGACCGGCCCGGTTGCGACCGGGCCCGCGGCCCGCGGCCCGACGGTGCACCCGCCGGCGACGGCGGCCCCCGTCGCGACCGACCGGCCCGCCCGCCGCGGCCGCCGGTACCCGAGCTGCCCACCCGTCCGAAGCCGAAGCGCCTGCGGCCCGGCCGCGCCCACCGCTCGACCCTGCTGGCCACCCTGCCCGATGACCACAAGGTGATCGCTGAGCAGGTGCTGCGCGGTGGCATCCCGGCGGTTCGCCAGGCCCTGCAGGAGCAGAACGCCCAGCTGAAGGCGGCCGGCCAGCCCGAGATCAAGCCGGGCGGCCTGCTCGCTCTGGCCGAGGAGCTGTTGCCCAAGGTCCGTGTGGCCGAGTGGCTCGACCGGGCCGAAGCGGCCACGGCCGATCTCGACGAGCTCGACCTGCGCGACCTGCGCTCGGTCGTGGCCGCTGGCGGTGACCCCGTGGTGGCCCGCGACGCGTCCACGCACGAACTGACCCAGCAGCTCAGGGACGGCCTGGCCCGCCGGCAGGACGCCGAGCACGAACAGTGGCTCGGCGACATCGTCGCCGCCCTCGAGGTCGGACGGCTCGTGCGGGCGCTCCGCCTGTCGTCGCGGCCCCCCAAGGCCGGAGTGCGGTTCCCGCCCGAGCTCGGCACGCGTCTCACCGAGGCCACCGTGGCCTCACTCGGCCCTGACGCCAGCGGCGAGCGCTGGGTCGCGGTGCTCGACGCCCTCGCCTATTCACCGGTGCGCGGCAGCGTGCGGGTGACGGCGCCGGCCAACCCGGGCGATGACATCAAGACGGCGGTCACCCGTCTGGCCGGACTGCTGCCCGACATCGCCGCCGCGTTCGGCGTGGCCCCGCCGCCCACCGGCGCTCGGGCGCCGCGCCCGCCGCGCCCCGGCAGCCGTCCTGGTGGGCCCAAGCCGGCCGGAGGTCGCTCGATCCCGCCGCCTCCGTCGGCGCCGCCCCGGGCCGTGACGCCAGCAGCAGAGACGCCGGCCGCCGAAACCCCGGTCGCCGAGGCGCCAGTCGTCGAGGCGCCGGTCGTCGACACCCCAGTGGTCGAGGCGCCGGTCGCCGAAACCCCAGTGGTCGCCGAAACCCCAGTGGTCGAGGCGCCGGTCGTCGAAACCCCAGTGGTCGTCGAAACCCCAGTGGTCGAGGCGCCGGTCGTCGACACCCCAGTGGTCGAGGCGCCGGTCGTCGAGGCGCCGGTCGTCGAGGCGCCGGTCGTCGACACCCCGGTGGTCGAGGCGCCGGGCGTCGAAGCGCCCGCCGCCGAAACCCCGGTGGTCGTCGAGGCGCCGGTCGTCGAGACCGCAGTGGTCGTCGAAACCCCGGTCGTCGACACCCCGGTGGTCGTCGAGGCGCCGGTCGTCGAGACCGCGCCGGCGGCGGTCGAAGCGCCCGCGGCGCCCGGGCCCGACGGTCCCGAAGGCGAGTAGGTCCGAGCCGGGCGGGCATCCCTAGGATGCCCGCCCATGGCCTTCGTCGACGACGAGATCCGAGGGCGGATCGCCCTCATCACCCTTGACCGCATCGAAGCGCGCAACGCCATCAACCGGCAGGTCGCCGAGGAGATGAAGCGGCCCTCGACGCCATCGAAGCCGACCCGGCGGTGTGGGTCGCCGTGCGGCGCGCCGCCACCCAGGGCGACCGGCCCACGTTCTGCTCCGGGCAGGACCTGAAGACCATCGGCACCCCCCAGGGCAACTCGGTCACCCGCAACGGCGGGTTCGCCGGTCTGGCCGAGCGCCAGCGTTCCAAGCCCCTCATCGTGGCGGTGGACGGCCTGGCGACGGCCGGGGGCTGCGAGATCGTGCTCTCCTGCGACCTCGTCATCGCTACCACCCGCTCCTCGTTCGGCCTGGCCGAGGTGAAGCGCAACCTGATCGCCGGCGCCGGTGGCCGGTTCCGCCTGCCGCGGGCCATTGGCAAGGCCGCCGCCATGGAGGCGGTGCTCACCGGGGAACCGCTGTCGGGTGAGCGGGCCTACCAGCTCGGCCTCGTGAACCGCTTGGTCGAGCCGGGCCAGGCCGAAGCGGCCGCCATGGCCCTGGCCGAGCAGATCTGCCAGAACGCGCCGTTGGCCGTGTGGGCCAGCCGGGGCGTTGGTCGCCGCCGCGGTCGAGGGCCACGACGATGCCGAGATGTGGGCCATGACCGTCGCCGGCATCGTGAACTCCGAGGACCTGAATGAAGGCCTGGCCGCCTTCGCCGAGAAGCGCCCGCCGGTGTGGAAGGGTCGCTGACCGCTCACGGTCGAGCGCTCAGCGCCCGCCGAGCACCCCGTGCTCGTCCAGGAAGGTCACCAGCCCGTCCACCAGGCCGAGGTGGTGGCGGACCTGGTCCAGCGGCACCCAGGCCACCGCGGCGGCGTCGTCGCCGGCGGTGGCGGTGGCCGGCCCGTCCAGGCTCACCAGGAAGTCGACGATCACGAAGTGGTGCTCGGCGCTGATCCGCTCGACCCAGCCCAGGCAGCGCGCCACCCGCCCCCGCAGGCCGGTCTCCTCGAACAGCTCGCGCTCGGTGGCGGCGACCATCGTCTCGCCCGTCTCGACCCGCCCGCCGGGCACCGCCCACTGACCCACGCCCGCGCCGCGGCCCCGCTCGATGAGCAGGAGCTGCCCGTCGTGCACCACGACGGCGCCGACGCAGAGCTCCGGGCGGTCGCTCACCCCGGCTCGATGGCCTTGTGCACGGTGATGGCCCGGGCCACGAGCCCGAACCGCTCGAACAGGTTCTTCAGCTCACGGTCGCCGGGCAGTGCGGTCGACTCGACGGCGAACGCGCCGGCGGACCGGGCCTCGGCGAGGACGGCGTCCACCAGCGCTTCTCCCACCCCGAGCTCGCGGGCCTCAGGTTCGACGTACAGGAAGCCGATCTCGAGCACGAGCCGGCCGTCGGGCCATCGGCGGGGCGCCACCAGCTGGGCGCCCACCACCACGTCGTCGAGCGTGCCGACGTACCACCCGGCTTCGGCCAGATCGGCCGGCGACGGTACGGACGGCGCCGCCGTGGCCAGCCACTGGTCGGCCCCGCGCTGACCCACGAGCGCCGCCTGCGCCAGCGCGATCAGGCGCTCGATGTCGGGCCGGTCAGCGAGCCGGGCCCGGCGGGCCGCTTCGTCGAGTCCGGCGCCGTGCGTCACGCCGACCGCTCGAGCTGGTCGAGCTTGCCGAGCACGGTCTTGCGGTTGCGGTGGGCCGCCTCGTAGGCGGCCACCGCCGCCAGTTGCTCCGCGGCCAGGCCGTCGAGGCGGGCGACGATCTGGGAGGCGGCGAGGGTGTCGTAGCCGGCGATGGGCAGGTCGTCCGCGGTGACCTCGGCCGCCGGTGCCGGCGCCGGTGCGGCGACGTCGGCCACCGTGGTGGCGCTGAAGGCCGATTCGGTGGCGGCGACCACCGGATCATCGACGACGGTGGGTTCGGCGGTGGGTTCGGCGGTGGGTTCGGCGGCGCGTGGGCGGGCGAGGAACGAGCCGACCTGCTTGCTCCCCATCTGCACCGCGAACTGGCCCACCATGCGAGCCACCGAGACCTGGGTGGTCAGGTGCTGCCGGCCCCGTTCGGCCAGCTCCGGGAACCGCTCGCGCAGCTCCAGGAAGAGTCCGAGCGGCACGTAGAGCGCGGCGTCGAGCAGCTGGTCGATGGGATCGGGCTCGTCGGCCATGGGGGGCTCAGACGCAGTCCGCGCAGAACTGGCGCTTCTTGTCGGCGAGTTGCGAGGGGTGCTTCACGAGGAAGCACGACTGGCACACGAACTCGCCGGGGCGCTTGGGCTGGATGCGGTCGACCGGGTCGCCGCGATCGTCGACCTCGACCTCCTCATCGTCCTCCTCCGCCTCTTCCTCCGCCGTGACGAGGCGATCCTTCAGGATCGTGTCGAGGTCGGCCTCGACGTCATCGGGGTCGACGAGGTCCTCTTCGTCGTCGTCGTCCTCGGCGACCACCACCACGCGCCGGGGCGCCGCCGGCGCTTCTTCCTCCTCCTCGTCGGCGACGACATCCTCGTCGAGGACGACGGCGTCGTCGTCCTCGTCGATCTCGAAGGCCTCCTCGACCAGGTCCTCCTCGTCGAGGTCATCCGGGTCGACGTCGGCATCGGCCAGATCCGCTTCGAACTCGAGATCCTCCGTGAACTCCGCTTCGTCAGCCATGGGTGGGTCCTTCCAAGGGGGTGCGCGCGGGCGGGGATCATACGACTGCAACCGGCCGATGCCTACTCCGATCGCCAGGTTCTGGCGATGCCGCGCCGCTTTGTGAACGATGTCTCCCCGATCGGGTGCCCGGCGGGATCAGAAGGTGAACAACGGTCGTCGTTCGAGCACGATCCGGGCGTAACGCTGGGCCGCGCGCGACGGTCCTTTGCCGGCGATGGTGAGACTTCCCTCGAAGTACGCGGCCAGCGCGTCGCGCAGGTTCTTCGGGTACCGGTCGAGCAGGAACTTCAGGAACCGGGCGCTCATGCGGATGTTGTCCTCGGGCACGCGTGCGTCGAGCGACCGCACGCCGATCAGGTCACGGGCGACCCAACGTGCCGTGTCCGGCATGAGCTGCCCGATGCCGACCGCCCCCACGGCCGACACCGCGTCGGCGCGCCAGCCCGACTCGGTGTAGGCGACCGCCATGAGCAGGTCGGCCGGCACTCCGTAGCGCGCCGCCTCCCTCTGGAACACCGGCAGCAGGCGCAGCCGCGCCGGGGCCGAGCGCACGTCAGCGGGCAGGCGGGAGGGCACCGTGCTGGGCCGGCTCACACCGGGCACCACCAGCTTCTGCCCCGGTTGCAGGACGCTCGTCGGGGTGAGCTTGTTCGCCTTGCGCAGCGCGTCGAGCGAGACGCCGTAGCGCTGGGCGATGGCGAACGGGCTGTCGCCCGAGCGGACCACGTGGGTCACCGGGGCCGCGGTGCCGCGGCTCGGGCCGGACGCGGCGCGCGCCGGGAGCGCCGGCAGGAGCGTGGCGGTCAGCACGACCACCACGATCATCATCATCATCGAGCGCGCACGAACCACGGTGTCTCCGTCCGCCCGGTTCCGCAACCGTGCACCCTAGGCCTCCTGTCAAGGCATCGCTACCGGCCCACAGGGGTCCGGCCCGACCGACAGGTCCAGTGAGGAGGCTCTACTGCCCGGATCGCCGGGCCTCGGCCCGCCGTTCGGAGGCCAGGCGCTCGAGGGCCGGCGCCTCGCGGGTGAGATGCGTCATGGCGGCGGCCACCGCCGTGTGCCCGGCCTGCTCGGCGATGAGCCGGTGCATCTCGAGCGCCACCCGCCGATACGACGGGTGGCCCTGCGGACCCGAGCGCAGCTCGATCATGTGCATGGCCTCGCGGGCGTTGAACTGCATGACGTACCGCACCCGGTAGGCCATGGCCACGGCGTAGGCGGCCTGCTCGGGGAACTGGGCGGCCAGGTCGTCGTGCAGGGCGGCGGAGCGCTCCATGACGGCGTCGAACGTGCTCGTGCCCCCACAGGCGTCGATCAGCTCGGGGCGCACGTAGCCGTGGCGGGGCGTGAGCCGCTGCCACTCGATGGTCAGCATGCGATGGCGCTGCAGGTCGCGGAAGGCGCCGTAGTCGCTGAGCACGTCGAAGCGGTACCCGATGCGCTCGAAACCCCGGCCGGGCTTGTGGCGACGGTTGGCCCGCTCCCCCACGTACGCCTTCAGGATGCCGATCTTCTCGTCGGTACCGAGCTGCTTGACGCGGTCGAGCAGCTGCTGCTCGCCGAGGTGGGTGTGGGCGTACAGTGCGGCGGCGACGAGCTTGTCCTCGGCGTCGGGATCCCAATCGGTGAGCGTCACCGCCTCGGCCGTGTCGGGTTCGGTCGTGCCGAACAGGCGCTCGGCCCACTCGGCCGTACCGGTGCGGGTCTCGGCCAGGTAGGCGCTCCATGCGCCACCCCGGTCGGCCAGGTCGACCCGACGCAGGAAGCTGGGGATGACCTTGCGCAACTCGTGGAGCATGAGCTGCGAGTAGTGCTGGGCCTCGGGCAGCGGATGGCTGCGCATGCGCAGCAGGAGCGCCTCGAACGCCTGTCCCGAGCCGTAGATGCCCACGTTCGACACCGCGGCCGACGGCAGCATCCCGCGGGTGGCGTCGAGCGCCTTGGCCCGCACGGCCTGGCGGTAGACGAAGTCGGAGTCGCCCGGCTGACGCGGGGTGACGTCGCGCACGTGCTCGGTGACCTTCTCGATGAGCTCGCCGTACGCGTCGAACATGCGGTCGAGGTCGCCGACGTAGCGCGTGCCGTAGACCGACGAGAGCACGGCCGGATCGCGGAAGTACCGGTAGCGGCCGCCGATGCGGGCGTCGTAGGCGATGTACCGGGTGGACTGCTCGAGGTAGCTGGCCACCCGACCCCACTCGAGGATCTTGGTGAGCACGTTCGAGGCCTGCTCGCAGGCCAGGTGCACCCCGCCCAACTGGGCGACGGAGTCGTCGCCGTACTCGACGAAGACCTTCTCGTAGAGCTCCTCGGCCCGGCGCAGGCCGACGGTGGCGTCCACGGTCTGG
Source organism: Actinomycetes bacterium (assembly GCA_031359995.1). Taxonomy (GTDB): domain Bacteria; phylum Actinomycetota; class Acidimicrobiia; order Acidimicrobiales; family Ilumatobacteraceae; genus JANMAT01. Next base: position 6,528 of record JANMAT010000208.1, read on the forward strand.
TCGCCGCTGATGTCGAGGTCGCCGACGAACTCGTCGAGGAACAGCCGGCGCAGGCTCTTGGGCGACCGGCTGTACCGGGCGAAGAGCGCGCCCTTCACGACCTCGGGCAGGTTCACGAGGGCGAACACCGGACCGTCGAGGTTCGAGAAGTAGCGGCGGAGGATGTCGGCCTCGCCGGGCGTGAACACCTCAGGCACGTACACCGTCACGAAGGTGCATCGTACGGGCGCGACCGTCGGTTCCCGCGGACTGTTCACCCGGCCTGAGCAGCCCGTTTCGGAAGAGACCGACGCCGGTGCCCCCGGGTGGCCCCCGGCGTCAGTGTCGCAGCACGATCTTGCCCAGCTGCTCACCCTGGGCCAGCCGGGCCAGGGCCGCCGGGTAGTCGGCCAGGGCGAACACCTCGTCGACCTGCACGGGGAGGCCCTGACCGACCAGCGCGGTGAGCTGGGCGAACTCTTCGTAGGAGCCCATCGACGAGCCGATGATCTCGAACTGCTTGAAGAACAGGCGCGGCAGGTTCAGCTCGACCTTGGGGCCGCTGGTACCGCCGCAGACGACGAGGCGCCCGCCGTTGTTGAGCGCCCGCATCGACTGCTCCCACGTGGCCGGGCCCACGCTCTCGACCACGACGTCGGCGTGCACCCGCCAGCGGTCGGCTGCCGAGTCGTGGGCCTCGGTCGCGCCCATCTGCAGGGCCTGGGCCCGCTTGGCCTCGCTGCGGCTGGTGACGTGCACCTCGGCGCCCATCCACCGGGCGAGGGCCAGGGCGGCGCACGACACGCCCGAGCCGATGCCGACCACGAGCACGGTCTCGCCCGCCCGCAGCCGGGCCCGGCGCAGCATGCGCCACGCCGTGAGGTACGCCAGCGGGTAGGCGGCACACTCCTCCCACGTACGCCCGGCCGGGCGTACGAGCACGTTGCGGGCCGGGGCCACGGCATGGGTGGCGTGGCCGCCCCAGCAGTGCTCGCCGTAGATCGTGAAGCCGTCGCCCATGGGGCTGTCGTTGCCCAGGGCCACGATGTCGGCCACGGGCGACACCGCCGGGTTGATGACGACCTCGTCCCCCACGACCACGTGGGTCACCTCGGTGCCCACGGCGTCGACCACGCCGGCCACGTCGCAGCCGGGAACGTGGGGAAGCGGCGGTCGGGGCATGCCCTTGGTCACCCACAGGTCCATGTGGTTCAGGGCGCTGGCCACCACCTTGATGCGGACCTCGTCGGGGCCTGGCGTCGGCGCCATCGTGGTACCCCATCGGTACTCGCCGGGCGATTCGTCGAGGAGCCACGCGTCCATGGCGACGACGGTAGCCAGGTCGGGCCGGTGGTGCGAGTGGTGCCGTCAGATCACGATGGTGGCGGCGTCGGGCACGAGCCGGAGCCGCACCCGTCGGGCCAGGCCCGCACCGAAGCCGTCGACGTGCACGGGTGCGGCCCGGTCGAGCTCGACCACCAGTTCGGTGACGCGCCGCTCGGTGATGCCGGGGTGGGGCACGTGCAGGCCCGTGGGCAGGCGTCGCCACGCCTTCACACGGTCGGGAACGCGCAGGTTCGCGTCGACCACGTCGAGCCGACCGTCGTTCGGATGGGAGCGGGGCGCGACGTCGAAGCGACCGATGAACTGGGCGTTCATGGCCGCCACCAGCCGGCCGCGCCACAGGCGCCCGATCACCACGTGGGCGGCGAAGGCCCGTTCGGCCTCGTCGTCGAGGGCGACGAAGCCGATGTCGACAGGCAGGCGCTGGGCCTCGGCGGTGGACAGCCGGGCCCGATCGCCGGGGCCGGCGACGGTGCGGCACAGGTCGCCACCGAGCAGGCCGACCTCGACCGGGCGCCCGGCCAGCACGGCGGCGCGCACCAGCGTGGCCAGCTCGGCATCGGACGACGCGATCGGCGCGCCCGGGGCGAGTGGCCCCGCCTCACCCCACGTCTGCCCGCGCCGGATCGTCACCGGTGCCATCTTCGCGCTCGCCCGGGACGACCACGGTCGAGGCCGCCACGACGCCGCGGAACAACAGGTCGGCGGCCTGCTGGGCGGCCCGACCGGTGTCGGGCTTCGGCGCCAGCTGGGCCAGCTGGCGCAACAGGTCGATGAGCTGCTTGGTGGTGCGCACGAAGTCGCCCCCCGACAGCTCCTCGGCCTCGACCACGTCGGCGAACCCCTCCCCCGCCGCCCACGCGAAAGCGATGGCGAGGAACGTGGGGTCGGGCGTGCGCGTGGGCGGCAGGCCGGCACCATCCTCGACGAGGTTGAGGGCGCGGGCCAGCTTCTCGATCGACTGCCAACGTCGCCGCACGTCGGCCGACGGGAACCACGGGGTCGGCGGTGCTTCGCTGGAGCGGTGCTCGTACACGAACACCGACACGAGCCCGGCCAGCGCGGCCGGCTCGAGGTCGTCGAAGAGCCCGTGGTGCATGACCTCGGAGACCAGGAGGTCGGACTCGTGGAAGAGCCGGGCCAGCGATGTGCCCTTGGGCGTGAGGGACCAGCCGTCCACGTACCCGCGCGTCGACAGGATCTCGAGCACCTGGTCGAAGCGGCGGGCCAGGCTGTGGCTGCGGCTGCGCACCCGCGTGGTCAGCTCGGCCAGCTCGCGCTCGACGCGTTCGGCGGCGGCCGCCGCCTTGAGCCGCTCGGCCAGATCGGGGTCGGCCAGCACGGGGTGCTCGTCGGTGGCCGGGTCGGGCGGGCGCCCGTGGCGCGGCCCGCGGGGGCCGAGCTTGGCCCGCTCGAGCAGCCGGGCGACCTCACGCTGGTAGCTCTGGCGGTTCGGCGCGAACGGGGTCGGCAGCTCGATGCGGCCGACGGCGCGCGGCGGGGCGCTGAAGTCCTGAGCCGACAGCAGCACCTGCACGCGGTGCGGCGTCACGGCCCGCAGCCTCGTGGATGCGTTCTTGCGGCTGGCCACCGTGAGCACCGCGGCGCGCCCCACGTGCTTGCCCTGCTCGATCTCGACGACGTCGCCCGGCTTGAGCTTCAAGAGCGCGAGCTCGATCGCCTCGGGGTTGGAGGCGGCGCCGAACCGACGGCGCCGCGCGTCGTCGGCGGCGCGCAGGCGGCCGCGGTAGTCGTCGACGTCGCCGTGGGGACTCGCGACCTGCTCCCGCAGATCAACGAGCTGCGCGGTGCGTCGCTCGATGCGCGCCTCGATCTTCACGATGTCGCGGTCGGCCTGGTACTGGGCGAACGACAGGTTCAGCAGGTGATGGGCGCGGTCGGCGGCGTAGGTGCGCACGAGGTTGGCGGCCATGTTGTAGGTGGGCCGGAACGCGCTGGTGAGCTGGAAGCTGCGGCTCAACGCCAGCGCGGCCACCTGGTCGAACGTGACGAACGGGCTCCACAGCGTGACCGCGAACCCGAGGGGGTCGATGCCGCGGCGGCCGGCGCGCCCGGTGAGCTGGTGGTAGTCGGACGGTGTGAGGAACTCGTGGTGCTCACCGGTGAACTTGGTGAGCTTCTCGATCACGACGGAACGCGCCGGCATGTTGATGCCGACCGCCAACGTTTCCGTGGCGAACACGACCTTCACCAGGCCCTCGGCGAAGCACTGCTCCACCACCTCCTTGAATGGCGGCACCATGCCGGCGTGGTGGGCAGCCAAGCCCGCTTCGAGGCCGGCGAGGAAGCGCCCGTAGCCCAGCACTGCGAGGTCGCGGTCGTCCATGTCGTCGAGGCGGTTCGCCACGATCTCGCGGACCCGGTCGCGCTCGGGTCCGGTGGTGAGCCGCACGCCGGCGTCCACCAGCGACTGGGCCGCCTCGTCGCACCCGTTGCGGGAGAACACGAAGACGATCGCCGGCAGCATGCCCTCCTCCTCCAGGCGGTCCACGAGCTCCAGCCGGCGGGGCGTGGCCAGCTTGCGGCGGGCCCGGTGACGCACGCTGGCGTTGCTACCCCGACCACCGCGCGCCGCCTCGCTGTCGAGCCGGCTCGCCTCGGGGTTGGGGCGACCGTCCACGATGGTCGGCAGCAGGTGCAACCGCTCCGCGGTCTTGTCGGCGACCATGTACAGGTGGTCGAGCCGAACCGGGCGGCGCGTCTCCACCACCGCGGTGGTGGGACCCCGGACGGTCGTGATCCACTCGCACAGCTCATCCGCGTTCGACACGGTGGCCGACAGGCACACGAGGTGCACCGTGGCGGGCAGGTGGATGATGACCTCCTCCCACACCGGCCCGCGGTAGGTGTCCTGCAGGTAGTGGACCTCGTCGAGGATCACGTAGCCCAGACGGGCCAACCCGGCAGAGCGGGCGTAGATCATGTTGCGCAGCACCTCGGTGGTCATCACCACCACCGGGGCGTCACCGTTGATGGCGTTGTCACCGGTGAGCAGGCCGACGCGGTCGGCGCCGTGCTCGGCTGCGAGGTCGTGGTACTTCTGGTTCGACAGGGCCTTGATCGGCGCCGTGTAGAACGCCCGGCGTCCCTCGGCCAGCGCCCGGTGGATCGCCTCCTCGGCGATGACGGTCTTGCCCGACCCGGTCGGCGCGGCGACCAGCACGTGGCGGCCCGCGGCGATGGCGGCGATGGCATGCACCTGGAAGTCGTCCAGGGGGAAGCCGTACCGGGCGGCGAGCGCGTCGCGGTCCGGTTCCATCGGCCCCAGTGTGCCCGACTTCACCGACGGTTGTGCGGTCGACGGTGGCCGCCGGGTCAGGACGCGGTGGCCTTGCCCCGGTTCCGGGTGGCCAGCCATCCGATCAGGATGGCCGCCCAGTAGAAGATCCACATGGGGACGGCCAGGCCGAACAGGCTGAACACGTCGCCGCTGGGGGTGATCACGGCGGCGGCCAGGATGATGAGCACCGTGGCGTGCCGCCACCAGCCCAGCAGCTTGCGGGGTGTCACCACGTTGACGAGCTCGAGGAACACGAGCAGCACGGGGAACAGGAAGCCGGTGCCGAACGCCAGCATCATCAGGGTGAGCAGCCGGATGTACTTGTCGATGGTGAACGACACCTGGAAGCTGGCGCCACCCCAGCCGATCAGGAACTCCAGCGACTTCGACAGGATGATGTAGGCGATGAAGGCGCCGAACAGGAACAGCACCACCGACGAGACCACGAACGGCACCGCGTACTTCTTCTCCTTGCTGTGCAGGCCGGGCACCACGAAGCGCCAGATCTGCCAGAGGATGACGGGCAGGCCCAGGATGATGCCGCCCCACAGCGAGAGGCGGGTACGGGTGAGGAACGGCTCGAGCGGATCGAGGGCGAGGAACTGAGGCGTCCCCGACTTCGCTTCGATCGCGCACTTGCTCGAGCCCTTGAGGCTGTTGCAGAAGTCGAAGAACGGGTGACTGAGGAAGTGGAGCACCTGGTCGTAGAACGCGAAGACCAGGGCGGCGCCGATCACGAGGGCCAGGAGGCACTTGACGATGCGGGACCGCAGCTCGGCGAGGTGCTCGGTCAGCGTCATCCGGTCGTCGGTGGGCGCCGTGACGGGCTCGGCCTTGGCCGCCTTCCGGGCGGCCTTCTTCGCCTCGCTCTCAGCCTGCTTGGTCGCCTTCGCCGCCTTCTTGTCGGCGTCGACGCTCATGAGGCCTCGACCGTTGTGGCGGGCGGGGGCAGCGGCGCGGGGAACGCCGGGGGTGGCAGGGCCGCCGGCGCGTGACCGTTCATGACCGGGGGCGGCGGCGGGGGCAGGGCCGCGGCCGGCGGCGCGAGGGTGGGCGCCGGGAAGGCGGCGGGCGGAGCCGGCTCGGGTACCCGCACCGGAGGCAGGACCGGCGCCGTCAACCGGGCGCGCTCGGCGTCGTCGAGCATGGTCGGCGCGAACGGATCGGGTACGGCCGGCTGCTCGGCGGCCGGTTCGAGCTTGTCGGTGCGGTCGCCCTCGGACAGATCGGGGCGCACCATCGACTTGGCCGCGTCGGCCACACCGGTGAACGACGACTTGGCCATCTCGACGGTGTCACGCAGCTCGCGGGTGGGCTCGTCGAGCGCGCTGCGGATCTCCTGCTGGAAGCCGTCGGACATGCGGCGCAGCTCGCCGTACAGCTTGCCGGCGCGTTTGAGCATGACGGGCAACTTCTCGGGCCCCAGGATCACCAGGGCCGCGAGGATGATGATGATCACCTCGCCACCGGTCACGTTGAACACGGGCTACAGCATAGGGAGCCGGGGACAGCTCAGACGGGTCGCCGCCCACGAGCCGTCCCGCCAGGCCCGACGGGAGCCCGCCGAGCGGGACCGGCGTGGCAGGATCGACCCGTGCAGCAGCGCCTCCCCTCCCTGCTGGCCCGCCCTGTCGCCTTCGGCCACCGGGGCGCCAAGGCCCACGAGCGGGAGAACACCCTGGGCAGCTTCGCCCTCGCCCTGCGCCTGGGCGCCACCGGGCTGGAGAGCGACGTGTGGATGACCGCCGACGGGGTCGCCGTGCTCGACCACGACGGGATCGTGCGCCAGGGTCTGCGCAAGAAGCCGATCGGCGAGCTCCGGCGCGATCAGCTGCCGGCCCACATGCCGACCCTGGCCGACCTGGTCGAGGCCCAGACGGGCGAATGGCACCTGTCGCTCGACCTGAAGGACCCGTCGGCCGGCGCCGAGGTCGTGAAGGTCGTCGCCGGCCTGCGCCCGGCGCTGCTCGAACGCCTGTGGCTGTGCCACCCCTCGCTCGACGAACTGACCCGACTGCAGGCCGATGTCGTCCCGGGTGTGCGGCTGGTGCACTCCACCCGGCTCAAGCGGCTGACGACCGGACCCGAACGCCACGCGGCCGTGCTGGCCGAGCGGGGTGTGCATGCCATGAACATGCACTACACCGACTGGACCGGTGGACTGGTGACGCTGTTCCACCGGTTCGACCGGCTGGCCATGTCGTGGGATCTGCAGTTCGAACCGCAGTTGCGCGACGCCGTCCGGATGGGGTGTGACGCGGTCTTCTCCGACTTCGTCGACCGGATGATGGACGTGGTCACCGACGAGCTGGGTGCCGCCTGAGCGCGAGCCGAGCGCGGTGGCGGACGGCTACAGCCAGCCCATGCGGCCGAGCGGCCAGATCTTCACGAAGGCCCGGCCCACGATGAGGCTCTGGTCGATGGCCCCGAAGAAGCGGGAGTCCTGCGAGTTCGGGCGGTTGTCGCCCATCACCCACACCATGCCGGAGGAGATCTTCACCGGGCCGAAGTCACTGGTGACCTTGCCGGGATCGACGTACGGCTCGGTGAGCTCGCGCCCGTCGACGATGACCTTGCCGTCACGCCCCTGCACGGTCTCGCCGGGCAGGGCAATGACCCGCTTGATGAGGTCCTTGATCTCGGTGTTCGACTCCCGCGGCGGGCGCTTGAACACCACGACATCGCCGCGGTGCACATCGTGCACCTTGTACGAGAGCTTGTTCACCAGCACCCGGTCGTTCTTGAGGAGCGTCGTCTCCATCGACTCGGACGGGATGTAGAACGTCTGCAGGAACAGGGTGCGGATGAGCACGGCCACCAGCAGGGCGCCGGCGATGACGGCCACCCACTCCACGAGCGACCGGGCCCCCGAGGCCTGCTTGCGACGGCGGGCCGCCTTCGCCTCGGCGGGCGGCCAGTCGACGACCACTGTCTCCGGTTTGGCCGGATCGACGGCGGCGTACCACGGATTCGGGTTGCGGTCGCCGCCGAGGGGATCCTGCGAGGTCACGGGCAGCACCGTATCGGGCCCACCTCTGTTTCGGGTGGCACGACCTCACAAGGCTGCCTAAAGGCTGGCGATCAACTTCTCGACCCGCTCGTCGCGGCTCTTGAACGGGTCCTTGCACAGCACGGTCCGCTGAGCTTGGTCGTTGAGCTTCAGGTGCACCCAGTCCACGGTGTAGTCGCGCTTGCGCTCCTTGGCCCGCCGGATGAACTCGCCCCTCAGTCGGGCCCGGGTGGTCTGGGGCGGGGTGTCGATGGCGGTGTCGATGTCGGCATCGGTGCACATGCGCTCGACCATGCCGTGGTCCTGCAGCTTGTAGAACAGGCCGCGCTGGCGGTGGATGTCGTGGTACTGCAGATCCATCAGCGCGACGCGCGGGTCGCTGAGCTCGATGCCGTGGCGCTCGCGGTAGGCCTCGATGAGCTTGTACTTGATGACCCAGTCGACCTCGCGGTCGAGCTTCATGGGATCGGACTCGATCGTGGTGACGCAGTGCTCCCACATCTCGAGCGCCTTCGTCTCCAGCGGCGACAGGCCCCGGGCATCGGCGTAGCGCAGCGCCCGGTCGAGGTACTCGCGTTGGATGTCGAGGGCCGACACCTCGCGCCCGTTGTTGAGGCGCACGGTGCGTCGGCAGGTGATGTCGTGACTGATGTCGCGGATGGCCCGGATGGGGTTCTCGAGCGACATGTCACGCAGCACGACCGACGGGTCCTCGAGCATGCGCAGCAGGATCGACGTGGCCCCGACCTTCAGGAAGGTCGTGTACTCGCTCATGTTCGAGTCGCCCACGATCACGTGCAGACGCCGGTAGCGCTCGGCATCGGCGTGGGGTTCGTCACGCGTGTTGATGATCGGGCGGCTGCGGGTGGTGGCGCTGCTGACGCCTTCCCAGATGTGCTCGGCGCGCTGGGCGAGGCAGTACATGGCGCCCCGCGCCGTCTGCAGCACCTTGCCGGCGCCGGCGTAGATCTGCCGGGACACGAAGAACGGGATGAGGACCTCGGCGTAGTGAGCCAGGTCGTCGCGCCGGCTCGTGAGGTAGTTCTCGTGGCAGCCGTAGCTGTTGCCGGCCGAGTCGGTGTTGTTCTTGAAGAGGTAGATGACGCCGCGGATGCCCTCCTCGCGGAGTCGCTGTTCGGCCGAGCCCAGCAGTTGCTCCAGGATGCGCTCGCCGGCCTTGTCGTGCACGACGAGGTCATAGATCGAGTCGCACTCGGGCGTGGCATACTCGGGATGCGACCCGACGTCCAGGTACAGCCGGGCGCCGTTGGCCAGGAACACGTTCGAGCTGCGACCCCACGACACGACCCGGCGGAACAGGTACCGGGCCACCTCGTCGGGGCTCAGCCGACGCTGCCCACGCAGCGTGCAGGTGACGCCGTACTCGTTTTCGAGACCGAAGATGCGTCGCTCCACAAGGGGCACCGTATCCCCCACGGGCGCCCGGCGGGCACTGGGGCCCGGGTATTTGGCGGCGCCCCGGCCGTGGTCAGGTGTCGAGCCGGGCCAAGACGGCGGCCGCGGCCTCGATGGCGGGCAGAGTGATCGGGTCGAGCACGAACTGCACGTGGGCGATGCCCTCGGCGGCGAAGGCAGCCAGTGTCGTTGCGATCGCCGCCGGCGACCCGGTGAGCGCCGGCGCGGCGCGGCGCCCCGGCGTGGCCACGCGGGCGGCGTCACCGAGCGGCGCGACCAGTACGGCCACGGTGCGCTCGACGGTGGACGGGTCGCGGCCGACCCGCTCGCAGGCGGCGTCGACGCGGTCGCGCAGGGCGGCGATGCCGGCGGGGTCGTTGGCGAAGTCGGTCCACCACGCGTTCCACACATCGACGTGGGCGATGGTGGAGGCCAGCACGCGCGGCCCGGTGGAACCGATCATCAACGGAGGTCCCCCGGCGCGCGCCGACGCCGGCAGCAACACCGCGCCCTCGACCCGATGGTGCTGGCCGGTGAACGTCACCCGTTCACCGGCCAGCAGCCCACGGATGATGGTGAAGGCCTCCTCGAACCGCTCGACGCGCCGGTCGAACGGGAAGCCGAAGGCGTCGAACTCCGTGCGGTTCCAGCCGGCGCCGAGGCCGACGACGAGCCGGCCACCGCTCACCTCGTCGACCGTGGCCGCCAGCTTGGCCAGCATGGCCGGGTCGTGGAACCCCGCGCAGGCGACGAGCGGACCGATGGTGACGCGCTCGGTCACCGCCGCGACCGCGGCGAGCTGCGTCCATGCCTCCCACGGGCCACGGGGGCCGAGTGGGGGCCGGTCGTACAGCAGGTGATCACCGACCCAGAGCGAGTCGAAGCCGGCCGCCTCGATCAGCCCGGCCATGGCGGCCAGTTCGGGCCAACGTACCTCCCGCTCGACCTCGGGCAGTTGCACGCCGACGCGCAGGGGACGGTTCATGACGGCACGGTAGACGAGCATTCGCCCCTGCGAATCTGACCGTTATCTGACCGTCGTAGGACGAACTGCTCAAGGAGTCCTCCCCATCGAGCCGATGAAAAGAGCGTTCATCCCTGCGGGCGAGGTATTCAGACATGCCGAAGTTCAGCTCGATCAAGAGTCGCATCAACCTTCTGGTGGCGCTGGGGGTGGTCGGGCTCGGCGTCACGTCGGCGATCAGCATCGGGGGGTTCCGGGAGCTGCGCGTCGGTGGGCCGCGCTACGCGCAGATCGCCCAGAACAACCTGCTGCTGGCCGACGTGCTCCCGCCTCCGCTCTACATCATCGAGGCCGACCTCGTCGCGTCGCAGATGACCGATGCGACCGACGCCAAGGACACCGCCCGCATCGCCGAGCTGACGCGGTCGTTCGACAAGCTGCGCACCGACTACCGCGACCGCAGCATCTACTGGCAGACGACGCTCGCAACGGGAACCACCAAGGACCTCGTCGCCCAGGCCGATCAAGGCGCCCGGAAGTTCTTCACCGCCTACGACAAGAGCTTCAAGCCCGCGGTCGAGCAGAGCGACGGCGTGACGGCACGTCAGGTGCTCATCAACGAGATGACCCCCGCCTACCGGGAGCACCGTGGCGTCATCGACCAGATCGCCGCCCGCACCGTGAGCGAGGCCAAGACCGTCGAGGACAGCTCGCTGGCCGCCGCCGACACGCAGATGAAGCTCCTGCTGGCGCTGGCGGTGGGCGTCGCGCTGGTGACCCTGCTGATCGGCACCATCGTCAACAAGGCCATCGCCAAGCGCATCATGCTCCTCGAGGACACGATGGCCCGCTGCGGTGAAGGTGACCTCCGCCTGCGCTTCGAGCTCGACCGCGCCGACGAGGTCGCCGACATCGGCGGCTCCTTCAACACGATGCTCGATCGCATCGTGGGCAGCTTCCGGCAGGTGGAGACGGCCTCGTCCAGCCTGGTGCAGGAGGCGGCCGCCCTCGCGTCGCTGAGCGGCGGCCTGGCCGCCACCGCGGCCGACACCGAGGCCCGCACCGCCAGCGCCGCCCACCACTCCCACGAGGTCGCCACCGCCATCGACGAACTGGCCACGTCGGCGCGCGAGTTCTCGATCGCCATTGCCGAGGTGGCTCGGGCCACGTCCGGTGTCGCGTCGGTGTCGTCGGCCGCGGTCGATGCCACGAACAACGCCGAAGCGGTGATGGGCAGCCTCCAGGACAACTCCAACGAGATCGCCCGCGTGGCCGAGGCGATCAACGAGATCGCCGACAAGACCAACCTGCTCGCCCTGAACGCGACGATCGAGGCGATGCGAGCCGGTGAGCACGGCAAGGGCTTCGCCGTCGTCGCCGGCGAGGTGAAGGAGCTCTCGCGGGCCACGTCGGAGGCCACGCAGAACATCGCCGACCGCCTGTCCACCATCAGCAGCTCCGTGAGCGCCATGGGTCTCGCCCTCGAAGCGATCCGCGAGACGATCGGACGCCTGGATCACGAGCAGGCCGTGATCGCCGCCGCGACCGAGGAGCAGTCGGCGACCACACAGACGATCACCGCCACGGTCGAGAGCGCGGCGCGCTCCACGGTCGAGGTGCGCGACGGCGTGGCGTCAGCGGCGACGGCGGCCGAAGAGGCGTCTCTCGGCGCATCGTCGACGCGCGAGGCGGCCGGCCGAGTGGCCGGCACCGCCGAGGAGCTGCGTCGCCTCGTCGGCCAGTTCCAGCTCTGACCTCTTCCGCACCCCGGCGGTCGCGGGTACGCTCCGACCCCACTTCCCTCTCCTTCCGTTCCACGACATCGGGAGAGAACCGATGAGCGATAGCCTGCGACGCGTGGCTGATCAGCCCGTGGTCGAGTACGCGCATCTTCCCGGGGAAGAGGCGAACCCCCTCATGGAGTCCACCGCGCACGTCGACTGGGGGCTCGTGCTGCTCAACGCGGCGCGTCACACGCTGGCCGGCACCGGCCACCTGGTGACGGGCAACGTCGCTTTCGCCCCCGGTGACGGCGGCCCCCACACCGCGCCGGACGTGATGGTCGTGCCCCACGCGGCCGGCCGCGAGTTCGGCCGCTATGAGCCAACCGCCACCGACCCACAACCGTCCGTGTGCGTCGAGATCCTGTCGCCGTCGAACACGAGGGCCGAGATCGCCCGCCGGTCACGGCGACTCCTCGACCTCGGCGTCGGCGAGGTCTACGTGCTCGACCCCGTCCACGAGGCCGTGGTGCGCGTGGTCGACGACGGCGGCGCGCTCGTGGAGCGCTCGGCCGTCGGCACCTTCAGCCCGGGGCTCGCCCTCACCTTCGCCATGGCCGACGGCCATCTGGCCGTGTGCTGTCCGGCCGGGCGCATCGTGCGCCCGGGCGACGACCCCTTCGGTTGGCTGGTCGAGGAGACCGAGCGCGCCGACCGGGCCGAACGCGAGGTCGATTCGGCACGGGCCGAGACCGACGCGGCCCGAGCCCGGATCGCGGAGCTGGAAGCGGAGCTGCGCCGCCGGGCGCAGCCCTGATCGGTCAGGCCAGGAAGCCCGCTACTTCGCTGTCGGTGAGGCGGTGGAAGCACCGGCGACCGTTGGAGCGGGCCAGCACCCCCACCTCGAGATCATCCGCGCTCAGGCTCCGGTTCGGACCGGCCAGCGCCTGGGCGGCGATCTTCACCGCGCCCGGCAGGGCCAGGCCTTCCTGGAACGCCTCGCCGAGGCGGGTGGCGATGGTCTCGGCCTCGCCGCCGAGCACGCTGAAGCGCTGCTCGTCCATGACCGTGCCGTCGTAGAGGATGTGGAACATCTGATCGCGACCGGGCTGCAGGCCGACCTCGGCCACCAGGATCTCGACCTCCATCGGCTTCATCTCATGGGTGAAGATCTGCCCGAGGATCTGGGCGTACTGGTTGGCCAGGCTGCGGGCGTCGACGTCGTCACGGCTGTACTGGTAGCCCTTCAGGTCGGCGGCCCGGATGCCGGCCACGCGCAGCTGGTCGAACTCGTTGTACTTGCCGACACCGGCGAACGCGATGCGGTCATAGATCTCGCTGACCTTGCGCAGCGTGTTCGACGGGTTCTCGGCCACCAACGCCACGCCGTCGTCGTAGAGGACGGCCGTGAGGCTGCGGCCCCGGGCGATGCCCTTGCGGGCGTAGTCGGCCCGGTCCTTCATCAGCTGCTCGGGTGCGACGTAGGGCATCATGCTCATGACAGCCGCACCCCTTTGGCCTCGGCGATCACGGCGAAGCGGGCGGCGAGCTCGTCGTCGCCCACGCGCTCGTAGCCCTGCTCGGTGATCGTGGCGACCACGGGGTAGATGCCCCGCACGAGGTCGGGGCCACCGGTGGCCGAGTCGTTGTCGGCCGCTTCCCACAGGGCCTTGACGCACAGCTCGATCGCTTCGTCACGGGTGAGCCCGGGGTGGAAGCCGACCTTGATCACGGTGCCGGCGTGCAGGCTGCCCGAGCCGGTGGAGACCTGATCGGCCTCCTCGTAGCGACCGCCGGTCACGTCGTAGGCGAACAACCGACCCACGCCGCGCCGCTGGTCCCAGCCGGCGAAGATCGGCACGACGACGAGCCCCTGCATGGCCGCCGGCAGGTTGCCCCGCAGCATCTGGCTCAGCTGGTTGGCCTTGCCCTCGAGCGAGAGCGTCACGCCCTCGACCTTCTCGTAGTGCTCCAGCTGGAGCTGGAACAGCTTCACCATCTCCATCGCCGGCCCGGCCGTGCCGGCGATGGCCACACCGCTGAAGCGGTCGGCCTCGCAGACCTTCTCCATGGTGCGGTGGCTGATGAGGTTCCCGGCGGTCGCCCGGCGGTCGCCCGCCATCACGACACCGTCGGCGAAGCGCAGCGCGACGCAGGTGGTGGCGTGGGGCAGATCGAGCGCCGCGGCACCGCTCGCGCCGCCCGGGAACGGGCTGGCACCGATGCGGCGCAGGAGATCGGGGAAGTTCGAACCGGGATCATCACCCGGTGTGAAGAACGGCATCGACATAGCTGGCGGCAGGCTACCGGGAACCCGGTCCACACGCCCGACGATGCCGCCTACTGGCCGCCCTTCTGCACGTAGCTCTTGACGAACTCCTCGGCGTTGGTCTCGAGGACGTCGTCGATCTCGTCGAGCAGGTCGTCCATCTCCGCCTTGAGCTTCTCGCCCCGAGCGGTGGACGCGGGTGCTTCCTCGACCGCTTCCTCGGTGCGCTCGGGGGCGCTGCGCTGCTTCTGGGTGCGCTCTGCCATGTTGGTTCCCCTACCTGCGGCCCCTCGGGCGAGGAGCGCTCCGTCCTAGGCACCCAGGCGGTCGAGGAGCTCGGCCGCCGTGGTGCACTCGTCGATCAACCTACCCACAAGTTCGGCGGTTCCGCGGCACGGTTCCATCATGGGCACCCGCCGGAGCGGGTCGCGGCCCACGTCGAACACGAGGGAGTCCCAGTTGGCGGCCACGATCTCCTCGGGCCACTTGGCCAGGCAGCGTCCCCGGAAGAAGGCCCGCGTGGTGCCCGGTGGCGCTTCGACCGCGATCTCCGCATCGGCCTCGGACACGAGACGCTCGAGATCGAGGCGGTCCGACAGCCGCTTGGCCGGGCGCATGTCGTGGTACTGCAGATCCATGGCCCGCAGTCGGGCGTCGCCCCACCCGATGCCGTGGCGCTCGGCGTAGGCCTCGAGCAGACGCCGCTTGGCCACCCAGTCGACGAGGTGGGCCACCGAGCCGGGGTCGCGCTCGAGCCCGGTCAGGACCTCCTCCCACATGCGCAGCACCTCGGCGCCGACCTCTTCGCCGACGCAGGCCAGGCCGCGCTCGCGCTCGTACTTGCGGGCCCGCTCCACCAGCAGCCACTGGATGTCGATCGCCCGCAGGCGGCGGCCGTCCTTCAGCCCGATCGTGCGCTGCAACGTGGGGTCGTGGCTGACGTCGCGGATCGCGCTGACCGGGTTGGCCAGCACGAGGTCGGTGCCGAGCACGTCGTCCTCGATCATGGCCAGCACGATCGCCGACGAGCCGACCTTCAGGAACGTGGACGCCTGAGCCATGTTGGCGTCGCCGACGATGACGTGCAGCCGGCGGTACTTCGTGGCGTCGCAATGCGGTTCGTCACGCGTGTTGACGATGGGCCGCTTCAACGTGGTCTCGAGGCCGACCTCCTCCTCGAAGAAGTCGGCGCGCTGGCTGATCTGGAACGGCACGTCGCGCGCGGTGAGGCCGGGCAGCTCGACACCGACCTTGCCGGCGCCGCAGATGATCTGACGGGTGACGAAGTGGGGTGTGACCTGGCTGACGATGCGACCGAACGGCGTCTCGCGCGCCATGAGGTAGTTCTCGTGGCAGCCGTAGCTGTTGCCCTTGCCGTCGGAGTTGTTCTTGTAGCAGACGAGCTCAGCGCCCGCGGGCAGGAGCCGTTGGGCCAGGGCCATCGAGGCCACCACGATGAGCTCGCCCGCCCGGTCCCAGCGCACGATCTCGCGGGCGTCGACGCACTCGGGTGTGGACACCTCGGGGTGGGCGTGGTCGACGTAGTAGCGCGCCCCATTGGTGAGCACGGCGTTCACGAGGTGCGTCTCGACCTCGGGCGGCATGGCCCCGTCCGTCAGGAAGCCGCGGGCGTCGCTGGCCGGCGATTCGTCCTCGAAGTCCCAGCCGACGCGGCGACGGAACTGGCTCACATAGGCATTGACGAGAATGGACGACGCGGCGATGGGGTTGACGTCGGCACCCCGGACGAGGATGCCATACTCCGTTTCGATGCCGCACACCTTCGGGATCGCCACGAGGCGGACCCTACCCCGCCCGCTCCGCCGAAGCCGTGGCACGCGCCACGCCCGGTGGGCCTCACTCCTCGTGGTCGTCCTGGCGGCGTGTGGTACCGGGCGTGGCGGGGCGAGCTCGCCCCCGTCCGAGAGCGGACCCGAGCACGGGCTGGTGCTCACGCGCACCACCGGGCACTACCTGATCGTGATGGACATCCTCGCCCCCGAGCGCATGTACACCCACGACGAGATGGCGAGCCTGCGCCCTGCCGACGGTGAGGTCGTCGTGCGCGGTCACCCCGGCGTCATCGACACCGCCACCACCGACACCCGACACGTCGAGGTGCACGTGTACGGCATCGACGACGGCAAGCCCGTGGTCGACGCCCATCCCGTGATGACGATGACCGACCACACCGGCGGCCACACCTACGACGTGGACGCGACCCTCATGCACGACATCGTCATCGGTGAGCCCGACTCCCACTACGGCACGAACACCCGTCTGCCGGCGGGGCACGCGTTCACACTGCACGTCCAAGTGGGTGACGAGAGCACCGACTTCGACGGCGTCCTGCCGTGAGCGTCGGCCGCCGGCGCCGGTCACGCGCCGCGTCGTCGCTCGCGTCCGCACCGACGGCGGCGGCAGTGGTCTTCGTGGCCCTCCTGGCGGCGGCGGGGTCATGGTCGTGGTGGGCGTTCCGCCAGTCGCACATCGCGACCCACAGGATCGAGACCCAACACCTCAGGCTGGCGGCCGCCGCCAACGAGCTGCGCACCGAGGTCGCCGGCATGCTGCAGGGGCAGACGAGCTACGTGCTCTACGACGGCGAGGGGCGGGCCGTGTTCGAGGCCAAGCTCGAACGGGTCGACACCGCCCTCGACGCCCTCACGCAGCTGGTCGACACGCCGAGCCAGCTCGCCCTGCTCGCCAAGATGCGCTCCGAGGTGGGGGCGTTCCGTTCGGTGGACACCCACATCTGGTCAGCGCTGCAGGCCGGGCGCGCCGATGCCGCCCGATCGTTGACGCTCGGCCCGAACGCGCTCACGGCCACCTTCGTGGGCAAGGACGCCGAGGTGCTGGCCGGCCAGACGAGCGACGAGCGCGACGCCGCGCTCGCCCGGGTGGTGTCGCGGCTGAGCACCGACATGGCCCTGGCCCTCGGCTTCGGTGCAGGTGCCGTCGCCGGCGTCGCCCTGCTGGGGGCGGTCACCATCGGCCGCCTCCGCCGTCGGCTGCGCGAGCTCGACGCCGCCGGTCGTGAGGCGATCACCGGCGTGCGCTCGCTCCTCGCCGGCGACGAGCCCGACGACGAGGTCACGCGGGCGAGCACCGTCCTCAACACGCTCGTGGGCAGATGGCAGACCGCCCAGGACCGCGTCGATCGGGACCGTACGCTGGGGGCGGGGTTCGACCGGGTGAGCACCGAGGCCGAGGCCCGCTCCATGGTGGCCGATGCCCTCCGCGAGCTCGTGCCCGGCCAGAGCGTGGAACTGCTGCTGGCCGACGAGCTGGAACCCACCGTGTCGCCCGCCGTGGTGCACGGCAACCTGCCCGGTGGCCCGGCGTGCCCGGTGCCCGGCCTGGGCTCGTGCGCGGCCGTGCGCGAGGGACGCACGCTCGTGTTCTCGTCCCCCAACGAGCTCGGTGCCTGCCCGAAGCTCTCGGGACGCCCCTACGGGGCGGTGTCGGCCGCGTGCGTGCCCGTCACCTTCCTCGGGCGCCCGGTCGGTGTGCTGCACGTGATCGGCAACGAGTCGGTGCCACCCGACGAGCTCACCGTCGATGGCCTGCAGGCCATCGCCACGCACGCCGGCCACGCCATCGGCGAAGCGCGCGCCGACGCACTGGCCGGCCTCGACCTGGACCTCGACGTCTGACGGTGCCGCTCGTGGCGGCACGGTCCGTGGCGGCTACAGGTACTGACCGGTGGCGACGCGCTCGATGGCCCGACCGCCCTCGGCCTGCTTGGCGCCTTCGTTCACCAGCGTGCGGATGAACACGATGCGCTCACCCTTCTTGCCCGAGATCTTGGCCCAGTCGTCGGGGTTGGTCGTGTTCGGCAGGTCCTCGTGCTCCTTGTACTCCTGCCGGATGGACGCGAGGAGGTCGTCCGTGCACACGCCCTTGGGGCCGCCAGCGATGTGGCGCTTGATGGCCAGCTTCTTGGCCCGTCGGACGATGTTCTCGATCATGGCGCCCGACGCGAAGTCCTTGTAGTAGAGGATCTCCTTGTCGCCGTTCTGGTAGGTGACCTCCAGGAAGCGGTTGGCGTCGTCGACGCGGTACATCTCGTCGACCGTGGCGCGGATCATGGCGGTGATCGCCTGGTCAGGCCCGCCGTGGCGGCCGACCTCCTCCTGGCTGAGTGGGATCCCGGTGGTGAGGTAGCGACCGAAGATCTGGCGGGCCGACGTGTCATCGGGCCGTTCGATCTTGATCTTCACGTCGAGGCGGCCGGGGCGCAGGATGGCCGGGTCGATGAGGTCTTCGCGGTTGGTGGCACCGATGACGATGACGTTGCGCAGCCCTTCGACACCGTCGATCTCGGCGAGCAACTGGGGCACGATCGTGGACTCCATGTCGGAGCTGATGCCCGAGCCGCGCGTGCGGAACATCGAGTCCATCTCGTCGAAGAACACGATGACGGGCCAGCCCTCCTCGCTCTTCTCACGGGCCCGCTGGAACACGAGCCGGATCTGGCGCTCGGTCTCACCCACGTACTTGTTCAGCAGCTCGGGGCCCTTGATGTTGATGAAGTAGCTCCGGCCCTTGCCGGTGCCGCCGGTCTTCTCGACGACCTTGTTGGCCAGCGAGTTGGCGACGGCCTTGGCGATGAGCGTCTTGCCACATCCGGGCGGGCCGTAGAGCAGGATGCCCTTCGGCGCCGGCAGCTGGTGCTCGGCGAACAGCTCGGCGTACATGTAGGGCAGCTCGACCGCGTCGGCGATCTGTTCGATCTGCACGTCGAGGCCGCCGATGTCGGCGTAGGAGATGTCGGGCACCTCCTCGAGCAGCAGGTCCTCGACCTCGGGTCGGGGCAGCTTCTCGAGCAACAGCCCCGAGCGGGCGTCCATGAGCGCCGAGTCGCCGGCGCGCAGCTTGAGGTCGCGCAGCTCGTCGGACAGCTCGCACACGCGCTCCTCGTCGGCCCGGCCGACCACGAGCGCCCGCAGACCGTCCTCCATCACCTCGCGGATGGTGACGACCTCGCCGGCGATCTCGGGGGCCCGGGCCATGACCACGTTGAAGCTCTCGTTGAGCACGACCTCCTGGCCCCGCTGGAGCGAGGCGTGGTCGATGTCGGGGCGCAGCGTCACGCGCATCTTTCGGCCGGAGGTGAGCACGTCGACGGAGCCGTCGTCGTTCTTGCCGACGACCACGCCGTAGGCCGACGGGGGCTGCGAGAGCTTGTCGACCTCCTCGCGCAGGGCGGCGATGTGCTCGCGTGCCTCGCGGAGCGTGTAGCTCAGCTTCTCGTTCTGCGACACCGCCTGGGCCAGCTGGCCCTTGGTCTCCAGGAGCCGCTCCTCCAGCGTGCGGACGCGCTTGGGGGCGTCCGCCAGCTTGCGGCGGAGCGAGACGATCTCCTCTTCGAGCGCCTTGGCCTGCTCACGCAGGTCGGCCAGCTCTTCGGCGTAGGCCGCCAATCGGCGTTCGTACTCCGCGTCCGGCATGAAGTCACCTCGTTCTCACCGTGACCGGACTGCTGGTGGTCACGTCGGCGATGGGGCCCGGCGTGCTGCCGGTGACATCCTTCTTATCGGAACCTATACCGAGATGTTCGGTCTTACGCGGCCAATCCCCGGTCGGTTCACGGGATCGTCACGGCGCCGGCCGAGAGACCGGCGCAGAAACGTGTTTCCGCGGCGATCCCCGTGTAAAATCGCCCGGTCCCGGAGGTTTCACACCGGGCCCGCGCATCCGACAGGATCGCGGCGTACCAACTCTGCGAAGCAACGAGGAAGGCCCATCATGAAGGTCTGGATCGACCAGGATCTCTGCACGGGTGACGGTCTCTGCGAAGAGATCTGCCCGGACGTGTTCACCCTGCTGGACGACGGCCTCGCCTACGTGAAGGAAGGCAGCAAGGTCTACGCCACGGCCGCCGGCAACGCCCAGGGCGCCGACGGCATGGCCGAGATCCCCGACGGCAAGCTCGACGCCGTGATCGAGTCCGCCGAGGAGTGCCCCGGCGAGTGCATCTTCATCGAGGCCTGACGCCTCGGCGGCGTCCACGCCGCTGACCACCCGGTGGTCACCCGATCGAGCGGAAGGGGCGCCCCAGGGCGCCCCTTCGTCGCGCCCCGTCAGACGATCTCGTCGGCGCCGAGCAGCAGGGCGAGGTTGAACCCGCGACCCACCCACTTGCGCGTGAGCTGCGCCGCCCGACCGTCGCCGGCCCCGGCGAAGTCGAAGGTACCGACCAACGACAACGGCCCCGACAGCAGGAACACCGACTGCTCGGCCGCCGCCCGGCGCAACTCGTCGAGCGACCAGCGCACACCGTGGGCCTCCAGGGCACGGTGGTAGCGGCGCACCAGATCGGGCACGGCCGTCGCCTGATCCTCCACGTTCATCGACGTCGCCAGCAGCCACACCAGGTCGTACACGCCGCGGTTGCGCAGCGCGAGCTGCCAGTCGAGCAGGGCGAACTCGTCGGTGCCGGGGGTGAAGAACAGGTTGTCGAGCCGGGCGTCGCCGTGCACGAACGTGTGCGGCCCGGCGGCGCAGCGTTCGATCACGTCGGGGAAGGCCGCTTCGGTCCGCTTGGCCAACGCCATCGCCCCGGGCGGCAGCACGTCCTCGTAGGCGCCGAGCGCCGCCACGCCGGCGGCGATGATCGGCGGCAGCGCGGCCACGTACAACGGATCGTTCTGCACCGGCACCCAGTCCAGCTCGGCCAGGCGGGGCGATTCCCACCAGCTGGCGTGGAACCCGGCCAGGGCGTCGAGCACGGCGCCGGCCCGGGCCGGCGCGACGCCGGCCAACTGGTCGCCAGCCTCGAGCCCGCCCAGGTCCTCCATGAGCACGATGAACCGCCCGGCCTCGACATCGAGTGCGCTGAGGTAGCAGCGCGGCGTGCGGAACGGCACGCTCGACGCGACCTCGTTGTAGAAGCGGCCTTCGCGCTCGTACAGGCGCAGCACGAGGCCCACCTGCCGATTGGCCTCGGCGTCGGTGGGGAGCTTGGCGACGATGGTCGCCGGCGCCTCGGGGGGCGCCCCGCGGTAGGCGAGGTGCAGCCGGGCGATGATCCCGAACACCCCGACCCCGGTACCGATGTCGTCGGCGCGGACGGCCACCACCTCGCCCCCGTCGAGCACCCCACTCGGGCCCAGTGCCTCGGTCAACCAGGCGGGTGTGAGGTCGGCGATGGTGCTCGGCAGCATGGCCGAGCGGTCTAGCACGCCCGACCGCGGCGCGTCAGCGGCCGATCCACCGGGCCACGGTGAGGAAGCCCGTGTGGGCCACCATGCGGTGATCGGGTCGCACCGCCTGTCCCGCGACGTGCCACGTGCGGTTCAGCACCTCGAGCGTGCGCTGCAGGATCCACCCCGGCGCGTCGAGCTTCTCGCGCAGCTGCGACACCTGCATCACCGACGGCGTGTAGGCGAGGAAGATGCCGCCGCGGTTCAGGGCGATCTCGGCGGGACCCACGACCTGCCAGGGCTCGGGCAGGTCGAGCACCACGCGGTCGACGTCACGCACGTCGATGCCGTCGTAGCAGTCGCGCAGCTCGACGTGGTAGCGCTCCATGACCTCGTCGCCGAGGAAGGCCTGCACGTTGATCTTGGCCCGGTTGGCGAAGTCCTCGCGCAGCTCGTAGCCGAAGATCTCGGCGCCGGCGCGCAGCATGCCCGACGACAGCGCGCCCGAGCCGACGCCGCTCTCCAGCACCCTGGCCCCGGGGAAGATGTCGGCCAGCACGAGGATGGGGCCGATGTCCTTCGGGTAGATCACCTGCGCACCGCGGGGCATCTTCAGCACGAAGTCTTCCAAGGTGGGGTGCAGCGCCGTGTAGGACATGCCGCGGTCGAGCTTCATGACCGTGCCCTCGGGCTGGTCGATGAGCACGTCGTGCTTGAAGAACCCCGCATGGGTGTGGAACTCGCCGTTGACCTGCAGGGTGATCAGGTAGTGACGACTCCTGCTGTCGACGAGGTGGACGCGGTCGCCGAGCTTGAACGGACGGCTCATCGGGCGACGCCGGCGCGGCGCGTCACCCGACGGGCTCGGCGGCGGCGACGGCGGGACGGGGGGACGCCGGTGGCCAGCATGAGACCGCTGTTGGGCGGTAGGCGCAGCGTGCCGACCCGCTGCTCCGTACGACCGAAGAAGCGGCGCACGCGACGGCCACCCCACAAGGCGGCCGAGAGGCCGAGCCAGGCCCCACCGCGGGACAGGCCCCGGTAGAAGATGGCGCGTCGGACGAACCGGCGGACCCCGCCGGCGGGGAGCAGTCGCATCAGAGCTTCCGGATGTCGATGAAGGTCGACTTCTTCTTGCCGCTGCGCTTGCCGAACAGGTACGCCAGGAGCAGCACGAGGATGGCCGTGGCGACGGCGCCCAGGATGAGCGTCTGGCGCTTGTCGCTGACCTTGCCGCGCACGTCGTCATCGAGCTGGCGCAGCTTCGACTCGATGTCGGTCAGTCGGATCGGCTCAGCGCTCATCGGGGCTCTCCTTGCGGGCCAAGGTCGTCTTGCGGACGCGGAACGCGGCCAGGCCCGCTCCGAGTCCGGCCGCGGCCAACGTGATCAGGTACGGCAGGAAGCTCAGGTTCGGACCGAAGATGGGATCGCCGCGCGTGCCCTGCAGGAGACGGAGCAGGCCGAGGGCGACGAGGCCGCCACCGAATCCGAGCAGCAGCGCGCCGGCCACGCCGAAGCCGATCCACCGGCCGACGTGCTTGAGGGGACCGATCGTCTCCTGGCGGGCGTAGCCCTTGACGAGATCGATGACATCACCGACGGAGTTGCCGCTCGACTTCGAGGGGGCGCGCTGGTCCGACATGACCAGACTTCCTAGCACGCGCAGCCGGCCCGCACCGGACGAACCGAACGGTGACGCCCGGCCCTCAGTCGGGGAGCGGTTCCCGCCCGGCACCCAGGCGGAACTGGAGGACGGCGTCGGCGTCCTCGAGCAGCTCCCCCAGCAGCGTGAGCCGCTCGCGCACCCCGGCCGTCTCCAACAGCCGCTGGCCGTCGGCCGGCCCCACCGGGGCCAGCGCCGCGGCGTGGTAGCTGGCCAGTACCGGGTCGACCGACAGCTCGCTGGTGGCCGACGGCACCTGGTCGCCGACCTCGGAGGCCAACGCCAGCACGCGGCGCAGGCGCGACACCGTCGCGTCCAACAGGTCGTGCAGCTCGTCGCCGTCGGGGTCGGCCTCGTCGTCGGGCCAGTCCTCCACCTCGGCGACCGGGTACGGGTCGTCGGGGAGCCAGACCTTCACCCGCAACCGGCGGGCGCCCGCGGCCACGAGGGCGTACCGGCCGTCGGGGGTCTCGGCCAGTTGCACGATGCGGGCGATCGTGCCGACCATCGAGCGGATGTCGCCCCCGCCCACCTCGGAGCCCCGCTCGATGAGCACGACGCCGAACTCGTGGTCGGCGGCCACGCAGTCGCGCACCATGGCCCGGTAGCGCGGTTCGAAGACGTGCAGGGGCAGCAGCGCGCCCGGGAACAGCACGGTCCCCAGCGGGAACATCGGAAGAACCCCCACGGTGGGGCACCTTAGGCCGCGCCACGTGGTCTGGCACGCTCGGCAGCTCACGCTCGGTCACCGTCGGCGCCGCCGGGGCCCTCCGACGGCCCGGCCCGTGGTCAGGACAGCGCCGGGCGTGGCAGGTACGGCGTGAGGTCGGGACGCACCGGGAACGTGGCCAGGGCGTTCACGAGCTGGTTCCATGACGGGTCGGCCGACGCCGGGGTGATGCCTTGGCCCTGCAGCAGGAAGGCGAACCGCATCGTGGCGGTGCCGTCGGCGGACGGGAACACACCGGCCAGGCTGCGGACCCCCGACAGGGTGCCGGTCTTGCCCCGCATGCGACCCTCGGCCGCCGTGCCCTTCAGGTGGTCGGCGAGCGTCCCGTCGACCCCGGCGACCGCCATGCCCTGCACGAGCACCGAGTCGAGGCCGAACCGGTTCAACACACCGGTGAGGGCCGCGCACGTGAGCCGATCGTCACGGGACAGGCCCGAGCCGTCGAACAGGGCGACACCGGCCATCGGGACGCTCCAGGATGCCAGCTTCTCGGTCACGACGGCCACGCCGCCAGCGGTGGACGCCTGGCCCTTGCCGGCCCGGCCGATCTCCTTCAGGAGCAGTTCGGCCGTGTCGTTGTCGGACGACGCCAGCATCTCGCGGATGATCGACCGCAGCGGCTGGCTGTCCACGTGGGCCACCGACGTGGCCTCGCGCGGGGCGGCGCCCGAGCGGCCGCCCTGCCCCACGGCGATGCCCCTCTCCTGCAGCAGCGCCACCAGCGCGCCGGCGGCCGCGGCGGGCGGGTCGGCCACCGGGGCCACACCGGTGCGGTTGGCCCGGGCGTACCCGTCGTTGACGACCAGCGCCGACGACGGACCGATGGTGCCCCCCGCCCGGTACGACGCCGGCCAGTGATCGCTCACGTAGTAGGCGCGGTCGTAGCGCCCGTCGTCGCCCACCACCGCACCGGTCACCGCGGTGATGCCGGCGGCCTTCACCGCGTCGGCCAACGACTCGAGCGGTGTGGTCGGCACCTCGCTGACCGTGGGAGTGGTGGCGAGCCACTCGCGATAGGCGCTGGTGGTCAGCAGCGGGTCGCCTCCACCGACCACGTAGAGGTCGCCGGCCACCACGCCACTCGCGTCGGGTGCGGCCACGGTGAGCACGTCGGTCTTGAACGTGCCGGCCGGATCGAGCACGTCGAGGGCCACCGCCGCGGTCACGACCTTCAACGTCGACCCGGGGATGGCGGCCTCGCCCCCGTGCACGTCGAACGCGGTCGACGGACCGATGGTGACGGTGAGGCAGCCCGGACTGGTGACCTGACCGCGCAGCGGCTCGAGCTGCCCGGCCAGCTCCTGCACCGGGTCGACGCGCGCCGCCAGCGTGGGCACGCGGCGAGCCGACAGCAGCGGTGTGGCCACCCGGGCGCTCGGGGCCACGACCGACACCGGCGCCGGCACGTCGCCGCGCGCCGCGGTGCGGTCGCTGGCGCGGGCGAACTGCACCAGGGCGGCCGGGGGCACCACGCCGACGAGGGCGACCACCGCGACGCGTCGGGCCCACACGGCCACGCCAAGGAGCGACGCCATCGTCAGTCGAGCCCTCGGCGCTGGCGGAAGCGGGCGTAGCGGTACAGGTGCCCGAGCGCGGTGACGGCCCGGTTGGCCGACTGGTAGCAGAGGCGGCCACCGGCCTTGACGGTGGCCGGCCCCGGGTTCGTCGGGTCGGCCACGATGAGCTCGCTCGAGCACAGGATCGGCTTGCCCGTCTGGCGCGACAGCCGATCGGCCGTCTCGGCGTAGCGCTCCTCCTGGCGGCGGTGGAAGCCGACGATCCGGTCGAGCCCGTGGTCGGGGTAGAACGGGCCGTTGGCCAACAGGCTGGCCTGGTTGCCCTGGATGCCGAGCCCGAGGAACACGATGGTGTCGACCGCCGGATGACGGGCGATGATCTCCATCACGTCGGGGATCGTGTCACGGGTCTCGCTGCCGGCGAGGTCGACCGGGTTGTTGCGGCTCCAGCGAGGCGGCAGCTTGGTGTCGATCTGGGCGAGCAGGTCGGCGGGCAGTGGCATGAGCACCAGATCACGGTCGCGCGTGATGGCATCGGCGGTGACCACGCCCCATCCGCCGGCGGTGGTCATGACGACCACGTTCGGGCCCTTGGGCAGCGGCTGCGTGGCGAACGTGGCCGCCGCCTCGAACGCCTCCTCCACGTTGGCGGCCCGCACGACGCCGGCCTGGCGGCACATGCCGTCGAAGACCTTGTCGTCGGCGGCCAGCGCGCCGGTGTGCGAGGCGGCGGCGCGCGCTCCCCCGGCGGTGGCGCCCCCCTTCACCAGCACCAGGGGCTTCTTGGCGGCGACCGCGGCGACCCGCTCGTAGAAGGCCCGCCCGTCGGGCACGCTCTCCACGTAGGCCAGCGCGACCGAGGTCTCGGGATCGGCGGCGAAGTAGTCGAGGTAGTCGGGCACCGACAGCATGGCGGCGTTTCCGGCCGACACCGCCCGGCTGATGCCCACCCCCGTGGCGATGCCCCAGTTCATGAAGCTCGACGCGAAGTTGCCCGACTGGCTGGCGATGGCGATGCGGCCCGCCGGCGGGTACGGCGCCACGATCTGGGCGCACAGCTTCGACGGCGTGGACACGATGCCCTGTCCGTTGGGGCCGGCGAGCAGGATGCCGAGCTCGCGGGCCAGCGCCACCAGCGCATCCTGCGCCTTGCGCCCCTCCTCGCCGGCCTCGCCGTAGCCGGCCGACGTGAGGAACGCGGCGCGCACACCCTTGCGGGCGCAGGCCCGCAGGATCTCCTGGTTGGTCGACGCCGGCGTGCACACGAAGGCGAGGTCGACCACACCGTCGGGGATCTCGTCGACCGACTTCACGGTCTGGATGCCCAGCACGGTCTCGCCCTCCAGGTTCGTGCCGTACACCGCACCCCGGTAGCCACTGGCCAGCACGTTGTGCAGGGAGGCGAAGCCGAACTTGCCGGGGTGGCTCGACGCGCCGACGATCACGATGCCGCGGGGGTCGAACAGCGCCTGGAAGGCCCTCGGGTCGATGCCGTTCACGCCGAGACCTCCACGAGACCGTCGACCGCCACCGGGCGGCCGTCGAAGATGATGAGCGGGTTCACGTCGACCGACACCACGTCGGGGCGGGCCTGCCCCAACGCCGACAGGCCCAGGAGCACCTGGGTCAGCACGTCACGGTCGACCGCGGGCTCGCCCCGGAACTCGCCGAGCAGCTTCTGGGTGGCGAGGTCCTCGATCATCTCCTGCGCGTCGAGGGCGCTGATCGGCACGAGGCGGAAGACCACGTCGGCCACCGCCTCGGCCAGCACCCCGCCCACGCCGAGCATGACGGTAGGACCGAACTGCGGGTCGTGGAACAGCCCGGCGATGAACTCGCGCGAGCCCTTCACCATGGGGGCCACCAGCACGCCGGTGGCGCCGTCGTCGGGGCGGGCGGCGGCCAGCAGCTCAGCCGCGGCGGTGCGAACCGAGTCGGGACCGGCCACGTTCAGGCGAACCAGCCCACGCTCGGTCTTGTGGGCGATGTTGTCGCCGCACAGCTTCACCGCGACCGGTCCCCCACCGAGCTCGGCGGCCGCGGCCACCGCGGCCTCGGGGTCGATGGCGAGCACCTCGCGGGCGATGGGGACCCCATGCGCGGCCAGCACGGCCTTGGAGTCGGCTTCGGACAGGGTCGGCACGGGCGGGAGCGTACCCGGCAGCCCCGCGCTCGGCCCGGGCGACTGGGAGTGGGGCGACCTGGCCCGCTCCGGTGGACGGCGTCTGGTGAGTGGTCCCCATCGAGGCGGGCATCGTGGGGATGGCGCGCAACGGGAGCCAGACCGCAACATGCACCACATGCGTGACCGCCACCCGGAACGGTAGCGTGCTGCCCCAATGATCATGCGCCTCCTCATCGCCATCGGGGTCGGTCTGGCCGTCGCCCAGGTGGCCACGCTCGCCACGACCGTCTTCCTGCACCGGGCCCTGTCGCACAAGGCTCTCGCATTCCGTTCGCCGATCACGTTCGGCTTCCGCGTCGTGACGTGGATCAGCACCGGCATCAAGCCCCGCGAGTGGGCCGCCGTGCACCGCAAGCACCACGCGTTCACCGACGTCGAGGGCGACCCCCACTCGCCCATCCTGACGAGTTGGCGGAAGGTGCTCTTCACCAACGCCGCCATGTACCGCCGCGTCGCCCGCGATCCCGAGACGGTGGCGCGCTACGGCAAGGACCTGGCCGCCGACCGATGGGACAAGGTGCTGTTCGACCGTGGCCTGCTCGGGCTCGGCATCGGCATCGCCGCGCTCGTGCTCACGCTCGGGCCCGGGTACGCGCTGGTGACCATCGTGGTGCACATCACCTACTACCTGGGCATCGGCGGGGCCGTCAACGGCCTCGGTCACCACTTCGGCACGCGGCCCTACGAGAACTCGGCCACGAACATGCAGTGGCTCGCCTGGTTCACCGGGGGTGAGGGACTGCACAACAACCATCACGCCGCCCCCACGTCGGCCCGCTTCTCGTTGGCCAAGGGCGAGTACGACCTCGGCTGGTTCGCCATCCGCGTGTTCCGCAGGCTGCGCCTGGCCAACGTGCGCCTCGACAGCGTGAAGCTGCTGCCGGGCTCGGGCGCCCGCAAACGCCGCGTCGCCGCGTGACCATGGAGCTGGTCGCGGCCCTGTTCGTGGACGAGTTCAACATGCGGCCGGCGCCCGGCCCGTCGACCCGCATCGACCTCACCGGCGCCCACTTCTCCGCCGTGGCGCCCGGCCCGCTGCCGTGCACGGTCAGCCCGCACCTGGTGGCCCTCATCTGGTGCCCGTCCGACGAGGCGGGCAGCGGGGTGTTCGAGGTCGTGTTCCGCAAGGGGGCCGGGGCCGACGATGACGTCGTCGCCCGCAACGTGAGCCCGTTCACGGTCGAGCCCGGCAAGTTCACCTACCGCCTCGTGCGGGCCGAGCTCGAGTTCACCGAGTACAGCCAGGTGTTCGCCCACTGCCGCATCGGTCTGGCCGACTGGCGCCGCGTCCCGTACACCCTGCTCGCGCCGATCGACTAGTGCCGTTCGCGTCGGCGCTGTCGGAGCATCCCGACCCGCGGGTGGCCGCGGGCGAGGTCGTCGGTGAAGTCCCGGCCGCGGGCATGTTCTGTGCCGGCGAACTGGGCCCCATCGGACCCCGCAACGCCCTGCACGGCTTCACCGCCTCGGTCGCCGTGTTCCGGGACCCAGGCTGAGCCCCCACTTCGCCTCACCATCACCCGCCGATCAGCGGGTCGGCGGCCTAGGCTCATCGACTGCGGCCCGCCGCACGCCGCAGACACCCCCAGGAGAGTGGAACCGTGACCGCGTCGCTCGAACAGCGAGCCATCGCTCTCGTCCGTGGCTACGCCATGGACGCGCCCCGCGCCGCGAGCTCCGGTCATCCGGGCACCGCCATGGCCCTCGCCCCGTTGGCCAACGTGCTGTTCCACCGGATCATGCGGCACGACCCCACCGACGCCCACTGGCCCGACCGTGACCGGTTCGTGCTGTCGGCCGGCCATGCGTCGATCCTGCTGTACAGCTACCTGTACCTGTCGGGCTACGGGCTGGCGATCGACGACCTGAAGGCGTTCCGCCAGTGGGGTTCGGCCACGCCGGGCCACCCCGAGGTGCACCACACCGCCGGGGTCGAGGTCACCACCGGCCCGCTCGGTGCCGGGTTCGCCAACTCGGTCGGTCTGGCCATGGCCGAGCGCTACCTGCGGGCCCGCTTCGGCCCCGAGGTCACCGACCACCACACGTTCGTCATCGTCGGCGACGGCTGCCTGCAGGAAGGCGTCAGCCACGAAGCGGCCTCGCTCGCCGGCGCCCAGGGCCTCGGCCGTCTCGTGGCGATCTACGACGACAACCACATCACCATCGACGGCGACACCGCACTGTCGTCGCGCGACGACGCCGCGGCGCGCTTCACCGCCTACGGCTGGCACGTCGAGCGCGTCGGCCCCGCCGACGGTTCCGACCGCGACGATCCGGTGGCCAACGACCTCGACGAGCTCGAGGCCGCGGTGCGACGGGCCATGGCGGTGGAGGACCGACCGTCGCTGGTGATCCTGCGCAGCCACATCGGCTGGCCGTCCGCGGCGTTCACCGACGACCACAGGGCCCACGGCGACCCGTTCCCGCCCGAGGAGATCGCCGCGACGAAGGCATTGCTCGGCCTGCCCGACCGCCCGTTCTTCGTCGACGATGAGGTCGTGAACGCTTACCGCGCCTCGGCCGCCGGCCGGGGCCGGGCGGCGCGCGACGCCTGGCGGTCGCGGCTGGACGCCCACCTGCCCCCGGGCAGCCCGGCGCGGGCCGAGTGGGGGTCGTGCTGGTCACGCGAGCCGCTGGCCGGGTTCGAGGCCGGCCTGCCGTCGTGGCCGGCGGGCGAGAAGGTCGCCACCCGCGTCGCCATCGGCAAGGCCATCAACGGCACCATCGGCTCGCTGCCGGGCCTGCTGTCGGGCGCCGCCGATCTCACCGGCAACACCGGCACGAAGCTCGACGGCGGCGTCGCCATGAGCGCCGACCACCCCGAGGGTCGCCAGATCCACTTCGGCATCCGCGAACACGCCATGGGCTCGGCGTTGAACGGCATGGCCCTGCACGGCGGTGTCCTGCCGGTCGGTGGCACGTTCTTCGTGTTCTCCGACTACCAGCGCCCTGCCATCCGCCTCGCCGCCCTGTCGCAGGCCCGCAGCGTGTTCGTGCTCACCCACGACTCCGTCGGCCTCGGCGAGGACGGCCCCACCCACCAGCCCATCGAGCACCTGGCCGCGCTGCGGGCCATCCCGAACCTGCAGGTGATCCGTCCGGCCGACGCCAACGAGACCGCGGCGGCGTGGAAGGTCATCGTCGGCCACGACGGCCCGACTGCGCTCGTGCTGAGCCGGCAGGCCATCCCGGTGTGCACCGACGGCAGCGCCGTCGACCGGGGTGCCGGCGTCGTGCGCGCTGCCGCCGGCGAGCCTGCGGTCGTGCTCATCGGCACCGGCAGCGAGGTCGCCGTGTGCGTCGACGCCGCCGCCGTGCTCGCCGCGGCGGGCATCGCCGCCCGCGTGGTGTCGATGCCGTCGTGGGACCGGTTCGCCCGGCAGGACCTGGGGTACCGCGAGTCGGTGCTCCCCCCTGGCGTGCCCCGCCTGTCGGTCGAGGCGGCCACCACGTTCGGGTGGGCCGCGTGGGCCGACGAATCGATCGGCATCGACCGCTTCGGCGCGTCGGCGCCCGGCCCGGTGGCGCTGGCCAACCTCGGCATCAACGTCGACAACGTCGTGGCCCGTGCCACGTCCCTCGTGGAAAGGAACACGTGATGGAACGTCTCATCCGCCTGTACGAGGAGTTCGGCCAGAGCCCGTGGCTCGACAACCTGAAGCGCGGCTACCTCACCTCGGGCGAACTGGCCCACCTGCGTGACGGTGGCATCCGAGGCCTCACGTCGAACCCGACCATCTTCCAGAAGGCCATCCAGGGCTCGCCCGACTACGACGAGCAGTTCCGCATCCTCGCTCATGACCACCGCGGCGTCATCGACGACTACTGGGCCATGGTCACCCAGGACATCCACGGCGCCCTCGAGGTCTTCGCGCCGTTGCACGACCGCAGCGAAGGCCACGACGGCTTCGTCTCGGTCGAGGTGGCCCCCGACCTCGCCCACGACACCGCCGGTACCGAGGTGGCGGCCCGCCACCTGTGGGACACGATCGCCCGGCCGAACCTGCTGGTGAAGATCCCTGCCACGGCCGAGGGCGTGCCGGCCATCGGCCGGATGATCGCCGAGAAGCGCAGCATCAACGTCACGCTGATCTTCAGCCTCGACCGCTACGCCGCCGTGATGGAGGCGTACCTCACCGGTCTCGAAGCGGCCAAGGGCGACCTGTCGCAGATCGCGTCGGTGGCCAGCTTCTTCATCAGTCGGGTCGACACCGAGATCGACAACCGGCTCGACGCCGTGGGGTCGCCCGAGGCGCTCGCCCTGCGGGGCAAGGGCGCGGTGTCACAGGGCAAGTTGGCCTACGAGCTGTTCGCCAAGGCCTTCAGCGGCCCGCGTTGGGAGAGGCTCGCCGCCCGTGGCGCCCGGGTGCAGCGGCCACTGTGGGCGTCGACCTCCACGAAGAACCCGGCCTACCCCGACACGCTCTACGTCGACACCCTCATCGGCCCGCACACGGTGAACACGCTGCCCGACCAGACCGTGGCCGCCTTCGCCGACCACGGCACGTTGGCGCGCACGATCGACGCCGGCCTCGACGAGGCCCATGCGGTGTGGAACGGCCTCGGCCACGTCGGTGTCGACGTCGCCGACGTCGCTCACCGGCTCGAGACGGAAGGCGTGGCCTCGTTCGAGAAGAGCTTCACCGAGCTCCTCGGTGCCCTCGAGGCCAAGGCCGCCGAGCTGAAGGGCTGACGCTGCCGGCCGATTCGGGCGGGTCGGTGGGGTGCGCGGTCCGCCCCGCGCACCCCACTCACCCGCGGTGTCACGTGGACGACCCGGTCCGTCCCGGATCGCCAGGGGATCTCCGCTCCCTGTCACGTGCACCTGTGGCGGATGAGACGCCGGTCGCCACGGTTCATGACGCCGGTCACCGAAAGAATTCCGGGCCGGTCCTAGGCTGACCGACGTGCCGTCCAGCCCTCCCGATCCGTACGCCCCCGCCATCGAGGCGTTCCTCGACGCGGTGGGCGCGCAGCCCGACGACCGACGCCTGCTCGGCTCCATGCTCGGCTCGGTCGCGGCGCTGGCCAACGACGACGCCGACACCCTCGACCTGAAGATCGTGGCGTCGGCGCTGGCGGAGATGCAGACGGCGTTCGCCGCGTTCGCGCCCTACCGTGCCGTGCCGAAGGTGACGGTGTTCGGCTCGGCCCGCACCGGCGCCGACGACCCGCTCTACCTCCAGGCGCGCGCCGTGGCCGCGGAGCTGGCCCGGGCGGGATGGATGGTCGTCACCGGCGCCGGCCCGGGCATCATGGCCGCGGCCATGGAGGGCGCCGGTCGCGAGCACAGCTTCGGTGTGAACATCCGGCTGCCGTTCGAGCAGCAGGCCAACCCGATCATCGCCGGCGACCACAAGCTCGTGTCGATGAAGTACTTCTTCACGCGCAAGCTCATGTTGATGAAGGAGTCCAAGGCGTTCGTGTGCCTGCCCGGCGGCTTCGGCACCATCGACGAGACGTTCGAACTGCTGACCCTCACCCAGACCGGCAAGGGCGTGCCGGCGCCGATCGTGTTCCTCGAGACGCCGGGCGACTTCTACTGGCAGCGCGTGCTCGCGCTGATGCAGGACCAACTGATGGCCCGGCGCCTCATCGAGCCAGCGGACCTCGAGCTGTTCGACATCTGCAGCGGCCCGACCGAGACCGTCGCCGTCATCGAGCGGTTCTACCGCGTGTACGACTCACTCCGGTTCGTGGGTGACTGGCTCGTGCTGCGGTTGAAGCGCGTGCTGGTCGACGCCGAGATCGCGGAGCTGAACGAGCGCTTCGGGTTCCTGTGCCCACTCGGCCCGATCGAGCCCACCGCGCCGATGCGCGACGAGGTTGCCGACGACGACGCCGTCGGTCTGCCACGGGTCCGGCTGCGTTTCGACAAGCGCCACTGGAGCGATCTGCACCGCCTGATCGGGGCGGTGAACGGCTTCGCTGACCACGACCCCTGATCGTCGGTTCTCACTCGAACGTCCTACTCGGCAGGACGTCATGAGCCGACTCGGCGTGCTGCGCATGATGCTCGACAAGGCCAACGCCAACATCATGCTGGCCGACAACGACTTCAAGCTCGTGTACATCAACGAGCTCGCGCTGAGCACGCTCGGCGGGCTCGACGCGGCAACGTCGAGCTGAACGCCGTGTGGGAGCTCATCACCGGCGAGGCCGGCGACCCGCTCGGCGACATGGCCACGTGGGAGAGCGTCGGCGAGCGCAATCGGCGGGCCCGCTCCCTCACCGAGAACCTCGGACGGTCGGCCGAGTGGCTCGACGACGTGGCCGGACGGCTGCACCTGGCCGCCGACGACGCGTCGAACCAGGCCAACGTCGTGGCCGCGGCCACCGAGGAGTTCAGTGCCTCGATCCGCGAGATCTCGGGTGCGGCGACCGAGGCCGCCGCGGTCGCCGCCGAAGGCGTACGGCAGGCCGAAGCGGCCAGCACCGCGGTGAACCTGCCCGGCGCGTCGTCAGCCGAGATCGGTCGGGCGGTCGGGCTCATCGCCCAGATCGCCGGTCAGACGAACCTCTTGGCCTTGAACGCCACCATCGAGGCGGCCCGCGCCGGCGAGTCGGGACGTGGCTTCGCGGTGGTCGCCATCGAGGTGAAGGAACTGGCGAACGAGACCACGAAGGCCGCCGAGGAGATCACCAACTGGATCAACGGGATGCGCACGAACGTGGATGCCACGGTCACCATCGAGCGAGGTGTCGACCATGTCGACCGAGCTCGAGATGCGCGTCACCGAGCTCGACGAGCTGCTCAAGAGCCGCTGAGCGCGCCGCGGCCGTCCCTCCGTCAGCAGCGAGCGCGCCAGCGGATGGGCAGCGACGAGAAGCCGCGCAGGATGAACGGGCGGATCACCGTCGGTTCGCCGGTCAGCTCCAGCGCCTCCAAGCGGTCGAACAGACGGGCCAACGACAGGCGGGCCTCCATGCGGGCCAGCGGGGCGCCCAGGCAGAAGTGGATGCCGTACCCGAACGCCACGTGGTGGGCCATCTCGGTGCGGGACCGGTCGATGTCGAACACGTCCGGCTGGTGCCACACCGCGGGGTCGCGGTTGGCCGCGGCGTAGAGCAGGTTCACCTTGGTGCCCTCGGCGATGGTGGCGCCGTGCACCGTCGCGTCCTGCGCCGCCGTGCGGAACAGGCCCTGCACGGGCGAGTCGAACCGCAACGTCTCCTCGATGAGCGCGTTGATGAGCGTGCGATCGGCCTGCACCCGCTCGAACACCTCGGGGTGCTGGATGAGCCGGTAGACGATGAGACCGAGCAACGACGTGGTGGTCTCGTGCCCGGCCACGAGGATCTGCGTCGCCAGGCTGACCATCTCGGGCCGGGTCAACAGGCCCTCGGCGACATGGGCGGTGGCCATGCGCGACAGCAGGTCGGCGCCCGGTTCGGCGCCGTCGCGTTGCGCGCCGACGCGTTCGTCGATGGCCGCCATCAGGTAGCGACCGAGCTCGTCGCGGGTGCGCGCCTGCTGGTCCAGATCTTCGCCGCCGAGGCCGACCACGATGTCGTCGGACCACTCGC
Source organism: Actinomycetes bacterium (assembly GCA_031359995.1). Taxonomy (GTDB): domain Bacteria; phylum Actinomycetota; class Acidimicrobiia; order Acidimicrobiales; family Ilumatobacteraceae; genus JANMAT01. The sequence goes on from JANMAT010000208.1 coordinate 41,304, forward strand.
GGAACCGATCACGGTCCTCGGGCGGCACGCCGAGCAGCTCAGCGATCACGATGGCGGGCAACGGGCCGGCGAAGAGCGGCACGAAGTCACCCTGCTCCAAGGGCACGATGGCGTCGAAGAGCTCGTCGGCCAGCGCCGCGACCCGCGGCTCGAGCGCGGCCATGGCCGCCGGCGTGAACGCCGGAGCCACGACGCGTCGCTGGCGGGTGTGGTCGGGCCGATCGGTGGCACCGAGCACCCCTCCGGGCGTGTACTCGACGCCGGGCCCCTGGGCGCTCGGCCACTGGTGCACGTCGCGGAGCATCGAGGTGACGTCGGCGTGGCGGGCCACCACGAAGAACGGTGGCTCGTGACCCTCGACCCGGTGCACCGGCTCCTCCACCGCCAGATGGGCTTGCAGCGCGCCCGGTTCCAGGCGGTGCCGCCGGTCGAGGAAGTCGTACTCAGTCATCGTCGCTCCGTCCGTCGTCGAACCCTCGCAGGATGTGGGCGGCCTTCTCGACCGCCCGGCGGGCCTGGGTGATGCGCTTCTCGTCGGCCGGTCGGCCCGACACGCCGCGGCGCAGCGCGCCCTTCAGTCGGTCGATGGCGAGGTCGGCCAGTTCCTCGCTGATGGCGTCGAGCCGGTCGGCCAGGCCGTCGAGCTCACCGCCCATCGATCGCCTCCCGGATCACGAGCACCGGATGCGTCACGCGCACACCGGCGGCGGCGAGGTGCATGGAGCAGCCCGGGTTCGCCGATGCCACCACCGCACCGGGCGCCACCGCGTGGGCGCGCTCGATGGCGCCGAGCTTGCGCTCGCGGATGGCGCCCGACAGCTCGGGCTGCAGCGCGCTGTACGCGCCGCCGGCCCCGCAGCACAGGCCCTCGTCGTCGAGCTCGACCAGGCGGGCATAGGGCGCCAGCACGGTGCGCACGGCGAGGTGGGCCTTCTGCACGTGACGCAGATGGCACGGGTCCTGGACGATCACGTCGCGCCGCACCGCTCCGGCGGCCGGTGCCGGCAGGCGGTCGGCGTGCTGCGCCAGCCACTCGTGCACGTCGAGCACGCGGGCACTGAACCCGGCCGCCTCCGGTGTACCGAGCAGGTGGCCGTAGTCCTTCAACGCCGCGCCGCACCCGGCCGAGTCGACCACGATCGGGGCCGAGCCCGGGAAAGCGCCCATGACCCGCGCCGCCAACGACCGCGCCGCCTCGTCGAGCCCGGCGTGCACGTGCAGCGCGCCACAGCACGAACCGCCGGCGGCGGGCAACGCCATGCCGATGCCCATCGCCTCGGCGATGCGCAGCACGCCGGCGTGCACGTCGCGCTGCCACGCGTCCATCACGCAGCCGGTGAACAACCACGCGTCGGTGCCGGTGGCCCGCAGCCGGGGTGAGCGCAACGGCAGCGGCGGCAGGGCGAGTCGCTTGGGCGCCAGGTTGGCACGCTGGGCCAGCGCGGCGACCCGCGAGCCCACCAGCACGAGTCGGTGGTGGCCGAGCGTGCGGTAGGCGAGCCGCTGCCACCACGGCACGGTGCGCTTCGCCGTGACCAGCGCGTTGCGGGTGCCCTCCATGAGCCGGCCGAACGGCACGCCCGACGGGCAGGCCGGTTCACAGCCGCGGCACTGCACGCAGGTGGCCATGAAGTGCACGAAGCCGTCGTCGGCCGGCGCGCCCTCCCACTGCACGGCGCGCATGGCCGCGATGCGGCCGCGCGGCGAGGCGGCTTCCTCACCGGTGGCTCGGAAGGTGGGGCAGTGCGGCAGGCACAGGCCGCAGGCCACGCACGTGCTGAGCTCGTCGTCGTCGAGCCCCAGTTGCAACCCCAGGCTCGTCGCCAGGTCGTGTCGTCGGTGGGTCATCGTGCTCCTGGAGCGGTCGCCACGGGCATGGCCGCCCGGGGTTCGCGGCCGGGGTTCATGCGGCCGTCGGGATCGAACAGCTGCTTGAGGCGGGCGGTCACCGCCGCGACCGGGCCGGCCCGGTCGGCCGGGGTCACCGCCGGGGTCTCCGCCGGCGTGGCCCGGGCGGCGTGGACGACGCCCACGCCGATCTCAGCCACGAACTCGCCGTCGGCCTCGGGTGACAGCAGGCGCAGCGCCGCCGGTTCCAGCACGCGACGCGACGCGACGGGCAGGGGCGGTGGCCCGGCCACCTCGGCCAGGCCCGCGGCCACGGCCTGCTCGTCGAGATCGGACGGATGCCCCTCGAGGCACACCCACGTGAGGCGCCCGTCCCACAGCACCGACGACGGGCGGAACAGGGCGCGCCGCACGGTCCACGGGTCCGCGGGCACCGAGTACCAGCGGCGGGCGGGCGGGCGCGGCCGCGTGCGCAGGATGAACGCCCCGAAGAAGCCGAGCGTGCCCCGCGCGCCCACGAACACGCGGCACAGGTCGAAGCCGCTCACGTTCTTCACGGTGGGACCGCCGGCCATCACCACCGCGCCATCGGCCAGCACGGCGTGGCACTGCAGCACGGTGTCGCGCACCGGCCCGTGGCCCAGGCGCAACAGGCCGGCCCGACCGACGGCCAGCGCACCGCCGACGGTGCCACCCTCGGGCAGCGTGGCGAACTGCCCGCGCTCGGCCAGCACCGCTTGGAGCTCGGCGACCGACGTACCGGCACCGCAGGCGACCGTCATCTCGTCGGGCAGGAACGACTCGATGCCCGCCGGCGCGCGCGTGACGCGAACGTGCGGAACAGGACCACCGCGGGTCGCCAGGCCGGCGATGGTGACGGGGCCGGCGGTGCCGACCTCGGCGGCGAACGCGGTCAGATCCATGCGCCCTCCGGCGCGTGGGAGAAGTCACCACAGCGCGAGCCGGTTGGCAGCACCTTGTGCGGGTTGGCCAACCCGGCGGGGTCGAACGCCTCGCGCAGGCGGGCCTGGGCGTCGAGGTCGGCCGGGCCGAACATCAACGGCATGAAGTCGCGCTTCTCCATGCCGATGCCATGCTCGCCCGACAGCACGCCACCGGCGGCCACCGACGCCCGCACGATCTCCTCGCCGGCCGCGTGCACGCGGTCCATCACACCGGGTTCGCGCTTGTCGAACACGAGCAGCGGGTGCAGGTTGCCGTCGCCGGCGTGGAACACGTTCAGCACGATCAGCTCGTGGCGCGCCGCGATCTCGTAGACCTGGGCCAGCACGTCGACCAGGCGGTGCCGGGGCACGACGGTGTCGTGCAGGTAGTAGTTCGGCTTGATGCGGGCCACCGCGCCGAACGCCGTCTTGCGGCCCTTCCAGATGAGGGCGCGCTCCTCGGCCGTCTCGGCCACGCGCACGGTGCGGGCGCCGTGGGCCCGGCCGATGGCGGCGATGCGCTCGGCGGCGTCGGCCACGCCGTGGGGCAGGCCGTCGACCTCGACCAGGAGCACCGCGGCGGCATCGAGTGGGAAGCCGGCGTGCACGTACGCCTCGACCGCCTGGATGCAGGCGTGGTCCATCATCTCCAGCGCGGCGGGCACGATGCCGGCGGCGATGATGGCCGACACCGTGGCGGCACCGGCGCCCACGTCGTCGTAGTCGAACAGCAGCGTGCGCACGTCGGGCGGGTTCGGGGTGAGCCGCACCGCGATGCGCGTGGCGATGCCGAACATGCCCTCGCTGCCCACGAACGCGCCACGCAGGTCGTAGCCGTCGTCCTCGGCCGCGAGGCTGCCGAGCATGGTGACCTGACCGTCGGGCAGCACGACCTCCAGGGCCAGCACGTGCATCGAGGTGACGCCTTCGGCCAGGCAGTGCGGGCCGCCCGAGTTGTTGGCCACGTTGCCGCCGATGGAGCAGCTCTGCTGGCTCGATGGATCGGGCGCGAAGTGCAGGCCCTGGGCCTCGCAGTGCCGACTGAGGTCGAGGTTGAGCACGCCGGGCTCCACCCACGCCACGCGCTCGTCGGCATCCACCGACAGCACGCGGTTCATCTTGGTGAGCACGATCACCACCGCGCCATCGAGCGGGGTGGCGCCGCCGGCCAGACCGGTGCCCGAACCGCGCGCCACGAACGGCTGGCGCGCGTCGTGGCACAGGCGCACGGTGGCGGCGACCTCGGCGGTGGACGTCGGGAAGCACACGACCCCGGCCGCTCCCTCGATGCTCGACGCGTCCCGCCGGTACAGGCCCAGTTCGCTGGCGCCGACCCGGACACGATCGGGGGAGAGCACGCCCCGGAGTCGCTCCACCAGTCCTGCATCGACCATGGTCGAGACCGTAGTCTCACGCATCATGCCGGCGAAGCCCGAAGACCTCCACGAGTACATCTCGTTCGAAGATCCCGACGAGGACCGCACCTGGGTGTTCGACGTCACGTACCTGCTCTCGAACTGGATGTGCATCTACGGGCAGGGCTGCCAGGGCATCCTCAGCGCCCCCGCGCCCGAGCTGGCCCAGGGCTGCTGCAGCTACGGCGCCCACTTCATCGACGACGACGACATGGCCGACATCGTCCCCTTCGTCGAACGCCTCACCGACGCGCAGTGGCAGTACCGGCAGAAGGGTTTGGGCAAGAAGGGGTGGATCACCACCGAGGACGACGGTACGAAGATCACCCGCGTGATCGACGGAGCGTGCATCTTCCTGAACCGTCCCGGCTTCGCCGGTGGCATCGGCTGCGCCCTGCACTCGGCCGCGCTCGACGCGGGCGAGCGCCCGCTCGACTGGAAGCCCGACGTGTGCTGGCAGGTGCCCGTGCGCTTGCAGGAGCACACCGACGACCACGGCCACATCACCTCCACCATCCGCGAGTGGAAGCGACGCGACTGGGGTGACGGCGGCTTCGAGTTCCACTGGTGGTGCACCGACGACAAGAGCGCCTTCGTGGGCAAGCAGCGCACCTACGAGTACCTGCGCGAGGAGATCGTCGAGCTGGCCGGCGGGGCCGTGTACGACCTCCTCGTCGCGGAGCTGCGCAAGCGCATGGCCAAGCCGGTGGTGCTCCCCCACCCCGCGGTGAAGCGCCGCAAGGCCTGACGGCCCGACGTCGTCAGCGCGGCCGGCGCTCCGGGCCCGGGCGTGGCGGTGTCCACCCGAGGTCCGCGGTGCGGGCGAACGGCGGAACTCGCGCAGCACCAGCGCGGGCAGCGATGGGCTGAACACCGGCTCGCCGGCGGCGCGTCGCAGCGCGTCGCGCAGGTCGTCGAGCGGGGTCGTCTTGAGCAGGTAGCCGGCCACGCCGGCGGCCACCGCGTCGAGCAGGTCGCGCTCCTCTTCCGACACCGTCAGGATGACGATCGGCGCCAGGGGCGCGCACGCCTTCACGACGGCGAGCCCACCGCCGCGTGGCATGTGCAGATCGCACACCACGAGGTCGGGGTGCGGGCGTTCACCACGTCGATGGCACCGTCGGCGTCGTCGGCGGGCCAGCACCTCGGTCTCCACGATGCGCAGCCGGCGCGTCACCAGCGACCACATCACCGCGGCGACCGCGTAGAACACCGCTGTGGCGACGAAGGACACGAGCCAGCTGTTGCCGAACGAGCGCTCGCCGTTGGCCAGCGCGCCCGCGACGCGGCCGGTAGCCACGCCATGCCGCCGATGCCGGCCCGCCACGGGGTCAGCACGACGGCGGCGGCCAGCACGCCGACCAGGGCCACGTGCCGGCCAGGTTCTGCCCACCGCCGTCGGTGTGGCCGGCGTGGAACACCACGCCGTCGGCCACCAGCAGCACCCACGCAAAGACGAGCTCACCGAGGGCCCACCACCCGTGCAGCAGCACGCCCGGCCGTCGGCGTGGGGCCGCGGTCGTACCGCCGTCGCCGCGAGCCAGACCCAGGTGCCCCAACGGGCCACGGCGACGCCCTGCAACAGCGTCCGTTCGGTGGGCAGAGGTTCGCGGACCATGCTGCCCGGTCGGTCAGTCCGTTCGGGGCTTGCGGCCGGCGCGGCGGCGGTCTTCCTCGGCCAGCATGCGCTTGCGGATGCGGATGTTGAGCGGGGTGACCTCGACCAGTTCGTCGTCGGCGATCCACTCGATCGCCGTCTCCAGCGTGTGCAGGATCGGCGGCGCCAGCTTCACGGCATCGTCGTGGGAGTGGGTGCGGATGTTGTTCTTCTCCTTGGCCCGCACGCAGTTCACGACCATGTCTTCGGTGCGGGCGTTCTCGCCCACGACCATGCCCTCGTACACCGTGCCGCCCGGGGCGACGAACAGCTCGCCGCGCAGCTGCAGGTTGTCGAGCGCGTAGCCCGTGACCATGCCGGACCGATCGGAGATCATGGCGCCGCCGAGGCGGTGGGGAAGGTCGCCGGCCCACGGCATCCAGCCGGCGTGATGCGTGTGCAGCAGCGCCGTGCCGCGCGTGGCGGTGAGCAGACCGGAGCGGAAGCCGACCAGACCTCGCGCCGGCGCTTCGAAGGTGACGATGGTGCGGCCCGGGTCGCCGGGGCCCATGTCGACGACGCGACCCTTGCGGGGCGCCAGCGCCTGGGTGAGGGTGCCGACGTGCTCGTCGGGGACGTCGCAGACGCCGCGCTCGATGGGCTCGTGGCGACGGCCGTTCACCGTGCGGGTCACGACCTCGGGTCGTGACACCTGGAGCTCGTAGCCCTCGCGACGCATCGACTCGATGAGCACGGCGAGCTGGAGCTCACCTCGGCCGGCGACCTCGATGATGTCGGGCGAATCGGTGGCGGTGAGCCGGATGGACACGTTGCCGAGGATCTCGCGGTCGAGGCGCTCCTTGAGGTGCCGGCTGGTGAGGAACTTGCCGTCCTTGCCGGCCAGCGGCGAGGTGTTCACCCCGAAGGTCATGCGCAGCACGGGCTCGTCGACGGCGAGGCGGGGCAGCGGCTTGCCGCCCTCGGGGTCGGCCAGGGTGTCGCCGATCTCGACCTCGGGGAAGCCGGCCACGACGAACAGGTCACCGGCGACCAGCTCTTCGACATCGGCACGGCCGATGCCGGAGTACGCGTACAGGTTGCTGAGGCGGCGCTTCACCGGCGTCTGCCCCTCGGCGACCTCTTCGTCGAGCAGGGCCACGGTGCTGCCGCGCTTGAGGCGACCGTTCACCACGCGGCCCACGGCGAGGCGGCCGAGGTACTCGGACGCGTCGAGGTTCGTGACGAGGGCCTGCAGCGGGGCGTCGGCGTCACCCGAGGGCGGCGGGATGTGCGACACGATCTGCTCGAGCAGGGGCACGAGCGTGGCCTCCTCGTCGGGCATGCCGATGCCGAGGCAGGCGCGCCCTTCGCGGGCGACGGCCGAGACCACCGTGAAGTCGAGCTGCCCGTCGTGCTGGGCCAGGTCGATGAAGAGCTGCTCGACCTCGGTGAGCACCTCGTCGGCGCGGGCATCGGCCCGGTCGACCTTGTTGATCACGAGCACCGTGGGCAGGTCGCGGGCCAGCGCCTTGGAGAGCACGTAGCGCGTCTGCGGCAACGGGCCCTCGGCCGCGTCGACGAGCAGGACGATGCCGTCGACCATGGTCAGGGCTCGCTCGACCTCGCCACCGAAGTCGGCGTGGCCGGGCGTGTCGACGAGGTTGATCTTGGTGCCGTTCCACGTGATGGACGCGGCCTTGGCGAGGATCGTGATGCCACGTTCCCGTTCCTGGTCGCTGGAGTCCATGACGCGTTCGATGAGCGCTTCGTGCGCGGCGAACACACCGGTGGCGCGCAGAAGCGCATCGACGAGCGTGGTCTTGCCATGGTCGACGTGCGCGACCAAGGCAACGTTTCGAATGTTGGGGGGGTTCATGTTGTAGCGATCTCGATCGCGGCACGGGCCGGGAATCGGCCCACGTGCTCAGGCGTCGTCGTCTTCCTCATCTTCGTCAAAGGTGACGCCGTATTTTTCGGCGAGTGCTGCGTACTCGTCGTCATCAGCCGGACTGCTGCGGTCTGCCTCGTGTCCCCCACCACCGAGACCCAGGTCGAACGCGCCTGGACCCGACTGCTTCAACTTCCGCGCTTCTTCGAAGCGACGATGACGACCCTTCTTCACGGTAGGGCACCCTTCTAGCGGCAGGAGCATTCGGCGCCCTGCTGCGCATGCTTATTGCGGCGACATTGAGACCATGCTACCCGAGGGGTGGCGGATTGGTTGGGATCGACGAGTGGCCCCCACCGGCGACCTGGGCGGGGACGACCGCGGGTCGACGACGTCCCGCCACCCCGAGTGGGCGCTGACCACGGTTTGGGTCTAGGCCCACCCGCTCTGACGTGCCAGGATGTCCTTCCGTGACCGCGACCATTGCGTTCGTGAACCAGAAGGGCGGGGTCGGCAAGACCAGCGTGACCCTCGGCATGGCCTCGGCGGCCTGGGCCGCCGGTCACCGGGTCCTGGTCGTCGACGTCGACCCGCAGGGCAGCGCCACGTGGGTGCTCGGCATCGACCCGACCGCGGTCGAGCACTCGGCGGCCGAAGCCATCCTGTCCGGCCGGTCGGGCGCCGCGGCGAAGGCGATCGTGGCCTCCACCTGGGGTGACACCGTGCATGTGCTGCCGGCCAGCCGGCGCCTGCAGGTGCTCGAGGCCGGCGACGGCCGCGACCCCGCCCACCGCCTGGGCCGGGCCCTGCACGGCATCACCGACGCCTACGACCTCGTCCTCATCGACTGCTCACCGTCGTTGGGCAACCTCACCCGCAACGCCCTTGCCGCGGCCAGCCACGCCATCATGGTCGTGGAGCCGGCCGCCCTGTCACTGCGCGGCCTGGCGGCCGTCGCCGACGCCATCGACGACGTCTGGTCGGCCGACAACACCGACCTGGACCTGGCCGGGGTCATCGTCAACAAGGTGCCGGCCGTGTCCAGCGAGGCCGAACGCCGCTACGACGAGCTCACCAAGATCGTGGGTAAGCGGGCCGTGTGGCAGCCGGTCATCCCGTCGAGGGTGATCGTCAACCAGGCGCTGGCCGAGCGCTCGCCGCTGCACGCCTACGGCGCGCGGGCCCACGACGTGGTCGAGGCGCTCGACGAGCTCTACGCCAAGCTGCGCCGGGCCACCAAGCGCTGACACCGGAGCCGGCCGTCAGTCGGGCAGGTCGATCAGCTTCAGGTTGCCCTTGCCGTCGAAGGCGAGGGCGGCGTGGCCGTCGACCAGACGGCGGATGCCGTCGCCCACCAGCTGTTGACGCCACCCGACGGCGAGGCGGGCCTCGGGCGAACCGGCCAGCAGCTCGACCAGGTCGGCCCGGGTGGCCAGCAGGGCCGTGTCGATGCGCTGGTCCCGGGCGAGCTGGCTCACCCAGGCCGACACGAGGGTGACGGCGGGGCGCAGGGCGCGGTCGAGGACGTTCTCGTCGCGCTCGGGCGTGGCCGGCAACGGCTCGGTGACGCCGTCGGCGATGGCGGCCGACAGCTCGGCGTAGAGGTTGCCCCGGGCGTGGCGGTCCTCGACCCCGCGGGTGGCGCGCAGCGCCTCAGGCGTGCGCGGCGCCTTCTGGGCGATCGACAGGACGGCCAGGTCGGCCAGGACGAAGCGGGCGGGCTGATCGAGCTCGGCGGCCCGGCGCTCGCGCCAGGCGGCCACCGAGCGGGCCACACCGCGCGCCTGACCCCTCAGGGTGCGCACGTCCTTCAGCCGCAGCCAGGCGTCCTCGGCCTCACCGGGACCCGACGGTCGGGTGCGCAGCTCCTCGCACTCGGCCTCGGCCCACTCGCGACGGTCCTCGGCCTCCAGTTGCGCGGTGAGGCGGTCGTGCAACTCGAGCAGGTGGGCCACGTCACTGGCCGCGTACGACTGCTGATCGTGGGTGAGCGGGCGGGCCAGCCAGTCGGTGAGACGGTCGCCCTTGGGAAGGTGCTGGTTCAGCTCGCCGGCCACCAGGGTGACGAGCGACGGCGTGGCGTAGCCCAGGAAGCCGGCGGCCACCTGGGTGTCGAACATGCGGGCCGGCAGGGTGCTGGTGGCCCGGGCCAGGACCTCGAGGTCCTGCTGGGCGGCGTGGAACACGCACAGGCCGGGCCCGTCGAGGAGCTTGGCCAGGGGCGCCACGTCCACGGCGAGCGGGTCGATGAGCGCGATCCCGCCGGCCCAAGCGATCTGCACCAGGGCGAGGCGCGGGTAGTAGGTGCGCTCGCGGTGGAACTCGGTGTCGACGGCATAGCGCGGCTCGACCAGCAGTTCGTCGACGAGGGCGAGCAGCGACGCGGTGTCAGCGATCCACCGCTGGCCGCTCAGTGGGGTGGCATCGCCCGAGTTGGGCGACGACTCACGCCGGGTCCAGGCCCGTGACATGCACCCGTCCCGTCTCGAGCCACGCCAGCGTGCCGCCGGCGACGTTGACCGCGTCGATGCCCTGACCCTGCAGGAACTCGACCGCCCGGGCCGAACGACCGCCGCTCTTGCAGATCACGTGCACCGGTCCGTCCACCCGGAACCGCTCGACGTGGTCGGGCACCGTGGCCAGCGGCACGAGCACGGCCCCCGAGACGTGCGCGTCCTGGTACTCGTCGGGCTCGCGCACGTCGAACAGCACGGCGCCCTTCTCCAGACGGGCGGCCAGCTCGTCCACATCGATCTCGGGGATGGTCATTTCCTCAGGCTATCGGTGCAGGTCGTGCTGGTGGTTGACGTTGCGCACGACGGTGGCACCGACGGTGACATCGACGGCCGCCAGCCCGGCGGCGGCGCGGTGCACGGCCCGCTCGCCTGCCGCGTACGCCGACCCGAGCGCGGCCGACGCGGGGCCGGTGCGCCACGCGGCCACCAGCGGCTCCCGGTGGCCGGCATGGGCGAAGGCCACCACCGGTGGCGGGTCGGCGGTCGGGTCGGCCAGTGCGGCCACGAGGGCGGCCACGCTCGCCCCGTCGAGCCACGCAAGGTCGCAGGCGACGACGACGGTGACCGCGGCGGTGGAGCGCCCGAGCGCCACGACCAGGCCGCCGAGCGGGCCTTGGCCCGGCGTGGCGTCGGGCCACACGGTCAGCCCGAGAGCGGCGAGGGCGGTGACGTCGCCGCCCACGGCCACCACCTCGGCGGCGCCAGCGGCGCGCAGTGCCGTGGCCACGCGGCTGGCCATGGCGGTGCCGTCGACCGGCTCGAGCGCCTTGTCGCGCCCGAACCGGCGGCTGCGACCGCCGGTCAGGACGACGCCCAGGAACGGGTCAGCCGTCGGCAGGGATGCCGCCCGGATCGAGCTGGGCCAGGAACGTGGCGCAGCGCTCGGCCTCGTCGGTCTCGCCGATGAGCACGGCTACCTGCTGCAGGCCGCGCAGGGCGCGCAGGAAGCCGCGATTGGTCTCGTCGTTCCAGCGGACGTAGCCGCTGCCCCGCCAGCCGCTGGCCCGCAGGCGGTCGAGCCCCCGGTGGTAGCCGACACGGTACGCGGCGTAGCGCTCCGTCGGGTCACGCCCGAGGTCGCCGAGGCGCGCCCACGCGTCGAGGAAGCGGGGCCAGCGGGCTGCCACCGCGGCCACGGCGTCGCGACGCTCGGTCGGAGGCCGGCCGAGGGCGTCCTGGAGGGCGTCGAGGGCGTCGACGGGTTCGGCGTCGATCACCGTGCGGGGCGGGCCGGAGGACGTGAGGCTGACGGGGTGCTGCTCGCTCATGGGCCGAGCCTACGGACGTGGGGAGCATCGCGCCCGACCGGCGGCGATCCTCAAGACTGACGCGGACCGGGTGACCATGCCGACCGCGGCCCCGCCGACGCCGATAGCGTCACGATCATGCTCGCCTTCAGCACCGAGAGCGCCAAGCAGTTCGGCCTCTACGCCATCATCGGCATCATCGTCCTCGGCATCGTGTCCATGATCGTGGTGCGCAAGATCGTGGGCAAGATCATCTCGCTCGTCATCATGCTGGGCCTGGCCGCCACGCTCTACGGGCAGCGCAACGCCATCGACGACTGCGTGAACAAGCTGAAGGGCTCGGCCAGCGGCGTGGTCACCGGGTCCATCGTCGATCCGACGTGTCGCTTCTTCGGGACCGATGTGAAGGTGCCCCTCGACCAGATCGACCCCACCGCGAAGTAGGCGCGCTGCGCCCCCGGACCCCATCGACGCCCGGCTCGCCCGCGCTCAGCCGGCGGCGCGCTTGCGGCCGTCAGGCGGCACCGCGCCGGCCGCCACGAGCAGGTCGGAGACCGCGGTCGCGGTGGCGACGACGGCGTCGAGCCGGTCGCCGAGGGCGGCCACGAGGGCGGCTTGGGACATGTCGGTGGTGTCCTCGATGGCGACGCGCATCGCGGTACCGGCCGGCGTGAGGTCGTCGCCGGCCATCCAGCCGCGAGTGGTCAGTCGGGCCACGGCCGCGCCGATGGCGTCGGGGCCATAGCCTCGAGACGACGAGTACTCCCCCAGCCCGTAGCCGAGCCAGCGCTCGGTCAGGATCGACATCTCCAACGGGTCGAGGCCCTGGGCGATGCAGGCGGCCAGATGCCCGTCGCCGCGGTGCTCGCGCACGAGCTCGGCGCCCCGCCACAGACGGCCCAGCCCGTCGGAGGGTACCGGCACGTCGCGCAGGCCCGAGAACAACGGTCGGGCCACGCCGTCGAGCCCACCGGTCGAGTCCATCAGCGCGTCGGCCGCCGCGGCGATGGCGTCGGTCGGTTCGACCAGGCGCCGCAGTGACGCCACCGCGCCGGCCTCGCGCTCCGCCAGCACCGCGTCACGGCCCAGCAGGACGCGACCCTGCGCGTACACCGACGCGAGGAACGTCGGCTCGAACACGCCGAAGGTGGCGACGACGACCCCGGGGCTCGGCTCGCCCAGCCCGGCGGCCCGGCCCCACACGTACGCGTCGAGGAAGCCGAAACCGTGCGGCGCGAGGCGGTCGTGGACCTCTTTCGCCCACCAGCCCTGCGTGGCGATGGCCTCCAACGCGTCGCGCAGGCGGCGCGCCGGGGTGGTCGACACGACGGGCGCCGGCGTGGCCGGTCCGGACAGGTACACGGCGGCGAGATCGGCGTAGTTCATGACACGGACGCTACCGCGGGCCGGCTACCGCGCCGTCGCCCGGGCGAACGCCTGCTCGATCAGCGTGGCGATGGCGTCGGGATGGCTCGTGTGGGCGCCGTGGCGGGCGCCCGGCACCACGATCACCTCGGTGTGGAGGTGGTCGGCCAACCACCCCATGCCCCGCTCGTGGTGCGCCGGGCCCAGCTCGCCGCGGGTCACCAGCACCGGCACCGTGATGAGCGCCGGATCCCACGGAGCATGCTGGCGAAGGTCGCGCAGCTCCCCCACCAGCGCCGGCCCCTCGGCCCGGCGGTCGGCGCGCGTGCGCCCGGGCAGACGCTCCCACACCGTGTCGCCGATCATGCGCCGCAGGAACCGTTCGGCGGCGTCCTCGTCGGAGCCGGCCAACGCGGCCCCGGCCGAGGTGTCGCGCGGCCACCACGGCTGCCACGACAGCGGCGACTCGTAGACCACCGCGGCCCGCACCAGCTCGGGGTGCCGTTGGGCGAGCGCCAGCGCGATGTCACCCCCGAGCGAGTGCCCGAAGACCACCGCCGCGCGCCCGTCGAGCAGGGTCGCCAGATCGCGCACGTGCTGCTCGATGCTGAACGGCGGGCCGGCATCGCGTGACGTGCCGTAGCCGCGGCGGTCGTAGCGCAGCACGCGATGGCGCTCCTCGAGTCGGCGCACCAGCTTCGCCATGCCCGCGACCCGGTCCATGGAACCGTGCACCAGCGCGACCAACGGCGCGCCGTCGGGGCCCGACTCGACGCTCTGCAGCGCGCTCACTTGATGCGGACGAGGCGCAGCACGTCGGTGGCGCCGCCGCCCGACTGGTCGGGCGCACCGGCCAGCACGGCGACGAGCTCGCCCTGGGTGACGAGCCCGCCGGCGACGGCCGCTTCCACGGCGCACCACACCATCTGGTCGGTCGACGCGTACTCCTCGACCTTCTGCGGCAGCACGCCCCACGACAGCGCCATGCGCCGCACGGTCTCGTCGCTCGGGCTCATGCCGATGAGGCGGGGCACCGGACGGAAGCGGGCCATGTTCAGCGCGGTGGCGCCGCTGCGGGTGCAGCAGATGATGGCGTCGGCCCCGGCGTCGGTGGCGGCGAGCCACGCCGCGTGCGTGAGCGCCTGGGTGATGCGGGCCGGGCCCGACGACATCTGGCCGCGCTGCACGCGCCCGAGCCGGGCCGCCCACTGCGGGTAGTTCGCCTGCTGCTCGGCCCGTTCGGCGATGCGGCTCATGGTCTCCACCACGAGCACAGGGTCGTGACCGATGGCGGTCTCGGCCGAGAGCATGACCGCGTCGGTGCCGTCGAACACGGCGTTGGCCACGTCGGACACCTCGGCGCGCGTCGGTGCGGGCGCCGTGATCATGCTCTCGAGCATCTGCGTGGCGGTGATGACGGGCACACCGGCTTCCACGCAGGCCCGGATGATCTGCTTCTGCAGGTGGGGCACGTCTTCCAGCGGGCACTCGATGCCGAGATCGCCACGGGCCACCATGAGCGCGTCGGCGGTGGCGATGATGCGGTCCAGGTCGGCGATGGCCGGTGCGGTCTCGATCTTGGCCACCAGCGCCGGGCAGCCATCGCCGACGGCGGCGCGCACCACGTCGATGTCCTCGGCGGCGCGCACGAACGACACCGCGGCGAAGTCGACGCCGTGGGCGGCCATGACCTTCAGCAGGCGCAGGTCCTCGGCGGTGGGCGCCTTCAGGCGCAGCCGTTCGGCGGGGATGTGCACGCCCGGGCGACCCTGGGCCCGGCCGCCGCTCACCACCGCAGCCCGCACGCCGATGTCATCGACCGACTCGACCCGCAAGGTGATGGCACCGTCGCCGAGTATCACGGTGTCGCCGGCTCGCAGGTCGTCGCACAGCGACGGGTAGTCGACGCTGATGAAGTCGGCCCGGCACGGCTCCAGCCCCGGCGACAGGCGTATCACGGAGCCCTCGGCCAGGAACGCACCCCCCTCGGGGAAGATGCCCGAGCGCACCTTGGGTCCGGGCAGGTCGGCCAGCACCGCCACGTGGCGGCCCACCCGCGCCGCCGACGCCCGCACCGAGGCGAGCCGTTCGATGTGCTCGTCCACCGTCGAGTGCGACAGGTTCAGGCGCACGACATCGACGCCGGCGATGAGCAACCGGTCGAGCTGGTCGGGCTCCGACGACGCGGGGCCGAGGGTGGCGACGATCTTGGTCCTACGGGCCATGGCCCCTACTCTCGCAAACTCATGGAGCTCTTGCTCGTGAGACACGCCCTACCGGTCAAGCGCGTCGCGGTGGACGGTCCGGCCGACCCGGTCCTGTCGGAAGCCGGGCATGCTCAGGCCCGCCATCTGGCGGAGTACCTGCGTCCTGAGCGGTTGGATGCTATCTACGCAAGTCCTCTGAACCGCGCGATCCAGACCGCGACACCGGTGAGCGAGGTGGCCGGCATCGGCGTGCTCGTGGAGCCCGGCGTGTCCGAGTACGACCGAAACAGCGACACCTACATCCCGGTCGAGGAGCTCAAGGCCACCAACGATCCGCGCTGGCAGGCCATGCTCGCCGGCCGGCGCGAGCCGGGCGACGAGACACCCGAGCAGTTCGACACCCGGGTCATCGACAGCATCGAAGCCCTCATCGGTGCCCACACCGGCCAGAAGATCGCGGTCGTGTGCCACGGTGGTGTGATCAACGCCTACCTGGCCCGAGTGCTCGGGATCGGCAGCACCGCCGGCTTCTTCTACCCGAACTACACGAGCATCCACCGCGTCATCGCGGCCCGCTCGGGCGAGCGCACGATCTCGACCATCAACGAGACGGCCCACCTGCGGGGCACGGGCCTCCCCGTCGGGCTGCACGCCTGAGGGCCGCGGCCCGGGAGCGCTCGATGCGGGCGCCGGGGCCGGCCGGCCACCAGACTGGGCCCATGGCCTCCTTCGAGCTGTCGTCGCTGTTCGAGTTCCTCGCGGGCTCCCCCTCGCCGTATCACGCAGTGGCCACGGCCGCCGCCCGGCTCGATGCCGCCGGCTTCTCGGCCATCGACGAGACCGAAGCGTGGACCGAGCTGCCCGAGCTGGGCTACACGACCCGCGGCGGCGCCCTCATCGCCTGGCACCGACCCGACGGCCTGCCCGCCCACGCGCCGCTGCGCATCATCGGGGCCCACACCGACTCGCCGAACCTGCGCATCAAGCCCCACCCCGACACGGGCAACGCCGGTTGGCGCCAGCTCGCGGTCGAGATCTACGGCGGCGCGCTGTCGAACTCGTGGCTCGATCGCGACCTGGGCCTGTCGGGGCGCATCGTGCTGGCCGACGGCACGGTGCGCCTGGTGCGGGCCGACCGGCCGCTCGCCCGGGTCGCCCAGCTCGCCATCCACCTCGACCGCGATGTCAACGAGCGCGGCCTCGTGCTCGACAAGCAGGTGCACCTCACCCCGATCTGGGGGCTCGGCCAGGTGCGGGCCGGACACTTCGGCAACTGGCTGGCCGGCCTGGCCGGTGTGGCCGACGCCGAGATCGCCGCCTGGAACCTGATGTTCCACGACCTGACACCCCCGAGCCGGCTCGGTGTCGACGGCGAGCTCGTCGCCTCGGCCCGACTCGACAACCTCTGCTCGTGCTGGTGCGCCATCGAGGCGCTCACCAACGCGCCGGCCGGCGAGGCGATCCACGTCGTCGCCCTGTTCGATCACGAGGAGGTCGGCTCCGGCTCCACCACCGGTGCCGGCGGCGCGTTGCTGGAGCACGTGCTCACCCGACTGGCCGGCGCCGCCGGCGCCACCGCCGACGACTGGGCCCGTTCCATGGCGACCTCGGTGTGCCTGTCGTCCGACATGGCCCACGCCGTGCACCCGAACTACCCCGAGCGCCACGAGCCCGAGCACCGGCCGCTGCCCAACGCCGGCCCCGTGCTGAAGGTCAACAGCAACCAGCGCTACGCGACCGACGCGGTGACCGCCACGGTGTTCACGCAGGCGTGCGAGCAGGCCAACGTGCCGTGGCAGGTGTTCGTGTCACGCAACAACATGCCGTGCGGTTCCACCATCGGCCCGGTGACCGCCACCCGGCTCGGCATCCCCACCGTCGACGTGGGCTGCGCCCAGCTGTCGATGCACTCGGCCCGCGAGCTGTGCGGGGCCCAGGACCCGGCCTTCATGGCGCGGGCCATGGTCGCCTTCCTGCGCTGAACCCCTGCTCGCCGACGGGGCGGTCAGGCCGTCTCGTTCGTCGCTTCCCGGCGGCCGGCCAGCACCAGGCCGACGCCGAGCACCAGCAGCAGCGCACCCACGGTCAGGGCGCCGCCCTGCTCCGAGGCGCCCGTTCGGGGCAGGGTCACCGGGATGGTCGTGTTCACGAGCACCTGCGGACCGGTCGTCGACGTCGTCGGATCGGTCGTGGTGGTGTTGCCCGGCGGGGTCGTCGGGGTCGTCGGGGACGTGGTGGTGTCGACCACGGCCAGGAACTGGGCGGTGGCCGCCGCGGTCGCGCCGGGCGCGCCCGGGATGATCTCGGTGGTCAACATGCCCTGGCATCCGCCGTTGTTGGTGGGTCGCTGCCACAGCTCGAGCGTGCTGACCGACTGGGCGGCGATCGAGGCCGACAGGCTGCCGGCGCCGCCGCTGTTGCGGGTGGCGCACAGGTTCACCGACACGCCGGCGTTCGGGTTGGCGATGGCGAGCTCACCGGCGGTCAGGCTGACGCCGGCCTGCGGCGTGCACAGGGCCACGCTGTCGAGGCCCGCGACCGTGATGGCCAGCGGCGAGATGTTGGCGGTGACCGTGAACGTCACCGGACTGCCAGGTGCCACGTCGGTGGCCGGCGACGCCGTCATGGCGACGGTCGGGTTGAGGTTCAGGGTGGGGTCGATGGCCGGCCAGTTCGGGCAGTTGAGCGCCGTCGCCGCCTGGTAGGCCGGCGCCGGCGAGTTGGCCGGCAGGTGCCCGGTGACGCACCACACGAGGCGCTGCCGCCCGGCGCGGGTGTTCGTGGTGGCGTTGCTGGCCGCCGGCGTGGGGTTGTCGATGATCCACGCCAGGCGGGCCTTGTCGAGGGTGGTCAGTGCGTTGGCCGCCGTGTTGTCCTGCACGAACGGGGCGTTGCCGCACACGTTCTTGGGCTCCTCGGTGCAGTACAGCCAGGTGTAGCTGAGCGTGCCGCCGGTGAGGCGTTGCACGCCGCACACGGGCGCCGACATGGCCGAGTCGAGCGAGCCGGGTGTGAAGGTCGCCCCGTTGTAGAAGCCGTCGCTCTGGCGACCCTTCAGGTCGTGCACGGGGATCATGTTCCCGGGCGTCAGGAGCGCGTCGTCGAGCGTGACGTTGATCGTCGCGGTGTCGGTGGCGCCGGTCGAGGTCGGGCAGCCGCCGATCGTGACCGGGGCGGCGGCAGCGGGTACGGCCGACACGACCAGGCCCAGACCGAGGGATCCGCACAGCCCGGCTGCCGCCAGGAGTGCTCTCGCTCGCGTGATCTTCATATGCTCATCTCCTCTTCCCACCGCCGGGGCGGTCTGACCTGACGCCGCCCGTCGCAGCAACGGTATGTCGGTCTTCGAGCTTCGGTCAGCACTGATGGTGACTCGCACCGTGACGTAAGAACGCTCTATGTGGTTGTTGGAACACATGGCGAGACGACATCACGACGAACTCGCCCTCGCGACCGTAGCGGTCACGTGGTGTAGTCGGCGTTGATCCTCACGTACCCGTCGGTCAGGTCGCAGCCCCACACGGCCCACGACCCCTCCGCGACCCCGAGGGACACGTGGATGCGGACATCGTCGCCCCGCATGTACTCCGACAGGCGCGCCAGCCCGGCATCATCGACCGGCCGCGGGTAGACCTCCTGGTCGCCGAAGCGGATCACGACCCGCTCGCTGTCGATGTCGGTGTCGTCGCTGCACTTGCCCACGGCCATGGCGACCCGACCCCAGTTGGGGTCGGCGCCGTGCACCGCCGTCTTGACGAGCGGCGAGTTCACGATCGCCTTCGCCACGCGCTTGGCCTGCGCATCGTCACGAGCCTGGTCCACGCACACCTCGAGCAACGTGGTGGCCCCTTCGCCATCGCGGCCCACCATCTTCGTCAAGGTGAGGGCCACGTCGTGCAGCGCGGCCTCGAAGGCGTCCAGGTCGACCGGGCCGGCGGCCCCCGAGGCCAGCACCGCCGCCGTGTCAGAGGTGGAGGTGTCGGTGTCGACCGACACCGAGTTGAACGTCCGGTCGATCACGCGTCGGAAGATGCGATCGAGGTCGGCGGCACCGACGGCGGCGTCGGTGAACAGGAGCGTGATCAGCGTGGCCATGTCGGGCTCGATCATCCCGACGCCCTTGGCGATGCCCACGACCCGGGCTGACGACCCCGCCACCGTGGCCGTGGCCAGCTTGGGGTGGGTGTCGGTGGTCATGATGCCGGCGGCCGCCGCCAGCGCGTCGCGACCCTCGGGCAACGGCAGCGCGGTCAGGAACGTGCGCACCCGGTCCATCGGGTACTGGCGGCCGATCACGCCGGTGGACGCGATGAGCAGCTCCGCGGGCGCGCAGTCGAGACGGTCGGCCACCGCGGCGAGCACCTCGCGGGCGTTGGCCATGCCCTCGGCGCCGGTGGCCACGTTGGCGTTCTTGGAGATGACCACGCAGCCCCGCAGCCGACCGGCGGCCACGTTGGCGCGCGACAGCTCGACGCTGCACCCGGCGAAGCGGCTCCTGGTGAACATCGCCGCGGCGGGCACCACGGCGTCGGCGGCGATCACGACGAAATCGTCGGTCGTGTCCTTGATGCCGATGTTGGCCACCAGCGAGCGGAACCCCTGCGGCAGATCGGCCGGTGTGATCACGGGCGTCTTCGCCGCGCTCACGCGCCCGCCCTCACCTGGGCGGCGTCGAACAGACGCTGGAGCGACTCGGACAGCTCGGCGGTCACCGCGGCGCGGGCCGAGCGCGTGACCCGGCCCGACTCGGACGGCGGCGCAGTGATGGGCGCACCGATGACCACGTGCACCTTCTTCGGATGGATGAACTTCGCACCCTTGGGCATGACCCCTTCGGAGCCACCGATGCCGACGGGCACGATGGGCACCCCGGCCCGCAGGGCGATGTAGGCGGCGCCATCCTTGAGCGGCTGCACCACGGGGCCGGCCTTGCGCTCGCCCTCGGGGAAGAGCACGAGCGGCTCGCCACCCCGCAGGATCTCGATGCAGCGGTCGAGCGCCTGACGATCGGCGATGTCACGGCTCACCGGGAAGCCGCCGAGCGCCGAGAGCAGCCACGCGAACGCCGGCTTCTTCCACAGCGAGTCCTTGCCCATGTAGCGCAGACGCCGCCTGGTGGCCACCGCGGCGATGGGTGTGTCCATGTTCGAGCGGTGCACCGGCGCCAGGATGAACGCGCCCGAGGTGGGCACGTGCTCCAGGCCCTCGACGGTCATGCGCAGCCACAACCGGCAGAAGCCAACGCACAGGGTGCGGCCCAGCCAGTAGAAGGCGAACGACGCCCGAGTGGCGCTGGCCAGCTTGGTGTCGACCTTGGTCATCAGCCCTCCCGTACGTCCAACAGCCGGACGATCTCGTCCACGATGGCCTCCACCGACCGGTCGCTCGTGTCGACCACCACCGCGTCGGCCGCCTCGGCGAGGGGCGCGTGGCTGCGGCTGCGGTCCAGATGGTCGCGCGCGGCGATGGCGGCGGCGACCTCGGCGAGCTGCTGAGCGTCGGCACCCTGCTCCTGGTGGCGCCGGGCGGCGCGCACCTCGGGCGAGGCGGTGAGGTAGAGCTTCAGGCGGGCATCGGGGAACACGACGGTGCCGATGTCGCGCCCCTCGATCACCCCGCCGCCCCGGGCCAGGGCCCACGCCCGCTGCTGGTCACGCAGTTCGTCACGCACGGCCGGGTTCGCCGCCACCGCGCTCACCGCCTGGGCGACCTCGGGCGTACGGATGTCAGTGGTGACGTCGTCGCCGTCGAGCAGCACGCGCTCACCGATCTCCATGGACACCGAGGTGGCCAGGGCGGCAACGGCCTCGGCGTGGGCCGGGTCGACGGCGCGGCGCAACGCGGCGACGGTCACGGCCCGGTACATGGCGCCCGTATCGAGGTACGTGAGCCCCAGACGGCGGGCCAGCGCCTTGGCCACCGTGGACTTGCCCGCACCGGCGGGGCCGTCGATGGCGATGACGCGCAGGTGGGCGAGGGCGTCCATCGAAGAGGTCACGCTAGTTGGCTCCGGAGGTGGTCGAGGGCGTCCCAGTAGCCCGGGAAGGTCTTGGCCACGCAACCCGGGTCGCTGATGGCCACGCCGGGCACGCGCAGACCGACGAGGGCGAAGCTCATGGCCATGCGATGGTCGTCGTAGGTGTGCACCACCGCGCCGCGCGGCGTGGAGGGGCGCACGACGAAGCCGTCGTCCTCCTCCTCGGCGTCCACCCCGAGCCGGCGCAGCTCGGCGACCGCGGCGGCGATGCGATCGGTCTCCTTGGCCCGGATGAAGCCGATGCCCGTGGCCCGCACCGGCTCGCGGGCGAAGGCGGCCACCGCGGCCAGCGTGGGCGCGGTGTCGCTCAGATCGGCCAGGTTGACCTCGACGCCACCCAGCTCGCCGGTACCGATCACCTCGGTGGCGTCGGAGCCCATGTTCACCGTGCACCCCATGCGTTCCAGCACGTCGACGAAGGCCAGGTCGCCCTGCACCGTGTTGCGCCCGAGCCCCTCCACCACGACGCGGCCACCACAGATCGCGGCGGCGGCGAAGAAGTACGACGCGGCCGACGCGTCGGGTTCGATGGCCACGTCACGGCCCACGTAGCGACCAGCGCGCACCACGTAGGTACGTTCGCCCTCGCGCTGCACGTGCCCACCGAACTCGGCCATCACCGCCATGGTGAGATCCAGGTACGGCTCCGACACCGCGGCGGTGGTGAGCCGCACACGCAGCCCACCGGGCAGCACCGGCCCGACCATCAGCAGGCCCGACACGAACTGGCTCGACACGTCGGCGGCCAAGGAGACCTCGCCGCCGGTGAGGGGGCCCTGGATCTGGACGGGGAGGTGCTCGGGCGAGTCGCCGACGGGGATCACCGTGGCTCCGAGCGCCCGGAGCGCGTCGAAGCCCGGGCCCATCGGTCGCGTGCGCAGCTGAGGGGCGCCGTCGAGCACGTAGCGGCGCCCGTCGAGCGCGCACCACGGGGCGAGGAAGCGCGCCGTGGTGCCCGACTGGCGGGCGTCGAGCCGGCACAGCTCATCGCCCGCCTCGGCGCTGCGCACGGGCTGGCCGTACACGTCGATGGTGGTGCCGTCGTCGTGGACCTCGATCTCGCAACCGGCCCGCCGCAGCGCGTGGATCATGGCCTCGGTGTCGTCCGACAGCAGGACGCCCGTCAGACGGGACCCACCCGCGGCCATGGCCGCCACCGGCAGGGCCCGGTTGGTCGCGCTCTTCGAGCCGGGGACCACGACGCGGGCGTCGAGTCGACCGGCCAGCGGCTCGATGGGCAGCGGGTCCGGTCGGGCCGCGGGAACGGGTGCCGGGCTCAATCGAGGACCCGGACGCTCGGGCGGAACCCGCGGGCCAGCAGCCCGCCGCGGAACAGGTCACGGTCGCCCACGGCGACGAGCACGATCAGCACGCCACGGTTGCCCTCGGCCGAGTGGGAGACCTCGAAGTCGAACAGGTTCACACCGAGCTCGGCCGCCAGCGTGAAGATCTCGGCCGCCGAGCCGGGGCGGTCGGGGATGACGATGCGCATCTCGGCCATCTCGTCGGGCCGGTGCACGCGTGCCGGCAGGTTCGCCCGCGCCGAGCGGGCGCGCGTCAGCAGCGTGAGCAGCGCGTCGCGCCGGTCGTGGGCCACGATCTCGCGCACGCCCGTCAGCCCGGCGATGAGGCCGTCGAGCGCACCGACGATGGCATCACGGTTGGCGGCGCAGATGTCCGGCCAGATGGCGGGATGACCCGACGCGATGCGGGTCATGTCGCGGAAGCCCCCGGCGGCCAGGCGCAGCAGGGCGGCGTGCTCCTCGGCCCGCGTGTCGGCCAGTGCCATGAGCGTGGCCGCGGTGAGGTGGGGCACGTGGCTCACCACCGCCACCAGCGCATCGTGGCGCTCGGGCGGCAGGGCCACCACTTCGGCTCCCAGGGCGTGCACCACCGCGGCGACCGCCGAGAAGGTGGCGTCGTCGGTGGTGGCCGTCGGCGTGAGCACCCACACCGCGCCGGCGAACAGGTCGGCGTCCGCGCCGTCGAGCCCTTCCAGCTCGCTGCCCGCCATCGGGTGGCCGGCGACGAAGCGCGGATCGGCGATCGCCGCGGCCACGGCCGACTTCACGCTGCCGACGTCGGTGACGATGCCGGTGGTGTGGTCGAGGGCGTGGCGCACGGCGTCGGGCAGCGCCAGCACGGGCGCGGCCACGAACGTGATGGCGGCGTCGAGGTGCAGCCCGACGGCGTCGATCACGCCGACGTCGCGGGCGCGGGCCAGGCGCAGGGGGTCCACGTCGTGGCCGTGGACGGTCCAGCCGCGGGCGCGCAACGCCTTGCCGATGGACCCCCCGATGAGACCGAGGCCCGACACGTTGGCGATGTCGGACGCGCCCGCGCCGCCGCCCATCGCGCCTCCCGGCGCGTCGGTCACTTCGGGCCGCCTCCGGCGAGATCGGGGCGCAGGACGACGGCACCCTCGAGGAACACGTGATGCACCTCGGCCCGCGGCCGGTCGAGCTCCACGTGGAGCAGCAGCCGTACGCACAGGCGCAGGCTGCCGTCGATGTCGATCTCCTGGGCGCCCAGGATCGGAACGTCGCCCAGACCCCACAGGCGTGCCGCGGTGGCCGGATGGGCGGAGCGGATGTCGCTCGTCGCGGTCACGACCACGCTGATGACGTCGTCGGGTCGGATGGCGTTGCGCTCGAACACCGCGCCGACCAGCGTCTCCACCCGCTCGCGGACCTGCTCCGGGGTGTCGGCGTCGAGGGTGGTCGCTCCCCGTATGGCTCGCACAGGCACGAGGGACGATCGTACTCATTTGCCCCCGTCCGGTCCGAATGACCTACCCGTCGAAGCCGACGGCCTGCCTCAGGGCCCGGACCTCGTCGACCGTGAGCTGGCGCCACTGCCCCGGTTCGAGGCCAGTGTCGGCGACCGGGCCGACGCGCACGCGCCGCAGGTAGCGCACCGGATGGTCGATGGCGTCGAACATGCGGCGCACCTGGCGGTTGCGCCCCTCGTGCACCACCACGTGCACGACCGACGGCGCCACGCGCCAGACCCTGGCCGGAGCGGTGGGTCCGTCGTCGAGCATCACGCCGTCGCGCAGCAGTTGCAGATCGCGGTCGGTCGGGTCGCCGTCCACCTCGGCCAGGTACTCCTTCTCCACCGCGAAGCTCGGGTGGGTGATGCGGTGCGTGATGCTGCCGTCGTTGGTGAGCAGCAGCAGCCCCTCGGTGTCGGCGTCGAGGCGGCCGACCGGGAACACGCGCGGCTCGGGCGGCACCAGGCCGACCACCACGGGGCGCCCACGCTCGTCGCGCGCCGACGAGAGCACGCCGAGTGGCTTGTCGAGCACGTAGTACACGAGCTCGCCCTGGGCGGCGATCTCCTCGCCATCCACGGCGATCACGTCGTCGGGCTGCACGCGGCGCCCGAGCACGGCGACCTCGCCGTTCACCGTGACGCGCCCGGCCGAGATCAGCTCCTCGCACTGGCGGCGGCTGCCGTGACCGCGTGCCGCCATCACCTTCTGCAGGCGCTCGCCTTCGGTGCTCGTGAGCGCCTTCTGCTGCTCCCACAGCGGGGGCTCCAGCTCGCGCTCCGTGGACGGCTCGCGTCGCACGACGGGCGCGGCCGGGCGGTCGCCCCGGCGCGTGACGATGCTGCGGCGCGGCGCCATCAGGCCTCGGGCAGCGGCAACGGCGCGCCCGGCACTTCGTCGGCCGCCGAACCCGGCTCCGGCTCCGGCTCCGCCAGGTCGGCGGCGGGTTCGGCGCGGGCGACCGGTGCCGTGGCGGTGGTGGTGGCGCTCGGGACGCGCAGGCCGTGCTCGAGCGCCTCGACCACGTCGGCGCCGGGCACGAACTCGGCCAACGGCGGCAGATCGGCCAACGAGTTCAGCCCGAGCTTCTCCAGGAACAGCTGCGTGGTGCCCCACAGCAGCGCCTGGCCCGGGCCGGGGTCGCGACCGATCTGGTCGGTGTAGCCGCGTGCCTGCAGGGTGCGCAGCACGCCGTCGGGGTCGACCCCGCGGATGGACGCGACCTGGGCCCGCGAGATCGGCTGCTTGTAGGCCACGATGGCCAACGTCTCCAGCGCGGCGGCCGACAACCGCGACGTCTGGCCGTCGAGCACGTAGCGCTCCACGTAGGCGGCGAGGTCCGGGTGGCTCTGGTACCGCCAACCACCGGCCACCCGCACGAGCTGGAACCCGGCCCCGGCCTCGTCGTAGGTGTCGGACAGGCGGCGGCACAGCGCCTCCACCGTGGGCACGGGCACGCCGATCAACTGGGCCAGCACCTCGGAGCCCACCGGCTCCGACGACACCATCACGATGGCCTCGATCGCCCGTATGGCGTCGGGGTTCATCGATGCGTCGCCCGCGGCCAGCACGGGTTGCGTGGTCTCCTCGGCGGTCTCGGAGGCGGGCGCGTCGGTGGTGGGATCGCCATCGGGTGGCGCGTCGCTCATGTCATCCCTCGTAGGCGTCGATGGTGATGTCGTCGTCGCTGCGGCCGTCGAGGCCGAGCCAGATGACGTCGATGTCGCCGAACACGGCGGGCTGGTCCAGCTCGACCACGCCCTGCTTGTACAGCTCGAGCAGCGCCAGGAAGCGCACGATCACCTCCAGCCGATCGACCAGACCGGCGGTGAGGCGACGGAAGCTGATGCGCCCGACACGGGGCAGCTCGTCGCACAGCTCGGCCACCGCGTCGGACACGCTGACGCGGATGGGCGCCACGTGGTCGAGCAGCACCCGGCTCACCAGCTTGGGGGCGATGGCGCGCTGGTAGGCGTTGCGCAGCTTGGTCGGGTTGAGGCCTTCGAGCGGGTCGGGAGCCAGGCCCTGGAAGCACTCGTCGAGGCCGGCGATGCGCGGGTACGACAGCGCGGCCCCGTCGGCCAGGCCCGCCAGCACCGCGGCCACGTCCTTGAACGTCTTGCACTCGAGCAGCCGGGCGAGCAGCAGGTCGCGCTCCTCCCACAGGGCCAGCTCCTCGTCGAGGTCCATGTCCTCGCGGCCCGGGAGCAGGCGACGGGCCTTCAGCTCGACCAGGGTGGCGGCGATGAGCAGGAACTCGGTGGCGACGTCGAGGTCGAGGCTGTCCTGGATGCGGCGGAGCTCGATCAGGTAGGCGTCCACGATGGCGGACAGCGACACCTCGTAGAGGTCGACCTTCTCCTGCAGGATGAGGTGCAGCAGCAGGTCGAAGGGCCCCGCGAAGACCGGGGTGGACACCTCGTACGGCACGGTCGACCAGCTTACCCGTCAGCCCTGGCCGAGGTCCCGTAGCCAGACCGGCATGCGCACGGGCCGGCCCGTGGGATCGACGCAGCCGTGCACCGTGACGCCGGTGGATGCCGGCTTGCCCGCCACCGTGAGCAGGTAACCGAGCTGGAACGTGGCCCGCGTGGCCGAGGCCACCTTCAGGTGCACCCGGACCCGGTCGTCGAAGCGCAGGGGTGCCAGGTAGCGCACGTACGCCTCCAGCACCGCGAAGTCGACCCCCTCCCCCGCACCGCCAGGTAGGGGTGCCCGATGGCGTCCAGGTAGGCCACGCGCGTCTCCTCCAGGTAGGGCAGGTAGGCGGCGTGGTGGACGATGCCCATGGCGTCGGTCTCGGCGAAGCGCACGCGGATCTCGTGGGAGAAGGGGTAGGCCGCCGGGTCCGTGGGCGGGTCGAAGGCCAGGCGCATCGGGGCGACGATACCGGAGCGGAACCGACCCGACCCCGGCATTGCACCGCCCGCTACCCTGCCCGACCGTGACCCGAGTGCTGTCGTGCATCCAACCCACCGGCGACGTCCATCTGGGCAACTACCTGGGCGCGCTGGTCAACTGGGTGGCCGGCCAGCACGAATGCGACGCCTTCCACGGCATCGTCGACCTCCACTCCCTCACCGCCATCACCGGGCCCGGCATCATCGGTGACAACACGGTGAAGATGGCCGCCGTGCTGTACGCCATCGGGCTCGACCCCGAGGTCGCCACGGTGTTCGTGCAGAGCCACGTGCCCGAGCACACCCAGCTGTGCTGGCTGATGGAGTGCACGGTCTCCTTCGGCGAACTGAGCCGCATGACGCAGTTCAAGGACAAGGCGGCCAAGCGCGAAGCCGACTTCGTGTCGGCCGGTCTGTTCACCTACCCCGCGCTGCAAGCGGCCGACATCCTGCTGTACGACACCGACGAGGTGCCGGTGGGCGAGGACCAGCGCCAGCACGTCGAGATCACCCGCGACATCGCCGAGCGCTTCAACGGCCGGTTCGGACCCACGTTCCGACTGCCGAAGGCGGCCGTCCCCAAGGCCGGGGCCCGCGTCATGGACCTGCAGGACCCCACGTCGAAGATGTCGAAGTCGGCCACGAGCGAGGCTGGCGTCGTCTACCTCATGGACGAGCCGGCGGCGATCATGAAGAAGTTCAAGCGGGCTGTCACCGACTCCGACAGCGAGGTCCGCCACGACCGCACGGCCAAGCCGGGCGTGTCGAACCTGCTCGAGATCCTCGCCGTGGCCACCGGGCGCGTCCCCGAAGAAGTGGCCGCTGGGTACTCCCAGTACGGGCCACTCAAGACCGACGCCGGCGAGGCCGTGGTGGCGCTGCTGGCGCCCGTCCAGGACCGTTTCCGTGAGCTCATGACGGACCGCGGCGAGCTGGCCCGCCTGCTCGCCATCGGGGCCGGCAAGGCCCGCGAGGTCGCCGCCGCCACGTACGCGCGCGCCGCCACCAACATCGGCCTCCTGACCAGCTGACGGCCGCGGGGCCCCAGGGGCACCGTCCCGGCCCCCCACCCCATCGCTTTGTTTGCGCGAGCCCGCGCCCGCGGTGGTCTCGCGCAATCAGATCACGGCAGCGACCCACCTGAACCATCCCCCGTCGCGTTTGTTGGCGCGTGCCGGCGCCGGTGGTGGTCCCACGCAATCAGAGTGAAGACGCTGGCGCCGCCGGATCCTCGCCGCCGCAGACCAGCGCGAGCAGCGGGTCGACGCGGGCATGCGCCCGTTCACCCGCCGCGGGCGACCAGAATGGGCGGGTGAGCTCCGAGCCGCCCCCGCTGCCACCCCCACCGGCCATGCCGCCCCCGCCCGGTGGGCCGGGTTCCTACGGCACACCTCCGCCGCCGGGACAGCCGTACGCGGGAGCTCCGCCGATGACCGGCCAGCCGTACGTCGGCGCGCCGCCGTACGTGGGGCTGCCCTACGGGGCGCCGAACTACGGCTCGCCCCAGATCCAGTTCGGGATCACGCCACCGAACCCGTACGAGTCGCGGGGCACCACCACGTTGGTGCTCGGTCTCATCGCCCTCATCGGCGGCCTCGTGGTGTGCGGCGTGCCGCTCCTGCTCGGTCCGGTGGCGTGGATCACCGGCAACGGGGTCCGTCGTAACGCCCTCGCCGGCGGCCACCCGGAGCCGGGCAACAACAAGGGCGGCCGCATCTGCGGCATCATCGCCACGGTCCTGCTCGCCCTCGGCGTCGCCGGCATCTTCCTCTTCCTCATCGCCTTCCGCGCCAGCTCGTCCTGACCCGGGCTCAGTCGTCGTCGGCGGCCTTGAGGGCGTCGGCGAGGCGGCGCTCGACCGTCCATGCCGATGGGTCGAGATGGTGCTCGCGCGTCCAGGCGACGGTCAGAGGGTCGGCGCCCGCGGCGGCGAGCGCGTCGGCGCCGATGGCGTCATGACGCAGGTAGCGGGCCAGGCGACCGCCGCCCGTGGCCGCCCGCTCGCGACCGATCGCCCCGGCCCACACCGTGGCGCCGACGCGGGCGAACGTGCCGAAGCCGCTGGCGAGCTTGCCCGAGTCGTGCAGGAGCGCGGCGGCCACGACCGGCCGGGTCGCGTCGGCGCCGAGGCGGGCCACCACATCGCGGGCGACGCCGATGGCGTGGCGACGGTCGGGGTTCGACAGCTGCACCCACATGGCGTCCTCACCGGGCCGCAGCTGGGAACGGGCCCAGTTCTCGTCGGCCGGGACCGGCGGGCGGGTCGACAACGATCCGAAGAAGCGCCCGGCCAGATGGCGGGCGGAGGCCAGACGATCCACGGGGCCAGGGTACCGTCAGCGCCGCCGGGCCCGCGGGTGGGCGGCCTGGTACACGCTGCGCAACCGTTCGGCGGTGACCTTCGTGTAGATCTGCGTGGTCGACACCGACGCATGGCCGAGCAGCTCCTGCACGATGCGGATGTCGGCGCCGTGCTCGATCATGTGGGTCGCACACGAGTGCCGCAGCACATGGGGCGTGAGGCGGTCACCGAGCCCCACACGGTCGCCGTAGCTGCGCACCACCGCCCACGCCGCCTGCCGGCTCAGACGCCCGCCCCGCTGGTTCAACAACACGGCGTCGGCGTCGCCCCGGCGGGCCCACCGTACGGGTTCCATGGCGCCGCGACCGCCGGGGCTCAGCCACTCGCCGACGGCGACCTTGGCCGCGCGACCCAGGGGCACCATGCGCTCCTTGGCCCCCTTGCCGAACACGCGCACCGTGCCCGCGACGGGGTCGATGTCGCCGAGCGACAGGGCGCACAGCTCACCGATGCGCATGCCCGTGCCGTAGAGCAGCTCGACGATGGCCCGGTCGCGCCGGTGTACCGGCTCGTGGCCCACCACCGCGTCCAGCAGCATGGTGATCTCGGGTTCCGACAGGGCCTTGGGCAGACCCGCCGGCTTGCGGGGCGAGGCGATCTCGGCGGCGGGGTCGTGATCGGCGCGTCCCTCCTCGGCGCAGAAGCGGTGGAAGGTCCGCACGGCGACCAGGCCCCGGGCGACCGACGTGATCGCCGCGCCGCTGGCGCGCCGGTCGGCGACCCAACGTTCGATGTCGCCCTCGGTGGCACCGTCGAACGTGGTGCCGCGGAACGCCAGCCACCGCATGTACGCCTGCAGGTCGCGCCGGTAGGCGGCGAGGGTGTTGCCGGACCGGCCCTTCTCGACGGTCAGCCACGTGAGGAACTCCTCGGCGGCCAGGGGCAGCTCGACGCTGCGCAGCGGCAGGACGCCGTCGGCACGCGAGCGCGTGCGGCGGGAGCCGCTCCCGGTCACCGACCCTCGCGCTGGCGCAACCGCTGATCGGCGAGCAGGAGTCCCATCACGGTCTTGGCGTCGGTGATCGTGCCGTCGGCCACCAGCGCCAGCGCCTCGGTGAGGGCGATCTGGTGCACGGTCATGGCCCGCTCCTCGGGCCCCTGCCGGTCGTGCGCGACCGCTTCGAGCTCGGTGGCGAGGAACACGTGGGTGTCGGCGTCGGTGAGCCCGCACGCGTTGTGGAAGCGCGTGAGCAGCTCGATGCGGCCGGCCTTCATGCCGACCTCTTCGATGAGCTCGCGCTGGGCCGTCTCCTCGGGCGGTTCACCGTCCACGTCACGCATGCCGGCCGGGATCTCGTCCATGAGCGCGTCGAGGGGCGGCCGGTACTGGCGAACGAGCACCACCGCGGGCACGCCCTCGGGGTCGAACAGCAGCGGCACCACGCCGACCGCACCCGGCGAGCGCACGAACGTGCGGGTGAACACCTCGCCGTCGGGTGCGGCAAAGTCGGCCTCGACGAGCTTCCACACGGCCCAGGGGTGCACCACCCGCTCCTCGAGCGGGCGGAAGGCGGTCATGCGTTGCTCGGGGCGGCGGCGCCGGCGTCGAACGGGATGTGTGGGTTGCGGCCCTCCCGGCGTTCGAGCGCAGCGCCGACCAGCTCGCGAAACAACGGGTGGGGACGATCGGGACGGCTCTTGAACTCGGGGTGGGCCTGGGTGCCCACCCAGTACGGGTGCTCGGCCATCTCGATGAACTCGACGAGGCGCTTGTCGGGCGATGTGCCCGAGCACACGAAGCCGTTGGCCTCGAATCGGCTGCGGTACGACGAGTTGAACTCGTAGCGGTGGCGGTGCCGTTCGGACACGACCTGCTCGCCGTAGGCCTCGTAGACCTTGGTGCCGGGCGTGAGCACGGCGTAGTACGCGCCGAGGCGCATGGTGCCGCCCATGTCGACGACGTCGCGCTGGGTGTCCATGAGGTCGATGACCGGATGGGGCGTGGACGGGTCGAACTCGGTCGAGTTGGCGTTCACCAGGCCGAGCACGCTGCGGGCGTACTCGATCGTCATGACCTGCATCCCCAGGCACAGGCCGAGGCACGGGATGGCGTTCTCGCGGGCGTAGCCGGCAGCAGCGATCTTGCCCTCGATGCCGCGGGGACCGAAACCGCCCGGGATGACCATGCCGTCGAGATCGTTCAGCCGTCCGGCGGCCAGCAGACCCTCGACCTCCTCGGCCTGGACCCAGTCGATCTCGACCCGGGCGCCGTGGTGGATGGCGGCGTGCTTCAGGCTCTCGACCACCGACAGGTACGCGTCGACGAGGTCGACGTACTTGCCGATGAGGCCGATGCGCACGACGCGGTCGGCCGCTTCCACCTTGTCGACCAGCGCCTCCCACGCGCTCAGGTCGGGCTTGCCGGTCAGGCGCAGGATGTCGCAGACGGTGTCGTCGAAGCCTTCGTCGTGCAGGATCAGCGGCAGCTCGTAGATGTTGCGGGCGTCGGCCGCGTTCACCACGGCGCGCTCGTCGACATCGCACAGGTTCGAGATCTTGCGCTTCAGGTTGTCGCTCAGCGGCTCCTCGCTGCGGCACACGATCACGTCGGGCTGGATGCCCCGGCTGCGCAGCTCGGTCACCGAGTGCTGCGTGGGCTTCGTCTTCTGCTCGCCCGACGGCCCGATGAAGGGCACGAGCGTGACGTGCACGTAGCAGACGTTGTCGCGGCCGGCCTCCTTGCGGAACTGCCGGATCGCTTCGAGGAAGGGCAGGATCTCGATGTCGCCGACGGTGCCACCGACCTCGGTGATGATCACGTCGACGTCGTCGTTCACGAGCCGGCGGATGCGCCGCTTGATCTCATCGGTGATGTGCGGGATCACCTGCACCGTGCGACCGAGGTAGTCGCCCCTTCGCTCGGCGGCGAGCACCGACTGGTAGATCGAGCCGGTGGTGGCGTTCGACGCCCGCGACAGCGGCTCGTCGATGAAGCGCTCGTAGTGGCCGAGGTCGAGGTCGGTCTCGCCGCCGTCGTCGGTCACGAAGACCTCGCCGTGCTCGAACGGGTTCATCGTGCCCGGATCGACGTTGATGTACGGATCCAGCTTCTGCATGGTCACCCGCAGACCACGCATCTTGAGCAACCGGCCCAGCGAGGAGGCGGTGAGGCCCTTCCCCAGTGAGCTGGCGACGCCACCCGTCACGAAGATGTGCTTGGCCAAGGCGCCCGCCTCCCGTCGTTCGACAACATGACGGGAGCACACTCTACCGCTGTCCGGCGGACGCGAGGGGACCGTCGCCGGCGATCGCGTCGGGCCAGGTCAGCGCCGGCGCCGCGCCGCGGCCGCGGCGAGCAGTTCGCCGGCGTGGACGTTGGCGGAGCCGGAACCGGCCAATCCGGACAGCATCCGGGACAGCTCCTGGACCCGCTCCTCGCCCGTCGCCGCCTTGGCCGCGGCCACCGTGCGCCCCGACTTGGTCTCCTTGCGTACCACGACCTGCGCATCGGCGAAGGCGGCGACCTGGGCCAGGTGGGTGACCACGAGCACCTGGTGCCGATCGCCCAGTTCGGCCAGCGAGCGGCCCACCGCCAGCGCGGCTTCGCCACCGACGCCGGCGTCGACCTCATCGAACACGAGCGTGTCGGGCGCCTCGGACAGCACCAGCCGCAGCGCCAGCATGGTGCGGGCCAGCTCACCGCCGGACGCCACCTTGGCCAGCGGCAACGCCGGCTCGCCGGCGTTGGCGCCGAGCAGGAACGTGACGTCGTCGGCGGGGCCGTCGCCGGCCACGGTCACCTCGATGCGAGCCCGGGCCATGGCCAGCGCACCGAGGTGCTTGGCGACCGCCTTGCCGAGCTTCGGTGCGGCGGCGCGCCGGGCGGTGGCCACCGCGGCCGCGGCCTTGGCCTCGGCGCTCGTCGCACCGGTCCGTTCGGCCTCGAGCTGGGCGACGCGGCCCTCGTAGCCCTCGAGCTCCCGCAGACGCTCGTGCGTTTCGCGGTGGTACTCGAACACGTCGGCCAACGTCTCGCCGTACTTCCGGCGCAGCTCGCGCAGCAGTTGGCGGCGCTCGCGCAACGAGGTGAGCCGCTCGGGGTCCTCTTCGATGGCGTCGCCCGTGGCCCGGATGTCGGCGGCCACGTCGTCGAGCTCGGCGATGAGCGCCCGCAGGCGTCCCTCGTGGCCCTTGAACGGGGGGCGGCCGGTGAGCGCGGCCAGCGCGGTGCGCACACCGTCCACCGCGCCACCCTCGTCGGTGAGCACGCCCGTGGCGACCGTGGCCGTCTCCCGGTGAGCCTGGGCGTCGGCCAGCAGCGCCTCTCGGTCGGCGAGGGCGTCGTCCTCGTCGGGATCGGTGATGCCGGCGGCATCGAGCTCGTCGACCTGGAACCGCAGCAGGTCGATCTCTCGCGCCCTGGCGCGCGCGTCGCCCCCGAGCGCTTCCAATGCCCCGTCGATCTCGTGCAGGCGGGCCCGCGCCGCCCGCAACGGCTCGAGGTCGACGTTGCCGAACCGGTCGAGGGCGCGGCGCTGCGCCGCCGCCGACAGCAGGCTCTGGTGACTGTGCTGACCGTGCAGGTCGACGAGGCGGATGCCTTCGTCGGCCAACGTGGCGATGGTGGCGAGGCGGCCGTTCACGTAGGCGCGCGACCGGCCATCGGCGGGGATGACGCGGGCGAGCACGAGCTCGTCGTCGTCGTCGATCACGAAGCGGCCCTCGACGCGGGCCTCGGTGGCACCGGGGCGCACCAGCGTGGGATCGGAGCGACCGCCGACGAGCAGATCGATGGCCTCCACCAGCATGGTCTTGCCGGCCCCGGTCTCACCGGTGAGGACGGTCATGCCCGGGCCGAGCACGAGGTTCAGCCCGGCGATGATGCCCAGGTTCTCGACGTGGAGCTCGTGCAACATGTCAGCGGTCCGTGAGTCCGAACTTCGATTTGAGGATCTGATGGAAGTGCCGACCACGGAAGCGCACCATGCGCGCCGGCGTGGGGCTGGCCGCACACAGCAGTTCGTCGCCTTCTTCGAGGATGCCGGCCCGGCGCCCGTCCATCGACAGCACCGCCCGTCGGTGCCCGATGACCTCGAGCCGCAGGTCCTCCGACGGGTCGAGCACGAGCGAGCGGTCGAACAGCATGTGGGGCGACACCGGCGTGAGCAACAAGCAACGGTGCTGCGGCGACACGATGGGCCCGCGAGCCGACAGCGAATAGGCGGTGGACCCGGTGGGGGTGGCCACGATGAGGCCATCGGCGGCGTAGCTGATGAAGGCCTCGCCGTCGATGTGCACCGCCAGACGCACGGTGTGGCCCGACTCGTCGCGTTCCACCACCGCCTCGTTGAGCGCTTGCACCGGCGGCTCGAGGCGGCCGTCGTGCCGACGGATCTGCACCGAGAGCATCATGCGCTCTTCGATGGTGTGCTGATCGGCGAAGAACCCCTCCAGCGCGTCGAGCAGACCCGACGGCTCCACCTCGTTCAGGTAGCCGAGCAGGCCGACGTTCACGCCGAGCACGGGAACACCGGCCGCACTGACGAGATCGACGGCGCGCAGCGTGGTGCCGTCGCCTCCGAGGCTGAGGGCCAGGCCCGCTTCCTCCGGTGGCCGTTCCGACACCAGGTCGTCGAGCTCGACGGCCTTGGCGTCCTCGGGTGTCATCCAGCACTCGTGGCCGCGCGCCGCCAGCCAGTCGGCCGCCTGGCGCGCCAGCACCACCCCCTCCTCGCGTTCGTGGTGGGCCACGACCAGCACGCCGGTCATGTCGGGGCCCGTCCGGGGCCGATGGGGTCGGGTTCGGTCACTCGTCGTCCTTCACGGTTGCGTGCACGAGCAGCTCCACGTTGCCAGCTGGACCCGGCACGGGCGAGTCCATCCACCCGTGTACGTGTGCATGAAGGGTGGTGAGATGGACATGGATCTCCGAACGGACGCGCGCTCGAGACTCAGGATCGCGCACGACACCGCGACCCTTCGAGGCTTCGGCCCTTCCCACCTCGAACTGGGGCTTCACCAGCCACACCAGCGAACCACCCGGTCGGACCATGCCGACCAACGTCTCGGCGACGGTGCGCAGGGAGATGAACGACAGGTCGGCCACGACCAGATCGAACGGCGCGCCCAGCTCGGCCGGGTCGGCATGGCGGATGTTGGTGCCCTCGCAGACGGTGACGCGCTCGTCGGCCCGCAGCCGCTCGTGCAGTTGATGGTGACCCACGTCGACCGCCACCACCGACACCGCGCCCCGCTGGAGGACGCAGTCGGTGAACCCACCGGTGGACGAGCCGGCGTCGAGCACGCGCCAGCCGCTGACGTCGAGACCGAACTCGTGGAGCGCGGCGTCGAGCTTCTCGCCGCCCCGGCTCACGAACCGGCGGGGCGGCCCGGCTACCACGACGGGCTCGTCGGGCGCCACCAGCCGGCTGGGCTTGCGCGTGGGTGCGCCGGCCACGGTGACGAGGCCGGCCTCGACCGCGGCGGCGGCCTCGGACCTGCTGGAAGCCAGCCCCCGACGCACGAGCTCGGCATCGAGCCGGCGACGGGCCGCCATCGTCAGCGCCGGGCGGCCTTCTTGGCGGTCGCCTTCTTCGCAACCTTCTTGGGGGCCGCCGCCTTCTTGGCGGCAACCTTCTTGGGGGCCGCCTTCCGGGGAGCCGCCGTCTTCTTCGTGCCGCCCTTGGTGGCCGCAGCCGTCCGGGGGGCCGCCGCCTTCTCGGCCGCCGCCTTCCGGGGGGCCGCCGCCTTCTTGGCCGCCTTCTTGGCCGCCTTCTTCGGCGGCCCCGCCACGGCCGTCGCCACCAGCACCGGTTCGGGCTTGGCCCCGATGCCGAGCGCCTTCAGCTGGCGGGCGACCTCGTCGCGCACCATGCCCATCAGTCGCTCGCTGGAGGCCTGAGCCCGTTCGAGCAGATGCTCGACGGAGGCCTGCACCTCTTCGACCGATGCTTCGCCGCGCTGTGACAGCTCGGCCACGATCTGTTCGGCGCGCTGCCGGGTCATCTCGGTGAAGGCCATGCCGGCATCGATGAGTCGCTTGATCACGTCGTTTTCAGCCACGATCGGAGAGCGTACCGGTTGGCTAGGGTCTCGCCGTGCTCCCCGTCCGCGATGACAACCCCACCCGGCACAAACCGGTGGTCACCGTCGTCGTGATGGTGCTGTGCGCCGTGGCCTACCTGCTGTGGCAACCGTCGCCGTTCGGGCGGACCAACGCCGATGTGACGTTCAACCTCCGGCACGCGGCGATCCCGCTCGAGATCCGCCAAGGTGACCCGCTCACGAACTGTCAGGTGTTCACCGCGTACAGCTCGCGCGTGCAGGCGGCCCAGGTGTGCAGCAGCACCGATCGCGACGCCTCCTTCGCCTCGGGCAAGCAGCCCTACCTCGCCGTGCTCACGTCGCTGTTCCTGCACGGCTCGCTCGTGCACCTCGGCGGCAACCTGCTCTTCCTGTGGATCTTCGGCAACAACGTCGAGGACCGCCTCGGGCGGGTGCGGTACATCGTCTTCTATCTCATGGCCGGCGTGGTCGCGACGATCGCCCACGTGATGGTGAACGCGAGCAGTGCCGAGACGCTGGTGGGCGCGTCGGGCGCCATTGCCGGGGTGATGGGCGCCTACCTCGTGTGGTTCCCGCGCGTGAAGATCACCACGGCGATCTTCTTCGTGATCTTCGTGCGGCTGCGGGCCTGGGTGCTGCTGGCGGTGTGGTTCGTGCTGCAGTTCTTCACCAACGCGTCGTCGAACGTGGCGTGGGTCGCCCACGTGGCCGGCTTCGTGTTCGGCGCCCTGGTCGGTCTGCTGTTTCGCGGCGACGTGCACGGCCCGCAGCCGGTTCTCGAGCCGGTGTCGTGGCCCCCTCCTCCGTCATCGACCGGGCCGTAGCCGCCACCTCGACGCCCGCTCCCCGACCAGCAGGGGCCGCAGGCGGCCTCAGCCGAGGAGTTGATCGGCGAGAACGGCCAGGTCGTCGGCCATCAGCGCCGGCGTGGGGTCGACCGGCAGGTCGTGGCGATGGGTGACACCGGAGAACACCAGGCCGAAGCGACAACCGAGCTCCACCGCGAAGCGGCCATCCGTGTCGGGCCGGTCCCCCACCATCACGGCCGAGGCCACCGCCGCGCTACCGAGGCGGGCCCGGACGAGCTCGGCCATCGGCGCGTAGGGCTTGCCGGCGATGGCCGGCGTCACCCCCGTTGCGGTCACGAAGGCGGCCAGGATCGCGCCACAGCCGGGGATGGGCCCTTGCGGCGTCGGGTAGGTGGCGTCGTCGTTCGTGCCGATCAGCCGGGCGCCGGCACCGACCAGCGCGGCGGCCCTGGTCAGCTCGGCGTAGTCGAAGTGCCGGTGGTAGCCGACGACGACGGCGTCGACCGGAGCGTCCTCGACCAACACCGCGCCCCGCCCGGTGAGGGCCTGGGCGGCACCGGGCCCGCCGCACAGGAACACCCGCTCACCAGGCCGCACGAGCAGCGAGGCGGCCTGCGCACTGGTGAGCACGTCGCCCACGGCGTCGATGCCGAACCGGCCGAGCTTGGCCTCCACGTCGGCGACGGGTGCGAAGGAGTTGTTGGACACGTACAGCACGATCGAACCGGCGGCGCGGAGGCGGGCGATGGCGTCGGCGGCGCCGGCGATGGCCTGGTCGGCGAGCCAGATCACGCCGTCCAGGTCGCAGATCAGGGGGGGCGGTGTCGTCACGCTGCGATCGTGGCAGATCTTGTGGAAGCCTGTCAGGGTGCCTCGCTTCGAACCGTTCCCCGGCCTGCGCTACGACCCGTCCCTCGACCTCACCGCCGTGACGGCACCCCCCTACGACGTGCTCTCGGCCGCCGACCGTGCCCGCTACGGCGATCTGCACGTGGCCAACGTCGTGCACATCGACGTGCCCGCCCCGCCCGAGGGGGTCGAGCGCTACGACAACGCCGCCCGTCTGCTGGCGGCGTGGCGGGCCGACGGCACGCTGCGGTCCGATCCGTCGCCGTCGTTCACGCGCTACACCATGTCGTTCGCCGACGAGGCCGGCCAGCCGCGTGAGATCGTCGGCTACATCGGCGGGCTCGAAGTGCTGGCGCTCCACACCACCGGCGACGTGCTGCCCCACGAGCAGACCACGCCGAAGGACAAGAGCGATCGGCTCGATCTGACCCGCAGCACCGATGCCAACCTGTCCCCGGTGTGGGGCCTGTCGATGGCCGACGAGTTCACGACCCTGGCCGCGATGCCGGCCACCGTCGTGGGCCACTTCACGGTCGATGGTGTCACGCACCACCTCGAGCGGGTCGACGACGCCGCGGCCTGCGCCCGCATTGCCGAGGTCATCGGTTCGTCGCCGGTGCTCATCGCCGACGGCCATCACCGCTACGCGGTGTCGCGCACGTTCCGGGCCGAACGCCGGGCCGGCCACGGTGACCAGCCCGGCGGCTACGACCTGACGATGACGCTGGTGACCGCGCTCTCCCCCGAGGGCCTGTTCGTGCAGGCCATCCACCGCCTCGTCAGCGGGTTGCCGGCGTCGTTCGATCTGCGGGCCCACCTCGAGCGCGACTTCATGATGAGCCCTGCGGGTGCCGTCACGTCGGCCACCGCGATCGAGGTCGTCCGCCAGGGCGCGCTGTGCCTCGTGGCGCCCGACGGCCAGGGCACCTGGCTCACGCCGCGCGCCGACGCGTTCGCGGGGCGGCGCGACCTCGACTCGCTGCGGGTGCAGGCGGCCCTGGCCGATGTGGAGCACGACATCCGCTACCAGCACGGCGTCGAGCGGGTGCTCGGCGCCCTGCGGGCCGGCGAGGCCCAATGGGGCGTCCTGCTGCGGCCGGTGCCGATCGAGGAGATCCGGCGCACCGCCACCGAGCACGTGCTCATGCCGCCGAAGTCGACGTTCTTCGCCCCGAAGCCGCCGACCGGTCTGGTCATCCGCCCGCTGGCCTGACGCGACCGAGGGACGCACCCGGGCCGCGGGCACGTCCCTCGAATCGATCTCTCACCGGCGGTGCGTCCGGCGGCGGTGCGTCAGGCGACGAACCAGGTGCCGTTCGAACGCAGCAGGGCGTCCAGGTCGCCGGGGCCCTTCTTCTCCGATGCCTGCATGACCTGGTTGGCCACGGCGCTGGCGTACTCGGGGCGCTCGACCGAGCGGAAGATGCCGAACGGCGTCGGCGAACGGTCGTCGTTCGACAGGCGGGCCAATGCGAAGGCCAGGCTGGGATCGGGGCGGTGGGCGTCGTGGACGAGCAGGTGCTCCTCGCCGACCTCGGCCACCTCGACCAGCCGGAGCTGACCGTCGGCGCCCATCATCACGCCGCGCTCGTTCTCGGCGCCGAAGCGGATCGCTTCGCCGTGCTGCAGGTTGATCATGTTGGCCGGGCGGGCACTCTTGCTCGTGACCCCGTCGAAGGCCGCGTCGTTGAACACGTTGCAGTTCTGGAAGATCTCGACGAACGACGCGCCGCGGTGGTCGTGGGCGGCCCGGAAGATCTCCATCATGTGCTTGCGGTCGAGGTCGTGGGTGCGGGCCACGAAGCTGGCCTCGGCGCCGAGGGCGACGCCCAACGGGTTGAACGGCGGGTCCACCGATCCCATCGGCGTCGACTTGGTGACCTTGCCGATCTCCGAGGTGGGTGAGAACTGCCCCTTGGTGAGGCCGTAGATCCGGTTGTTGAACATCAGGATCGTCAGGTTCACGTTGCGGCGCAGCGCGTGGATGAGGTGGTTGCCACCGATGGACAGCGCGTCGCCGTCACCGGTGATGACCCACACGTCCAGGTCGGGTCGGGCGATGGCCACGCCGGTGGCGATGGCCGGTGCACGACCGTGGATGGAGTGCATGCCGTAGGTGTTCATGTAGTACGGGAACCGGCTGGAGCAGCCGATGCCCGAGATGAACACCGTGTCGTGCGGGGCCACGCCCAGGTCGGGCATCAGCGTCTGGACGGCCTGGAGGATGCCGTAGTCGCCGCAACCGGGGCACCAACGCACCTCCTGGTCGCTCATCCAGTCTTTCTTCAGGGTCATCGGGACGATGGTGTCGCTCATGATCCGATCCTCACTTCACGGCTTCCAGGATGGCCGCTTCGATCTCGCCGGCGGTGAACGGCTGACCTGCGACCTTCGTCAACGGCTTGGCATCGACCAGGAACTTGGCCCTGATCATGTGGAGCAGCTGCCCGGTGTTGAGCTCGGGCATGAGCACCTTCGGGTACCGTCGCACGACGTCACCCAGATCGGACGGGAACGGGTTCAGGTGCATGAGGTGGGCATGGGCCACCGTCACGCCCTGTTCGCGAACCCGGGTGACGGCGTCACGGATGGCGCCCCACGTGGAGCCCCAGCCGAGCACGAGCAGATCGGCGTCGTCGGGACCATCGACATCGGTGAGCGGGATGTCCTTGGCGATGCCGTCGATCTTGGCCGCACGGGTGTGGACCATCAACGAGTGGTTCTCGGGCGCGTAGCTGATGTTGCCCGTGCCCTCCTCCTTCTCGATGCCACCGACGCGGTGCATGAGACCGGGCGTGCCCGGGATGGCCCACGGGCGGGCCAGGGTCCCGGGATCGCGCAGGTACGGCCAGAACTCCTTGGTGCCGTCGTCGCGCGTGTGGTTCGGCTCCGTGGCGAAGTCGACCGAGATGTCGGGCAGCGTCGAGGTGTCGGGCAGACGCCACGGCTCGGCACCGTTGGCGAGGTAGCCGTCCGAGAGCAGGATGACGGGCGTGCGGTACTTGACCGCGATCCGCACGGCCTCGATCGCGGCCTGGAAGCACTGGGCCGGGCTGTACGCCGCGATCACCGGCAACGGCGACTCGCCGTGTCGTCCGTAGACGGCCATGTTCAGGTCGGCGGCCTCGGTCTTGGTGGGGAGCCCGGTCGACGGGCCACCGCGTTGGATGTCGATGATCAGCAGCGGCAGCTCGAGGCTGATGGCCAGACTGATCGTCTCGCCCTTGAGCGCCACGCCGGGACCGGACGTGGACGTCACGCCGAGGTGGCCGGCGAAGGCGGCGCCGAGGGCGGAACCGATGGCGGCGATCTCATCTTCGGCCTGGAACGTGCGGACGCCGAAGTTCTTGTGCTTGGACAGTTCGTGCAGGATGTCGGATGCCGGTGTGATGGGGTACGAACCCAGCGTCACCGGCAGGTGGGCCAACTGGCCGGCGGCGACGACACCCCACGCGAGGGCGGTGTTGCCGGTGACGTTGGTGTACTCGCCCGGCTGCAGCTTGGCCGCGGCGATCGAGTACGGGTGGTCGAACAGCTCGGTGTTCTCACCGAACACCACGCCGGCCATGAACGCAGCCTTGTTGGAATCGGCCACGATCTGGGTCTTGGCGAAGCGCTCGCCGATCCACTGCATGGTGCTCTCGACCGGCCGCGAGTAGAGCCAGCAGATGAGGCCGAGGGCGAAGAAGTTCTTCGACCGCTCGGCATCGCGCGGCTTCACGCCGAGCGGCGCGGTGGCATCGAGGGTGAGGCGCGTCATGGGCACCTCGATCAGCTTGTAGCCGTTCAGCGAACCGTCTTCGCGCGGATCGAAGGCGTAACCGGCCTTGGTCAGGCTGCGCTCGTCGAAGTTGTCGCTGTTGACGATCACCAGCCCACCCTGCTCGAGGCGACCGACATCGGCCCGCAACGCTGCGGGGTTCATGGCCACGAGCACGTTGGGCGCATCGCCTGGCGTGTTGATGTCGTGGTCGGAGATGTGGACTTGGAAGCTCGAGACACCGTTCATGGTGCCGGCTGGAGCCCGGATCTCTGCTGGGAAATCGGGCTGGGTCGACAGATCGTTCCCGAACGCCGCGCTCACCGAAGTGAACCGGTCGCCTGTGATCTGCATGCCGTCGCCGGAGTCTCCGGCGAAGCGAACCACCACCCGATGCAGCGGCTCGGGCGTCTTTGCCCGGCGTTCCGCCGTGTCAGTCACGCTTCCTCCCCTCAAGGATGCTTATCGTTGGCAACGTACACCTGCCTCCCCGCTGTGCGCACGTATGGCGCGGCCGGTTCGGGCGAGGCGAGCGGCGAACTGCGCCGTACGACGATCAGGCGATGGTGACGGAGCCGTCGAGGTAGACGTCCTGGATGGCCTGGAGCAGTTGGACGCCCTCGGCCAGCGGACGCTGGAACGCCTTGCGACCCGAGATCAGGCCCTGCCCGCCGGCGCGCTTGTTGACCACCGCGGTGCGGACCGCCTCGGCCAGGTCACTGGCCCCCTTCGACTCGCCACCGGAGTTGATGAGTCCGATGCGACCCATGTAGCAGTTGGCCACCTGCCACCGGGCGAGGTCGATCGGGTGATCGGTGGTGAGCTGGTCGTAGACGAGGCTGTTCGTCTTGCCGTAGGAGCTCTCGGTGTTCAGCATCTTGTAGCCGCCGTTGTTCTCGGGCAGCTTCTGCTTGATGATGTCGGCCTCGATGGTCACCCCGATGTGGTTGGCCTGGCCGGTGAGATCGGCCGACAGGTGGTAGTCCTTGTCGGCCTTGAACGCGTTGTTGCGCAGGTAGCACCACAGCACGGTGAACATGCCGAGCTCGTGGGCCTCCTGGAATGCGGCCGACACCTCCTGGATCTGGCGGGTGGCGTTGTCGGAGCCGAAGTAGATGGTGGCGCCGATGCCGGCCGCGCCCAGGTTCCACGCTTGGCGCACCGAACCGAACATCACCTCGTCGGCCTTGTTGGGGTAGGTCAGCAGTTCGTTGTGGTTCACCTTCACGATGAACGGGATGCGGTGGGCGTACCTGCGGCTGACCGCGCCGAGCACGCCATAGGTGGTGGCGACCGCGTTGCAACCACCGTCGATGGCGAGCTTCACGATGTTCGTCGGATCGAAGTAGGCCGGGTTCGGGGCGAAGCTGGCCGCGGCCGAGTGCTCGATGCCCTGATCGACGGGCAGGATCGAGAGGTACCCGGTGCCGGCCAGCCGGCCCGAGTTGTAGAGACTGCCGAGGCTGCGCACCACCTGTGGGCACCGGTCGGTGATGCCGAAGACGTCGTCGAGGAAGGCCGGACCGGGCTTGGTGAGCTCGTCGGCGGTGATGCCCTTGCAGGTGTGCCCGAGCAGGCTCTCGGCCTGGTCACCCAGCAATGCGTTCAGGTCCACGGGGGTTGCTCCTCAGAGGGAGGTGGCCATGGCCCGGCCACCTTGACGGACATCGTCATGGTAGTCGTGCGACCCGCCACGGAGCGTTGTGCCCCGGACGGGGCACAACCTCAGCGCCCCAGGTTGGCGAGACGGTCGTTCACGTCGGCAAACCCGGGCGACTCGGTGCGGACCCGCTCGAAGAGGCGGCGGGCCCTCGGCGGGTCGCCGGCCCGGTCGTACAGATCGGCCAGCGCGTACCACTGGCGGAGATGATGGATCTTCACCTTGCCGCGCGCCGCCGGCGCCTTCTCGAGGAGGGCGACAGCGTCCTGGAGCCGGCCCCGGTCGGCCAACGAGCCGGCGGCCACGATGCGTCCCTCGGCGACCAGTTCGGCCGACGGGGACACCTCCTTCAGCTCGGTCCACAGCTCATCGACGCGGGCGTACTTCTTGAGTGCTCGGTAGCAGTCGGCCAACACCGGGTGCTGATCGACCGCGTGGGTCAGCCCGACGAACGTCTCGAGCTCGGCTGCCGCTTCCTTGTACCGGTCCATGCGGTAGAGGCACAGGCCGAGCAGCTCGCGCACGCTCGCCGCGCCAGGTGCCTCCGCCAACAGCGCCGACACGATGCGCTTGGCCTCG
Source organism: Actinomycetes bacterium (assembly GCA_031359995.1). Taxonomy (GTDB): domain Bacteria; phylum Actinomycetota; class Acidimicrobiia; order Acidimicrobiales; family Ilumatobacteraceae; genus JANMAT01. Next base: position 85,065 of record JANMAT010000208.1, read on the forward strand.
CCGTAGCGCTCACGGTCGAACGACCGACGGGCGGTGTCGAGCCGATCGGCCAGCTTCTGGCTGCGTGCCTTGCCCACCTGGTCGACGAGCTCGGACACGACGCCGCCCGGTAGCCGGTTCCGCCGCTTCGTCTCGGCGCGCGGCTCCACCGGTGGGGTCTGGGCGCGTGCCACAGCGGCCCCGGCTGCCTTGCGAACCGGGCCCTCGTCGATCCAGACCTCGGCCGACTTGGGCTCGGGCTGGCTGTCGCGGGGACGCAGACCACGGGTGCCGCGGGGACGCTCCTCGGGCTCCTCCCGGCGGGGCGGGCGCTCGTAGGACCCCGGACGCGCCCGTGACGGCCGGTCCTCGAACGTGCGGCGGGGGCGGTCGTCACCGGACGAGCGGCGCGGCCGGTCGTCGCCGCCGGCAGGCCGGGGTCCGCGGGACACCGGGCGGGCACCAGCAGGCCGGGCCCCGCGCGACGGCGGGCCATCGCCGTACGGGCGGCGGGCTGGGCGATCGTCACCGCCCGGACGCGGTCCGCGGGACACCGGCCGGTCGCCGGTGGGCCGGGGCCCGCGCGAGGGCGGGCCATCGCCGTACGGGCGGCGGGCCGGGCGATCGTCGCCGCCCGGGCGCGGACCGCGCGCCGGCGGACCGTCACCGTAGGAGCGGCGCGGGCGATCGTCACCGTCGCGGCGGGGCGGCCGGCCCTCGCCGGTCGGACGTGGTCCGCGCGCCGGCGGAGCATCGCCGTAGGTGCGACGCGGACGATCGTCACCGTCACGGCGCGGCGGTCGATCGTCGCTCGAGCTGCGGCCGGGCCGATCGGTGGCGCTGGGGCGGGGTCCGCGCGTGGGCGGAGCACCGCCGTAGGTGCCACGCGGACGATCGTCGCCTGTGAGGCGGGGGCCTCGCGCCGGGCCGCCTTCACCAGTAGAACGGCGAGCCGGGCGATCGTCGCCGCCCGAGCGCGGTCCCCGCAACGGTGGGCTGCCCTGGTACGAACCGCGCCTCGGTTCCCGGGTGCTCTGGCCGTCGAACTCCGGACTGGTGGAGCGCCGGCGGGGACGGTCGTCGTCGCGGCCCGGTCGATCAGTCGGTGCTGGGCCCCGAACGCTGCGGTAGCCGCCTCCTGCCGCCGGGCGGGGAGCACCCGTACCCCCGGCGCCGCCGGCGGCGGGCCGACGCGCACCCGTACCACCCGATCGGGTAGAAGGGCGAGCAGGGCTTCCGGAGCGAGCGTCGGGGCGCGGGCGGGGCGGCATAGGAAGCGGTGAGCCTAGCGCTCCGACCGGCGCGGTCCCTGATTGCGCCGGCGTGAACCCTGTCGCTGGGGAACCGCGTGCGCCCGCGGCGCCGGAAAACGACAAGAGGCGTCCCCGAAGGGACGCCTCTTACTCTCGAACAATTCCGGCGACGACCTACTCTCCCAGGGGGTCTACCCCCAAGTACCATCGGCGCTTGCGGTCTTAACTACCGTGTTCGGAATGGGAACGGGTGTGACCCCGCCGCTATGGCCACCGGAAACCTTTGAGTTGCATCGTGGCTTCCCACGAGAACTCCAGAGCGAGCACGAGCATGCGTTCTAACCAAGCCCTCGGCCGATTAGTACCGGTCAGCTACGTGTGTTACCACACTTCCACTTCCGGCCTATCAACGTGATGGTCTAGTCACGGGCCTTACCGGGTTAACCCCGTGGGATCGTTCATCTTGGAACAGGCTTCCCGCTTAGATGCTTTCAGCGGTTATCCCTTCCGCAGGTAGCCAACCAGCCATGCCCTTGGCAGGACAACTGGCACACCAGAGCTGCGTCCGTCCCGGTCCTCTCGTACTAGGGACAGCCTTCCTCAACGATCCTTCGGGTGCAGAGGATAGGGACCGAACTGTCTCACGACGTTCTGAACCCAGCTCGCGTACCGCTTTAATGGGCGAACAGCCCAACCCTTGGGACCTGCTTCAGCCCCAGGATGCGATGAGCCGACATCGAGGTGCCAAACCTT
>JANMAT010000212.1:0-19571 GCA_031359995.1 Actinomycetes bacterium
GAAGATGCAGACCGGCACCAACACCGCAGCACTCCGTTCGGCAGTCAAAGCCGCCGATGCGGCAAAAGACCGCTTCATCAGGGCCAACCTCCGGCTGGTGGTCTCGATTGCCCGCCGCTATCCCCTCCCCCAGGGCATGGACCTGGGCGATCTCATCCAGGAAGGCAACCTGGGCCTCGAGCACGCGGTCGACAAGTTCGACTGGCGCCGCGGCTTCAAGTTCTCGACCTACGCCACCTTCTGGATCCGCCAGGCCATCGGCCGGGCGCTCGACCAGAAAGCCAGCTTGGTCCGCCTGCCCGGCGACCGTTCGGCCAGCCTCCGGGCCGCCCTCCGTCAGGCCTCGGGTTCCGGTGAGGAGCTCGATGCCGAGAACGCACGGCTGCACCGTCTCGCCACCCCCGTCTCGCTCGACCGCCAGGTCCGCGACGACGGCGACACCACCCTCGTCGACCTCCTCCCCAACGACGGCGGCACTCCGGAAGACGCGGTGATCGCCGACGTCGAGAGCCAGCTGCTCGACGACCTCCTGGGCACGCTCGATCAGCGGGCCCGCTACGCCGTCGAGGCCCGCTTCGGTCTCCTCGACGGGAACAAGCGCTCCTTCCGTGAGGTTGGAGAAGACCTCGGGGTTACCGCCGAGGCCGCCCGACGGCTCGTGCAACGAGCCGTCGCCGGCCTCCGCGACGACGCCGCCAAGATCCTGGCCGCCTGACGGACATCCTCCCAGAGTCCGCCTGGTTCCAGGCCGACGTTCCCGGCATCCCCCCGCCGGTCGAGCGTCAGTTGCTGCCGCAGCTCGACCCCCCGGAGCTGCGGCAGCGGCGCGTTTTCAGCCGGTCACCCACGGTGGGGATCGCTGATCCGCGTTGCGAGCGGTTGCCCAGTCGGGGGAAGCTTCGGGACGTGGCACACCCCTGGTCTCCGACGTCGTGGCGGTCGTTCCCCGCTGAGCAGCAACCCGAGTGGCCCGATGAGGGTGCCCTCGATCGGGCCCTGAAGCAGATCGCGACCTATCCCCCGTTGGTGTTCGCCGGCGAAGCCCGCTCGCTCATGACGTCGCTCGGGCACGTGGCCGCCGGCAACGCCTTCCTGCTGCAGGCGGGCGACTGCGCCGAGAGCTTCGAGTCGTTCTCGGCCAACGAGATCCGCGAGAAGCTGCGCGTCATCCTGCAGATGGCGGTCATCCTCACGTACTCGCTCGGCGTGCCCGTGGTGAAGGTCGGGCGCATCGCCGGCCAGTTCGCCAAGCCCCGCTCGTCGAACACCGAGACGGTGGGCGGCCGCGAGATCCCCAGCTTCCGCGGCTACATCGTGAACGACCCGGCCGCCACCGACGCCGGCCGCGTGCCCGACCCCGATCGGCTCGTGCAGGCCTACCACCAGTCGGCGTCCACGCTGAACCTGCTCCGGGCCTTCACCAAGGGCGGTTTCGCCGACCTGTCACGGGTGCACGCCTGGACGCAGGAGTTCGTGGCCACCAGTGGCGAAGGCGCCCGCTACGAGCAGCTGGCCAACGAGATCGAGCGGGCCCTGCACTTCATGCGGGCGTGCGGCATCGACCTGGAGGGCACGGCCCAACTGCACGAGGTCGACGTGTACACGAGCCACGAGGCGCTGCTGCTGGGCTACGAGGAAGCGCTCACCCGGCAGGACTCGCTCACCGGCGGTTGGTACGACTGCTCGGCCCACATGCTCTGGGTCGGCGAGCGCACCCGCAATCTCGACGGCGCCCACGTCGAGTTCCTCCGCGGTGTGGGCAACCCCATCGGTTGCAAGATCGGGCCGACCACGTCGGCCGAGTTCGTGCTCGAGCTGTGCCAGGCCCTGAACCCGGCGCGCGTGCCCGGCCGCCTCACGCTCATCACGCGCATGGGCGCCGACAAGATCGAGGAGGGCCTGCGCCCGCTGCTGCGGGTCGTGAAGGAGTCGGGCCATCCGGTCGTGTGGTCGTGCGATCCGATGCACGGCAACACCTACACCGCCGCCGGCGGCCGCAAGACGCGCCACTTCGACGTCGTGTGCGCCGAGATGGCCGGGTTCGTGCGGGCGTGCCGGGCCGAGGACGTGTGGCCCGGCGGCATCCACGTGGAGCTCACCGGCGACCCCGTCACCGAATGCCTCGGCGGCGTGGAGGAGGTGCTCGACGAGCACCTCGACAACCGCTACGAGACGGTGTGCGACCCGCGTCTCAACGGCCGTCAGTCGATCGACCTCGCCTTCCGCCTCGCCGAGATGATGCGGGCCGACGGCGTCTCGATCGCCTGATCGCCCGATGACCACCGCGGGCCCGCCGTGGCGGTGCCCGGCCTGCGGTCTGCCGCTGCACGAAGACGCCTCGGGTGCCTGGTGCGACGCCGGCCACCGCGTCGACCGGGCCCGCGAGGGCTACCTGCACCTGTTGCCCGCCGGCCGGCTGAAGGGACGCGTCGCCGGCGACGCCCCCGAGATGCTGGCGGCCCGGCGCGCCGTGTTCGACGCCGGGCACTACCGCCCGGTGCACGAAGCCGTGGCCGCCGCGGTGCACGACCGACGGCCCCGCGCGGTGCTCGACGCCGGGTGCGGCGAGGGCACCTACCTGGACGCCGTCGATGCACCGGCGCGCCTCGGCATCGACATCGCCAAGGCCGGCATCCGCCTGGCCGCCCGCCGCTACCCCGACTGCCGCTTCGCCGTCGCCTCCAGCTTCCACCTCCCGCTCGCCGACGCCACCGTCGACACGGTCATGAGCGTGTTCGCCCCTCGGGCCTTCGCCGAGTTCACCCGCGTGCTGCGGCCGGGTGGCGTGGCCGTGCTGGCCTCGCCCGGCCCCGAGCACTTCGCCGGCATCACCGAGCTGATCTACGGCACGCCGCGGCGCCACGAGCAGCGCCCCCACACCGCCGACGATCCCGAACTGCCGAACGCACCGGTGCAGCGCGCCGAGGTGCGCTACGACCTCACGCTCACCTCACCGGCCGCGATGCGCGACCTCGTGCTCATGACGCCGTACTGGTGGAAGGCCACCGCCGAGCAGCAGGCCGCGCTGGCCGGCACGGCGTCGGTCACCACCACGATCGACATCGTCGTGACCGTCCACGAGCTCGGCTGAGAAACTCTGTCACAGCCCTCGGGCACCATCGGGACCATGAGCGCACCGATCATCATCCTCGACCCCACCGACCCCGACGTGTTCCACACCGACCCCACGTGTGAGGGGCTGCACCAGCTGCTCGTGCGGGCCGAACACGCCCGCGGCCACGCCGTCGCCGACGTCGACACCCTGGTCGACCAGGCCCAGGCCGACGGCCTGCTCGTGCTCGACGGCGTGGCGGCCGGGCTGCGCTACTGCCGCCCGTGCCGGGAGCACGCCATGGCCGCCCGGCGCCACCTGCTGCCCCTCGCCGCCTGACCGTGGGCGTCGCCGCCCACCGCATCGTGCCCCGGTCCTGGCTGGTCATTGGTCCCTACAAGTAACCTGCGGCCATGGCCGACGCCTCGACCCCCGGACGCGCCGGCGGGCGGTCCCGTTCGTCGCAGCTCCTGCTGCTCGTGGCCCTCTACGGGCTGTTCAGCACGAACTTCAACGTCAGCATCCTGGCCATCGTCATCCCGCGCCTCGTCACCGACTTCCGTGCCCCGCCGTCCACGGTGTCCTGGCTCGTGGTCGGCCCCACGCTGGCCTACGCCGTGCTCGGCCCCACCGCCGGCAAGCTCGGCGACCTCTACGGCCGCCGGCGGGTGTACCTGATCGGCCTCACCGGCTGCTGCCTGTTCGCCGGGTGCACGGCGGCGGCACCCACCGCGCTCACCGCCATCCTGTTCCGCACCGCCAGCGCCGTGTTCGGCCAGTCGACCGCCCCCACCGGCATGGCCATCATCAGCGAGGTGTTCCCGTCCGGGCAGCGCGTCAAGGCGCTGGGCTACTGGGGTCTCGTCATGGCCGGTGGGCCCGTGCTCGGCATGGTCGCCGGCGGCCCCGTCATCGACCACCTCGGCTGGCGCTGGATCTTCATCGCCCAGGTGCCGCTCACCATCGCTGCGTTCGTTCTGGCGTTCCGCGTGCTGCCCCAGTCGAAGCGGCTGCCCGACGTGCACTTCGACGTGATCGGCACGGTGCTGCTCGCCTTCGCCGCGTTCTCGATGCTGTTCGCCGTGAACCGCGGGCCGCTCTGGGGGTGGGCCCACCCGGTGGTGCTGTCGTTGCTGATCCTGGGGCCCCTGGCCACCGTGGGCTTCGTGCGCTACGAGCGCCGGGCCACCCATCCGCTCCTGCCGCTGCACTACTTCCGCAACCCCGCCTTCACCATCCCGATGGTGGCCCAGTCGCTGTGCCAGGTCGCGTACCAGGGCGGCTTCGTGCTGATCCCGCTGATGCTGTCGCAGCTGTACGGCTACCGCGCCACCCACATCAGCCTGCTCACCATCGGGCGCCCGCTGCTGTGGGGCCTGGCCGGCCCCTTGTCGGCATGGCTCGTGGTGCGCTCCGGCAGCCGTCGCATCGTGATGACCGGCGTGACGCTGAACGTGTTGGCGTGTCTGGCCCTCACGCGCATCGGGCTGGGCACCTCGCAGGCCGAGATCGTGCTCCTGCTCGGCTTCGCCGGTGTTGGCGTCGGCATCATCGTGGCACCGCTGATGGCCATGCTGACCACGTCGGTGGCGCCGCGCGACCTCGGGGTCGCCGCCGCCACCAGTCAGATGATGATGCAGATCGGTTCGGCCACCGGCGTGCAGCTCATGCAGACCATCCAGGTCTCACGCCTCGCCCGCGACGGCATCGCCGGCTCGTACCACGCCGCATTCGTGGCCGGCGCGGTCGTCGCCGCGTTCGCCATCTTCGCCGCGGTGCGCATCCGCGAGCCGCAGCGCGACCCCCAGCTCGCAAGCGTCGCCTGAGGTCGACGATGCCGGCGTCAGCGCCGGGGCAGCTTCGGGCTTCACGCGAGGAGGCGGCACGTCGGCAGGGCCACCGCGTCGCTGATCCGCTCGAACTCGACCCGTACCCGATCGCCGATGCGCAGGGCGTCGTTGGCCACGGCGACGACGTGGGTGAGGAAGCGCACCCCCTCGTCGAGGTCGACCTGCGCGACGTTGTAGGGCACCGCCGACGCGAACCCGGGATGGAAGACCTGGTGGATGATCGTGAACGTGTAGACGGTGCCGAGCCCGGCCGAGGCCTCCCACCGCACGTCGTCGCTCAGGCAGTCGATGCAGCGCACCCGCACCGGCCACATCCACTGCCCGCACGTGGCGCAGTGCTGCAGCATGAGCTCGCCCCGAACCGTGCCGTCGAAGAACGGCTGGCTGTGGGCGTCGGGGACCGGCAGCGGCCTGTCGTAGGCCAGCTCGATCGGCGCGTCGTCGCTCATGGTGCGTGGGGGGACAGGATCATGGTCGAGTGGAAGTTGAGCACGCCGCCGTTGCCGCTCACCAGCACGAGATCGTGCTTGGCCACCTGGCGCTCGCCACCCTGTCCGCGGGCCTGGATCACGCCCTCCGACAACGGCGTGAAGCCCCACATGTAGAACGACGAGAGCTGCCCCCCGCCGGTGTTGCACGGCAGCGAGCCACCCGGTTCGAGCTTGCCGTCGGACACGAACGCGCCGCCCTCGCCCTTGGCGCAGAACCCGTAGTCCTCCAGCGACACGAGCACGGTGTACGTGTAGCAGTCGTACAGCTCGAGCACGTCGAGGTCGGCCAACGTGATGCCGGCGGTGCGCAGGGCCTGGCGGCCCGATGTGGTGGCCCCGGTCTGCACGTGCGGATGACGGTCGGCGCGGCCGCTGTCACCCGGCGCGCACTGGCCCACGCCGTGCACGTACACCGGTGGTTGGCGCAGCGAACGGGCCCGTTCGGGCGAGGTGACGATGACGGCGACGGCCCCGTTCGACACGAGGCAGCAGTCGTACAGGTGCAGCGGCTCGGCGATGAAGCGCGACGCCTGGTGATCGTCGAGCGTGAGCGGTGTGCGCATCTGCGCCTTGTCGTTCAGCGTCGCCCACTTGCGCTGAGCGACGGCGATGGCACCGAGCTGCTCGCTCGTGGTGCCGTACAGGTGCATGTGACGACGGGTGGCCAGCGCGTAGCCGGCGTTGGCCCCGTACATGCCGAGCGCGTTGGGCAGCCCCTGCATGCCTTCCATGGGCCGCTGCACCGTGTACGACGCGCCCGACGACCGCGCCGGCTGCAGCGGGGCATCGGCGTAGACCAGCACGATCACCTCGGCCTGGCCCTGCTCGATGGCGGCGCCGGCCAGTTCGATCATGGTGGCGGGTGTGGAGCCGAACGCCGTCATGCTGCTCACCAGCGTCAGGTCGTAGAGGCCCAGGGCGTGCTGGAGCATCGGGTTCATCTCGGGGCTGCCGTTGGCGTGCACGATGAGCCCGTCGATGTCGTCCTTGGCCAGCCCGGCGTCGGCCAGCGCGAGCACGATCGCCTCGGCCGCGAAGCTCGTGGCCGTGCGCCCGTAGATCTTGCCCATCTCGGTGATGCCGAGACCGGCGATGGCCACGTGGTCGCGCACCGCCATCAACCGACCGGTCCGGACAAGATGCCGCAGCGCACGATCGGCACCGTAGTGTCTGCCCCGTGGAGGCCCTCAAAGCGATCGACGACTGGCCGGTCGCCCACGCCGCCGTCGCGGTGATCGACGGCCGGGGCGTCGTGGCCCGGCGCGGGCCGACGACGCTGCCCCTGCGCATCGCGTCGGTCTCGAAGCTGCTGACCACCTGTGCGCTGATGATCGCGGTCGAGGAGGGCACCGTCGCCCTCGACGATCCTGCCGGCCCACCGGGGTCCACGTTGCGCCACCTGCTCGCCCATGCGTCGGGCTACGGCTTCGACAGCACCGCGTCGGCACTGGCCGCACCGGGAACGCGCCGCATCTACTCCAACCGTGGCATCGAGGAGGCGGCCGCCCACCTGGCCGCGGCAGCCGGGCTCCCGTTCGCCACGTATCTGCACGAGGCGGTGCTCGAACCGCTCGGCCTCGCCGACACCACGTTGCGCACCTCGGCCGCGTTCGGCATCTGGAGCACCGTCGACGATCTGGGCCGATTCGCGGGTGAGCTGTTCGCACCACGCCTTCTCGCTCCGGCGACCCTCGGCGAGATGGTCACGGTGCAGTTCCCGGGGCTCAGCGGGGTGCTGCCCGGCGTGCGCCGCTACGAGCGGCTCGACTGGGGCCTCGGCTTCGAGCGCAACTTCGGCACGCCGGGCCACTGGGCCGGCGGCCGCGTGTCGCGCGCGGCCTACGGGCACTTCGGCGGATCGGGCACGTTCCTGTGGCTCGACCCCGCAGCCGGGTTGGCGGTGGTGATGCTGGCCGACCGCGAGTTCGAGGAGTGGGGCCTGGCGGCGTGGCCGCCGCTGTGCGACGCCATCGTGGCCGAGCACACCGGCCGGGCCTGATCCGGCGACGCGGGTGAACCCACCCGTCGCCGCCGACGCCCGGGTACCGTCAGCGGTGTGAGCCAACCCCCCGCCGCCCCCACCGACCTGCGCCGCGTGTTCGAGCTGGAGCCCCACGGCCCCGACGTGTGGGTCGGCGAGAGCCCTCTGTACCCATGGGGGCGCATCTACGGCGGGCTCGTCGTGGCCCAGGCGCTGTGGGCCGCCACCCAGACCGTGGTGCCCGAGCACAGCGTGCACTCGCTGCACGGCTACTTCATCCTCGGCGGCGACCCGAACGAACCCGTGCGCTACGAGGTGGAGCGGTTGCGCAACGGTCGCTCGTTCACCACCCGTCAGGTGGTGGCCCGCCAGAGCAGTGGCGCCATCTTCAACCTGGCCTGCTCGTTCCAGCGCCACGAGGAGGGCGTCGAGACGCAGACCGCCGACTTCCCCACCGACGCGCCCGACCCCACCACTATCACCGCCACCGCCGAGGGATCGGGCGTGGTGCGCTACGAGGTGCCGCTGCCACCCGGCTCACCCCGGTCGCTCGTGTGGTCGCGCTACCCGTTGGCGCTGCCCGACGACCCCCGCATCCACGCCTGCGCGCTCGCCTACCTCAGCGACACCAACGCCATGGACGCGGTGGCCTCGGCCCATCCGCGCGGCCTGCCCGACCCCGACGAGTGGCACGACGTGTACATGACGGCGAGCCTCGACCACGCCGTCTGGTTCCACCGGCCGCCGCGCGCCGACGACTGGTTGCTGCTCGACCTCGACGGACACGGCATCATCCGGACGCGCGGCCTGTCGACGGGTCACGTGTTCTCGGCCGACGGTCAGCACGTGGCGACCATCGCCCAGGAGGGCCTCATCCGCGTCCTGTCGCCCTGAGGCGCACATCGACCCGGCGGGCCACGAGCAGCACGGCGATCAGGAACAGCAGCGAGCCGGTCATCTCCAGCAGCTCCTCGAGCACCATCATCAGGTCGTAGTGGGCCGCCTTCACGTCGCCGTGCCACTGGACCTTCTCGAGCACCTGGGCCACGAACCACGCCGCCGATCCCGCAGCCAGGGCGGGGCGGAACCGGGCCACGGTCCGACCGCGGCGCCACAGCGCCAGCCACGCCACACCCCCTACCAGCACCACGGGCACGTAGAGCAGCTGCCAGTCGATGCCGGTGAGCGCCTCGAGGCGCTCGTGGATGGCCACGGCCTCGTCGAGCCCCATGAAGGCGAACAGCACGGCGAGACCGGTGGCGGCGCGCCACGCCGGTCGGCGGCCGACCACGGCCGCCAGCGCGCCGGCAGCGACCAGCAACCCGGCCGACCAGGCCGCCGGGACGTTGTACTCGCCGTCCAGATCGAACCAGCGCGACGACAGGTCGTGGTGGGCGGTGACCGCCCCGAGCACCCCGAGGGCGGCGACCACGCCGAGTCCGGCGAGCAGCACCACCCCGGGCATCGGTAGCTCGCCGATGACGTGCGTGCGGCGCGACGCGCGGCGCGAACGAACGAGAGAGAACGCCATGTCCATCCTCCAGCCGGATGTCGTACCTGGAGCAACAGTGCGGCGGACGTGAACCGCAGGAGCGGGCCCGATGTCTTCTTGGCCAACTGTTGGCCAACGGTGTTGGGAGCGGACTCACATCGTGGTGCTCCCACCACGAGTCGCGCCGCAGGACCGACGAACGTCAGAAGCCGGGCGGACGGCGGAAGCCGCCCAACGCCTCCTCGAGCATGCGTCCGACGGCCAGCGTGGTGCGATCTTCGAGATAGGGTCCGCCGATCTGGACACCGACGGGCAACCCGTCGACCATGCCGATCGGGACGACGGTGGCAGGCAGCAGGCACACCCCGGTGAGCCCGACCCAGCGGATGAGGTCGGCGTAGCGCCGGGTCTCGCCGTTCACCACGACCGTGCGCCGCGTGATCGGCACCGTGTGGTCGTGGGCGATGGCGGCGGTGGGCGCCACCGGCAGCAGGCACACGTCCCACGACTCGAAGAACGTGCGCCAGCGGGCCCGCTGCTGCAGGCGTCGCTCGTTCCACCCCAGCCACTCGCGGTGGCGCAACGAGGCGTGGCCGATGAACAGGTCGCCCTCGGGCGGCTCGGTGGATGCGGCCATGGCGTCCAGCTCGGGCAGTGTCCACCCGCCGGCCTCGGCCGCCGACACCAGGTGCAGGAAGGTGTCGACCGCCTTGTCGAAGGTGAAGGCGGGTCGGGCCGTGTGGTCGACGCGGGCGCCGGCGGCGGCCAGCGCGTCGGCGGCGCCGCGCAACAGCGCCGCGTAGCGCGCGTCGATGGGACAGGACGGCTCGTCGATCCAGACCGCCACGCGCAGGCCGCGTGCGTCGGCGCACCGGGCCGGCGGCAGCTGCACCGACCACCCCGGTGCCTGCCACGCATCGGGGCCCACGAGCAGATCGAGGGCCAGCTCCAGGTCGGCCACGTCACGCGCCATGGGCCCGACCACCGCGAGGTCGGCCTGCGTGAGGGTGCCGGGCATGCCCGGGATCTGGCCCCGGGCCGACACGATGCCGTAGCTCGGCTTGTGGCCGCACACCCCGCTCCAGTGCGACGGGATGCGGATCGACCCGGCGATGTCGGAACCGAGCTCCAGCGGCGAGAACCCAGCGGCCAGCGCCGCACCCGACCCGCCCGACGAGCCGCCCGGCGTGTGGTCCACGTGGAACGGGTTGGTCGTGGTGCCGTACACGTCGTTGTAGGTCTGCACGTCGGCGGCCCACAGTGGGGTGTTGGTCTTGCCGAACACGATGGCGCCGGCCCCCTTGTAGCGGGCGACGGGGTCGGCGTCCGCGTCGGGCACGTAGGCCGCCAGCTCGGGGGCGCCCGAGGTGGTGACGAGACCGGCGGTGGAGAACGTGTCCTTCACCGTGATCGGCACGCCGTGCAGCGGGCCGAGGGCGTCACCTCTCACCACGGCGGCATCAGCGGCGGCCGCCCACGATCGGGCCCGCTCCACGTCGAGAGCGATGACGGCGTTGATCGGCCCGTCGAGGGAGGCGATGCGGGCCACCGCCGCGTCCAGCAGCTCACGGCTCGAGACCTCACGCCGGGCGATGGCCGCCGCCGTGTCGATCGCGGATCGGTAGGCGAAGTCGTCGCTCACCGACGCGAACGTACTCACATCCGGCGCACGGCGATGCGGGCGCCGACCCCGGCGGCGACCGCGGCGAGGCCGGCCGCGGCGGGCACGGCCCACAGCACGCTGCGGGCCCGATCGTGCCCGAGCGCGTGCAGGAACGGCAGCAGCGGCGGGGCCAACACGACCAGCATGGTGCCGAGCACGGCAACGATGGCCGCGCCACCGGTGCGCCGCAGCACCGGCCGATGCCCGAACGTGCCGATGGCCCCGCCCAGCAGGGCACCCACCGCGTGAGCGGCGAGGCCGACGCCGACCGTGCGGACGAGTCCGCCGACCCCACGGGGTCGGGCCACCGCGCCGATCACCAGGGGCCACAGCGGTGCCAGCACCACGAGGGGCACGGCGAGGAGCAGCCCGGCCAGCAGCCGGCTCAGGTGCACCCGCGCCACCGAGGTGGCCGCGCCGAGCAGCCGCTGGTGCGGCTCGTCGTCCACGTTCCCCGTCGCCGCCACCAGCCAGGCGGTCACCGGGACGAGCACGACGGTGGTGACGGCGAACGCGGGCAACGCCGCGCCCGACGGCACCATGTACAGCAGGGCCAGGGAGGCGACCGTGATGACGTACGGCGGCAACCACCGCCACGAGCGCCAGGTGCACGCCACCGCCATTCGCACGAGGGCGATCGTTCTCATGCGCCGACCCGCCGGAAGCCGAGCGATCGGGCCGCGTCGTCGAGCGCCTCGATGGCGCCGGCATCGCCGCGGTAGCGGACCTCGACCGCGCCGTCGGTGCGCTCTCCCGACGGCGCCAGCACCAGATCCGCCACCCCGCGCGCCTCGCCGGTGTGATCGGACACGACCACGAGCGCGCCCGCCCGGGCGCGTGCCTGCACACCGGCGCTCAGCACGCCCGCAGCGTCGAGATCGAGATCGGCCCACGGCTCGTCGAGCACGACCAGCCGACATTCCGACGACAGCGCCTCGGCCAGCAGCACCTTGCGCCAGGTGCCCTTCGAGAGCGTCGAGAGCGGCGCGTCGAGCGGCGCCGCCATGGCCAGCGCCCGCAGCGAGGCGGCCACCTCGCCGGGCGCCCGCCGCAGACGGGCCATGTGGGCCAGCCACACCCCGACCGGCAGCGGCGGGGGGTCGATGCGCTCGGGCACGTAGGCCACCTCGGCCGGCCGGCCGACGATGCGGCCGGCGTTGGCCCGCTGCACGCCGGCCAGGACCCGCAACAGGGTCGACTTCCCGCTGCCGTTCGGACCGACCACGGCGGCGAGGCGGCCGAACGGCAGGGTCAGCGTGAGGTCGCGCAGCACCCAGTCGCCCCGCCCGTAGCGGACGCCGAGCCGGTCGACCTGCACCGCGCCCGGGGCGCCGTCGGGCTGCATGGCTCCCGACGCTAGCGATCAGACCAGGCCGGCGTCCTTCATGGTCTGGCCCGGCTGCAGGCCCAGATGCTGCTCGAGCTCGTGGTGGAAGTGCCGGATCTTGGTCTCCTGGTAGTTGGCCAGGGTCACACCCGGCTTCTGCGTCGTCTTCAGGCCGCGCTGCACCTTGGGCAGGTTGAACACGTCCTGCGAGAACACGCGGGCGAGCATGCCGAGCTCGGTCGCGTCGGTCCACGAGTCGTCGAAGTCGAGCCAGTGGATGGGCGCCGCCGGCGGGCGCGGCCGCGTCTCGTCGAAGGGGGCCAGGAACATGCACTCCATGATCGACGTCTCGTGGTCGTCGCCGTTGGGCCGGAAGCGGTACATGATCCGGTTGAACGCGCCCCACGGATGGAAGTTCGGGAACAGCGTGTAGTAGAAGCTGTCGTCGAGTTCGGCGTCGGACATCTGGTCGACGAGGTCGCCCACGGCCGGCCGCCACATCTCGCGCGAGTTGGCCGCGGCCACGGCGCGCGCCGCCATGCCGTCGGGGATCTCCATGATGGGCGGCTCGTCGAGCCGGCGGTCGCTGGCCGCGTCGAACATCTCCTGCTCGGTCGGCTGCCACGTGAGGTACGGGCTCGGCGTGAAGTTCGGCGTGATGGCCCGCGTGAAGTGCTTGCCCGCGTCGTACTGGCTGTTGCAGTCGCCAATGCCGGCCAGGATCTGCGGGTGGGTGGCCACCACGTGGAAGGCCTCCATGAAGGCCTCCTGGGCGACCTTCCAGTTGCACCGCAGCCTCTTGGCCGCGTGGGCCTGCTTGTAGCGCTTCTCCAGCGGCCAGCGGGCGAACTGCTCGGTCAGGCCGTCAACGTACGACGACAGCGGCTCGACCTCGCCGACGCTGGGGTTGATGAAGACCCAGCCACCCCAGGTGCCCACGTGCACCTCGGGCAGGTGGAACGCGTCGTGGTTCACGTGGGGGAAGTCCCACTCGGACGGCACCTGCTTGAGGTCGCCGTCGAGGCCCCAGCAGAACCCGTGGAACGGGCAGCGCAGCTCGGTGTTGTTGCCGTCGCTCTCCTTGAGCAGGCGGCCGCGATGCAGGCACGCGTTCCAGTAGGCCTTGATGGTGTCGGGTGCGGTGCGCACGACGAGGAACGACAGGTCGGTGATCTCGTAGACGAGCGTGTCACCGACGTTCGGGATGTCCTCCTCCCGGCCGGCCATCTGCCAGACCTTCTTCCACAGCCGCTCCTTCTCGAGCTCGTGGAAGGCGCGCGACGTGTAGCGCTCGGTGGGCAGGTCGTGGCTGCCGAAGTAGGCGGGCGAGAACCACCGCAGCTGCTCGGGCACCTCGTGGGTGTCGGTGTCGAGCAGCTCCTGGTAGCTGAGGCCCGGGGAGCGGCGGGTGCGGAACTCGGATTCGAACGTGGTCATGGCGGTCTCCGTGCTCAGTTGGTGGCCGCGCCGGCGGCCTCGGCCTTCAGGCGTGCTTCGCGGGCCTCTTCGTGGCGGGACATCAGCTGCGGCCCACCGACCCACACGCACACATGCGGATCGCACTGCTTCAGCTCGCCCTCGACCCACTCGCCCTGGTCGGTGAACCGACCGGTGGCACCCTCGCGGCTGGTCACCAGGACCAGACCATCGCTGTCGATCTCGTAGATGGCTCCGCTCAGCGGATGGCGCAGCTTGCGCGGCATGGATACCCCCGGTCAGTCCGAAACTAACTGTCGGACAGATTATCGGGTCCGCAGGGCGTCGACCCGCCGCTGGGGTCACACATCGAGGCCGGCCGCCTCGGCCTCGCCGGCCAACGCCAACCAGTGCTCTTCCCGGGTGGCCACCAGGGCGTCGGCGGCGGCGAGGTCGTGCCCCAACCGGGCGAGCGCGGCGTGGTCGAGGCCGGGCGCGGTCAGCGCGGCGGTGAGCCGCTCGCGTTCGGCCGTGGCCGCGGCCAGGTCGCGCTCGGCCGCCGACAGCCGCCGCCGCAGGGTGGACGGCGTGCGATTGGCCGCCGGCTTCGCCCTCGCCCCGGCCGCGGCTGCGGTCGACGGCGTGGGGCCGCTCGGCTTGGCCGCCGTGCGGCGGTCGCTCTGCACCAGCGTCGGCCCGGTGGATGCGGCTCGCTGAGCGATCCAGCCCGCGTAGCCGCCGCGCACGAGGCCGGCCCCACCCAGGCCGTCGAGAGCGAGCACCTCGCTCACGGTGCGGTCGAGGAACGTGCGGTCGTGGGAGACGACCACCAGCGCGCCGGTCCAATCGTCGAGGAAGTCTTCGAGCGCCCGCAGGGTGTCGAGATCGAGGTCGTTGGTGGGCTCGTCGAGCAGCAGCACGTTGGGCTGGGTGACGAGCACGAGCAGCAACTGCAGGCGCCGACGCTCGCCGCCCGACAGGGTGCCGATCTCGGCCCACTGGGCGTCGGTGTCGAACCAGAACCGCTCCATCAGCCGGTTGTGCTCGAAGGTCACCGCGCCCTCGGGCCCCGCCACCGCCTCGCGCACGCGCCGGGTGAGGTCGAGGCTCACGCCGACCTGGTCGTAGTAGCCGATGTTCACGGTGGTGCCGCGGTCGACGGTGCCGGCGCTCGGCTGCAGGCGGCCGGCGATCAGTTCGAGCAGCGTGGTCTTGCCCGCCCCGTTGGCACCGACGAGACCGAGACGGTCGCCCGGTTCGATCAGGTGCTCGACACGGCTCAGCACCGGCCGTTCATCCCCCGGCCACGTGAAGCTCACGTCGTGCAGTTCCACCGCCTTCGAGCCGAGTCTGGTGGTGCCCATCGACAGGCCGAGCTGGCCCTCGCGAGCCGCCGCCAGCGGGCCCGATGCCAGCAGCCGCTCGGCCGAGTCGATGCGGGCCTTCGGCTTGGCGGTGCGCGCCGGGGCGCCGCGGCGCAGCCACGCCAGCTCCACGCGCGCCAGGTTCTTGCGCTTGGCCTCGGCGACCACCGCCCGCTCCTCGCGCTCGGCCCGTGCCGCCAGGTAGGCGGCGTACCCCGAGCCGGCGTTCACCCCGCGGGGTTCGTGCACGTAGCCCTTGCCCCGGTCGAGCTCGAGGATCTTGGTCGTGACGCGGTCGAGCACGTGGCGGTCGTGGGTCACCAGCACCAGCCCGCCTGTGAACGCGGCGAGACGGGTCTCCAGGAACGTGATGGCGTCGAGGTCGAGGTGGTTCGTGGGCTCGTCCAGCACGAGCAGGTCGTGCTCACCGGCCAGCAGCCGGGCCAACGCGACCCGCTTGCGCTGCCCACCCGACAGCTCGTCGGTGGGCCGATCCACCAGGGCACCCATGCCGAGGCGCTCGAGCACGGCCGCGGGCTCCCAACCCTCGCCGATGGCCTCGCGCACCGTGCCCTCAGGGAGCCCGGGGTCCTGCAGCAGGTACCCGATGCGCACCCCGCGCCCGAACCGCACCGCCCCCACGTCGGGGGTGACCACGCCGGCCAGGGCCCGCAGCAGCGTCGACTTCCCGCTGCCGTTCAGCCCGACCACCCCCAGGCGGTCGCCGCTCGAGACGGTGACCGACACGTCGGCATACAGCGGGCGGTTGGGACGGCTCGCCCCCAGGCCCTGGGCATCGACGCAGATCACGGCGGTCGATGATGACAGGCGCCCGGCCGGAGCGACAACCGGCGCACCGTCGTACGCCCGGCGTACGAGGTATCGACCAACCATCTGTCGGTTCTCATTAGCATCACGGCAGTAGCTCCCCTTACCGGAGGATCCATCCGATGTCGAACATGCCGCCCCCGCCCCCTCCCGGCAACATGCCGCCGCCCCCGTCGGGCATGCCCTCCACGGGAGGGGTGCCGACGTCGAGCGCGGGCCTGGCCAGCTGGGGCGAACGGGTCGTGTCCTACCTGATCGACTGGGTCATCCTGATCGTGCCGATCGTCGCCCTCTACATCGTGGCCATCATCCTCGGCCAGATCGCCAGCATCCTCGGTGTGCTCGTGCTGTTCGTGGTGTGGCTGGCCAGCGCCGCCGCCGGCATCTACCTCATGTACCTGAACGGCTCCACCGGACAGACCCCCGGCAAGAAGGTCATGGGCCTCAAGGTCGTGGGTGAGGAGACCGGCCAGGTCATCGGCGGCGGCTCGGGCATCGCCCGCGGCTTCCTCCACTTCGTGGACGCCATCATCTGCTACATCGGCTTCCTGTTCCCGCTGTGGGACGCCAAGCGCCAGACGCTGGCCGACAAGATCATCAAGTCCGTCGTCACCAGCGGCAACCCGAAGGTCGACTTCATGACCGCCATCAAGTCGTCGCTGCCCACCAAGTGACACCGGCTCGCTGAACGCCCTACGGAGGGCGGCGGTCCGTGCGGACCGTCGCCGTTCGTCGCGTGCGGGCTCCGGTCAGCGGCTCTTCACCACGACCGAGCCGACCGCCTTGTCGTGCAGGCTCTGGCGCTCCTTGTCCCACAGCGGCCACAGGCTGTCGAGCAGGCCGGGGAAGCAGAACAGCTGCCACATGACGTCGTGCAGGGCGGCCCGCGCCAGACCGAGCGGCGCACCGAGCAGGGCCCCGGTGTCACGTCGCACGACCTTGATGCCGAGGGCCATCTTCCCGAGCGTCTGGCCCTTCAGCCCGTTCATCAGCCCGGCGTAGAGCGTCCAGGCGACGAAGGTGAGGGCGATGCCGCCGAAGCGGACGTGCACGCTCGTGCCGCCCCCCGAGGTCGTGCGCTCCACACTCGGCCCCGACAGCACGCCCGAGATCACCGCGATCAGCACGAAGTCGATGGTGACGGCCAGGCCGCGCTGCCACCACTCGGCCAGGTTGGCCGTGCCGGTGGCCGGCGCGGCGTACCCGTACGGGGCACCGTAGGGCCCGCCGGGCGGCATGCCTGGCGGCGGGGGCGGCATCTCCGGCGGGGGCGGGGGCATGCTCGACATGGTGCGAGGGCTCCAGTTTCGATTCGGCTCCTGGCCACGGGGCCCGGGGGCGGGATCGTGGGTGTGCCAGAAGTGGCAAGGCCGCGGATGGTACTCCGGGGGTAACCTCGACGGCGTCGGTCGTGGCTCCGTCATTCCCACTCCCCGGCCGCGATACCGATGACTTCGGCGTCGCCGGCCGGTCAGACCCGACACACCCCCGCTCCCACCCCCAGCACGGAGTCCCCCATGGATCGTCTCGCCCGCTTCTGCTTCCGCAAGCGTTGGCTCGTCGTCGGCCTCTGGGTCGCCGCCGTGGTCATCCTCGGTGCCGCCAGCGCCGGCGGCGGCAACTTCCGCACCGAGTTCAAGCTGCCGTCGTCCGAGTCGCAGCGCGGCATCGAGCTGCTCGGCAAGGAGTTCTCCGGCGCCACCGGCGGCAACTTCCGCGGCACCATCGTCTTCAAGGCCGACGACGTCACCGCCGACAGCGTGAAGACGACCATGACCACCATGTTCGGCAAGGTCGCCAAGATCGAGGGCCTGCAGGTCCAGAGCCCCTACGACGCCACCGCCCAGGGCCAGATCGTGGCGGCGGGGCCGAACGCCGACAAGGTCGCCTACGCCAACGTCAACTTCGCCGACAACCTGTCCCAAACCGACTTCAAGAGCATCACCAAAGACGTGAAGAAGGTCATCCCCGACCAGGCCGGCCTGCAGGTCGAGCTCGGCGGTCAGGTCTTCGCCGACTTCCAACCGCCCAGCTCCGAGCTGCTCGGCGTCGCCTTCGCCATCGTCATCCTGCTCGTGGCCTTCGGCTCGGTGTTGGCGGTCGGTCTGCCCATCGGCGACGCACTGGCCGGCATCTTCGTGGGCATCGGCATCGTCACCGCCCTCAGTCACATCATCAAGATGCCCGACTTCACCACGCTGCTGGCCGGCATGATCGGCTTGGGCGTCGGCATCGACTACGCGCTGTTCATCGTCACCCGCTACCGCGAAGGCCTGCACAAGGGCCACTCCCCTGAGGACGCCACCGCCATCGCCCTCGGCACCGCCGGTCGCGCCGTGGTGTTCGCCGGCGTGACCGTGGTGATCTCGTTGCTCGGCATGTTCCTCATGGGGCTGCAGTTCGTGCGGGGTCTCGCCATCGGTGCCTCCATCACGGTCGCGGCGACCATGCTGGCGTCGGTCACGCTCCTGCCGGCGATCCTCGGGTTCGCCAAGCACCGCATCGAGGTGACGCGCTGGCGCGGCCTCGTGGCCCTCGGCTTCGCGGCGCTCGCGCTGCTGTGCTTCGGCCTCAAGCTGAACCCCGTCGGCGGCGCCTTCATGGGGCTGGCCGTGCTCACGATCGTGGCCGGGTTCTTCGTGCCGGTGCTGAAGAAGGAGCTGCCGCCCCGCAAGGTGAAGCCGATCCAGACGACGTTCTGGTACAAGTGGAGCCGCGTCATCCAGCGGCGCCCGTGGCCGGCGATGCTCGTCGGTCTGGCCATCCTGGTGGCGCTGGCGCTCCCGATCTTCAGCTTGCGCCTCGGTCAGAGCGACGACGGCAACGCGCCCAGCAGCTCGACCACCCGCAAGGCCTACGACCTGTTGAGCGAGGGCTTCGGGCCCGGCTTCAACGGCCCGCTGCTGGTCGTGAGCTCGGTGCCCGCCGGCGCCACGGCCGAGACGCTCGCCCCGCTCACCAAGGCGCTCGCCGACGACGTCGGCGTGCAGTTCGCCAGCCCGCAGCCCATCCTGAACCAGGCCGGCACCGCGGCGCAGTGGATCGTGTTCCCGAAGACCTCACCGCAGGACGCCGCCACCACGCAACTCGTGCACCGCCTGCGTGACTCGGTGATCCCGCCGGTCGCGTCGTCGCTGCAGGTGACGCCCTACGTCACCGGCGCCGTCGCCGGCGGCATCGACTTCGCCGACTACCTCGGTCGGCGCCTGCCCATCTTCTTCGGCGCCGTGCTGGCGCTGTCGTTCCTCCTGCTGATGGCCGTGTTCCGCTCGCTGCTCGTGCCGCTCAAGGCCGTGATCGTGAACCTGCTCTCCATCGGCGCCGCGTACGGCGTCGTGGTCGCCGTGTTCCAGTGGGGCTGGATGAAGGACCTCGTCGGCGTGGGCGAGGGCGGCCCCATCGACGCGTGGGCCCCGATGATGATGTTCGCCATCGTGTTCGGCTTGTCCATGGACTACGAGGTGTTCCTCATGTCCCGCATGCGCGAGGAGTTCGACCGCACCGGCGACAACGCCACGGCCGTGGCCGACGGGCTGGCCACCACGGCCCGCGTCATCACCGCGGCGGCGGCCATCATGGTGTTCGTGTTCGGCTCGTTCGTGCTACAGGACACGCGCCAGATCAAGCTGTTCGGTCTCGGCCTGGCCGTGGCCGTGTTCCTGGACGCCACGGTCGTGCGCATGATCCTCGTGCCCGCCACCATGGAGCTGCTCGGCAACAAGAACTGGTGGCTCCCGAACTGGATCGACCGCTTGCTGCCCCGCATCAACGTGGAAGGTGGCCTCGACGAGGAGCGGGAGCTCGTCACCTCGGGCGACTAGGTCCTGGCGCAGGGGACCTTCACTGCGATCTGCCGGTCGATGGCGGGAAACCCTGTCACACCCAGTCTCTACGGTGGACGCCATGAAGGCCGCCATCGCACCGCTCGTGGTCGTGCTCGAATCGGTGCGTCACAGGCCGGCGTCGGCGGGGTCGAAAGAAGTCATGCGACCCGCCAACCTTCACCGCGATGTTCGGGTCGATGGCGGGGAACTCTGTCGCACCCCTTCTCTACGGTGGTACCCATGAAGGCCGCCATCGCCCCGATCGTCGAACGCCTCGCCGCGC
>JANMAT010000001.1:0-12667 GCA_031359995.1 Actinomycetes bacterium
AGCATGGGCCGACACCGCGCTCGGGGTACCCAAGCGCCGCCGCCGAAGTGCAGCCTGATGCCCGGCGTGACCCTCGACGCCGGCGGATTGATCGCCCTCGACCGCGATGATCGCCGCGTCGTCGTGCTGCTCGCCCGCGCGGTCGAGACGAACAGCCGAGTGACGATCCCGGCGTCGGCGCTCGCCCAAGCGATCCGTCGACCCGAACGCCAGGCACGCCTTTCTCGGCTGATCCGCCAACCGTCGAGCGATGTGGTCCCGCTCGATCGCGTCGACGCCGTCAACGTCGGCCGTCTCCTGGCCGCCAGTGGAACCTCCGATGTCGTCGATGCCCATGTCGTGGTGTGCGCCCGTCGAACAGCTCAACGGGTCGTCACCTCCGACCCCGATGACCTCACGCTCCTGGACCCCGGCGTCGAGTTGATCGTCGTCTGACGGTCTTCGCACCGAACCTCGGGCCCCACAGCTCCCCCACCAGCCGATCACTCCTGGTCACCATGTGCTGGCGATCCCGTGCGGACACGATGCCGCACTCCGCCGGGTATCGGGTGATCGGGTCGGCGGTGGCGGGCGGGGCTATCGCGCGCCGGAAGACTGCCAGTGGCGCCCAGCCGTGCCGGGTGGGTGACCGGTGGGAACCGAGCCGCCAAGGCCAGATCCAGCAAGGCCGGTGGGATTCAGGGTCTCGCCGGGGACGGTTTCGTTGGGTGGACTCTAAGGTTCAGGAGGTGGGTGGCCGATGGAAGGGGATGGAGGTCCGGGCTGACGCGTCCACCGAGGCTGCCCGGTTGGAGGCCGTGGACCGTTGTGGTCTGCTGGATTCCGGGGTGGAAGAGCGGTTCGATCGTCTGGTGGGTTTGGCGGCGACGATGTTGGAGGCACCAATTGCGCTGATCAGCGCGGTTGGTGCCGAACGGCAGTGGTTCAAGGCGAAAGTCGGGCTCGACCTGGCGGGGACGGCGCGTGAGATCTCGTTCTGTCATTGGGCGTTGGAGGAGACTGAACCGGGTCCGTTCGTGGTGTGTGACACGCGTCATGACCGTCGCTTCTCGGACAATCCGCTCGTGACGGGTGAGCTCGGCATCCGTTTCTATGCCGGGCAGGTGATCCGGGATCGTGACGGTCACGGGCTGGGAACCTTGTGCGTGTTGGACCGGGCGCCCCGAACCCTCAGTGACAGCCAGCGTCGTACGCTGGTGCAGCTCGCCGCCCTTGTCGAGGATGAGGTCCAGCGGCGCGACGAACTGGCCGTGTTGATCGAACTCGACCGTAGCGAACGCCGGCAGGCGCTCATTGTGGCGACGATCGACGAAGGCCTCGTCTTCCATGACACGACGGGCCGGATCGTGGAATGGAACCCGGCCGCCGAACGCGTGTTGGGCCTGAGTGGCGACCAACTCGCCGGTCGCAGCCCGCTCGACCCACGATGGCGGACCACTCGAGCCGATGGGACCGTGTGGAAAGGCTCGACCCATCCCGCCATGATCGCCCTCACAACCGGCCGGGCCGTCAGGGGTGAGGTGATGGGTGTGCATCGCCCCGACGGGACCAGGGTGTGGTTGCGAGTCAACGCGCGACCGGTCATCGACGGCGGGGTCGTACGCGGCGCGCTGGCGGTGTTCACGGACATCACCGCCGAACACCTCGAAGCGAACATGTTGATCGCAACGCTCGACGCGGCACCGGTTGGGTTGGCCATCGTCGACGCCACCGGACACGTCGCGCGGGCCAACCCCACCTTCGCCAAGCATGTCGGCCGCGACATAGCCGCGCTGGCGGGTCTCGATCCGGCCACCGTGTTCCGGCCGGTCGATCCCACCACCATCGACACGGTCGATCCCGTTGGGCGAACGGACGGGGCGGACAGACGGATCGAGCGTCGTGTGACCCGCCCCGACGGCTCGGAGATCACGGTGGCGTTCCGGGCGGGACCGGCCCCGTCCCCCGACGGGTTCACCGTGGTCGCCACCGCGGACATCACCGATGTCCATCGTGATCGGCTCCTCCTCGACGCCGTGCTCGACACCGCCCCGGTCGGCATCGCGATCCTCGACGAGGACCGGCGCATCCTGCGCTGCAACGCCACCTACGCCGCCCAGACCGGCCGGACCGCCCGCGAGCTGGAAGGGATCGATCCGTCCACCCTGCTCCATCCCGACGATCGTGACGCCGCTGTGGCCCGGCGCCGATCCCTGACCTCGGGACACCCGTCGGATCCGCCCATGGACGTTCGACTGGTCCGACCCGACGGCACCGAGATCACCGTCACGATCCACACGACCCTGCTCACCACCCCGGCCCCGATCGTGGTAGCCGCCAGCATCGACATCACCGAACGTGAACGCCTCACCCGCACCCTTGAACATCAAGCCACCCACGACGCCCTCACCGGGCTCGCCAACCGGGCCCGATTCGAGACCGAACTCGTTCGAGTCCTGGCACGCTCCGAACGCGACCACCACCGCTTCGCCATCTGCTACCTCGACCTCGACCGGTTCAAAGACATCAACGACACCTACGGCCACGCCGGCGGCGATGCCGTGCTCGCCGCCCTCGGCACACGACTCACCGCCGCCATCCGTGCTGGTGATCTGGCTGCCCGGCTCGGTGGTGACGAGTTCGCCGTGCTCCTCGACCCCGTCGCGGACCTCGACGACAGCTACACGATCGCCGCCCGGATCCACGACGCCATCACCGCTGGCGATCCACCCGTCGGTGTCAGCATCGGCCTCACCCTCAACATCCCCGACGACACCCCAAAGGGGATACTGACCCGCGCCGACCAAGCCCAATACAACGCCAAGACAAGCTCGAACACCACCATCCACCCCCACCCCACCGACGACGGACAAGAGCGCAATCGGTGACCGATCGTCGCGCAAACGGCATACCCCTGTCCGACCACGGTCAGCGGTCGCGTTCCGCTCGTCGATCTCGAGCATGTCTTCGACACGACTCCGCCGGAAGTCGGGCGCACACGCAGGGGTTGGGCGCGGATGATCCGGTGCGGATGAAGACGTCTGCGCACGCCTGGGCGTTCATCGAAGGTTGGGGTGTGTGCTAGGCCTGGGTGAGCGAGGTGGCCACCGTGTCGGAGTCGTCGTACCTGATGAGCAACACGCACCCGGAGACGGCTGCCCGGTTCGAGGGGCTGGAACGGACCCTGGATCCGGTCTCGATCGGCCACCTAGACCGGATCGGGGTCAACCCGGGTGCCCGCTGCTTGGAGATCGGTTGTGGGGGCGGTTCCATCGCCCGATGGCTCTCCCGTGAGGTCGGGCCCGACGGTCACGTGCTCGCAGTTGATCTCGACACACGATGGTTCCAGCACGATGGCAGCGCACAACTCGAAGTGCGCGAGCTCGATCTGGTGACCGGGCCAATCCCCAACGGTCCGTGGGATCTGATCCATGAGCGGCTTGTGCTGCAGCACATCCCGGCCCGACTCGCCATCCTCGACGCGCTCGTCGCCACGCTCGCACCTGCGGGCTGGCTGGTCCTCGAGGACTTCGACACGGGCGAGGTCCGCACAACCGACCGTGGCGGTACCGATCATGAGCTCATCGTTCGAATGACGACGGCGTTCAATCGTCTCCTTGCCGAGCGAGGCGGAGCGAACGACTTCGCGGCCGACGCCTGGCGACATCTCCGTCAGCGCGGCCTGGTCGACACCGGTGCCAGCGGCCATGTCGCGTTCAACAGTGGCGGGACAGGCTTCACCCAGGTGATGGCGGCCAACGCCCGCCAGGTCCGCGACGGTCTCATCGGTCTCGGCATTCCTTCCGAAAACATCGATCGGTTCCTTCAGCTCCTGACGGATCCGGACACCATCATCGGAACATCGGTGCTCATCACGGCATGGGGACGACGCACGAACTGACGGCGTCAACGCCCCGATGCCGCCGCTGCCGGGGGCCGGGCCGGAAGCGGGCGTCCGTGGCCATACGTTCCTGAACGCCACTCGGCGAAGTCGCGCGTCGGAGCCGCCCAAGTTCGCCGGCTCCCGGGCGCCGATCCGGTGGGCGGCTACTGACGAAGTGCGCGCCTCGGTCCATGGGCACGGCTGCGTCCGACTGAGCGTGGCGTCACGCGCAATCGCTAGAGGCTCAGTGCCGTGGCGGTAGAAGACTCGGGGTCGTGAACCTCGACCATCTGAACCTCCGGGTCCGCGACGCCGCAGCCTGCCGCGCCTTCTACGAGACCCACTTCGGGTTCCGGCTCGCGTTCGAGGCCGACGGCGGCTACTTCGTCACCAACGACGACGGGTTCCTCCTCGCGCTGATTCCCGCGGCACCGCACCAGCCACTCCCCGCCGGCTTCCACATCGGCTTCGGTGTCCCCACCGCCGAGCGCGTCATCAGCGTTCACAGCGCCCTGTCCGCCGCCATGGGAACCGTGCGCGTCCTCGAGGACTACCGGCCGACCGAGGAGTACGTGACGTTCCGCTGCTGTGACCCCGACGGCACCGAGATCGAGGTCTTCTGGCAAGGACCATGAACCGGCCACGACATGGCGCCCACGTCAATCCTGTGCGCTGCCGGCGTCGGACCTCGCCGGGAGTCGGGTGGTCGTGGACGCACTGCGGGCGGGTGACACCGGCGCGGTGAGCGGGATCTGCAGGGCCTAAGAATGCTGGGCCGGGCTTTGGGCCGGAAGGCGTATGCCTCGTGCTGGCGGCGCGCGAACCGGATGAGGGTCGGCCCTTGGTGTCTGTCGGTCCGCGATGTCCAGGGTCGGCGCCAGGTCCTCGGTCGAGGTCTGGCGGAAGGACGAGTGCACTTCGATTCGGTGGTTGTCGATCTCCGTCGTCGACGGAGGGAGGTCAGTCACGCCGTCGCCTCGACCCGCGAGGGCCTCGCCGATCTTGATCGACACGAACGACCCCCGGCTTCGCTCGTGGCGACGTCGCTGCAGGGTGGGCGCGATCGGCGTGGCCGTGCGGTCTGGTTCGCGGGCCAACGGTGTTACGGTTTTGGGTCGACCATTCATGGTCGGATGAAACGAGGTTGTGATGGCGATCAGCGTCTACTTTCACCCTCAGTCATTCACGAAGGCGCAGTATGACGAGGTCATGAAGCAGCTTGAGGCAGCCGGCGCGGGTACGCCGAGCGGACGGACCCATCACAGCTGCTTCGGGTCCGATGGCAGCCTCATGGTCTACGACGTTTGGGACTCTAAGGGCGCCTTCGACGAGTTCGGCGCCGTGCTGATGCCGATCCTGCAGACTCTCGGCGTCGATCCCGGAACGCCTGATGTGATGCCGGCACACAACGTCGTCCAATAGGCCTCGCCGCGACGAACCCGCGCACGTCGCGCCGCCGCGGAGCGTCGGGTGCGCGACGCCGTCCATGCTGCCGCCGCAACGAGCGCATCGCGTTCGCGACCGACTTGTTCGACGGCTCGGGCTGCTGCGGCCGCTGGCGAGGTGCTCGGGAGGACCGAGCTGTCGTCGATCGCCGGTCAGACGGCCCACTCGTTGCGCCGTTCGTTAGGATGGGGACGTGGCGCTCGAACCTGAACTGCTGACGGTGGCCGACCTCGACCGGATGACGCCGAACGAGCGCGCAGAGGCGGTGAACGCCCGCATCGTCACCGACATCGAGCAATTGCCGGCCGCCTTCCGTGCCCGCGTCATCGCTACCGCCGAGCGGGTCGCTGGCGAACTGAAGCGCTCGACCGGCGAGTGAGCGATCGCCGGCAGGTCCGGGTCGCCCCAGCGTTCTTCGACCGGCTCGACCGGTTCCTCCCACCGGAGCGAACGGGTCGTGGTCTGCTCTCGTCGGCCGACTTCCTGTTGCACGAGATTCCGCCGATCATCGAGCGGCTCGCAACCGACTACGAGCGCGCGACCACCGCCGTGCCTGGAGCAGCCGGTGTGCGGATGCTGATCACCGCTGGCATCCTCGTGCCCTACATCGTCGTCTACGTCACGGTGGCCGTCGACGGTGCCGTCGAGCTCGTCGAACTCGAGGCCGACCTCGGGGCAGCAGAGTGACCAGCGGAGCGCCCTTGATGGCGGCCGCCGAAGCAGTTGCCCATCCTCTTGCTCATCTACCGTCCGTCACGAGGCGACACAGGCCGTCACGGCGAAATCGCGAAAGGCTTCTGACCTGGGTACACGTCACTCGACGTCAGCCGCCGTCACCCTCTCGGGCTGATTCCTAAACCGTGCGTCGCAGGTTCGAATCCTGCCGGGAGCGCCACGAATTCCGTCCTCACCAGGTCATTCTACCTGGTCATTGACGTTGACGATGGACCTCTACTGCCCGGCAGAGAGCGCCATTTCTCATTGCGATTGGGAAGAACGTGGGAAGGGGTCGCACGGGCGAGCCGTGCTGGCCGTCCGCCGCATCGGTGGCCAGCATCTGGACCCCGACGGCTCCCAGACGCCCGCTGCTGCGCGGCCCGGCCAGCAAGGTCTGGCTCGCTGGCTGCGCGCTCAACGGTGCAGGCAAGGCGTCGTCTCCGCAGGACGTTCAGTGTCGATGCGTCTGTGTGCGGGACGCATCGATCCACCCCGCCAGCCTCTCGGGATCGAATCGCAGGAGGTGCCCCCACTTGACGTACGGGATTCGACGCTCGGCGACCTGGCCGGGGTGTCGAGCAGGGCGACGAGCTGGTGGACCGACCAGGGGTAGCGGGCGACTCCCGCGGCCATGGCGGGCGTGGTCGATGTGTCGTAGCGCTTCGTGAGCGTCTGGTGGGGGCGGCAGAAGTTGTAGTGCATGTAATGCAGCGAGACGGCGTGCGCCAGGTTCTCGACCTTCTTGGAGAACCCGTTCGTGAGCCGTGTGAAGCGACGCATACCCATGCGCATCGTGAGGTTGTGTCGCTCGACGTACGAGGTCGAGATACGCTCGGGATCGGGCTTGCCGGTGATCACGCGCTTCTCGATCCCGGTGCAGACGGCGGGCGAGTAGCGACGCTCGTCGCCCGCCTCGTTGCCGTAGATCTTGTGGAGCATGGCGAAGTCGACGCGGTCGGCGCCGAACAGCGGCTCGACGGTGGTCAGGTAGGGCTTGTGGCCGTCGGTGGTGATCTGCACGCGCTGGCCAGGCTTGATCCGCGAGCGGAGATCGGACCGGAAGGCGTAGCAATCCCGGTTCGTGCGCTCGCCGACGAGCCACGACGGCACGAGCTTCGTGTCAGCGTCGATCGCCGTCCACGTCCACACGTCGCCGTAGCCGGGCGTGTCCTTGAACTGCTCGGGGGCGTTCTTCTGCTTGGCGTAGCAGAACGACCAGATCTCGTCGCACTCGATCACCTTGCACCCGAGGTTCGTCAGGGCACCGTCCTGGTACTCGGCGCTCGCCGACCCGAGGTCGGCGAGCAGCTTCACGATCGTGTTCTTGGCGGCGCCGGTCACGCGGACCGTTGCGCGGATGCTCATGCCCTCGACCAGGCAGGACACCACTTGGGCTCGCCGTTCGCTGCTGAGCACGTTCGCCATACTGACCATTGTGCTTGAGGGATACGGAGAAATCAACCCGGTTGGCAGAGTTTCTTTCCGTCGGAATATCCGATATTATCCCTCACCATGAGCGATGACAACAAAGTTTCACCGCTGTTGTTCCGACCACCCAAGCTGACCGCTGCCGAACGGACGGTCATCCACGAGATCGCGGACCTCCAAGAGAAGCTGGGCGCGAGACTCAGAACCCCCAACCGCTGGAGCGGGTCCCTCCGCCGGGCCCAGTTCGCTCGCGCCGTTCAGGGCTCAAACAGCATCGAGGGCTACAACGCCCGTCTGGACGACGCGGCCGCGATCGACCTAGGCGAGGCGCCGCTGGACGCAGACGAGGAAACGCGGCTCGCTCTCAAGGGGTACGCGGATGCGATGACCTACGTCTTGCAACTTCACAACGAGCCGAACTTCCACTTCGGCGAGCAGCTGTTGAGAAGTCTGCACTTCATCATGCTGAGCTACGATCTACGCAAGAGACCGGGGCTCTGGCGACCAGGTGCCATCTGGATCGAAGACGAGGCGAACGACCGAGTCGTCTATGAAGCACCGGGAATCGAGGCCGTGCCGGCACTCATGCGCGCTCTGACAAGAGGGCTTGACCGCAACCCCCATACCCATCCAGTCGTCGATGCAGCCATCGCGCACCTCAACCTGGTCATGATCCACCCGTTCAGCGATGGCAACGGGCGCATGGGTCGCTGCATCCAAAGTCTGGTTCTGGCCAGAAATGGCGTGCTCTCGCCCGTTTTTTGCAGCATCGAGGAATACCTCGGCGCCAACACCCGTGCCTACTACGACGTGCTCGGTCTCGTTGGACAAGGCAGCTGGAACCCTCAGAACGACACACGCGCCTGGCTCAGATTCATCCTCACCGCGCACGTCCGCCAAGCACGCACGACCCTTCGGCGTGCGCATGAGGTCGAACGAATCTGGCTCGACCTCGACAAGCTCGTCACCGCCCGCAACCTGAACCCGCGATCCACAGTGGCCCTCTACGACGCCCTGATCGGATACCGAGTTCGGAACGCCACCTACCGAGCGACCGTCCTCAACGAAAGCGGCGAGGAGATCAACGAAGCATCCGCCTCCAGGGATCTCAAGCAACTGCAAGACGCCAAGCTCCTTGTCCCCTACGGCGAGAAGCGTGGCCGCCACTACACGGCCGGCGAGCCCCTGCTGGACATTGTTCGAGAGATCATGGCGGCGAGAGGGCCACGGGACGATTCAGATCCGTTCACCGCGTAGCCGATTCCAGCGGGCAGTCGCCGCCTTCGCCGCAATCGCTGACCGCTGCTCTGCCGTCAGCTTCGCCGCCCGCGCCTTGCCGCCCTTCTGCCCACCGAGTCGCCCGAGCGCGACGGCGGCAGGGTTCTTGTCCCCGATGTCTTCGGCCGGCGGTGGCGTGACCTTCTCGTCGCCTACCGACTCCGCGACGAGTCGAGCGGCGAGGCTGTTCACGTCCCGCGGGCGCTTGCTTGACCGATCAGGCATGACCTCGACGGTACCCCTTCCGGGCGATGCCGCCTACCCCGCCGTCAGGTCAAACTGACCCACTACCCAGCGACGAGGCGGCGAACGTGGCGGACGTCGACCCCGAGGTGAGCGGCCACGCTGCTGATGTCGAGAAGGGTCGGCAGGTTGGCGGCGGGGGTGTCCCCGAGCCGGGGTGCGTTGCTCCTGGTTCTGGGCGAGCGAGACATACTCGGACTCTGCCCAACGACGCGCGTGAATCGGGAGATCGACGACCGGTGTCTGCACCTTCGGGGCGGTCGGCGAGCGCGCTCACTACATCGCAAGGCTTGAGGCCGACGCCAGCGGGGTCTGACCGACGGCCTCATGCCCCAGCCCCATTTTCGACGACCGGGACGTCGCCGCGGGTTCCTCGAAGAGGAACCTGCACAGGTGCATGCCCCGGAGAGGCCGCTTCAACGACGCCCGGACCCGGTTTCAACGACGCGGACGTCACGGTACGTGGGTTCAACGACGCGTTCGAGGTCGTCGGTCAGTGTCGGTGGCGCACACCCCGAATTCGACCGACGCCAAACACTGGCCGTTCAACGACGCGTCCTCGTCACCGTCGAACCCCGGGGACCGCACTCACGACTGCTGCAGCGGACAGGACCCGCCGTCACCATCCGATCGGGCCTCGGTCGGAGCACGTCTCGGGGACACGACGCCACCCGCCCGAACATCGTCGGCGCCGGCCCGCGGGTGTGCTGCCGCTCGCGTCGGCTGGGTGATCTCGTGCGCCTCCGAGGGCCCCCTCGTGGGCGCGTCTTCGGCGGTGCGACCCCTGGATATACCCAGTCTCGTTGGTATATACTGCCCTGGTGAGCAAGCACCTGATCGATGTCGACGACCACGCACTCAGCGCCGCCCGCGCTGAACTCGGCACCACCACGATCAAAGACACCGTCAACGAAGCGCTCCGACGGGCCACGAGTGAGCGCTCCCAACGCATCCACCAGGCGCTCGATGTGCTCGCCGCCGCCGACCTCGACGACCGCGAGCAGGCGTGGCGCTGAGCCACCTGGTCGACACCAGCGTGCTCACCCGGCTGGGCCGACCGAGCGTCCGCGACGTGATCGAGCCGATGGCCCGAGCCGGGCGACTCGCCCGACCCCGCATCTGCGACCTCGAGATTGGCTACGCCGCCCGCAACGCTGACGAGTGGGACCGTCTCATCGGCGCGTTGGACGCCTTTGAAGCGGTCGAGACGAGCGCAGCGCACGTCGCCCGAGCGCTTCAGGTTCAGCGGCTGCTGGCGGCACGAAGCCAACGAGGGCGAAAGCTCCCCGATCTGCTCGTGGCTGCGGCGGCTGAAGCGCTCAACCTGACGGTGCTCCACTACGACATCGACTTCGAGCACATCAGCGCCGTCACCGGTCAAGCACACGATTGGGTCGTCCCAGCCGGCACCATCGACTGACCAATCGACGACCAACGACCAGGCTGCGCCACCGCGTTCCCGACGTCGTTCCCGAGCGCTACGTCCAGCAGAGCTCGCCGGTTCCCGGGCGGCTTGTCGCTACCTCTTACCGGGTCGATGTCGGGTGGTGGTTCGGGCCCGCTGTCAAGCAAGCTGATCGCGTGAATCTCGTGGCACACGCGAGCCGTCAGCGGACCCGCGGCAGGGATTGGTGCGCCGCACGACCCGCGACCTGCCGGAGTCGCCAGATGCACCTCCGGATCCGGCCGGGGGGCGGTTGAGCCGCCAGTCGTGTCGGTCGGGGCTCGCCGTGCGGTCTGTGATCGTCGGGGCGAACGACCTGTCGGTGGCGTGACGTCTCAACGGGGATCGAGGGCGGCGACGACCTGCGCTCGGGTGAGACCGTTGAGCCGGTCTTCGCGGTCGAGCCCGTGCACGACGGGCTCGATCGAGTTGCGCTGGTCCTGTCGCTGCTCGTCGACCGGTGCGATGGCGCCGGGGTCGAGCTCGGACACGGCCTTCAGCGTGAGCAGGATGTGTCCTTGGCGTTCCCAGTGCTCGACGACGGCGGCGATGACGGCGTGGACTGCCTCGACCGGGTCGGGCAGTGCCACGGCGGCGCGGATGGCGAGCATCTGTGGCCCGCCAGCGCATCGAACCGACAGCGCTTCGAGCACGCCGAGCTTCGACCCGAACCGGCTGAACACGGTGGCACGTGCGACCGCGGACGAGCAGCGTCGGCTGCCCACAGGACTGGCCGAGGTGCTCCGCGGCGCCAGCGCGTTCGGTTTGTCAACCCCCCGCGAGCGCGGGGGGTTTGAGCTGCCCTTGGCCCGCGTCGTCGCCGTCTACGAGGCGTTGGGCCGCATTGATGGCTCGGTTGCCTGGAACATCTGGAACGGGAATCTCGGCTTCAGTGCCGCCCTGCTGAGCGAAACGGCCGGTGACCGCATCTGGACAGGAGGGCGCGACCCGATCATCGCCAACTCCGCGCGGGTCACCGGAGCGGGCAGACCAGTCGGCGGGGGCTACTTGCTATCAGGCCGTTGGGACATGGTGAGCGCCATCGACGTCGCCGACTGGGTCGCCCTGTTCGGCGTGGTCATGGTTGGCGAGGTGCCCCGCACCACCTCGGCCGGACCGGACGTGCGTGTCTTCTACGTCCCGGTGGGTGACGTCTGCATCCTGGACACCTGGCGCACGACCGGGATGCGCGGCACCGGCAGCAAGACGGTCACCGTCGACGATGTGTTCGTGACCGACGACCTCGCCGTCAGCCCGTTCGCCCCGGCGAGGATCGACCGGCCGCTCTTCCGCGTCCCTGCCTTCACGATCGCCTCGAGCGGCGCCGCGCCCATCGTCATCGGGATCGCCCAGGCCGCGATCGACGAGTTG
This sequence comes from Actinomycetes bacterium, assembly GCA_031359995.1. Classification (GTDB taxonomy): domain Bacteria; phylum Actinomycetota; class Acidimicrobiia; order Acidimicrobiales; family Ilumatobacteraceae; genus JANMAT01. Next base: position 11,790 of record JANMAT010000001.1, read on the forward strand.
ATCGCACTGGCACCGACGAAAGGCACCGACAACGGGCAGCCCCTCGCACGGCGGGCACATGCACAGTCACACGTCGCCCTGGCCCAAACGTCACTGCACGCTGCCCGGCTCCTGCTCCAGGACGCTGCCGCGGCGATCGACCACGCCGCCGAACGCGCCGAACCGGTGACCGAGCTCCTACGAGCCCAGCTACGCGCGGCCATGAGCTACGCCGCGACGATCAGCCGGCAGGTGTTCGCGACCTGCCAGCTGCTTGCGAGCTCGTCAGCCGTCTACACGACAAACCGCATCGAGCAACTCATCCGGGACGGCCAGGTCCCGCCCAACACATGCTCCTCTCATCGGTTCACATGGACATCGCCGGTCGCCTGAGCCTCGGCCTCGACGCCGGCACCCACGTCGTCTGATCATCGGCCGAGCGAACCACACCGCCGACGCGGCCACCCGGGAACCGGCGCGGTGTGGCGGGGTGCCCGCACCGGATCGAACGGCTCGCCTGTAGCCTCCCAGCTCGACGCCATCCACCAACACCCCGAAGACTGGGCGCGCTACACAACCGAACGCCGAGCTCGCCATCCGCGATGGCATCGCGTGATGACATCTGGCTCGTCGACTTCGGCGACTCCTCGCCCGGCGAACCAGCCCACCACCGTCGCGCGCTCGTCGTCGGCCCTGCCCCAGTGTTCGGAACCAACTTCCCGTTCGCGATCGTCGTGCCGATGACAACCACCAGGCGCCGCCCTCGCGCTCCACGTCGAGGGCGAACCCACCGACGACAACGGCCTCCACCAGACCAGCTACCTCCAATGCGAGCTGCTCCGCTCGATCAACGCCCGACGCTTGATCACCAAGCTCGGTGTCGTCGACCTCGCAACCTC
>JANMAT010000003.1:0-97530 GCA_031359995.1 Actinomycetes bacterium
ACTACGGCCCCGCCCGCGCCTACGGCCAGCGCGACGACCGCCCGGCCCGCCCCTCCGGCCAGCGCGACGACCGCGCGGCCCGCCCCTACGGCCAGCGCGACGACCGCCCGGCCCGCCCCTACGGCCAGCGCGACGACCGTCCCGCCTCCCGCCCGTACGGCAATCGCGAGGACCGCCCCGTGGCCACCGCCGCACCGGCCGGCGCACCCCATCGGGGCAACCGCCCCGGCACCGTCGGCGCCGTGCCCGGCCGGCCGGCCGGTCCCCGCCGTCCGGCCAAGGCAGCTCACAGCCAGGCGTAGTGTCCCGGCCCATGACGACACGACGTTCGTTCTGGGCCTGGGGACTCGAGTCCGAGGAACCGTCCGACGCGGCGCGCGGCGTACGGGCCGAGGAGCTCTCGAAACGGTACGGGGTGTCCATCACCCCCGTACCGGTGCCGAACCTCGCTGACGCCGTGCTGCGCGCCCCACGCGTGGCCGTGCCCGATGCCCTCCAGGGCTTCTGCTCGGTCGACGTGTGGGAGCGCGCCTTCCACTCGCACGGCGCCAACTTCACCGACCGCACCAACGCGTTCAACCTGCGGTTCCCGAACCCCACCGACGTGGTGGCCCACCCGGGCGACGAGACCGAGCTGGCCGCCGTGCTCGACTGGGCGTCGGATCACGACGTGAAGGTCGTGCCCTTCGGGGCCGGCTCGTCGGTCGTGTGGGGCGTGAACCCACCCGAGGCCGAACGCGTCGTCACCGTCGCCATGGACCGCTTCGACAAGGTCCTCGAGATCGACGCCACCTCGCGCGCGGCGCGCATCCAGGCCGGCATCTACGGCCCCGCGCTGGAAGACGCCCTGCGCCCCGCCGGCTTCACGCTGCGCCACTTCCCCCAGAGCTTCCGCTTCTCGACGCTCGGCGGATGGATCGCCACGCGCTCGGGCGGCCACTACGCCACCAATCACACCCACATCGACGACTTCGTCGAGTCGACCCGCATGCTCACGCCCAAGGGGTGGTGGGAGAGCCGCCGCCTGCCCGGATCGGGCGCCGGCATCAGCCCCGACCGCATGGTCATCGGCAGCGAAGGGATCCTGGGCATCATCACCGAGGCGTGGATGCGCATCCAGGCGCGACCCACGTTCCGCGCCACGGCCGGCATCGTGTTCCCGTCGTGGGCCGCCGGCGCCGACGCCGTCCGCCAGATCGTGCAGGCCAAGCTGTGGCCGGCGAACTGCCGCATCCTCGACCCGGGCGAGGCCGGTCGCGCCGCCGGGCTCGACGGCACCCGGACGCTGGTGATCGTGAGCTTCGAGTCGGCCGAACTGTCGCAGCGCCACAACATCGGCGTGGCGGTCGAGATCGCCGGTAGTGCCGGTGGCGTGGTGGCCGACGACGACATGCAGATCGACGACGGCAGGGGCGTGCCCACCGGACGCGGCGGTGCGGTGGGCGCGTGGCGCGACGCCTTCATCGGCGTGGGGCCCGGCCTCGACACGAGCATGGGGCTGGTGGCCGACACCTTCGAGACGGCCATCACCTGGGACCGCTGGCCCGAGTTCGATGCCGTCGTGCGCCAGCGCGTAGGCGCCGCGCTGCGCCAGGTGTTCGGCGACACCGCCGAGCTCAGCTGCCGCTTCACCCACGTGTACCCCGACGGCCCCGCGCCGTACTACACGTGGTTCGGCATGGGCCGGCAGGGATCTGAGCTGTCGCAGTGGGCCGAGATCAAGCACGCCGCCGGCGAAGCGGTGATCGACGCCGGTGGCACCATCACCCACCACCACGCGGTCGGGCGCATGCACCGGCCGCAGTACGACCGCCAGCGTCCCGACCTGTTCGCCATCGCGTTGCGCGCCGCCAAGCACGCCCTTGACCCGAACGGGGTCATGAACCCCGGCGTCCTCATCGATCCGTAGCGAAGAGCAGCTCGATCTCGCCGAGCCGGAACACGAGCATCGCTCGGGCCACGAGGCCCAGCGGCTGCCACGCGTCGGCGCGGTTCGACACCGCCCGCCACGCCAACGGATGCTCGCGCAAGGCCCACAGCAGCCGCACCCGCTTCGGCGCGCCGAGCAGGCGGGCGGCGAGGAGCCGCAGCGGTCGGCCGCCGAGGGCGGCTGGGTCCACACCGTGCACCGACAGCAGCACGGCGGGCCGGGACGCCCGCAGCCACGGCGACAGGCGGGGTATCACCGAGAACTCGGCCCCTTCGATGTCGATCTTCACCAGCGCGGCACGCGTCACGCGCTCGTCAGCCATCAGCTCGGCCGCGCCGACCGCGCTGACCGGTGGCCCCTGTCCGTCGCCGCCGGGCCGGATGCGGGTCAGCCCGTTGCCCAGGCCCACCTTCCCGGCGTCGAGGGTGACCGTGCCCGACGTGGCCGCCACCGCCTGTGCCCGCACGTCGATGCGGGCGGCCAGCTCGGGGTTGGCGGCCACGTTGGCGGTCAGCTCGGCCACCGCCGCCGGGTCGACCTCGAACGCCACGACATCGGCGCCGAGGGCGGCGGCGACCAGCGTGAACGGGCCGATCCACGCACCCATGTCGACGAACGTGCGGCCCGGGCCCAACCGGTGTTCGAGCACGGTCACCGTGGCCGGCTCGAACCCGCCGGCGGCGATGGTCGACCAGAACGCGCCGTACCGCGCGTCGGACCGCTCGCGGACGCGTACGGTCGTCGAACCGATGCGCACCTCCACGACGTCCACCGCGGCGGACCCTACCGGCGTCAGAGCGACGGTGCCGGCAGGCCCGGCACGTACTCGGCGGCGGCGGCCAGCGTCTGCTTCACGAGCGGCGCCAGGCGGTCGGGATCGTTGCGGGCGACGGTGGCCCACGTGGCCCACGACGGCACGAACGCGTTCGGGTTCGTGCCCCACGTGACGCCCGCCGGCGCCAGCGCCACGTCGACCTTCTGTGACTGCCCCTCGGGGGAGACCGCCGCGGTGGGCGACGCCTTGCCGACCCCACCACCGGTGAGGCGGTCGAGATCGGCGTAGGCGTAGGCGCCGATGGCCCGCGACGCCACCGAGCAGAACACGGCGTCCAGCGGGTCGCCGGCCGCCACCGTCGCCGGGCTGGCCGCCGCCATGGCCGGCGCCAGCGCGTCGGCGATGCTCGTGAGGTAGCCGTGGTCGCTCAACGCCGTCGCGGCCGGGCGCCGCGGCCGCGGTTCGCGGCGGCTCGCCCAGGCCGCACTCTGACCGCACCGGGCGCCGTAGTGTTCGTGCGGTGATCGTTCACCTCGTCGATGGCACCTATGAGCTCTTCCGTCAGCACTTCGGTGCAGCGGCCGCCCGGCGGGGCTCGGACACGCCCGTGTCGTCGGTGGCCGCCACCGTCGGCGTGCTGTCGTCCACGCTGCAGCTGCTGGCCGACGGGGCGACCCACGTGGGCGTGGCGTCCGACCACGTGATCGAGAGCTTCCGCAACGACCTGTGGGCCACGTACAAGACCAGCGCGGGCATGGACCCGGTGCTGCTGCAGCAGATCCCCCTCATGGAGCAGTCGCTGGTGGCCATGGGCGTGACGTGCTGGGCCATGGTCGAGTACGAGGCCGACGACGCGCTGGGCGCCGCCGCCGTGCTGGCCGACGCCGACGAGCGCGTCAGCCAGGTGGTGATCTGCACCCCTGACAAGGACCTCGGCCAGGTCGTGAAGGGCACGCGCATCGTGCAGCTCGACCGCCGCAAGGGCGAGGTGATCGACGAGGCCGGCGTGAGGGCCAAGTTCGGCGTGCCGCCGGCCTCGATCACCGACTGGCTCGGCCTGGTGGGCGATGCTGCCGACGGCTTCCCCGGCATCGCCGGATGGGGCGCCAAGTCGGCCGCTGCCGTGCTGGCCGCGTACGGCCACCTCGAGGCCATCCCGGCGAGCACGGGGAAGTGGGACGTGCCCGGCCTGCGGGGCGCGGCGAAGCTGTCGGTGAACCTGCAGGCGAACCTGGCCGACGCCGTGCTCTTCCGCCGCCTGGCGACGCTGGAGACCGACATCGACGTCGGTACCGTCGATGACTGGGCGTGGTCGGGTCCGACCGCCGACTTCACCCGGGTTTGTCATGAGCTGGGGGCGTCGCCGCTCGCCGAACGGGCCCGCAAGCTCGCCGACAGACGTCGCGCCGCCGGTTGAGCGCTCGGGCCGCGGCGCGGGGTACCCCCTGGCGCCGTCCTGGGCTCACGGCCAGCTCACGACCCCTTTCGCGCCGGGCCGATTCGTCCACGGCACCTCCCGTCAACAAAGAACACGCGCAGAATTCTCATGTCGATTGGTTTACATTCGGTCACAAGTCGTCTCGCCGCTACCGATAGAGACTCGGTAGGGCATAGGAATCACTTAACCTGCTCAGGACGAGAGGAGATCGACATGGGAACCACACTGTTCACCGCCGGTGATGTAGTGGAGCTCGACCTCGAAGGAGGCGCCACGACGGCGCTGGTGCTGTTGGTGTCGGACGCCGCAGCCATCTTCGATCCGTGCGACGGGACGACGCCGTTCGTGCTGCGTTCGGAAGAACTGCCGCCGTTGCGCGTGTTCCACCCCCTGGCCGCCTGACCTGATCGAACCCCGACCCGCCCGCTGGCGTGGGAACGGGTCACACCCCCCACCGGTCCGTACCGGTCGAGCCCAGCTCGGCTCCCGGTGACCGACCGGGCCAGCACGCGGTGATCGCGCGACGACGCCCGGCGGATCCTCCCCCGATCCGCTGGCGTCGACGAAGCTCCCGGAACCCGTAGCGCCCACGCGCTCCTCGTGCGGGCCCGCGCCGAGCGGCCACACTGGCGACCATGACCGACACGCCCTCGCTCGACCGCTACCGCTTCACCGCCACCGCGCCGGGACCCACGATCGTGCGGGCCGAAGGCATCGAGCTCATCACCGACACGGGCCAGCGCATCATCGACGGCGCCAGCGGTGCCGTGGTCACCAACATCGGCCACGGCCGCGCCGAGGTCGCCGACGCCGTGGCTGCCGCCCTGCGCCAGCTCGACTACGTGATCCCCACCTGGCCGACGCCGAAGCGTCTCGCACTGGCCGACGTGCTCGTCGACCGTTGGCTGCCCGAGGGCTTCAACCACGTGTTCTTCGCCGCCGGTGGCAGCGAGGCCAACGACTCGGCCATCCGCCTGGCCCGCTTCCACCACCTGGCCAGAGGCGACGAGCGCCGGTACAAGATCATCGGCCGCCAGCCCAGCTACCACGGATCGACGCTCGCCACCCTGGCCGCCGGTGGGCACCGGGCCCGCCGCTCCGGCTACGAGCCGCTGCTGGCCGAGTGGCCCAAGGCGCCGTGGGCCGACGCCGACGCCGTGGCCGCCGTGATCGAAGCGGCCGGGCCTGACACCGTGGCCGCCTTCATCGCCGAGCCCGTCATCGGCGCCGCCGGCGGCGCGTTGGTGGCCCCGCCCGACTACTGGGCCCGCGTCGAGGAGGTCTGCCGCCACTACGGCGTGCTCACCATCGCCGATGAGGTCATGACCGGCTTCGGCCGCACCGGCAAGCGCTGGGGCCACGAGCACGACCCGTGGAGCCCCGACATCATCGTGTCGGGCAAGGGGCTCGGCGGCGGCTACGTGCCCATGTCGGTGCTGAGCGCCCACGACCGCGTCGTCGACCCCATCACCGAGGCCGGCCGGGCCGTCATGTTCTTCACCTACTCGGCCCACGAGTCGTCGTGCGCCGGCGCGCTGGCCGTGCTCGAGATCGTGGAGCGCGAAGGGTTGGTGGCGCGCGCCGCCGCCATGGGTGAGCACCTGATGGCCGCCCTGCACGCCGCCTTCGACGGGCACCCGCGCGTGGCCGAGGTGCGCGGCCGCGGCCTCATGACCGGCGTGGAACTGGTGGGCCTGTCGTCGATCGCCGTGGTGACCGAGGCGCTGGCGCGCGGCCTGTGGGTCTACCCCGGCGGCTCGGGCGCGCCCGTGGCCGACGCGGTGCTCGTGGCGCCGCCGTTCATCGTCACCGAGGACGAGATCGACCGCATCGTCACCATCCTCCGCGAGGCCATCGACGCCCTCTGACAGGCCGACCCGGCCCTGACGCCGCCCCGCGGCCTGCTGCCCCCGCTCTGGGCGGATGCTGTCCCGCCGGTGGGACTGTGCCCACCCAGAGCCGGGTTGGTGCCGGCGATCTCTTCCACGCGGGACCCGTTCGTGCACACGCAGGGGTGTGCTGATCAATCCTGAACTCACCGCCTGGGCCCGCCGCCACCACGGGCTGGTCACGCTCGACGCCTGGCGTGCGGCCGGCCATTCGCGCAGCTCGTTCTATCGGGCCCTCGACGCCGAGCTCCTGACCAGCCTCCTCCCCGGCGTGGCCGCCCTGGCCGGACGCCCGATCGGGCCCGTCGAACGCATCGCCGCCGGCGTGCTCGCCTTCGGGCCCGGTGTCGTCGCCTCCCACCGGAGCGCGGCCTACCTCTGGGACGCACCCGTGACCGGGGATCGCCCCGTCGACCTCACGAGCACCGGACGCCGCGGCGGCACCACGATCGACGGCTACCTCGTGCACCGACCGCGGGATCTCGACGCGCTGCGCACCCCGCTGCGCCGTCAGATCCCCACGACCGCGCCGGCACGCGTGCTCTTCGACCTCGGCGTCGTCGTCGACCGCCGGGTCGTCCTGCGCACGTTCGAGTCGTTCCTGGTCGCCGGACACGTCACGGTGCGCGCGGTGGAGGCGGAGCTCGCCCGGGGGCGTCGGCCCGGAAGGACGGGAACGACCGCACTGGCCTGGGCCCTCACACAGGTCCACGACGGGCTGGCCGTGCCCGACAGCGCCCTCGAGTCGCAGACGGCCCGGGTGTTCCGCCGGGCGGGTCTGGAGCGGTGGGTCTTCCACGCCGTCGTCGAGGGCCATGAGGTCGACTTCGCCTTCCCGGCCGAGCGGCTCGTGGTCGAAGTGGACGGATGGCGGTACCACGGCGCCGACCGCGAGCAGTGGGAGCGCGATCGGGATCGCGACCTGCACCTCGCGTCGCTCGGCTGGACCGTCGTCCGGCTGACCTGGCGGATGATCACGCACCAACCCGCGCTCGCCGCCCGCCGGCTGCAGGCGGCGCTCGATCACCGGTCTGGGCGGCCGGCGTCCCACCGGCAGGACGGATCTCACCCAGAGCCGACGACGGCGTCGGCCGAGCGGCCGGTTCAGAAGAGGTCGGCGAAGGCGACGGGGTCGGCCACCTCGAGCTGATCGTAGCGGCAGCTGTCGGGCGTGCGGTCGGGGCGCCAGTGCAGGAAGTGGGCGGCGTGGCGGAAGCGTCGGCCCTGCAGCTGGGTGAAGCGGACCTCGGCCACGCGCTCGGGCCGCACCGCCACCCACGACAGGTCCTTCGTGGCGTTCCAACGGCTGAACCCGCCGGGCAGGCGGGCCGTGGAGTGGGCGACGGCGTCGGCCCAGTCCTTCCACGGATGGTCCTCCAGCGCGCCCTCGGTGAGCGGCGTCAGGTCGTCCAGGTGCTGCGTGCGCGCCTTCACCGTGAACCCGGCGGCCACGCCCACGTGATGCAGCTGACCCTCGTCGTCGAACAGGCCCAGCAGGAACGAGCCCACACCCTGGCCGTCCTTGTGGATGCGGAACCCGGCGACCACGCAGTCGGCGGTGCGCTCGTGCTTGATCTTCACCAGCGACCGCTCGCCGGGTGTGTAGGTGCCCGCGAGCGGCTTGGCGATGAGTCCGTCGAGCCCGGCGCCCTCGAAGCGGGTGAACCACTGGCGGGCCACGTCGGGATCGGTCGATGCCGGGCAGCGGTAGAGCGGGTCGACCACGTGGCCGAAGGCCTCGTCGAGCAGGGCCCGCCGCTCGGCCAGCGGCGCGTCCATGAGCGAGCGGTCGCCCAGCGCGAGGAGGTCGAACGCCACGAACGCGGCGGGCGTCTCGGCGGCCAGCCGGCGCACGCGCGACTCGGCCGGGTGGATGCGCTGCTGCAGCGCGTCGAAGTCGAGTCCGGCCGGATCGGCGGTGGGCACCACGATCTCGCCGTCGACGACGCAGCGGGCCGGGAACTGGGCCCGGATCGGGTCGAGCAGCTCGGGGAAGTAGCGGGTGAACGGGCGCTCGTTGCGGCTGCCCAGCTCGACCTCGTCACCGTCGCGGAAGATGATGCAGCGGAAGCCGTCCCACTTCGGTTCGTAGAGCCAGCCGTCGCCCTCGGGCATCTTGGCCGCCGGCTTGGCCAGCATGGGGGAGACGGGTGGTTGCACGGGGAGGTCCACACCCCCAGCCTGCCCCATCCGTTGGCTACCATCCCGCGCACTGACGCGCGCTGATGACCCGACGCACCCGATCCGGTGCGTTCGGGCTCCCGGTTCGCCCGACGATCCGAGGGGATCCACCCATGCCGGGACCGATGGACGGCTATCGCATCATCGACCTCACCCAGGTGGTGTCGGGTCCGCTGGCGGCGATGGTGCTGGCCGACCAGGGCGCCGACGTGGTGAAGGTGGAGCCGGTGGCCGGCGGCGACCTCACCCGCATCACCGGCATCCCCCACGGTGGCATCACGCCGTTCTTCGCCAACCACAACCGGGGCAAGCGGTCCTTCGCCGTCGACCTGCAGCAGGCCGAGGGCGTGGAGCTCGTGCTGCAGCTGTGCGACGGCGCCGACGTGTTCCTGCAGAACTTCCGGCCCGGCGTGATCGAGCGCCTCGGGCTCGGGCCCGACGTGGTGATGGCCCGCAACCCCGACCTCGTCTACGTGTCGATCAGTGGTTACGGCAAGACCGGCCCCTACGCCGACCGGCGCGTGTACGACCCGATCATCCAGGGGCTCACCGGGCACGTGGCCGCCCAGTGCAACCCCGAGATCCCCTTCACCGACGTGCACCGCACGATCGTGGCCGACAAGTCGACGTCGTGGACGGTGGCCCAGGCGGTCACCGCCGCGCTGCTGGCCCGCGAGCGGGGTCGGGCCCGCGGCCAGCTGATCGAGGTCGCCATGATCGACGCCGCCCTCGCCTTCTTCTGGTCGGACGGCATGATGCACCGCACCCTGATCGACGACGTTGCCGGCGCGGCGCGGCCCACGCTCGGACAGGTCATGCGGGTGACGCGCTGCGCCACCGGCGAGCTCATCTACTTCACCGGATCGGACAAGGAGCGCCACGGCCTGTTCCGCGCCCTCGGTCGGCCCGAGCTGGTGGACGATCCGCGCTTCGCCACCATCGTCGGGTTGAGCCAGCCCGGCAACATCCAGACCCTCGGGCAGATCCTCGCCGACGAGTTCGCCACGTGGGACGCGGCCGAGATCCTGCCGCGCCTGTTGGCCGAGGACGTGCCGTGCGGCTCGGTGCACGACGTCGACTCGTTGGTGCACGACCCGCAGCTGGCCCACAACGACACGCTGCGGGAGTGGACGCACCCGACCGCGGGACCGGTGCGCCAGACCCGCCCGGCGCCGCGCATGTCGGCCACCCCGATCGAGCCGCGCTACACCGCGTCGTTGCTCGGCGAGCACACCGACGAGGTGCTCGCCGGGCTCGGGCTCGACGCCGCCGCGGTGGCCGCGCTGCGGAGCCGGGGCGTGGTCGGGTAGCGCACAGGCTCCGGGGCATGGCACGACGGGCGGTCGTGGTCGTGCGGCGGTGGCCGTGGCCGGCGGGCTCCTCGCCGGATGCGGCGCGCCCGATCCGGCCATCACGGTGCTCGGCGTGGCGATCGGTGGTGACGGCCGTTCCCTGCTCGTTTCGGTGCGCGACGACTCGGACAAGAGTGCCGGCTGCTGGACGCAGTTGCACGGCACGGCCACGCTGAAGCCGGACACGCTCGACGTGCACCTGGAGGGGACGCTGTCCCACAAGCCTCCGTGCGAGCGCGGGGTGACACGGCTGGCTGTCCGACGCCATCAGGACCCGCACCGTTCGTGACGCCGTCTACCGCACGCCCATCGCACTGTTGCCGCTGGCCGTCCCCGAACCGGGCAACGCCTGGACCGTGCAGCACAGCAGCGGCGACGCGAGGGCATGGTTCCAGGCCCGCCGCGTCAGCCCCTCACCGCTCACGCTCGACGGGATCCTGAAGGGCCGCAACCTCTACCTCGGGGTGTGAGCGCGGCACGCGCTCGGCCGTGCGGGCGACGGCCTGCTCGAACAAGAGACGGGCACCGAACACGGTGGCCCCCGCCGGGCTGGTCGACGTCGTGACCCCGCGCTCGGCCAGCACGGCGGCGGCCCGCCCGGGATCGTCGGAGCAGAGCACCAGCGCGTGGATGCCACCGCTGCGCTCCTTCACGTCGCGCTCGATGGCGGCGGCGAAGGGCTGGCGGGTGTCGACCGCCGACACGAGCTCGATGACACCACCCTGGGGCGGGCGCACCGTGGCGGTGCGCACGCCGCGCTCGTCGTCGGTGGTGACCGGGCCCACCTGCAGGCCGAGACCGTCCTGATAGGCGATCGCGGCGAGCGACGCGTCGGCGGTGGCGACGATCACCCGCATGATGCCCGACAGGCCCGGTGCCGCCTTCTCGTAGGCCGGGCCGGGCGAGACAGAGTCGTTCGGGTACACCCGCACGAGCACGCCGCTGGTCGACCGCGGGTGGATGTCGCGGCCGCCGGCGCCAGCCATCAGCGGCAGCACGGCCACGCCGCGGGCCAGCAGCGCATCGGCCTCGGCGTTGGGATCGGGAGCCTCCAGCATGAGCGCGTAGAAGCCCTCGCCGCGGGCGTCGAGGAACTTCCGCAGCGCCTGGCTGAGCGGCTTCGACGGATCGGCCGGGGCCATCAACTCGATGTTGCTGCCGCCCGCCGGTTGACACATGCCGACGTGGGCGCCGAGCGACGCCACGGTCTGGTCCGAGAAGTCGGCCACCGGCATGGCGAACACGTCGCGGAACATCGCGACCGCAGCCGGGTAGTCGTGCATCGCGATGGCGATGCGGGGCATGTTGGTGATCACGATCGGTCCTTTCGCTCACAGATCGCGCAGCGCGGGGATGACCTCGCGGGCGAACAGTTCGATGCTGGCGCTGGCCATGGCCGGGTCGACGCCCGGCCAGACGGCCCAGAAGAAGTGGCGGTCGAACGGCGCCGCGGCGTGGGCGGCGCGGATGGCGTCGATGATCTGCGCCGGCGTGCCGCACAGGTAGAGGCCGCGCGACTCGAGGTCGGCCTCGTCCACCGGCGGATCGCCGAACGCGGGCTGCCCGGCCGCTTTGAACCAGCTGGCGTAGTTCTGCAACTGGTAGAGCGCGTGCGGGCGAAGGACGGTCCAGTCGCGCTCGGGGTCGTCGGAGCAGAACAACCACTGGGCGGTGGACGCGATGGCGGGGTGCTCGGTGTCCTTGCCGTACTCGCGCAGGTGCTCCACGTAGTCGGCCCGCGCCGGGCCGCCGCCGAGCAGCCCGTCGCCGATGCGGGCGGCGCGGCGCAGGGCCTCGCCGGCGGTGGCGCCGATCCACACCGGGATGGGCCGCTGCACGGGCTTGGGCGTGCAGCGCACGTTGTCGTAGTGGAAGTGGCGGCCGTGGAAGGAGAACTCGTCCTCCGTCCAGCACTTGCGCATGATCTCGACGGCCTCTTCGGTGATGGAGCCGCGGTGGCTGCGGTTCACGTTGAAGGTGGCGAACTCCTCGAGGCGGTAGCCGACCGCAGGTCCGAAGATGAAGCGGCCGTTGGAGATGATGTCGACGACCGCGCAGTCCTCGGCCAGGCGCACCGGGTCGTGGAACGGCATGAGGAGCACGTTGGTGCCGATGGTGACGCGCGTGGTGCGAGCGGCGATGGCCGCCGCCATCGGCAGGCACGACGGCAGGTAGCCGTCGTCGATGAAGTGGTGCTCGGACAACCAGATGTCGTCGAAGCCCAGCTCCTCGGCCCGCACGATCTGATCGAGGGTGGCCGCGTAGAGCTCGGCGTTCGACCGCCCCGCGCTGGCCGGGTTGCGAAAGTCGTACCAGAGCCCGAACTTCATGCCGTCACCGTAGACGCGGTGGACGGACGATCCGCCCAGCGTGTCAACGGCGTCGGCGGGCACCGCTGGTCGCCGACGCCCGACCCGCCGAACTCCTGCACGATCGCTACCGGTGGGGAAACGCCAGGAGGGCCGCCGGCGCCCACATGATGTCGTGTCACAGGTGGGCGTCGGCGGGGTCGAGAGCAGGCATGCGACCAGCCAACCTTCACCGCGATGTTCGGGTCGATGGCGGGGAACTCTGTCGCACCCCTTCTCTACGGTGGTGTCCATGAAGGCCGCCATCGCCCCGATCGTCGAACGCCTCGCCGCGCTCGACCCAGCAATGGCAGGCGCCGATGAACTCCGGGCCGCGCTGGGCGACCTGAAACGCCTGCGGTCATGGACCGACGCCCGCGAAGCGGCGGTCGTGGCTGCGCTCGAGGTGGCCGTGTCGTTCCCGGAACGAGCCATCACCGATGCCCAGCAGGTGCCTTTCCGCGACGCCGAACGCTCGCTGGCGCGAGCACAGTTCCTGCGCGACGTGCCCGCGTTCGCCGCGGCGCTCGAGGCCGGAGCGATCACGGTCGGGCACGTCGACGTCGTCCTGCGCGCCGCCAAGAAGCTCGAACCCGCGGCGCGGGCCGTGTTGCTCGGCGAGGTCGACCGGCTCGTCGCGTTGGCGACTGGACTCGATCTCGATACGTTCACCCGTCGGGTACGGCAACGCTGCGCACTCTTGCGCAGCCACGACGACGATGACGCCCGCCTCGAGCGGCAACGACAGGCCACCAGCTTGCGGTCGTGGGTCGATCAGATCACCGGAATGTGGTGCTTCCACGGCGAGTTCGACCCTGTCACCGGCCTCCATCTCGACCAAGCGCTACGCGCCCAAATCGAACGGCTCTTCCACGACAAGCTCCCCGACACCGCACCATCCGATCCGCTCGTGCGCCAACAACACCTCGCGGCGTTGGCGTTCGCCGACCTCGTCCTCCACCCCGGCGGCGCGTCACGCGTCCGGCCCGAAGTCGTCGCCGTCATCGACTTGAGTGACGGGCCCGCCCAGATCGAATGGAACCTCCCGATCGAGGTCCCCGAGCGGGTCATGGACGCCCTGCTGGGGCAAGCCGACCTGTCCGTCGTCGTGGTCCGCAACGGGGTCGTCCTCCACGCCCCCGGCTGTCTGGACGAAGGCCGCCACAAGCGCACCGCCAGCCGGGCGCAACGGCGTGCCCTGCGCGGGTTCTACCGGTGCTGCGCCATCCCCGGCTGCACCGTCGCGTTCGACCGGTGCAAGATCCACCACCTCCGCTACTGGGAACGCGGCGGCCCTAGCGACCTCGCCAACTTGCTCCCCGTCTGCAGCAAACACCACCACTGCGTCCACGACCGCGGCTGGGCGGTGACCATGAGCGCCGATCGGTCGCTGCGCGTCGACCTTCCCGACGGCACCACCATGACCACCGGACCACCCCAACGACGCGCCACCGGCTGACGCCGGCCGGCCACCGGCACCACGTGATCAGCGGCGTTGCCCACCGAACGTCGCAGCCCCAGACCACGCCCCTTGACAACCGAACCAGCGCACCCGCCCGCCCGCCATACGCGCGGCCGGACTCTCAGCTCGGGATGTTCTTCCAGGGCAGGTCCTTGTCGACCCGGACGTCGCCGGGCAGGCCGAGGACCCGCTCACCGAGGATGTTGCGCATGACCTCCGAGGTGCCGCCCTCGATCGTGTTGGCCCGCGACCGCAGGAACGACTTCGAGATGGTCGACGCCACGGGTCCGCTCTCGCCCTCGACCCGCTTGCGGGGGTAGCCGGGTTCGTGGATCATGCCCTCCGGTCCGAGCAGCTCGATGGCCAGCTCCCACAGCTTCAGGTTCAGCTCCGAGCTGGCGTGCTTGGTGACCGACCCCTCCGGACCGGGGTTGCCCATGCCGGCCGCCGCCCGAGCCCGCAGCGTGGTGAGGCGGATCACCTCGGCCTCGATCCACAGCTTCGTGACACGGTCACGGAGCACTCGGCCCTCCACCTCGCCGCACGACGACTTGCGCTTCTGCCACACATCGACCACCGACGCGATGTTGCCGGTGCCGCGCGCTGCGGTGTTGCCGCCCAGGGCGACGCGCTCATTCATGAGCGTGGTGGTGGCCACCCGCCACCCGTCGCCGACATCGCCCAGGATGTTGCTGTGGGGCACGCGCACGTCGGTGAAGAACACCTCGTTGAACTCGGCGTCACCGGTGATCTGGAACAGCGGGCGGATCTCCACCCCCGGCGACTTCATGTCGAGGATGAAGTACGACAGGCCCTTGTGCTTGGGCACGTCGGGGTCGGTGCGCACCAGCAGCATCCCGTACGACGCTCGGTGGGCGACGCTGGTCCACACCTTCTGGCCGTTCACGAGCCACTCGTCGCCGTCGCGAGCGGCCCGGCTCGACAGACCGGCCACGTCCGAGCCGTGGCTCGGCTCGCTGAACATCTGGCACCAGATGTCCTCGCCCGTGAAGATGCGCTTCAGGTACCTGCGGTGGTGCTCCTCGGAGCCGTAGGTGAGCACCGTGGGCAGGCCCATGCCGATGCCGATCGTGTTGATCGCCAGCGCGTTGAAGTCGCGTCCCGCATCACGAATGGCCTGGTCGACCACCAGTTGCATCCTGGGCGACAGACCAAGGCCGCCCTTGCCCTCGGGGAACTGCACGCGGGCGAGCCCGGCATCCCACAGGGCGCCACGGAAGGCGACCTCGTCGGCGTCGATGCCGACGGCCTCGACGGTGGCCGTCGTGCGCTCGCGAATCTCCTGGTCGGTGATGACCATCTCGTGCTCCTGCTCGATCGGGGCCGACGACGTGGGCCACCCGCTTTCTAGTCGGGCCGACCTCCCCGCCCCCCATGGACGATCTCAGCGGCCATCCAGGTGGAGCAGCGCCGCCTGCTCCGGGAGCAGCGCCGGCAACCGCACGCCATGGGCCGCGAGCTGGGCACCGGTCAGGGTGAGCCCGTCGCGCCACCACGGCGGTTGCTGCCGCTCGGCGATGCGACCACCCGGACCCGGCAGGGGCAGCGGCAGGATGCGGTACCGCCGGGCGGGGTCCAACCCGGGCAGGCGAAGCGTCGGCAGCGTCAGGCTCATGGCCGACCCGAGCAGCGCGTAGCTCACCACGCCCTCCGACCGGTCGGGCGCGTACACACCGTGGGCCACGCCGGGCGACTCGACATCGAACCGCACCGTGTCGCCGCCGTGCAGCAGCGGCCGGAACCGCTGGTGCAGGGCGACGGCTTCGGCCAGGTCGGCCCGCTCCTGCTCGCTCAGCTCGAGCACGTTCCACTCCACCCCCAGATGGCCGAACAGCGCGGTGGCCGCCCGGAAGGCCAGGGTGTGCACCCGCCCCGTGGTGTGCGAGCGCGTCGGCCCGATGTGGGCGCCCATCACCTCGGGCGGGATCAGCATCGACGCCCCCCGCTGGATGGTCTGGCGCTCGAGGGCGTCGTTGCAGTCGCTCGTCCACACCCGAGCCGTGCGGGTCAGGATGCCGTGGTCGATGCGCCCTCCGCCCGACGAGCAGCTCTCGATCTCCACGTCGGGGTGCCGCCGGCCGAGCTCGTCGAGCAGGCGGTACACGGCCAGCGTCTGGGCGTGCGCCCCCGGGGCACCATCGGCGCCCGAATCCTGGGCGTGCACGCGGTTCATGTCCCACTTCACGTAGGCGATGTCGTGGTCGCGCAGCAGCGCGTCGAGCTGACCCAGGATGTGGGCGTAGGCGGCAGGGTGGGCCAGGTTCAGCACGAGCTGGTTGCGACCGAGCACGGGTTCGTAGCCGGAGGTCACCAGCGCCCACTCGGGATGGGCCCGGTACAGGTCGCTGTCGGGGTTCACCATCTCGGGCTCCACCCAGATGCCGAACTCCATGCCCCGGCCTCGCACGTGGTCGATCAGGGGCGCCAGCCCCTCGGGGTACCGCTCGGGCGACACGGTCCAGTCGCCCAGCCCGCGGGTGTCGTCCCGGCGTGCGCCGAACCAGCCGTCATCGAGCACGAAGCGCTCGATGCCGACCGACGCGGCCGAGTCGGCCAGCGCCTTCAGGCGGTCGACGTCGTGGTCGAAGTAGACCGCCTCCCAGGTGTTCAGCAGCACGGGCCGGGGCCGGGTCGGGTGGCCGGGCCGGGCCCGCAGGTCACGATGCAGCCCCCACGACGCCGGCGTCAGCCCCTGGCTGCTGTACACGCCGAGCACCTCGGGCGTCGTGTAGGTGTCGCCCGGTTCCAGCACGACCTCGCCGGGGTGCAGCAGCTCGCCCAGCTGCAGGTAGCGCCGACCGTCGGGCAGGCGCTCGGCCAGCCACGAGTGGTTCCCGCTCCAGGCCAGGTGGACACCCCACACCTCGCCGTGCCACTCGCCGAAGCCGGTGGTGCCGGCGTGCACCAGCGGCGGGTGCTCGTGCGACGAGCGACCCGTGCGGTTCTCGGCGCTGTGGGCGCCGTGGCGCCACGGCAGCCGCTCGGGGTGGAGCTCACGCACCCACCGCCCGGTGAAGGTGAGCAGCTCGTCGGCCGCCTCGGGCAGGGGCAGGCTGACGGTCAGCGCGTCGAGCGAGTACCGCCGGGAGCCGGTGTTGGTGACCGCCACCGACGCGTGCAGGACGCCATGGGTGGTGAGCCGAAGCGTGCTCGTGAGCGTCAGCTGGGCCACGGCGTCGGCCGCCACCGCCACGAGCTCCCCGCCGGTGTGCGCCACCGACGCCGGCTCGAAGCGGGGTGCCCAGGCCCGGCCACCACCGCGCCGCCCGAGCAGGCCCGGGCGACCAGGGAACCCCGCACCGTGTTCGGGCACCAACGACATCGGTGCCGTCGTGTCGAGCGTGCCGCCCATCCTCGGCCGGCCGAGCGCGGCGGCGACCGACGCCGGGTCGGCGTCGCCGATCGGCGCACCCCAGTGGACGATGGTGGGTACCCCGGTCGCCACGTCGACGACGAGGTTCACGTTGGGGGCGCGCAGGACGATCACCGATGACATCGGCGCCCTGTCTAGTCGGCTCGGTCCTCACCGCGCGTGTGACGCCTGCGATGATGTCTGGCCATGTCTGCGCGCGCTCTCGATGCCTTCGGACCCTCCACCTGGCGACACCCCGAGGCGGTCAGCCTCGGGCGCCTGCCCGCCCGCAGCCCACTCGTCGGGCACCCCGACGCGGCGTCGGCCCGCACCGGGCGTGACGCGTCACCATGGTTCCGCTCGCTCGACGGCACCGGCTGGCGGTTCCTGGGCCTGCCCCGACCCGACGATGTGCGCCCCGCCCACGTGGCCGACGACACCGACACCTCCCGGTGGCGCACCATCACCGTGCCCGGCCACTGGACGATGCAGGGGTTCGACCACCCGCACTACACGAACGTGCAGATGCCCTTCGCCGGCCGCCCGCCCGAGGTGCCCGACGACAACCCCACCGGCGTCTACCGCACCACGTTCCGACTCCCGGTGGCATGGCGCCGGCGCCGCACGGTCCTGAGCGTGGGCAGCGCCGAGTCGGTGGTCTACGTGTGGGTGAACGGCCAGCCCGTGGGCTTCTCGACCGACAGCCGCCTCGCCGCCGAGCTCGACATCACCGACCACGTGCGCACCGGCGTGAACGAGCTGGCGCTGGTGGTGGTGAAGTGGTCGGCCCAGACCTACGTGGAGGACCAGGACCACTGGATGATGGGCGGCCTCCCCCGCGAGGTCACCCTGCGCTCGATCGACGCCGTGCACCTGGCCGATGTGCGCATCGACGCCGGCCTGGCCGAAGACGACGATGGCGGCCTCACCGTGGGCACGCTGCGGGTGCGCACCACGGTGGGCTTCGCCGCCATCGACGACCGGGCCCCCGGCTGGACCGTGACCGCCCGGCTCGAGACGGGGAGCGGGCGGGCCGTCGGCCGCATCCTCAGCGGCACGGTGCCCACGACGCTGCGGCCCTACCTGCACCGGGGCCACGTCGTCGACGTGAGCACCACGGTGCCTGACGTGGCGGCGTGGTCGGCCGAGGCACCGCACCGCTACCGGCTCGTCGTGTCGTTGGTGGCCCCCGACGGCGCCGTGCACGAGGTGGTGGCCGACACCGTCGGCTTCCGCCGGGTCGAGGTGTGCGACCGCGAGCTGCTCATCAACGGCGCCGCGGTGATGATCCGCGGCGTCAACCGCCACGAGCACCACCCCGAGCGGGGCAAGGCCGTCACCGTGGCCGACATGCGCGCCGACCTCGTCACCATGAAGCGGCACAACATCAACGCGGTGCGCTGCTCGCACTACCCGAACGATCCCCGCTTCTACGACCTGTGCGATGAGCTCGGCCTGTACGTGGTCGACGAGGCCAACGTCGAGAGCCACGCCTTCAACGTGCTGCTGTGCAACGACCCGGCCTACCGCACCACGTGGCTCGAGCGCGGCGCCCGCATGGCCCTGCGCGACAAGAACCACCCCTGCATCATCATGTGGTCGCTCGGCAACGAGGCGGGCTACGGGCTCAACCACGAGGCCCAGGCGGCGTGGCTGCGGGCGTTCGACCCCAGCCGCCCGCTGCACTACGAGGGGGCCATCATGGAGACGTGGGCGCGGCCGGGATCCAAGGGCGGCGAGACGGTCACCGACGTGATCGCCCCCATGTACCCCGCCATCGACACGCTCGTGCGCGAGGTGAACGCCACCGCCCACGATCCCCGGCCGTGGATCCTGTGCGAGTACGACCACGCCATGGGCAACTCCAACGGGAGCCTGGCCGACTACTGGGACGCGTTCGAGCGCACGCCAGGGCTGCAGGGCGGCTTCATCTGGGAGTGGAAGGACCACGGGCTGCGCCAGCAGGTGGGCCGGCGGTGGCGCTACGCCTACGGCGGCCAGTTCGGCGACGAACCCAACGACGCCAACTTCGTGGCCGACGGCCTCGTCGGCCCCGACGGCACCCCCCACCCGGCCATGCGGGAGGTCGCCTGGGTGCACCGGCCCGTCACCGTCGCGTGGGCCAACGCCCGCCAGCAGCGGGTGCGCGTCACCAACCGCCAGTGGTTCACCGGGCTCGAGTGGCTGCGGGCCTCGTGGGAGCTGCTGGTCGACGGTGACGTCCGGCAGCGGGGCGCGCTCGAGGTGCCGTCGATCGCGCCCGGCGCGTCACGACTCGTCACCGTGCCGTTCGACCCGACCGCCGTGCCCGACGGCGCCGAGGCCCACCTGACCGTTCGCTTCCGCACCAACGCCGCCCTGCCGTGGGCGCCCCGTGGTCACGACGTGGCATGGGACCAGCTGACCGTGGTCGCCCGTGCCCGGCGCACCGCGCCCACGCCCGCGGTCGGCGAGGTCTGGCGGCGCACGCCCCGCGGGTTCACCGCCCGCTCGGGGCGCACCACCGTCACCGTGGCCGATGGTGCCGTGCAGCAGGTCACCCTCGACGGCACCGCGCTGTTGGCCGGGCCCGTGCGGGCCGAGCTGTGGCGCGCCCCCACCGACAACGACGGCATCAAGCTGTGGGGCGGGCAGCACGACAAGGCCCTCGGCCGCTGGCAGGCCTGGGGCCTCGACCAGCTGGCGCGGGCCACCGACGCGAGCAGCAGCAGCGGCGACACTCTGACGACGGTCCACGAGCTGCGGGGGCGGGGGGCGAACGCCGCGACCGCCCACCACGTGCAGCGCATCCGGCTCGTCGACGGCGCCGTGCGGTTCACCGAGGAACTGGTCGTCCCTGCGGCCTGGGACGACGTGGCCCGGGTCGGCGTGTCGTTCCTGACGCGGCCGGGCTTCGACCGGGTCGAGTGGTTCGGCCTCGGCCCCGACGAGAACGAGACCGACCGGGCCGCCGGCTCCGTGCTCGGCCGCTACCGGGCCGCACCCGACGAGCTGCCCTACGTGATGCCCCAGGACTTCGGCACCCGCACCGGCGTGCGGTGGTGCACGGTCAGTTCGGCCACCGCCGGGCTCCGGGCCCGCCCCCTCGACGACCACCTGTTCGCCCTGTCGGCCACCCATCACACCCAGTCCGATCTGGCCGCCGCCACCGACTGGCTGAACCTGCGCCGGCGGCGCGAGACGGTCGTGCACCTCGACCTCGCCAAGCGGGGCGTGGGCGGCGCCAGCTGTGGCCCCGACACCCTCGACCGCTACCGCGTCGGCGCCGGCACCTACCGCTGGACGTGGGAGCTGCAACCGTTCGTTCCGCGAGGGCGGTGACGACGCCCGGGCGGTACCCTCGGAGCCCATGCCCCTCGCCGTCGCCCCCCTCATCGACGCGCTCTGCATCCTGGTGTTCGTGCTGCTCGGTCGGCGCAACCACGACGAAGGCGAAGCAGCCAGCGGCGTGCTCAAGACGGCGGCCCCGTTCCTGATCGGTGCCGCCGTGGCCTGGGTGGCATCGGCCACGCTCTGGCGGCCGCCCACCAGCCTGCGCCTGGGCGGGACGATCTGGGCCGGCACCCTGGTGATCGGCATGGTCCTGCGCCGCACCGCGTTCGACAAGGGCACCGCGGTGTCCTTCATCGTGGTCGCCACCATCTTCCTGGGCCTCCTCCTGATGGGCTGGCGCCTCGTGGCCGGCTCCCTGCTGCGCCGCCGCGCCCGCGCCTGACCAGGCGGAACGCCGCCTCCCGGCGACCCTTGGGGACCCCTCGAGCGGCGCGGCTAGCCTCGGATCCCGTGACCGACACCGCCAACCCCATGGACGCCAAGCTGGCCGAGCTGGCCGATCGCCAGCGGCAGGCCCACAGCGCCGGGTCCGAGCGTGCCATCGAGCGGCAGCACGCCAAGGGCAAGCTGCTGGCCCGTGAGCGCCTGGACGCGCTGCTCGACCCGGGCTCGTTCAACGAGCTCGACCTGCTGGCCCGCCACCGTGCCCACGCCGCCGGCCTCGAGGAGCGCCCTTACACCGACGGTGTCATCACCGGATGGGGCACCATCGACGGCCGCAAGGTGTTCGTGTTCAGCCAGGACTTCACCGTGTTCGGTGGCGCCCTCGGCGAGGTGTTCGCCGAGAAGATCCACAAGCTCATGGACATGGCGCTCAAGGTCGGCGCCCCCGTGGTCGGCCTGAACGACGGCGCCGGTGCCCGCATCCAGGAAGGCGTCGTGTCGCTCGCCGGCTACGGCGGCATCTTCTACCGCAACGTGCTGTCGTCGGGTGTGGTGCCGCAGATCTCGGTGATCCTCGGCCCGTGCGCCGGCGGTGCCGTGTACAGCCCGGCCATGACCGACTTCATCTTCATGGTCCGCGAGTCGAGCCACATGTTCATCACCGGCCCCGACGTGGTGAAGACGGTGACCGGCGAAGAAGTCACGCTGGAAGAGCTCGGCGGCGCCATGAGCCACGCATCGAAGTCGGGCGTGGCCAACTTCGTGTCGGCCGACGAGAAGGCCTGCCTGGAAGACGTGCGCTTCCTGCTCAGCTTCCTGCCGTCGAACAACCTGGAAGCCGCCCCCACGGTGGAGACGAGCGACCAGCCCGACCGGCTGTGCCCCAGCCTGCGCGACATCCTGCCGCCCTCGCCCAACCAGCCCTACGACATCAAGAAGGTCATCCGCGAAGTCGTCGACGACGGCGAGTTCTTCGAGTACCACCAGCACTGGGCCCGCAACATCGTGTGCGGCTTCGCCCGCGTGAACGGCGAGTCGGTAGGCATCGTCGGCAACCAGCCCATGGTGCTGGCCGGCGTGCTCGACATCGAGTCGGCCGAGAAGGCCGCCCGCTTCGTGCGCACCTGCGACGCGTTCAACGTGCCGCTGGTGACCTTCGTCGACGTGCCCGGCTTCCTGCCCGGCGTCGACCAAGAGTACGGCGGCATCATCCGCCACGGCGCCAAGCTGCTCTACGCCTACTGCGAGGCCACGGTGCCCCGCATCTCGATCATCACCCGCAAGGCCTACGGCGGCGCTTACGTGGTCATGGACTCCAAGTCGATCGGATCCGACCTGTCGTACGCGTGGCCCACCGCCGAGCTCGCAGTCATGGGCCCGCAGGGCGCGGTCGAGATCGTGTACCGCCGTGAGATCCAGCAGGCCGCCGACCCGGTGGGGCGCCGCGCTGAGCTGGTGAACGAGTACACCGAGAAGTACGCCAACCCGTACGTGGCCGCCGAGCGCGGCTTCGTGGACGACGTGATCGACCCGGCCGAGACCCGCCAGAAGCTGGTCGCCGGCCTGGCCATGCTGCGCACCAAGCGCGAAGACCTCCCCAAGCGCAAGCACGGCAACGTGCCGCTCTGATGGGCTACCGACCGTGAGCAACGTGCCGCCGCCCCCGCCGCCGCCCCCGCCGCCGCCTCCGCCCCCGTCCGGCCGTGGCGCTGAACTACGCCGGCTTCGGTGCCCGCCTGGGCGCCAGCCTGCTCGACGGTCTGCTGATGTTCGCCTTCCTCGTCCCCGCGGCCGTGCTGTTCATCGTGTCGGCCGCGGTCGGTGGCACCGGCGGCGGCCTGTGTCGCGACACCGCGACCCGAGAGCTGCACACCTGCCGGGGGCCGAACGGCCCACTGCTCGCCATCGGCTTCCTCGCCCTGTTCGGCGCGCTGATCGGGTACTACGTGTGGATCGTGCTGCGGCTGGGGCGCACCGGCCAGACGCCGGGGCGCAAAGCCCTGCACATCAAGGTCGTCGACAAGAACACGGGTCAGCCCATCGGCGGCGGCCGGGCGTTCGGTCGCTACCTGTTCGCCGGGTTCATCTCCGGGCAGATCTGCTACCTCGGCTACCTCTGGATGCTGTGGGACAAGGAGAAGCGCACATGGCACGACATGGTGCTCAACTCGATCGTCGTGAAGGTGTGACCGCATGAGCCTGCTGCCCCCGCCCGACCCCGCCACCATGGTGCACGACCGCTTCATCGCCACCGGCACGCCGCGGCACGCCATGACGGTCGGCGGCTCCCCGACGCCCCAGGAGGTCGCCGCCATCATGGCTGCGGTCGAACACGTGTGGCCGCGGCCCATGATCGTGTTGCCCGACAAGACCCGCACCACGCCCGCGTGGCGCTTCAGTGGCCGCTGGTGGAGCCGCCCGTCGGTCACCCGCCGCGACCGACCGTGGGTCGGCTGAGCGCAGCGAAGCCCGAGGCGACCGAGCGAGCGCCAGCGAGCCGGGCGCCGACGGGGTCCGGCGGCGCGGGTACCGTCGCCGCCATGACGCTCGATGTCGCTGCGCTGCGCGCCGCCACCCCCGGGGCGGCGCACGTGGCCCACCTGAACAACGCCGGCTCGGCCCTGCCGTCCCAGGCAACGCTCGACGCCACCATCGGCCATCTGCGCCTCGAAGCCACCATCGGCGGCTACGAGGCGGCCGACGCCGCCGACGACGCGCTGCGGGCCACCCGCACCAACGCCGCCCGCCTGCTCGGCGCCGACCCGAGCGAGATCGCCGTGACCACCAGCGACACCGCCGGCTTCGCCAAGGCGCTGTGGGGCTACGCCTTCGCCGGCGGACTGCCCACCGGCAGCCGGGTGCTGGTCGACCGCCTGGCGTACAACAGCCACTACTTCGCCGTGCACCAGGCGGCGCGGCGCTACGACCTGCAGGTCGAGGTCATCCCGTCGTTGCCCGACGGCACCCTCGACCTGGGCGCCTTCGACCGCCTGCTCGACGAGCGCGTGTTCCTGGTGAGCGCCACCCACGTCGGCACCCACCGCGGGCTGGTGAACCCCGTGACCGAGGTCGGGGCCCGCTGCCAGGCCGCCCACGTGCACTACTTCCTCGACGCCTGCCAGTCGGTGGGCCAGCTGCCGGTGGACGTCGACGCCATCGGCTGCACCGTGCTCACCGCGACGGGCCGCAAGTGGCTGCGCGGCCCGCGAGGCACCGGTCTGCTCTACGTGCGCTCGGGCTTGCTGAACCAGCTCGACCCACCCGGCATCGACAGCCACTCGGCCACGTGGCAGGGCGACGGTTACGTGCTGAACCCCGACGCCTCGCGCTTCGAGGAGTTCGAGACGTCGATCGCCGGCCAGGTCGGCCTCGGCGTGGCCATCGGCGAGCTGCTCGAGCTCGGCGTCGACGCCGTGAGCCAGCGCATCACCGGCCTGGCCGAGGGCCTGCGTCACGCCCTCGCCGAACGGCCGGGCGTGCAGGTGCTCGACGGCGGCACCCAGCGCAGCGGCATCGTGACCTTCACCGTGGCCGACCGCAGCCCCGACGAGGTGAAGCAGGCCGCCACCGCCGCGGGCATCAACGTCTCGGTGTCCACCGCCGCGGGTGCCCTGCTCGACATGGAGGCCGAGGGGCGCGTGGCCGTCGTGCGGGCGTCACCCCATGCCTACAACGACGACAGCGACCTCGACCGCCTGCTCGCAGTGGTGGGCGCCAACTGACGCCCCGGGTCGACCGTGAGGCGGGCGGCTCACGATCGACCCGGGACGAGGGGGGCTCGATCAGGTCAGGCCAGGATGTCCTTGCTGGTGAAGCGGGCCCACGTGGCCGCGCCGAACACGCCGACGTACAGCGCCTGCAGGCTCAGGTTCTTCACGATGCCGTCCCACTGGATGTGGGTGCGCATCAGGTCGGTGTAGCTCAGCCAGTGGTCGGTGAACAGCCACGGGTGCAGCGCCCGCGTCTGGGGCAGGGTGTCGAGCACACCGACCATGATGAACACCCCGAGCGTGCCGGCCATGGCCCCCACCGGCACGTCGGTGAGCGTGGAGATGAACACGCCGATGGCGGCCAGCCCCAACAACGACACGGCGATCAGCACGGCGGCGAGCGAGATGCGCAGCATGCCGCTGGAGAGCGGCAGCGTGTCGCCCGACAGCGTGGTGATGCGGCCCACCGGGAACAGGATCGCGCCCGTCACCAACCCGGCCACCGCCACCACGGCGGTGGCGGCCAGGCAGAACACCACCGTGGTGGTGGCCTTCGACAGCAGCAGTCGCGAGCGCCCGGCCGGCCGGGTCAGCAGGTAGCGCAGCGTGCCCAGGCTGGCCTCGCCGGCGATGGTGTCGCCGGCGACCACGGTGACGGCCATCGGCAGGAAGAACGGCAGCGTCACCGTGAGGCCGGCGAGCACGGCGAACACGCCGTTGTTGGTCACCTGCGACAGGAAGTTCGGCCCCTCGCCACCGTCGGGCCCGCCCGCGAAGCGCAGGACCATCGTGATCAGGATCGGCACCGCCATGAGCACGGCGAGCACCGCCTGGGTGCGGCGACGCCGGAACAGCGTGCCGAGCTCATTGAGCAACATCGAAGCCCTCCCCGGTGAGCGCCACGAACGTGTCCTCGAGGCTCGGTCGTTGCACGTTGAACGCCCGCACGCCGACGCCGGCGTCCACCAGCGCCTTGCACAGCGACTCGGGGCGCCGGCCCTCGGCCGGCGCCGTCACCTGCGTGCCCTCTACCTGCGGCACCAGGCCGTGTCCGGCCAGCACGGTGGCGGCCAGCGACGGATCGTCGGTGTCGACCACGACGACGGGCGCCGCCTTGGCCCGCAGTTCGGCCAACGAGCCCTGCGAGATCAGCTGGCCCACGCTCATGACCCCCACGTGGGTGCAGACCTGCTCGATCTCGGCCAGCAGGTGGCTCGAGAGGAACACGGTCGTACCGTCGGCGGCCAGCTCGCGCACCAGGTGGCGGATCTCGCGGGTGCCCTGCGGGTCCATGCCGTTGGTCGGCTCGTCCAGGATGAGCAGCTGGCGCGGGCGCAGCAGGGCGTTGGCCAGGCCGAGGCGCTGGCGCATGCCGAGCGAGTACGCCTTGAACTTCTTGTCGCCCGCCGCGGTCAGCCCGACCCGGGCCAGCGCGTCCTCGATGCGGGCCTGGCGCGTGCGGCGCTGCCCGTCGGGACCGCTGGCGTCGAGCCGCCACAGGTTCTGGCGACCGGTGAGCCACGGGTAGAACGCAGGGCCGTCGATGAGGGCGCCCACGTGGGGCAGCACCGCACCGGCATCCTTGGGGATGGGGCGGCCCAACAGGCGGGTGTCGCCACCGTCGGGGGTCAGCAGGCCGAGCAGCATGCGGATGGTGGTCGTCTTGCCCGAGCCGTTCGGCCCGAGGAAGCCGTACACCGCGCCGGCCGGCACCCGCAGGGCGACACGGTCGACCACGGTGGCCGAACCGAACCGCTTCACGAGACCATCGGTCTCGATGGCGAGGTCGGTGCCCACCGCGCCGGCGACACCGGCCGCCGGCGTGGCCCACGCCACGATCGACGAGCCGTTGGTCGACGAGCCGTTGGTCGACGAGCCGTTCGTCGCCGAGCCGTTCGTCGCCGGCGGCGCCAGCACCGTCGGCCCGAACTCGTGGTGCGACGACACCGACGACACCGGTGGCACCGGTGACGTCGACGTCATGCGCCGGCCACCGCGGCCTCGAGGGCCTCGGGGGTCACGGCGCCGATGGCGATGCGGCCGTCGTCGAGCACCAGCACGTTCACCAGCCGGGTGCTCACCAGGTGGCCCGTGGTGCCACCCACGGTGACCGCCGGCGAGTTGCTGAACAGGGTCTGGAACTGACGGCCCAGGTTCACGCCCGACACGATGGCCACGCTGTCCCATGCCTCACCGACCACCTTGGCGTCACTGCGGGGACCGGTGCGGTCGACCCGGGGCAGCTGGCCGGTGGCGGCGACCGTGACGGCCTGGTCGGTGCCCCCCTGATCGGTGACAGCCGCCTTGGCCCGGCGGGCGGCGCGCTCGCCATGGTGGCCGAAGGAGCCGAGCGGCAGCAGTTCGGTGACCGACGCCGCCTCCTTCACCGTGCTGCCCGGGGGCGGCGTGAAGGTGAACGTGGACGCCGGCGGGGTGTCGAACGAGATCGACGTGAACTCGATGTCGATCACCGCGGCGGTGGTGTCCTTGGCGTGCACCCGCACGGCCAGCGGCACACCGGTGGCGGCGTCGACGGCGATCTCACCGTCGGCCACGGTCGACGTGGCCGACCGGGGCGCCACGACCAGTTCGTACACGGGCCGGCCGGCGACGTAGCCGGGGGTGCGCACCGAGACCTCGGTGGTGGGGTCGACGGCGTCGAGCAGCTGCAGGGCCGCCGTCGCCGGATCGACCGCCGGCACGGTGGACGGCACGCGCTCGTGGTCGGCACCCTCGGGCACCGACACGTGGGTGACGCCCATGGACGACGAGTCCCACGCCCAGACGTCGGCGCCGTTGCGGATCCAGTCCTGCTCGGCCTGGGGCGAGTCGATGGCCAGACGCACGCGCTCGGGACCGTCGACCCACACGTGGGCGGTGTGGGTGCCCGACAGCAGGTCCAGGAACGTGCCGCCACCCACGCCGAACGAGCTCAGGTCGGGCAGGCCGAGGCGGGCGGTGAAGGCGATGTCACCCGACAGCGTGGTGACGTCGCTGGTGCGCACCCGGTCCATGAGCTGGGCGGCGGTGAGCGGCGGCAGCACCGGCACCGGATCGGCGCTGGCCGGGATCATCTTCGGGATGGTGCTGATGGCGGCGGTGGCAGCCAGGGCGGCGGCCGGCACCACCCAACGCAGACGACGGCGGCGACGAGGGGTCATGTCGTCACCATACGGACGCGCACCTAAGAGGACGCTGAGACGGGGGCGGCCCCGGCCGGCCCGGTCACCCCACCGTCCGCGCCGGGCGACGCCGCCGGCAGCCGCACCGTGAACACCGCGCCGGGCCCGCCGTCACCCACGCTCACCAGACCGCCGGCGCGGGCGACCAGCTCGGCCACGATCGGCAGGCCCAGACCGGCTCCACCACCCCGGCGGGAACGGTCGGTGTCGAGGCGCACGAAGCGCTCGAAGACGCGGCCCCGCTCCGCTTCGGGCACGCCCGGTCCGTCGTCGGCCACGGTGACCTCCACCCAGCGCCCGATCCGCCCGACGTGCACCGCGACGGTCGAGCGGGCGAAGCGGGCGGCGTTGGCGGTCAGGTTCTCGACGATGCGGGCCAGGTGCGACGGATCGGCCCGCACCACGGTGACCCCGTCGTGACTCCACCGCACCCCGACCGGGCGGCCGTCGGCGGCCAGGCGGGCCTTCAGGGTGGTCACCACGCCGTCGGCGGTGACGGCGGCGTCCACCAGCACGGCCCGGGCGGTCAACTGGTCGGCCTCGGCCTGGGCCAGCAGCAGCAGGTCGTCGACCAGGTGGCCCATGCGCTCGTTCTGCTCGAGCACGTCGGCCGCCACCGCCGGCCACGCGACGGCATCGGGGTGGGCGGTGGCCACCTCGAGCGCGGCGCGGATGTTGGCCACCGGCGTGCGCAGCTCGTGGGAGGCGTCGGCCACGAACCGGTGCTGCTGCTCCCGGGCGACGTCGACCCGCCCGAGCAGTCCGTTGATGGTGCCAGCCAGCTGGCCGATCTCGTCGTCGCTGGCCGGCGGCGTGACCCGCCGGACACCGGAGCCGTCGAAGCCGGCGACCTCGCGGCGCAGCGCATCGACCGGGGCCAGGGCCCGCCCCACCAGCTGCCACGCCACCAGACCGGCCACCAGCACCAGCACGGGCACGGCGATCAGCATCGCCGTGGTCACCAGGCGGGTCGACCGGTCGACCTGGGCCAGCGAGGTGGCCACCACCACGGTCACGGGCACGCCGCGCCAATCGGCCCGCACCGCGTCGAGCCGCCAGCGCTGCGTGCGGCCGTTGGCCGTCAGAGTGGTCTCATCGGACGGTTCGCGATCGGCAGCCGTGGGGGCGAGCAACGGCGCCCGACCGGCCAGTTCGGCGTGGGCGGCCAGCACCGCACCCGACGCGTCGAGCACCTGCACCAGCGTGGGCCACGGCGCCGCCACGGGGCGCAGCGGTTGCGGCCACGTGGGCCCGATGGGCTGCACCAGCACGTCGGCGGCCCGGGCGCGGGCCTCGCCGCGCATGGGTCGCTCCAGCGAGCGCTGCACCAGCAGCACGAGCCCCACGCCGGCCAGTGTCAGCGCCGCGCCCACGACCGCGACCGTGGCCGCGGTGATGCGGGCCCGCACCGACCGGCGGCCGGGCTCACGGGCCATCGGCGGCCAAGCGGTAGCCGGCGCCCCGCACCGTGTGCAGCAGCGGTTGGTCCCGACCGTCGTCGATCTTGCGCCGCAGGTAGCCCATGTACACCTCGACGACGTTGGTGTCGGGGTCGCGAGCGGCGTCCCACACGTGCTCGACCAGTTCGACCTTGCTGACGACGGCCCCGGCCCGCAGGGCCAGGTACTCGAGCAGGGCGTACTCCTTGGCGGTCAGGTCGACGACCTCGTCACCGCGCCAGCACTGGCGCGACACGGTGTCCAGACGCAGGTCGCCGACCACGACCGTGGGGTCGCTGCGGCCGGCCGAGCGGCGGATGAGCGCGCGCAACCGGGCCAGCAGCACCGGGTAGGAGAACGGCTTGGCCAGGTAGTCGTCGGCGCCGGAATCGAGGGCCTCGGCCTGGTCCCACTCGCCGCTCTTGGCCGTGAGCATGAGCACCGGCACGTGCGAGCCCCGCTGGCGCAGTTCGCTCACCACCTGGTAGCCGTTGCGGCCCGGCAGCATGATGTCGAGCAGCACCACGTCGAAGGTCTCCTCGGTGGCGCGCCACAGCCCGTCGTCGCCGTCGATCGACACCTCGACCGCGTAGCCCTCGGCCTGCAGCCCGGTGCGCAGCGACGCCGCCATCGACGGGTCGTCCTCCACGATCAGCACACGCACCGGGCCAGCATGCCAGGACCGGCCCACCGCGCGGGCTCAGGCGATCACGACAACAGGTCGCGCACGCGCTCCTTGGGGCGACCGATGATGGCCGTGCTCCCCTTCACCACGACGGGGCGCTGCATCAGCATCTTGTGCTTCAGGATGACGTTCACGACCTGCTCGGGCGTGGCCACGTCGTCGTCGGTGAGGCCGAGCTTGTCGAACTGGGCGTCACGGCGCACCAGGTTCGTGACCGGATCCTGAAGGATCGACACCAGGTGCTCCAACGTGGCCCGGTCGGGCGGGGTCTTCTGGTAGATCACGATCTCGGCGTCAGCGCCCAGCTCCTCGGCAATGCGCACGGCATTGCTGGAGGAGTTTCAATTCGTGTTGTGGTAGATCAGCACTCGGTCCAGCGCGGGCTCGGTCATGCCATGCAACCTAGCCTGCGGCGCTACGGTGCCGGGGTGGTCGAGATCACCACCGTCGCCGACGACTTCGTCGTCCTCCACGACGGCCCCAGCGTGCTGCGCATCGACGGTCTGGACCCCGACACGCACTACGACATCCGGGGCGCGGTGTTCCGCACGCTGCCCCGCCCGCCGGGCGAACGGCTCAGCACGTTCGTGACGGTGAACGACGTGCACTTCGGCGAGCAGGTGTGCGGCCTCATGGAGGAGGCCCCCGACACCGGCCCCGTGCTGCGATCGCCCGAGGGCGCCGAGCCCTACCCCGAGATGATGAACCGCGCCGCGGTCGCCGAGATCACCGCCATCGACCCCGATGCCGTGCTGGTGAAGGGCGACCTCACCCTCGACGGCGCGGACCACGAGTACGCCGCCTTCCTGGCCTGCTACGGCGGGTTCGGCGAGCGCCTGTTCCACGTGCGCGGCAACCACGACCGCTACCACCACCAGACCTGGGCCGCCGGCGATCAGGTCATCGACCTGCCCGGCGTGCGCATCGCCCTCATGGACACCACCATCGCCGGCGGCACCACCGGGGCGTTCGAACCTGGGCAGCTCGCCTGGCTCGACACGGTCGCCGGCGAGGCCGACCGACCGGTGCTGGCGATGGGCCACCACCAGGACTGGGTGCCGGGCGGCAACCGCAGCGCCGACTACTTCGGCATCAACCCCGACGACTCCGAAGCGCTGCACGAGCTCATGGCCCGGCACGAGATCCTCGGCTACTTCGCCGGCCACACGCACCGCAACCGGGTGCGCCGCACCGCGGCGTCGAACGGCGCGGTGCACGTGGAGGTCGGCACGGTGAAGGACTTCCCCGGTTCCTACGCCGAGTACCGCGTGTACGAGGGCGGCATCATGCAGCTGCACCACCGCATCTCCAGCCCCGACGCGCTGGCCTGGAGCGACCGGTGCCGCGTGCTCTACCGGGACCTCGGCACCGACTACGTCGCCTACGCCCTCGGTCGGCTGGAGGACCGATGCTTCGTGATCTCGACGCGCTGAGCGACTCGGAGCTGCGCACCGCCTACGAGCAGAGCGTGCAGTGGTTCGTGGCCAGCGCGGCGCGCGTGCCGGACGACCGCTGGGACGCCCACGCCATGGGCACGTGGACGACGCGCGAGCTCGTCGCCCACACATCACGCTCGCTCGATCTGGTGCAGCGGTACCTCGACGCGCCGGCCGGTCCGGTCACCCTGCTCGGGCGCACCGCCTACACGCGGGTCGTCTTCGCCAACCCAACACCCACCCTGCACCGCGACGTGGCCGAACGGGCCCGCGAGACCGCCGACGCTCTCGGGCCCGACATCGTGGCCGGCGTGTGGCGCCTGGGCGACGACGTGCTGAACCGGCTGGCCCGCACGCCCGACACCGCGCCTTGCACGACCCACATCGGCACGGTCACGCTGGTCGACTACCTGCCCAGCCGCATCGGCGAGCTGGTGGTGCACACCCTCGACCTGCACAAGGCGATGGGTTGGTCGACCGACGAGGCGCCCCGGCTGCCGGTCGAGGTCACCCTCGGGTTCGTGGTGGCGTTGGCCGACCCGGTGAGAGCGATCATGGCCCTGTCGGGCCGCATCGGCTACGACGTGTTCTCCTGACGCTTGGCGCGCCGCATCCACGTCGAGTACGAACCAACGTCGTGACGGACCCCGAGCTCCCCGCGTCCGGCCCGCTGGTCGGTCTGCGCGTCGTCGACCTGGCGTCGGTGCTCGCCGGGCCGAGCGCGGCGCGCTACCTGGCCGACTTCGGCGCCGACGTCGTAAAGGTGGAGCGCCCCGAGGGCGACACGTGGCGCAACGTCGGCTGGACCGACGACGACGGCCGCACGTCGCTGTGGTGGCGGTTCACCAATCGCAACAAGCGCACCGTGGCCCTCGACCTGAAGGTCGACGCCGACCGCCAGGTGCTCCTGCGCCTGCTCGACGGCGCCGACGTGCTCGTCGAGAACTTCCGGCCCGGCACCCTCGAGCGGCTCGGCCTCGGCCCCGACGTGCTCCACGCCCGCAACCCGAAGCTCGTGGTGCTGCGCGTCACCGGCTTCGGCCAGGACGGCCCGTACCGCAACCGCCCCGGCTTCGCGTCCATCGCCGAGGCGCTGTCGGGCTTCGCCGCGGTGAACGGCGAAGCCGACGGCCCGCCGTTGCTGCCGCCCATCGCCCTCACCGACGAGGTCACCGGGCTCGTCGGCACGTTCGCGGTGATGAGCGCGGTGTACGGCGGCGTCGGTCAGGTGATCGACGTGAACCTGCTGGAGAGCATCTTCCAGATCATGGGACCGGTGATCACCGCCTACCGCCGTGAGGGCTACGTGCAGCCCCGCGCCGGATCGGCCATCCCCTACACGGTGCCGCGCGGCACCTACCGCTGCGCCGACGGGCACTACGTGGCGGTGTCCACGTCGGCCGATTCGGTGGCGGCGCGCGTGATGAAGCTGCTCGGTGTGGACGACGACCCGCGCTTTGCGACGTTCACGAATCGCGTGCGCCACCGGGGCGAGGTGGAGACGTTGCTGTCGGCGTGGATCGCCGAGCGCACCCAGGACGAGGTCGTCGCCGCCTTCGAACGAGCCGAGGCGGCCATCGCGCCGGTGTACGACATCACCGACGTCGACCGCGACCCGCACGTGCAGGCGCGCGGCATGATCGCTCAGGTCGGCTCGCTCCCCATGCCCGGCCTGGTGGCCCGCTTCTCGGCCACGCCGGGCGCCCTGCGATGGGCCGGGCGGGCCATCGACGCGGACGGCGACGCCATCCGCGCCCACGGCTGGGGCTGAGCGCGCCGTCTCGACAGCGCAACGGCCCGCCCGGAGGGCGGGCCGTTGTTCACACTCGGTGCGAACGGCTCAGTGGCCGTCGCCGTCCTTGTCGCCGGGGATGATGTCCTCGACCTTGTCCTTGAGCTTGCCGAGCAGGCCGCCGGCCTTCTCCTTGAGATCGTCGGGGACCATGTCCTCGACCTTGTCGACCAGCGCCTCGGCCTTGTCCTTCAGGCCCTCGGCCGCATCCTTGGCCTTCTCCGCGAAACCGCTCATGTGTCGGTCCTCTCATCCGTGTCGGGCTGGGATCCCGACCCCACTGACGGGCGGAGCCTAGGCACGGAACGGACCGGACCGCGCCCCCGAGGTCACACTTGTTTCAGGCGCTGACGACGCCAATAGGGCACGACACGCCGGTGCCACCCAGACCGCAGTAGCCGTTGGGGTTCTTGCCCAGGTACTGCTGGTGGTACGGCTCGGCGTAGTAGAACGCGTCGAGCGGCGCGATCTCGGTGGTGATGGTGCCGTAGCCGGCTCGGGCGAGCTGCCCCTGGAACGCATCGCGGCTGGCGGTGGCGGCCGCCAGTTGAGCGGCGTCGGTCGTGTAGATCGCGCTCCGGTACGTGGTGCCGACATCGTTGCCCTGACGCATGCCCTGGGTCGGGTCGTGGCTCTCCCAGAACAGCTTCAGCAGCTGCTCGTAGCTGACCTTGGCCGGATCGAACACCACGAGGACGACCTCGGCGTGGCCGGTCATGCCGGTGCAGGTCTCTTCGTAGGTGGGGTTGGGCGTGGAGCCCCCGGCGTAGCCGACCGCGGTGGTGAACACCCCGGGCGTCTGCCAGAACTTGCGCTCGGCACCCCAGAAGCAACCGAGGCCGAACCACGCGGTCTGATGCCCGGCCGGCCAGGGACCCACGAGAGGGTTGCCGTTGATGTGATGGGCCGAGGGCACGGGCATGTGCTCGCTGCGGCCGGGGAGGGCCTGGTCGGCCGACGGGATGGTGAGCGGCTTGCCGAATCGCATGCCGCCAGGCTACGACGCCCCGGGACGGGGCCAACCACCGGCGGCGGCGTTCACCGATTGTTTCGGACCGAGCCGCGGGCCATGCTGCACCGATGGAGTACGTCGCCAACTTCATGAGCTGCGACCAGGACCCGGCCGCGTGGGCCCGGGCCCGCGAGGCCGAGGGCTGGCAGGTGCTCGGGTGCGCCGACCACCTGTGGTCGGGCCGCCGACCGTTCCCCCACGTCTGGGTCACCCTGGCCACCATGGCGGCCGCCACCACCACGGCCCGGCTGGCCACCTCGTTCGCCAACAACCTGCTGCGCACCCCGGTCGAGTTCGCCCAGGCGTCGCTGCAGCTGCAGGCCGTCTCGGGCGGACGGTTCGAAGCGGGCCTGGGTGCGGCCTGGACGCGTGACGAGATCGAAGGCGCCGGCCTGCGCTACCCGGGTACCGGCGAGCGGGCCGAACGCTACGGCGAGGCCATGACCGTGGTGCGGCGCCTGTTCGACGACGGTGCCTGCACGTTCACCGGGCAGCACTACTCGATCGACGTCCCCCGGCTCGGCCCCCGCCCCAGCATGGGCCCGCCGCCGCTCGTCGCGTCGCTCGGCGGTCCGCGCACGATCCGGCTGGTGGCGCCGATCGTCGACCGCATCGAGCTGAAGCTCATCTCGGCCGCCACGCGCGACGGCGCCCTCGAGCTGCCCAAGCTGGCCGAGATCCCCGAGCAGCACCTGCACGACCTCGTCGGCCTCGTGCGGGCCCAGAACCCCACCGCCCCGCTCGGCGTGTTCATCCTGTGCAGCGTCGGCGACGACGACATGACGCGCCACGTGTCGGCCCTGTTGGGCGACACGTTCCTCGGGCGGTTCTTCGGCGAGCCGGCCAAGGTGGCCCACGCCTTCCGCTCGCTCGCCGCGGCCGGCGTCGAGCGGGTGCAGGTGAGCCCGCTCACCGACGCCAGCTTCGAGCTGCTCGCCCCCGAACTGTTCGCCTGACAGAACGGACCCGGCTCACGCGGTCAGCAGGAAGCCGCCGGCGACCACGGCGGCCGGAGCCACCGGCCGGGTGGTGAAGCGCAGGCCGAAGCGGGCCCCGCCGGCCACGAACACCTTCGACGGATCGATCGCCCCGCCGGGGCCGAAACGCCGCTCGGGCAGCAGCGGCAGCACCACGAAGGCGGCGATGAACAGCTTCAAGCCGTCCTCGAACTCGGTCTGGGTGACGATGTCGGCGAAGCGGTGCAGGCGTTCCTTCTCGCTGAGGACGCCGACCACGAGCACGCCGAGGGCCACCGCCACACCTGGCGAGGTGACGGCCAGCGCGCCCAGGAAACCGGCCACCACGAGGGCGACCTCGCTCGTGAGCCCACGGTCGCGATCGCCGCCGAGGACGTGGGCCGTGAGAGCCATGACCCCTTCAGTGGGTTGCCGCCGGGTCGCCGACGTCCGGTCAGCCCGGGTGACGCACGACCACCACGGGGCAGGGTGCGTGGTGCACGACCTGGTCGGCGACCGAGCCGACCAGCAGCGACAGGAAGCCGCCGTGGCCCCGGGCCCCCACCACGATCATGGCGGCGTCCTTGCCCCGGTCGAGGAGCGTGTGCGCCGCGCCGCCCTCGTCCACGACCATCGTCATGGGCACGTCGTCACCCTTGCGGGCGCGCAGGTCGGCCAGCTCCTCATCGGCCAGCTTCTTGGCGTCCTCCGACAGGGTCTGCGGCGGCACGACCACTGCGCCCTCCACGCCGTAGGCGTAGGGGTAGGCCCAGGCATGCACCACTTCGAGCTCGGCACCCCATCGCTTGGCTTCGTCCCAGGCCCAGTCGAGCGCAGCACGCGCCGACTCCGACCCGTCGATCCCGACCACGATCCTCGTCGTCATCTTGATGACTCCCTTCGTTGCCCACACTCACGGTCGCGCCGCAGGGCGGCAACGGCCAGGGTCGAAGGGCACCGGTGAATGAACCCCTCGACGATGGCGCGCCGGTACCCGTCGCGGGGTCACCTCACACGGACGGGCGGGCTCAGGTCGTGACGAGTGCGCCGGTGCCGGCGACCACGAACCACACCCCGTTCACCTTCTGGCCGGTCACGTCGCCCGCCTTCCGGTCGGTTGCGTAGGTGTAGAGCAGGTGCCCGTCGTAGGCGACCTGCTTCGCCCCGTCCTTGCGGGCGATGACCGACAGCTTCGCCGCGTCCGCCCCGGAGCCGGCGGTGGGCGAGTCGGCCAGCACCGGCGGCCACGCGGTGGCGCACCCGGCCTCGCAGGCGCTCGGCTGCCCGGCGGCATCCTTGGTGAAGGCGTACAGCGTGCGGCCGGTGCCGTCCACCAGCACGTCACCCAGGCTCGTCGCCGCCACGGCGACCACGCCGGCGCCGGTCGCCGGGGCTGCCGGCGGGACGGCGTAGCCGCCGGCGGCGCCGGCCGTGGCGGTCGTATCGGACTTGGCGCCGCTGCCGTAGCGGCTGACGACGGAGTCGCCCGACGCGCCCGGACCCGACGAGCTCCCGCACGCCGCCAGGGTGAACAAGACCGCGGCAACGAGTGACGAACGGCAACGCATGACCCCTCCTCGACCACCCGACGCGTTGGGAACACAGATGTCGGCTGGTAACAACCTGTACGAGACAAGGAACTCGCGGGTTTTTCCAATCTTCCCCGGCCCGCCGCCCGTACGATCAGGCGTGGTGACCCTGCCCGGTCGGCTTGACCGACTTCCCGACGAAGCGCTGCTGGCTGCCCTCGCGCTCGACGACCGGGATGCCGCGGCTGTGTTCGTGCGCCGCTTCCAGCGCAAGGTCTACGGGCTGGCCTTCGTGGTGACGGGTGAGCGCACGCTGGCCGAGGACGTCGCCCAGCAGGCCTTCGAGCGGGCGGGGCGCCACGCCGGCTCTTACGACCCCCGCCGGGGCTCGGTGCTCACGTGGCTCATGACCATCACCCGCAACGTGGCCATCGACGCCGTCCGGGTGCGCCGTCCCGAGGCCATGGACCCCACCACGCTGCTCACCATGCTGCCGCCTACCACCTCGCCCAACCCCGAGACCGCCGCGGTGGACGCCGACACGCTCGGTCGCCTGCGCCCCGCGCTCGACGCACTGCCGGCCGAGCAACGGCGCGCCGTCCTGCTCGCCACGCTGGCCGGGCGCACCACCACCGAGATCGGCGAGATCGAAGGCGTGCCGATCGGCACCGCCAAGACCCGCCTGCGCACCGGGCTCACCAAGCTGGCCGCCTCCGTCGGACGGGAGGCCACGCGATGACCTTGCCCGGCGCCTGCCAACGCTTCGACGAGCGGGTCGACGAGCTCGCTCTCGGGGGGCCTGACGGCCCCACCCGGCACGAGTTGCTCGACCACGCCGCCCGTTGCCCCACGTGCCAGGCCCGGCTGGCCGAGCTCTCGCTCGTGGTCGACCGGCTGCTGCTGATGGCGCCGTCCATGGAACCGCCGCCCGGGTTCGAGACCCGCGCCATCGAGCGCATGGCCCATGCCCGGGGCGAGGGGCCGGCCGAAGCTCACGCCAAGCAGCGGGCCCGTCGGCTGCGCCTGGCCACGGCGGCCGCCATCCTGATCGTCATCACCCTCGGTGCCGGCCTGATCGGGCGGGCGTCCAAGGGCACCGACCTGGCCACCGTGCGGGTCGGCGAGATCGTGCGGGCCGACGGCTCGGTCGCCGGCCACATCCGGCTCGTGTCGAGCCCGCGGCCCATGGCCCTGGTGACCATCGATCAGCCCGGTCGCTTCGAGGGCCGGGTGCACTGCTCGCTCGTCGGGCCCGACTGGACGTCGGTCGAGGTGGGCACGTGGTCGGCCGATGACGTCGCCGGTGGGGCGTGGGCCGTCGGCATCGACGCCGCGCAGCTCGACTCGGTGCGCATGAACGTGCTCGACGCCAGCGGCGCCATCCGCGCCACCGCCGACCTCCACGCCGCCTGAGCGCTCGCCGGCTCAGGCCCGGCAGCAGGCCACGACCACCAGGTTCGACTGACCGGTCTTGGTGCCCGACCCGTCGAGCGCGTGCAGCAGGTACGAGTAGGTGTGGCCGCTGATGATGTCGGGATCGACGTAGCGCCGCGTGCCCGGCGTGGGGGACAGCACCCGGCCGACCGCGGCCTGCTGGTCGCCGCGCAGGATGCGGTAGCCGGCCGCACCGCCCGGCGGTTCGCTCCATTCGCACACGATCGCCGGCCGGGTGTCGACCACGACCTCGGCGCACGTGACCGAGAACGTGGCGACCGGGTGCACCTCGGTCGTGGGGGGCGCCACGGTGGTCGCGGGCGGGGTGGTCGTGGTGGTGGGGGTGGGGGTGATGGGCGGTCCGGTGGTGGGCGGTTCGGTGGTGGGCGGTTCGGTGGCGCGCGTCGTGGCGGGCTCGGTCGGCTGCACCGGTGCCGATGGGGACACGCCCGGGTCGACGGCCGTGGTGGTCGTCGGGGCGACTGACGCGGGCACCGCGGTGGTCGCCGCGCTGATCGACACCTGCGTCGTGGCCGGCGGCACGACCACCGCCGGCGTGCTGGTCGACGGGCCGAGCGGCAGCGTGACCTCGGTCGGGTCGGCGCCCGGGTCGACCCGCACGCCGTGCTCGGGCGCGAACGTGCCCAGCGCGGCCGCCGCGGTGGCGACCGCGGCCACGGCCACCGCGGCCACACCGGCGATGCCGACGCGTCGGCGCCGCGGCACGACCCGGCCGGCGGGCTGCAGGTCGACCTCGACGGCGCCGTCGTCGTGACGGAGCCGGTGCTCGAGCCGGGCGAGGAAGGCCGGATCGGGCGCGGGGCCAGCCTCGTCACCCCAGGCCCGCAGGGCGCCGTCGAGATCGCGTCGCGTGCTCATGATCGATCGTCCTCTCTGGCGGGCAACGCCCGTCGCAACGCACCGAGCGCCCGGTGCAGGGTGACGGCCAGCGTCGGCTTCGAGCAGCCCAGCGCGGCGGCGGCCTCCTCCGCGGTGAGGCCGCTCAGGTACCGCAGCGTGATGACCTGCCGGTAGCGCTCGGGCAGCGTCACCAGCGCGGCGCGCAGGGCGGCCGTGTCGAGCCCGTCGTCGCTGCCGACCGCGGGCACGGTGCCGTCGCCGGCCACCGCGGCGAGCGCCCGCTGCGCTCGGGGCCGGTGGCTGCGGGCCTGCCGCCGGTACAGGGCGGCCGCCTCGTTGGCCGTGATGCGCAACAGCCAAGGTCGGATGCCCGTGCCCTGCCAGCGGAAGCCGTCCAGGCCGCGCAGGGCCCGCTCGAACGTGGCCGAGGTGAGGTCCTCGGCCGCCTGGGTGGACCCGCTCAGGCGGTAGGCGTACCCGTGCACGGCCCGCACGTGGCGACGGTAGAGCTCGGCGAAGGCGGCCCGGTCGTGCCGGGCCGCCTCCACGAGGAGTTCTTCGTCGTCGGCCCCACCGAGCGGCAACGGCACCGGCGGTACCGGTCGGTCGCGGTCGGCGAGGCTCATGCCGGACCTATCGACCGGTGGACGGGCCGACTCAACGGGTTGCGCCGATTCAGGCCGGGGCCGTCGTCGGCTCGGGGTGATGCGGTTCGGTGGTCGGCGGCCGGGTGGTCGGCGGCCGGGTGGTGGGCGGCGCAGTGGTGGGCGGCGCAGTGGTGGGCGGCTCGGTGGTGGGCGGCCGGGTGGT
This sequence comes from Actinomycetes bacterium, assembly GCA_031359995.1. GTDB lineage: Bacteria > Actinomycetota > Acidimicrobiia > Acidimicrobiales > Ilumatobacteraceae > JANMAT01. The sequence continues at coordinate 39,312 of JANMAT010000003.1, forward strand.
GGGCGGCTCGGTGGTCACGGGCGCCGCCGGCGTGGTCACGTGCACGCCGTTCGAGTGGGCGATCGACGTGTCGTTGGCGTCCAGGAACACCACGACGAAGCTGAACGTCTTGCCGGCGCCGGCGTCGGTGTCCAGGAACGAGCGCAAGCCGAGCTGCTCGGTGTTCAGGCGCACCCGCCCGACCGTGCCGTCGCCGCGCAGCACGAGCAGGCGCACCGCTGCGTCGGGCGCGTCACCGGACCAGGCGCAGGCCACGTTCGAGCGGGCCTCGCCGGCCACCAGCGAGCACGACAGCGACAGCGTCGCCGCCGTGTGCACCTCGGTGCGGGGCGCCGTCGTGCTCGGGTGCTCGGGCTCCCGCGGCGGCTCGGGCGATGCGTTCGGGTCGGTGCCCGGTGTCGCCGGCTCGGAACCGGTGGGGTGGGCCGGCTCCGTGGGCTTCGAGTGGGGTGGCTCGGTGGGTGTCGGCGCCGCCGTGGTCGACGGTTCGGTCGGCGTGGGCGCCCCGCTGGTCGGCTCGGGCGCGTGCGGCTCGGTGGCGGCCGTGGTGGGCTCGGGGGTCGGGCTGATCGGCTCGCCCGCCGAGGCCGGCAGCGTGGGGTCGGGGCTGGCGGTCTGGTCGGCGGCCGGCTCGTCGACACGGTCGGGGCTGACGGCCAGGAAGCTCGGGCGCAGCGAGTCGCCCCACGGCATGGCGTTGGACGGGTTGGCGGCGAGCACGAGCCCGACACCGGCGGCGGCGATGCTCACGACGATCTTCTGCGTACGGTTCATCTGGTTGCTCCTCGTGGTGGGGCGGTCACGAAGAGAAATGCGCAACGGGCTCGGCGATTGCACGCCGGTCGCCACCCTGAGGACTTCGTGAGCGAACCGGCAGCATCGCTTGACGATCGACACCCGTTCGTCGGATGCCCGTCAGGATCGGCGCGTCAGTTCGAGCGGGTCGAGGCGACGACCGCGGCGCGCGCCCGGGCCACGTCTTCGCCCTCGGGACGGCCGAACAACCAGCCCTGGGCGATGTCACAGCCCATCTCCGTGAGGACGGCGGCCTGGTCGGCCGTCTCCACGCCCTCGGCCACCACCTGGCTGCCGAGCGCGTGGCACATACGGATCACCGATTCGACGATGGTGCGCCCCTGCACCGACGACGTCAGGTCCGATACGAAGCCACGGTCGATCTTCACCTCGTGCACCGGGAGCTGGCGCAGGTAGGACAGCGACGAGTAGCCGGTGCCGAAGTCGTCCACCGCCAACCGGAAGCCGAGATCGCGCAGCTTGTGCAGCAGGGCGATGGTGCCGCTCGGATCGTCGAGCAGCACGCTCTCGGTCACCTCCAGGGTGATCCAGCGCGGGTCCACGCCGTGGTCGAGCGTGAGCCGGGTGAGCTGATCGGCGAAGAGGCGGTTCTGCAGCTGGCGACCCGACACGTTGACCGACATGTGCAGACCGGGCAGGCTGCCGGCCCAGTCATGCACGGCGGCGGCGGCCCGCTCCAGCATGAACGCCCCGAGCTCGTGGATGAGGCCGAGCTCCTCGGCCATCGGGATGAACACCGCCGGCGAGATCGACGTGCCATCGGGCAGCGTCCACCGCGCCAGCAGCTCGAAGCCGATGAGCCGATGGTCGGCCATCGACACCTGGGGCTGGAAGGCGGCCACCAGCGTGCGGTCGCGCACCGCATGGCGCAGCGAGGTCTCCATGTGCAGGCGGTGCTGCGACTCGAACCGCAGGGCGTCGTCGAACACCCGCACGCACCCGCGCCCCGCCTGCTTGGCCTGGTACATGGCCTGGTCGGCCTCGCCCAGCAGCGTCGCCGCGCTGGAGCCCGGCAGGTCGACGGCCAGGCCCACGCTGGCCGACACGAGCACCTCGTTGCCATCGATCATGAACGGCTTCTCCAGCTCGATCACGATGCGCTGGGCGATGCGGGTGGCGTCGGTCAGCTCGATGCGGTCGCACAGCACGACGAACTCGTCGCCGGCCAGACGTCCGACCACGTCGCTGCCCCGCACGGTGTCGGCCACGCGCCGCACCACCTGGGTCAGCAGGGCGTCGCCCACGGCGTGGCCCAGCGAGTCGTTCACCGCCTTGAAGCGGTCGAGGTCGATGTAGAGCACCGCGACCTTGCCCGGCTTGGTGCGGGCGTGGGTGAGGGCCGTCTGCAGCAGCGTCATGACGCGGGCCCGGTTGGGCAGGCCGGTGAGCGTGTCGTGGCTGGCCTGCCAGGCCAGCGCGGCCTGGGCCCGCTTGTGGTCGGTCACGTCGCGCAGAACCAGCACGGCGCCGGCGCGGCGGCCGCCCTCGCTGACGAGCGGGGTCAGCACGCACGCGGCCAGGAACGAGCGGGTGCCGCAGGTGACCACGGCATCGTCCTCGCGCCAGGGCATGAGCGCATCCATGACGTCGGCGTAGGTGACGGCATCGAACGGGCACTCGGGGCTGTACTCGGCGGCGATGGTGAGGGCGTTCCACAACGGGACGCGCAACAGGGACTCCTCGGTGCGTCCGAGCACCGCTTCGGCCGCGGGGTTCACCGCATCGATGAAGCCTTCCGGGTCGATCACGCACAGGCCGACGCTGGCCGAGTCGAACACCGCCTGGGCGCGGGCCTGGGCCCCCTGCAGCTCCTCGTACAGCGAGCGCATCTCCGAGGACGAGACCTCGAGCGAGCGCTCCACGAGGTAGCGGTGCTGTTCGGCTTCGGCGTAAGCCGCGCTCACGCGGTCGAGCAGCGTCTCCCAGCGCGACGCATCGGGCATCTCGGTGCGATCGAGCTTCAACCGCCGGAGCTGACGCGACAGCAGCGGGTGGACACCCGACCCGTCGTTGGTGCCGACGGTGAAGGGCATGTCGGCTCAGTCCTCGACCAGCACGGCGAGCGTCATGGTCTGGTTGTGCAGCTCGGCGTAGCCCTCGCCCGGCGACAGCTCGCCGTTCGAGTAGAAGCCGACGAGGGGCATGCGGCCGAGCACGCCGCGCACCGCCTCGAGCTCCTCCTCGGCCCGCTCGCCCAGCACCAGCCGCCGTCCGACGCAGCTGACGGCCACGGCCATGCCGTGGCCACTGGCGCGGTCGGCCGCCGACACGGCACAGGCCTGGGCCGCGCTCATGGCACCGTCGATGAGCATGTCGTGCGTGGCCCGCATGAGCTGGGCGGTGGACCCGAGGGGCAGGTCGCCGGCGAACGTCATCGACTGGTCACCCTCGTCGACCGACAGGATGGTGCGCACCACGTGCCCGACGCGGTCGGGTGAGTGCACGGCGAGCGGGAACCGCAGCGCGGTGCCGGGCAGGCCGTCGGCGTACACGCCGAGGTACGACTTGTAGAGCTCCAGGGCCGGCTTGCCATCGAGCTCGTAGAGCTTGTTGCCGTCGCTCCGGGTCACCCGTCGGGCCGGGCCGAAGCGCTCCCAGCCGCCGTGCGAGCCGTAGCCGAGTCGGATGTGGTCGCCGTACAGGCCGACCGCCGCCACGAGACCGGGCCCCAGCTGCGCGCCCGACAGGACCCACGTGCGGGTGAACCGGGCGGAGTCGCCGGCCAGGCCGCCCGACACCGGCACGCCGGCGGGCAGCACGGCGTTCAGGCCCCGCGCCAGGTCGCTGCCGTTCACGAGCACCCCGTCGGACAACACGAGCACGGCGGCCAGGCCATCGGCGGAGAGCTGACGACCGAGGCGGCGACCGGCGTCGGCCGAGTCGTCGGCCCCGGTCACGGTGGTGACGGCGCGGCGCAGATCGGTGTGGTCGAAGCGGGCCACGATGCCGGTCAGGCCGTCGTCGAAGATGAGGTCGTCGAGGACGTGACCGGCCGACGAGCACCCGACGAGCACGGAGGTCGGGTAGGCGACACGGAGCGCCTCGACGGCCGGTGCATCGGGGGCGAGATCAGGATGGCCGAACGCCAGCACGAGGGTCCGCGGGCCATCGAGGGAGCTGTCGAGCTCGTCGCCGGGCAACTGGAAGGTGCGGGTCTCCACACCCATCAATCGGCTGGGGCCGGCGCATTCTTGAGGGCGCCGGGCCCCCGGCGCGCCACGGCGCACCGCTGATGCTCAAGACCTGGTCAGGATGGGTGATGCCGAGGGGTCAGAACCCGGCGAGATCCTGCTGGCCGTAGGTTCGAAAGGCGATCGTGGTGGTGGTGGACGCCACGCCGGGAAGGGACGCGATCCGTTCGGTGACCACGGTGGCGATGTCCTCGTGGGTGCGCACCTTCACCACGGCGATGAGGTCGAACTCGCCCGTCACCGAGTAGCACTCGTACACGCCCTCGATGCCGGCCATCGCCGTCCCCAGCGCGACGACCTCGGCGGGACTGGTCGTCTCCACGAACACGAACGCGGTGATCACGCTGCCTCCTCTGTCGCCGGGTGCGACCGATCGAGCAGCGACCGTAGCGCCGCTCGCTCACCCATCGGTGATGCCGTCACCGTCACCGAGGCGGTGCAGCACGTCGCGTGCCGACAGCACCCCGACGATGTCGTCGCCATCGGTGATGGCGATGTGGCGCACGTCGTGGCGCGCCATCGCCTCGACCACCTCGTCGAGAGCGGCCGCCACGTCGACCGAGACGAGGTCGGCGCTCATGATGTCGCGGGCGTAGGTGCGGTCGAGGTCGAGACCGGCGGCCACGGCGCCCACGATGTCGCGCTCGGCCACGATGCCGGCATCGGCCCCGCCGTCACCGTCACCGCCCGGCCGTACCAGGGCCGCCCCGACGCGCAGGTGGGCGAGGATGCCCGCCACCTGACGGACGCTGGCGGTGGGAGCCACGGAGATGGGTTCGCCCCAGGGCATGCCGCGTACGGGCTGTGACCGATCCATGCGCATTCGACACCCCCCTCACCCGCAGGACCGGCTCGTCCTGCCCTCTCATGGTGGTCGAAGTCCGGCGACGTCAACAGGGCTGGTGGTCATCGCGGGGTGGGGCGGTCGGCCCGGTTCGGCAGCGCCCGACCTGCTCATCGTGGAGACGCCGCCACCGAGGCGCTGACCGTGCCCGGGGTGGAGGCGGTGGGCATGAACTGCTCGGCCGGATCGCCACGGTGACGGATCTGCCGCTGGTGGCCTACCCGAACCGGGGCCAGCAGTGTGACGCGGCGAGGAAGGTGTGGATGGAGGCGCCGGCAGTGTGGCCGCCGACGGAGGTCAGGGCGTGGGCGAACGCCGGAGCCCGCTGGGTGGGCGGCTGCGGCGGCGTGGGACCCGACGGCATCCGGGCGGTGCGGGCCGCGCTCACCCCGACCGCCTGACCCGACCCGCCCCCACCGCTGCTCCATCGCCGTCGCTGGTCCCGGCTAATCTTCGAAGATTCGCCGGGACCAGCGTCCGCCCTGGTCAAGGCGGCGGGGTGGCGGCGGCGGCGTCAGCGTGTGCTGACGCCCGGAACGACGAATCGGGGCGACCCGGCCGCCACGAATGGCCAGGGTCGCCCCGTCGTAGGCCGGTCCGGGCCCGCGGGCAGTCACCCGGGCCCGCTCGTCGATGTCAGGCGGTCGTCGTCGGCGTCGTGGTCGCCGGCGCACCGGGACCGTCGCCATCGCCATCGCCACGGGGGCCGTGACCGCCCATGCCCGCACCGTCCATGCCCGGCATCCCCTTGGCGTTCACCAGGTCGGTGATCCGCTGGGCCAGCGCGGCCTTGGCCGTGTCGGCCTGGGCCCGGGTCAGCTTGCCGTCGGTGACGGCCTGATCGATCTTGGCCGTCACGGCATCGCTGATGGCCTTCACGACCGTGTCGACGGCGACGCTCTTGTCGGCCGCGACATCGGCGATCGACTTGCCGTCCTGCAGGGCCTGGCGCAGGGTGGCGGCGTCGGTGCCCAGGGCCGCCGCCGCGGCGTCGAGCCCGCCACCGACGATGCCACCGAACAGGCCGCCGGGCCCACGCCCGCCACCGAACCCACCGGGACCGCCGAACCCACCGGGACCGCCGTGGCGCCCACCGGGCCCACCGAGGCCCTTGGCGTCCTTGAGCGCGCCGACCACGGCGTCACGCTGGGCGCTCGTGATGGTGCCGGCGTCGACCAGGCCCTGCAGGGCCTTGCTCAGGCCATCGGCCCGCGCCGTCGCGGGGTCGGCCGGCGACGTGGCCGGCGTGGCCGGCGCGGCGGCGGTGGTGCTGGTGGAACCGGTCTCGGCGCCGGCGGCGCGGCTGAGCACCACACCGGCCAGGCTGCCGCCGGCCAGTGATGCGGACACCATGGCCACAGCGACCTTGTGCTTCATGAGTCGAGTCTCCCCTTGTCGTCACTACCTGCCACGACGATGACGGTGCCGGATCAGACGACGACCCGAACTCGATGTGAAGTCACTGAGAGGTGGTCACCGACCGCGGTCAGGCGACGGTCGTCCCGGCGGCGAACTGGTCGGGGGCCAACAGGGGAAGGGTCACCACGAACGTGGCCCCACCACCCGGGGTCGGCAGTACGACGACGTCGCCGTGATGGGCCTGCACCAGGGCCCGCACGATGGCCAGGCCGAGGCCGCTGCCCCCGCTGGTACGGGCACGGGACGGGTCGAGCCGGGTGAACCGCTCGAAGACCTGCTCGGCCTTGTCGGGCGGGATGCCCGGCCCGTGGTCGATCACCCGCAGCACGGCCGTGTCGACCTGACGCTCGAGCGACACCTCCACCGGGGTTCCGGCCGCGGTGTGGGCCCGGGCGTTGGCCAACAGGTTGGCCAGCACCTGGCGGATGCGGGCCTCGTCGACCACGACCTCGACGGGGCGGGTCAGGAACATCTGCACCGGGCGCTCGGGTTCGACGGCGCGGAAGTCGTTCACCGCGTCCTCGGCCAGGCGGGCCACGTCGACCCGGCTGAGCCGCAGCGGCGGCTCCTCGTCGAGCTTGGCCAGCAGCAGCAGGTCCTCGACCAGGCCGCCCATGCGGGTGGCCTCGCGCTCGATGTTGCGCATGACGGTCGCCCGCTTCTCGGGCGTGTCGGCACCACCGACGCGCTCGAGCTCGGCGTACCCGCGGATCGACGTCAGCGGGGTGCGCAACTCGTGCGAGGCATCGGCCACGAAGCGCCGGAGTTTCAGCTCGGACCGCTGCTGCTCGCCGAAGGCCGACTCGATCGACGCCACCATCGTGTTGAACGCCGTGCCGAGCCGGCCGACCTCGTTGCCGGCGTGGGGCACGTCGACCCGGAGCGACAGGTCGCCCTGGGAGATCTGGTCGGCGGCTTCGGTCACCAGCTCCAGCGGCCGCAGGTCGCGCCGCACCAGCAGCATCCCGACCACGCCGAGCAGCGTGAGCGTGACCAGACCGACCACGCCCGTGGCCAGCGCCTGCCGCTGCCAGGTGCTGGTCGCCTCGGCCAGATCGATGGCCACCACCCGCTGGAGCCCAAGCTCGCTGGGATCGGCGGCCTTGGTCAACGACACGCCGGTGGCGCTGGTGCCCGGCCCGCCATCGTCGCCACCGTGCCCCGGTCCGAACGGACCGTTGCCGTCTCCGAACGAGCCGGGGTTGGCGTACGTGCGCACCCGCACGCGGTACGTGTGGCCGGCGGTGCGACCGGGCACGTCGAAGGGCGCGTCGATGCGCGACAGGTCGGCGGCCTCGAGCTTCGGGCCGCCGCCGGGATCGGCCGGTGGGGCACAGCGCGCCACACCGTTGTAGTAGTACTCGGACACGATGCCGTCAGGGTTCAGACGGAACGGCTCGTCAACACCACACCGGATGAAGATCGTGCTGCCACGGACACGGGGTTCCTGGCCGACGAACGACACCAACTGCTTGTCGACCCGGTCGAGCACGAACGAGCGCAGCAACGCCACCGACACCGCGCCCGCGGTGAGGAGGCCGATGGCGCTCAACCCGAGGACGAGCAGCAAGAGCCGGCGGCGCAGCGTCATGTCACTCGGACCTCAGGCGGTATCCGATCCCGCGCACCGTCTGGATGAGGGGCGGGCCGAACGGGTCGAGCTTCTTGCGCAGGTACGACACGTAGGTCTCCACGATGCTCGACTCACCGTCGAAGTCGTACTCCCACACGTGGTCAAGGATCTGGGCCTTCGACACCACACGACCGGCGTTCACCAGCAGGAAGCGCAGCAGCTTGAACTCGGTGGGCGACAGCGCCACCAGGGTGCCGGAGCGGCGCACCTCGTGGCTGTCCTCGTCGAGCTCGACATCGGCGTAGCTGATCGAACGGTTCTCCTCGTCCTCCACGCCGGCCCGGCGCAGGATGGCCCGGATGCGGGCCACCAGCTCCTCGAGGCTGAACGGCTTGGTGAGGTAGTCGTCGCCGCCCACCGTGAGACCGCGGACCTTGTCCTCGGTGGTGTCCCTGGCCGTCAGGAACAGCACGGACGAGCGCAGACCGCCGGAGCGGAGACGCTTGCAGAAGTCGATGCCGTCGCCGTCGGGCAGCATCACGTCGAGCACCATCAGGTCGGGGGTGTTGCGCTCGAGCAGGTTGCGGGCGTCGAGGCACGATGCCGCCTGCTCGACCTCGAACCCCACGTGACGCAGGGCCATGCCGAGGAGCTCACGGATGCTGTCGTCGTCGTCGACCACCAGGATGCGGGCCACGCCCTTTGGCCTAGCACGTTGCTCGCCCATGCGCGATGACAACGACGTCACGGGTGCGAGGTTGGGTACGGAGCTCATGTCAACCACCTGCCTGACCATTGGAGTTGTTGGCGGCTGCGCCGCCGGTGCCGCGCTGGCGACCGCCGGCGCCGAGACCGCCGGCCACGATCGCCGTGGCGGCGATGTTGCCGTCGGCATCGGCGGTGCCCTGCACGACGACGGTGTCACCGGCCTTGAGGTCGACCGTGGTCGTGACCCCGTCGGCGGCGATCGGGCCGGGCGAGGCGCCGACGACCGTGGTGGCCGCGTCGGCCGGGGGCGCCGCCGGGCCGCCAGCCGTGCCGCCGGCCTTGCTGCCACCGCACGCGCCCATCACGAGCACCGACAGGGCAGCAAGAGTGACACGAGCACGCATGGACCGCATGGGACCGCTCATAGTTGTGAGTTGCCTGGGAGACGCCTACGAAGACGACGTGCATCCCCATGTGACCCCCAGGAGGCTCACAGCGAGATCTGGCTGGCATGCTGGGGCATGGCCTGGCTCCCCCCGTCCGATCCCACCGCCGCGACACCGCCGGCGTGGCCGACCGTGCCCGCCACGCTCCCACCGCTACCGCCACCGCCGCCGGGTCCGACCCCGCCGCGCCGGCGGGCGGGCACGATCGCCATGGTCGCCGTCACCGCGGGGGTGAGCAGCGTGCTGGGCGGGGCCGTGGGCAGCCGGCTCACCGATCGCCGCGGGGCACCGACGCGCGCCGCGGCGCCCGGCGCCACCGCGTTGGCGCCCGTCCGCAACGACGGGGCGACCGCCGGCAACCTGGACGTGCGAGCCGTGATCGCCGCCATCGAACCGGCCGTGGTGCAGGTGACGGCACCGTCGCGCGACGGCGTGTCGACGGGCACCGGGTTCGTGATCTCGGCCGACGGCGAGATCCTCACCAACGCCCACGTGGTCGAGGGCGCCACCAGCGTGCGCGTGCGACTGGCCGGTGACTCGACCTCGCGCACGGTGCGGGTGGTGGGCGCCGACGCCACCGCCGACGTCGCCCTGCTCAAGCTCGACGGGCGGTCCGATCTCACCGCCGCGGTCATCGGCACCTCGTCGGCGGTGCAGGTGGGCGATCCGGTCGTGGCCATCGGCTACGCACTCGGCCTACGGGGCGACCCGTCGGTCACCAACGGCATCGTCTCGGCGACCGACCGGACGCTGGGCGACCTGACCGGTCTCATCCAGACCGATGCCGCCATCAACCCGGGCAACTCGGGGGGACCGCTGGTGGATGCGTCCGGGCGCGTGATCGCCATCAACACGGCCAAGCTCGACACGAGCGACGACGGGCGCAACGCCGACGGCGTCGGCTTCGCCATCACCATCGACGACGCCATGTCGATCGCCAACCGCCTCCGCGGCGGCGAAGGGGCCGCCAACCGCAAGGGCACCGGCTTCCTCGGCGTTGCCACCCAGGACCCCGTTGACGGCAGCCTCGGCGCCATCGTGCAGGAGGTGAACCGCGGCACCCCCGCCGAGGCGGCCGGCCTCCAGGTCGGTGACGTGATCGTCGAGGTGGACGGCGACCAGGTGGCCGGGGGCGCCGATCTGGGTCGGGCCATCCGCACCGCCGGGCCAGGTCGCGAGATCGTGCTCACCGTGCAGCGCAACGGCGACCGCACCGAGGTGCGGGCCACGCTCGGCACCCGCTGAGCCGGTCGCGGAACGGCATCCGGCGCCGGCGGGCACCGGTCGGGTTCCCGCCGGCCCCCAACCCGGTACCCAGGCCCGCCGAACCCGGAGCCGGGAGCATGGTGGCCGAGGACGTCACGACCGTGCCTGCGCCCGCGGCGGCGCCCGTGGTGACCGCGGCCCCCACCGTCGGCACCCTGCCCGCCGCGTCGGTCAGTCGAGCAGCTCGAGCGTGAGCACCGCGCCGCCCTCGGGGTGGTTGGCGGCCAGGGCGCGGCCCCCGTGGTTGGCCATGGTCGCCTGCACGATGGCCAGGCCCAGGCCCGACCCGGGCAGGGTGCGACTCGCCGTCGACCGGTAGAACCGGTCGAACACGTGGGGCAGGTCGGCGGGCGGGATGCCGGGGCCGTGATCGCGGACCTGCAGCCGGCCGTCGACCACCGTCACCTCGATGGTGCCGTCGGGTGAACTGAACTTGTTGGCGTTGTCGAGCAGGTTGTCGATGGCCCGACGCAGCTGGCGCGGCCGACCGACCACGGGCGAGGGGACGAACGAGGTCACGATCGTGCGCTGGCTGCGCCGCCGGGACCGCTCGACGGCCCGCCCGGCGATCTCGGCCAGGTCGACCTGCTGCTGGGGCTCGTCGTCGCCGGGGTCCATGGCCAGGGCCACGAGCTCGTTGGCCATCGCCGTCAGCTCACGGAGCTCGACGTCGACGTCGGCCAGGATCTGCTCGCGCTGCTCGGCGGGCAGGTCCTTGTGCCGGCGCAGCGTGTTGATGTTCGTGCGGGCGCTGGTGAGCGGCGTGCGCAGCTCGTGGCCGGCGTCCTGCACGAGTTGTTGCTGCTGGTCGCGCGAGCGGCGCAGGGCGTCGACCATCGTGGCGAAGGCCCGGCTCAGGCGGGCCGTCTCGTCGGCGCCGGGAGCCACCGGCACATCGCGATCGAGGCGACCGCTGGCGGCGATGTCCTCGGCCACCGCGGCGAGGCCGGTGACCGGGCGGCTGATGCGCCGGGCCAGGAACCAGCCGGTCAGCACCGCGCCCACGATGGCGGCCAGGGCCAGCAGGGCCAGGCGCACGCGCAGCGACCCGAGCACCGACTCGGCCTCTTCCAGGCTGCGGGCCACCTGCAACCCACCCACGCCCGCGACGCGCATGGTCACGATGCGGTAGGCCTTGTCATCGGTGCCGGCGGTGCGCAGCAGCCCGGACACCTTGTCGCCCTTGGCGATGGCGATGTCGTCAGCCGACACCGGCAGCGGCACGCTCGCGGTGGAGCCCACCACCGTGCCGTCGAGGTCGAAGCACTGCATGACGGCACCGGCCACGTCGAACTCGTCCTGCACGCCGGGCCCGCCGCGGCCCCGGCCGCCCGGCGCGCCGCCGACACCGTCGTTGCCGTCGTTGACCCCGGGTTGGTTGTAGCGCTGGGCTCGGTCGCACTCGGAGCGGGCCTCGATGCCGCCGTTGGCCTTGTGGCCGTCCACGAACGACGTGAGCGAGGTGTCGATCTGGAACGTGAGCTGATCGCGCGCGACGCCGTATCCGACGACGGCGACGGCCACCGACGCCACCGCGCTGAGCAGACCGAGGGTGAGCGCCAGCCGCGCCCGCAGGTTCACGTCCCCTGGTGTAGCGCGCCGCCGGCGTCGCCACCATCTCGGACCGCCGTTCTCACCGAGCCCTCACCGACTCCCCAGGTTCGTCGAAACGTCGCCCACGACCATGACCGCATGCCCCGGCCACGCACCATCGAGGAGCGCCGCTTCCCCATCATGGGTTCGCCCTGCCCGAGGCGGTGGTGGCGTCGTGAGCAACGAGATGGGGTGGGCCGTCATCCGCGCCGCCGGGCTGACGTCGTGGTTCTTCCTGACCTGACGGCCCGAGAGGCGGCCGGCTCAGCGGCCTGACCGTCCGGCGGTCGCGGCCGCGGCCGCGGCCTCCTGCTCGCGCTGGCGGCGCTGCACCTGGCTCACGTAGCGCTGCAGCAGGGCGATCTCGCCGTCGCGCAAGCCGAGGAACTCGCACCCCATGCGCACGAACGGTCGGCCGTCGGCACCGGTGAGCTTCACGAGGTTGCGCACCAGGGCCCGGGCCTGCAGCGCGCCAATGTCGCCCACGGCCAGCAGGCACTCGCGCAGCTCGACGTGCAGGCGCAGAGCCCACGGGCCGTTGGGCAGCACCACGGCCATACCGCCGCCCGACAGATCGACGACGCGCACGTCGACCAGTGGATCGGTGCGGTCCATCCGGGGCAGGGCCAGCTCGCACGACGGCCCGTCGGTGCCGTCCATGTTCATCCGGTAGTACTCCCGGCGCTGCACCCGGATGAGGAACGACGGCGCCGGCGCAGCGAACACCTTGCTGTAGTGGAGGCGGCCGACCACGGGCTCCACGACGAATTCGACGCGGATGTTGGCCAGAGCGGCCTGGCACGAGACCGGGCCGCCGGCCGCAACGGCGGCGTCGACGGCGTCGTCTCCCGTCATCTCGAGGAACACGGTGCGCCGGTCCGACGACACGGCGAGCACCTTGCTGTGCGCCACGTCGCCCTCGGGGCCGTACGAGCACGTGACCGGGACCTCCTCGGTCGCCAGCTTCGTCAGCGTCGTGGCGATCTGGCCCGGGTCGCGCACCGTGAACCGCTCGTCGGGCGGCGCATCGGTGCGGGTTCGGGCCGTCGGGTTGGTGCCGGTCATGCGGCGGATCTCGCAGGGGTCGGTCGCTCGGGTCGGTCGACGGCCGCTCGCGTCACGGTCGCACCTCATCCATCGGCACCGCGGGCGCCACCTAAAGGGGCGATGCCCCCTGAGCTGCCGCCGCTTCGCTCAGCTGTCGAAACCGAGCCCGAACCGGTCGAGGGCCCGCAGCCACAGGTTCCGCTGGCCGTGGTTGCGGTCGGCCTGGTTGATCGACCACCGGGTCATCTGCACGCCGGCCCACTTCAACGGCTCGGGCGGGAACGGCACCGGCTTGCGTTGGACGAACTGCAGTTCCGTGGCCCGCGAGCGCTTGCCGTCGAGCAGGTCGAGCATGACCTCGGCGCCGAAGCGGGTGGAGGCGACGCCGAGGCCGGTGTAGCCGAGGGCGTACACGACCCTGCCGTTCATGACCCGGTCCCAGAACACGCAGAAGCGGGTGCAGGTGTCGATGGCGCCGCCCCAGACGTGGGTGAACTGGATGCCTTCCAGCTGGGGGAAGGTCGTGAAGAAGTGCTGCGACAGCAGCGCCCAGGTCTCGGGCCGGGCGTCGAGGTTCGGGTTCACCTTGCCACCGAAGTAGTAGATGGCGTCGTAGCCGCCCCACAGGATGCGGTTGTCCTCGGTGAGCCGGTAGTAGTGGAACTGGTTCGTCGTGTCCGACAGGCCCTGGCGCCGCTTCCAACCGATCGACTCGCGCTGGGCCTCGGTGAGGGGTTCGGTCACCATGCAGTAGTCGTAGACCGGGATGATGTACTTGCGGGCCGCCCGCACCAGTGGCGTGAACGCGTTGGTGGCCAGGGCGACGCGCCCGGCCCGCACCCGGCCGAGCGGCGTGGTGGCCAGCACGCCCACACCGTCACGCTCGAGCCTGGTGACCTTGGTGTCCTCGTAGATCCGCACGCCCAGGTCTTCGGCGACCTTCTTCAACCCCCACGCCAGGCGGGCGGGGTCCACCAGCGCGGCGCGGTCCTTGCGCCACAGGCCGCCGTGGTAGGTGGCCGAGTGGATCTCGCGCTGCATGGCGTCACGGTCGAGCAGCTCCACCGGTTGGCCGAGGTTGCGCAGCTGCTCGTAGTCCTCACGGAGCTCACCGAGCTGGTTCGGGTGCACGCACACGTCGATCACGCCGACGCGCTCGTAGTCGCAGTCGATGTCGTGCTCGGTGATGACCGCTTCGATGGCGTCCAGGTTCTCCAACGCCAACTGCTCCAGCGCAGCCATCTCGTGGGGGAAGCGCTGCTGCCCGTTGGCGATCCCGTGCGTGAGGCTGGCTTCCATGAAGCCACCGTTGCGACCCGACGCCGCCGACGCGATGGTGCCGGCTTCGACCAGCACCACGTTGCGGGACGGATCGCGCTCCTTCGCCAGGATCGCCGTCCACAAGCCGGTGTAGCCGCCCCCGATGACGCACAGGTCGCAGCTCTCGGTGCGGACCAGGGTCTCGTTGGAATCGGGCTCGTCGGCGTCGTCCAACCAGTACGGGTACGGATCGGCGTTGGCGATGGCCTTCAGGTGCGCGTCGTTCATGGGTTCCCACCCACCTTTTCGGCGTATGCAGGAGCCGCCCGACGCGAACGGGTTCCGCTGGTTCGGCGGCAGCCTACCCGGGTCCTCCTGCCCTACCGTCGATCGGGAACGGCACAGCCGCGGCGCTCAGGGGCGCCTGGCCCTGATCGCGTCGGGGCCGAACGTGGTGCGGCACGTCGCGCACCAGAAGGCCTGTTCGAAGTCGCCGCCGCACGGCGCGTGCACGAGGTGGGCGGTGGGCGCGCCGTCGCCGAACCACCGGTCGCCCCACCGCATGAGGGCCACGAGCGCGGGCGACAGCTCGACGCCCATCGGCGTGAGCCGGTAGTCGTAGCGCGGCGGGTGGAGCTGGTACGGCACCTTCTCCAGCAGGCCGGCGTCGACCAGCCGGGTGAGCCGTGACACGAGCACGGGGCGGGCGATGCCGAGGTCCTCGCAGAGCTCGTCGAAGCGGCGCAGCCCTCGGAACACGTCACGCAGCACGAGCATGGCCCACCGGTCGCCGATCAGCCCGGCGACCGCTTCGATGCCCGTCTGCTCCTTCGCCACGGACCCATCCTAGGTTTCACCAGTGAGTTCGCCTTTGACACTTACTCGTGTAACGTCCGGCACATGACGACCATCTCCGCCACCGAGATCGCCGCAGCCCCGCTCGACGAGCTCATGGCTGCGGCGCGCCGACGCCGCGACGAGACCACGGGCACGCGGATCACCTTCTCCCCGAAGGTCTTCATCCCCCTGACGATGCTGTGCCGCGACACCTGCGACTACTGCACCTTCGCCCAGCCCCCCGGCCGGCTCGCCGCCGCGTACCTGGAGCCCGAGGAGGTGCTGGCCATCGCCGTGGCCGGCGCCCGCGCCGGCTGCCACGAGGCGCTGTTCACCCTGGGCGAGCGACCCGAGCTGCGCTACGAGGTGGCCCGCACCTGGCTGCACGACCACGGCTACGCCACCACCGTCGAGTACCTGGCCGCCATGTGCCGCCTCGTCGTCGAGGAGACCGGTCTGCTGCCGCACGCCAACGCCGGCGCGTTGTACCGCGACGAGCTGACCCTGCTGCGGGCGGCCGCCGTGGGCCAGGGGATGATGCTCGAGTCGATCAACCCCGACCTGGCCTGCCACCAGGGGGCGCCCGACAAAGACCCGGCGCGCCGGCTCGACACGCTGGAATGGGCCGGCGAGCTGCGCATCCCGTTCACCACCGGCCTGCTCGTCGGCATCGGCGACACCCGCGCCGACCGCCTGGCCGGGCTACGGGCCATCGCCGCCAGCCACGAACGCCACGGCCACGTGCAGGAGGTGATCATCCAGAACTTCCTGCCCAAGTTGCGCACCGGCATGCGCAACGCACCCGCCTGCCCGCCGGAGGAGTACCTGTGGACCCTCGCCGCGGCCCGGCTCGTGCTGCCGCCGTCCATCCACCTGCAGGGCCCACCGAACCTGTCCGACGACTTCGGCGTGCTCCTCGACGCCGGCATCGACGACTGGGGCGGCGTCTCGCCGGTCACCGCCGATCACGTGAACCCCGAGCGGCCCTGGCCCGACCTCGACGTGCTGCGTGCCGTGACCGAGGCGCGCGGCTTCACCCTGGCCCCGCGCCTCACGGCCTATCCCGAGTTCGTCACCGACACCCTCGCCGGACCCGTCGCCTGGGTCGATCCCTCATTGCGCTTCGCGGTGCTCGACCGCTCCGACGGTGAAGGGCTCGGGCGCGACGATCCGGGCGCCCAGTTCCCCGAGCACGTCACCGGCACGCGCGACGCCGGCGACGGCGCCGACGTGATCCTCGAAGGCGAGCCGTCGACCCAGTGGTACTCGGGCTGGACGGCGCCCCCGCCGGTGCTGCTGCCCGCCCCGGTGCGGCCGCTCACCGGTGCCGTGGCCGACGTGCTCGACGGCGTGCGCCGCGGCCAGGTGCCCGGCATCGACGAGATCGTCACGTTGCTCGGGGCCCGGGGGCCCGAGGTCGCCGCGGTGGCCCAGCTGGCCGACGAACTGCGCCGCGCCGCCGTCGGCGACACCGTCACGTGGGTCCACAACCGCAACATCAACTACACGAACGTGTGCACGTTCAAATGCAGGTTCTGCGGGTTCTCGAAGGGGCCGCTGTCGCTCAACCTCCGCGGCACGCCGTACCTGCTGACCCTCGACGACATCGCCCAGCGGGCGCGCGAAGCGCAGGACCTCGGCGCCACCGAGGTGACCCTTCAAGGCGGCATCCACCCGAAGTTCGACGGCGACTACTACCTCGACGTGTGCCATGCCGTGCGCGATGCCGCGCCCGACATCCACATCCACGGCTTCACCGCGCTCGAGGTGAACGAG
Source organism: Actinomycetes bacterium (assembly GCA_031359995.1). GTDB lineage: Bacteria > Actinomycetota > Acidimicrobiia > Acidimicrobiales > Ilumatobacteraceae > JANMAT01. Next base: position 56,088 of record JANMAT010000003.1, read on the forward strand.
GGCGCCAAGCGACTGGGCGAACCGCTCGAGACGTACCTGCGTCGCCTCATGGACGCAGGGCTGCGCTCGCTGCCCGGCACCGCCGCCGAGATCCTCGACGACGAGGTGCGTGCGGTGCTGTGCCCCGACAAGGTGTCCACCGACGAGTGGCTCCACGTCCACGAGACGGCCCACCGCGTCGGCCTGCACTCCAACGTGACGATCATGGCCGGCTCCGTCGAGCGCCCGATCCACTGGGCCCGGCACCTCGTGCTGACGCGCGACCTGCAGGCCCGCACCGGTGGTTTCACCGAGTTCGTGCCCCTGCCGTTCGTCCACATGGCGGCACCGATCTACCTGCAGCGCCAGGCCCGTCGCGGCCCCACGTTCCGCGAGACGCTGCTGCTGCACGCCGTCGGCCGCATCGCCTACCGCGGGTTCATCGACAACATCCAGGCGTCGTGGGTGAAGATCGGTGTCGCCGGCTCCCGGCAGCTGCTGATGGCCGGCGTCAACGACCTCGGCGGCACGCTGATGGACGAGAACATCAGCCGCGCCGCCGGTGCCTCGCACGGGCAGAAGATGACCGAGGACTCCTTCCGCGCTCTCGTGCACCCGCTGGGTCGCGAGCTTCGCCAGCGCACCACCGGGTACGTCCTGGCCTGACCGCGCTCAGGTGCCCCAGATCTCAGGTGCCGTACCCGAAGCCGAGGTCAGGTGCGGTGAGCAGCGCGTGGAAGGCGATGCCCTCGGCTTCGGCCATGGCCGCGCAGGTGCCGCCGCGGTCGACGATCACCAGGATCATCACCGGCTCGGCGCCGAGCTCGCGCACGGCGCGAACCGCCTCCATCGCCGACGTGCCACGCGTGACCGTGTCCTCGGTGACGACGACCTTGTCGCCCGGCTGCAGCGCACCGGCCAGGCGGCCGGTGACCCCGTGGTCCTTGGCCTCCTTGCGGATCGAGAAGCTGCGCAAGGCCCGGCCGCGGGTGGCGGCCACGGCGGCGATGCCGAAGGCCACCGGATCCGCGCCCATGGTCAGACCGCCGATGGCGTTCACCTCGGACGGGATGACGGCCAGGGCCGCCTCGGCCACCAGCAGGATGCCGTCAGGGCGGCACGCCGTCTGCTTGGTGTCGAGGAACCAGGTGCTGGTGGCCCCTGACTTCAGCGTGAACTCACCCCGGCGGACGCTGTGGTCGAGCACGTGCTGGCGGAGCGCGGCGGTCGTCATGCTGGCACTAGCGGGGTCCATGCCGATGACCGTACCGTGCGGGCCATGACCTCCGACGGCCTCTCGCTCCGCATCTTCACCGAACCCCAGCAGGGTGCCTCCTACGACACGCTCCTCGCCGCCGCCCGCACCGCCGAGACGCTCGGCTTCGATGCGTTCTTCCGGTCTGACCACTATCTGAAGATGGGCGACGTGAGCGGTCGGCCCGGCCCGACCGACGCGTGGATCACGCTGGCGGGGCTGGCCCGCGACACCACCACCATCCGCCTGGGCACGCTGGTCACGTCGGCCACGTTCCGCCATGCCGGGCCGCTGGCCGTGAGCGTGGCCCAGGTCGACCAGATGTCGGGCGGGCGCGTCGAGCTCGGGCTCGGTGCCGGCTGGTACGAGGCCGAGCACACCGCCGGGGCCATCCCGTTCCCCCCGCTGGGCGAGCGCTTCGAGCGCTTCGAGGACCAGTTGGCCATCATCACCGGCATGTGGGGCACCCCCGCCGGCGAGACGTTCTCCTACACCGGCCGCCACCACTCGGTCGTCGACTCCCCCGGCCTGCCCAAGCCGGCCCAGGCCCACCTGCCCATCATCATCGGCGGCGGTGGCCTGGCCCGCACCCCGCGCCTGGCCGCCACCTACGCCGACGAGTTCAACCTGCCGTTCGCGTCGGTCGAGGCGTTCACCGCGGCGACCGACCGGGTGCGGGCGGCGTGCGAGGCGCGCGGCCGAGACGCGCAGACCATGACCATGTCGGCCGCGCTGGTGCTGTGCTGCGGGCGCGACGAGGCCGAGTTCACCCGCCGCGCCGCCGCCATCGGGCGGGAACCGGCCGAGCTGCGGGCCAACGGTGCCGGCGGCACGGTCGACGAGGTCATCGCCACACTGGCCCGCTGGCGCGACGCCGGCGCCACCCGCCTGTACCTGCAGGCGCTCGACCTGCACGACCTCGACCATCTGCACCTCGTGGCCGAGGCGGTCCGCCCGGCCCTCTGACTTCGCTCCGAGCGGTCCCGTGATCGACCACCGGCGCGGCGGCCATGGATTGCGTGGTTGTGGACGCCGATTCCCCCACCCAGCGTCCAAATAGGACCGCCCGGGTTCCCGAAGTCAATGTCACGATGGCGGCCACAATTGCCCTTGACGATGGCCGGACGATCCAACAGTTGAAGCAGCGACGATCAGAACAATCGGACAATTGGCCCGAGCTTGAATGGTTCATTGGATCGGTTCCGGGCTATTCTCATTGCCATGGCTGAGAAGAAGAAGCGTGGCCCCAAGGTGGTCACCAAGGAACACAAGGCGGCGATGGCGACCGGGCGGGCCGAGAGTCGAGCCGTGTCGAATTACCTCGAGGTGATGGCGGCGAACAAGCCCAAGAGAGGCCGCAAGCGCACGCCGGACTCGATCAAGAACAGGCTGGAGGTGATCGAGGCCGAACTCGACGAGGCCGACATGCTGAGCCGCGTCAACCTCGTCCAGGAGCGTATGAACCTGCTCGAGGAGCTCGGCGCCATGGAGGAGCGGGTCGACCTCAGCGAGTTCGAGGCCGACTTCATCAAGGTCGCCGCCAGCTACAGCGATCGGCGCGGCATCACCTACGCCGCCTGGCGCGAGATCGGCGTCACGCCCGAGGTGCTGAAGCGGGCCGGCGTCAGCCGCTGACGCGACCGCATGGGGCCGGCCAATGGCCGGCCCCGACCCATCCCCGCGAGCGGGTGGCCCCGGCCACCCGCTCCCGCGCGTGCCGACTCAGGTGCCGGCGGCGACCGCGGCGTCGAGCGCGTCGAACACCCCGTCGGTGCGGGCCAGGGCGCGATCCAGGCTGAAGGCCCGGTCGAGCGCGCCGGCGTCGAGCGGCACTCGCTCGTCGGCCTCGAGCACCCCGCGGAAGCTTCGCTGCTCGGCCCACACGCGCGCCGCGTCCTCCTGCACCACCCGGTAGGCCTCGTCCCGGCTCAACCCACCGTCGATCAACGCCAGCAGCACCGGTTGGCTGAACACCAGCCCGCGCGTGAGATCGAGGTTGGTGAGCATCTGGTCCTCACGCACCTGCAGACCGCCCAGCAACCGGGCCAGGCGCCGCAGCGAGTAGTGGGCCAGCTGAGCCGAGTCGGGCAGCACCACGCGCTCGACCGACGAGTGCGAGATGTCGCGCTCGTGCCACAACGCCACGTTCTCCAGGCCGGCCTGCAGGTTGCCCCGCAGCACCCGCGCCAGTCCGCTGAGCGTCTCGGCCGAGATCGGGTTGCGCTTGTGGGGCATGGCCGACGAACCCTTCTGGCCCGGAGCGAACCCCTCTTCGACCTCGCGCACCTCGGTGCGCTGCAGGTGGCGCAGGTTCACCGCCACCGACTCGCACGTGGTGCCCACCGCCGCGCACGCGTACAGGAACTGGCCGTGGCGGTCGCGGGCCACCACCTGCGTGGCCGGCGTGGGCACCAGACCCAGCGACGCGCACACGTGCGCCTCGATGGCGGGATCGATGTTCGAGTACGTGCCCACCGCGCCCGACAGCTTGCCCACGGCCACCGCGATGCGGGCCGCCTGCAACCGCTCGCGGTCGCGCGCCACCTGCAGACCCCACAGCGCGCAGGTGAAGCCGAACGTGGTGGGCTCGGCGTGGATGCCGTGCGTGCGCCCGATCATGGCCGTGCGGCGGTGGCGGTGGGCCAGGTCGTGCAGCGTCGCCAGCAGCGCGGTGGCGGCGTCGATGAGCAGATCGCACGCCTGCGTGAGCAGCACGCACCACGACGTGTCGACCACGTCGGACGACGTGAGCCCGAAGTGGATCCAGTTGGCCTCGGGCCCACCAATGGCCGCCTGCACCACGTCGACGAAGGCGGCGACGTCGTGGTTGGTCACGAGCTCGCGCTCGCTCACCGCGGCCACGAACGCCTCGTCGATCTGCGGGGCCCGCGCCCGGCACGCGGCAGTGCTGCCCGCCGGCGCCTGGCCACCGGCCTCCATGGCCTCGACGGCGAGGATCTCGACGTCGAGGTACGTGCGCAAGCGGCCCGCATCAGAGAACAGCGCCGTCATCTCCGGCGTCTGGTACCGGGGGATCATGAGAACTGCACGTACTGGTCGCGCTCGGGGCCGGTGCCCACGAACGAGACGGGCACGCCCACGTGCTTCTCCAACGCGGCCACGTAGTCGCGCGCCGCGGTCGGCAGATCGCCGACCTCACGGCACGAGGTGAGCGACGTCTTCCAACCGGGGAACGTCTCGTACACCGGGGTCACCGCGGCCAGGTCGTCGATGAGGTCGGGGTAGCCGCCCAGTCGGCGACCGTCGCGCTCGTACCCGATGCAGAGCTTCACCTCGTCGAAGGTGTCGAGCACGTCGAGCTTCAGCACGGCGAGGTCGGTGAGGCTGTTCAGGCGGGCGGCCAGGCGCAGCATCACGCAGTCGAACCAGCCCGTGCGCCGCCGGCGACCGGTGACCGTGCCGAACTCCTTGCCGATGTCGACCAGCGCCTCACCGGTGGCGTCGTCGAGCTCGGTGGGGAACGGGCCGGCACCGACGCGGGTCGTGTACGCCTTGGCGATGCCCACGATGCGCGTGAGGTCGCGCGGGCCGAGCCCGGTGCCCGTGCACGCCCCGCCGGCGGTGGGGTTCGACGACGTGACGAACGGATACGTGCCGTGGTCCAGGTCGAGGAACGTGGCCTGCGCGCCTTCCAGCAGGATGTGCTGGTTGGCGTCGAGCGCGTCGTGCAACAACGTGACCGTGTCGGCCACGTACGGCGTCAGGCGGTCGGCCAGTTCACCGGCGTACCGGTCGACCACGGCGTCCACGTCGACCGGATCGCCGCCGAGCGACGCGATGGCCTCGTTCTCGGCCCGGCCCACGGTGCGGAGCTGCTCGGCGAACCGGGCCCGGTCGAGCATGTCGCCCACCCGCAGCCCGATGCGGCGCGACTTGTCGGCGTAGGCCGGGCCGATGCCCTTCAGCGTGGTGCCCAGCTTGGCCTCGCCCCGGCGCGTCTCGGACAGGGCGTCGTGGGCGACGTGCCACGGCAGGATCAGATGAGCATGGCTCGACACCTTCAGGCGGGAGCAGTCGACACCCCGCGCGGTGAGGGTGTCGATCTCCTCCACCAGCGTGATCGGGTCGACCACCACCCCGTTGGCGATGACGGGCGTGACGTGGTCGTAGAGCACGCCCGAGGGCAGCAGGCGAAGGGCGAACCGCTCCCCGTTCACGACCAGGGTGTGGCCCGCGTTGTGGCCCCCCTGGTAACGGACGACGAGGGCCATCTCCTTGGCGAGCGTGTCAGTGACCTTGCCCTTGCCCTCGTCTCCCCACTGGGTCCCGACGATGACGGTTGCCGGCATTGCTTTCCCCTTACACGGAAGGATTACCGGCCGAGCCTAGGCGGTGCGGGCGCCGCGACCCAGCCCGAACGACCACGACGCCGGTCACCACGGCAGCCCGGGCAGGTCGGGGATGAGGTCGTCGAGCACCGACCCGGCCCGGTCGAGCACGTTCCCGGCGGTGTGGATGACCGAGCCGGCCGCCTGGACCACGTCGTGGACCAGCTCGACCGGCTGCACGTCGATGTCGGCGTGGACGGCCACCCCGAACAGCCCCGACGCCCCCAGGTCGAGCCCGAGGTGGACGCGTTCGGGCGTGATCACCACGTTCGGTCGGGCGATGAGCTGGGGGCCGGTGAGCAGGCTGACCCCCGTGCCGGCGTCGGCGGCGCCGGTGCCGAGGTGGGCGGTGACCGTGGACCGCGACCCGCTGCCGATGTCGATGCCATCGAGGCCGAGGTGACCGGTGGTGCCCGCCTCGCGCTGGAAGGCGGCCGCCACCACGAGGGGACCGACGGTGACGGCGCGGTCCTGGCGCACGATCTCGGTGAGCCCGTCGCCGTCGGCGTCGGCCCCGGGACCGATCTCCACGAGCGCCACGGCCCGCAAGAAGTCGCCCAGGCTCAGGGTGATGATGCCGTGGTCGGCGTCGATGACGGCGCTCGGCACCGCGTGCTGCACGGCGGTCAGATCGTCACCCCACAGGTGTCCCCACGGGTTCAGCACCGTGACGGTGCCGTCGCCCGGCACCTGCAGCACGGCCAGGTGGTGGGGCTGGCGAAAGCCCATGCCGGTGACGGTGAGGGCGGTGACCGGCACGCCGTCGGCCAGCTTCGCCTGCATCGCCGCCACGACGTCACCGGGCGGGGTGACCGCCACGACGAGCTGATCGGACCGGCCGTGCGCCCCGAAGATCGTGTCGAACCACTCGGTCGTGAGCGCCACCGACAGCGACGCGTAGCCGTCGGACCAGGGATCGACGGCGTCGGGCAGATCGACGCCGAGGAAACGGCGGCCGTGTTCGGTCGCGTAGATGGCGGCCGCCTTCTCGAACAGACGGGCCCACAGGACGTCGCCGCGGTCGTCGCGGGACGTGCCGTCGGGACCCACCGGGAACTGGGCGTCGACGATGATGACCTCGCCGGCGATGGTGATGTCGCAGGTGCCGTCACCCCGGTCGTGGACGAGCTCGGTGATCCACCGGGGATGGCCGGCCGCCACCGCGGCAAGGGCGGCCAGCAGGCCGCAGTCGCCGAGGCTGCCCTGGGCCACGTCGAACGGGTGCGGCCCACCGTCGGCGAGCAGCGGCAGGAACGACAGATCGACCGACACCGTGCCGACGTCGGCGAGCGGGTCGGCCGGACCGGTGTCGCCCGTCTGGCCCGTGCGCACCGCGTGCATCCCCACGAGGCGGGCCAGCGACGCGCGCCACGGTCGCCCCAGGGCGAGCACCAGCGCGTCGCGGTAGCCGGGGTCGTGGCCGGCGGCCAGCACGCGGTCGAGCACGCCGGCGAGGGTGGGGTCGGCCGCCACCAGCTCGGCGTAGCGGTCACCACTGGTGGGCGGGGCGTCGAACGCGGCGACGGCCACCCGCAGCCGTTCGGCGTCGCCCGCCGCCTGGTCGGTGTCGTGGTCGGCCCGGAGCGCGGCCAGGCGCGACTCACCGTCCTGCACGGCGAGGGCGAACTCGGTGTGGCCGAGCGCATCCGGCGCCAGCCGGAACCCCGCCGCCAGCGAGGCCCGGTCGTGCAGCACCCGGCTGACGGCACGCTGCGCCTCGGCCAGGTCGCCCAACACGGCGACGCCCGGCGCCGGCAGCTCGGCCTGGCGGGCGGCGCCCGCGATCACCCCGGCCAGGCCGTCGGCCTCGGTCGCGGTGGTGGAGAGCCGTGAGGCGAGCGCCGTGGCGGCGTCGGTGTCGATCCAGAGCTGCGGGGCCACCTCTGCCTTGGACCCTGCCGGCGCCGATCTGTGACCGACCCTGCCGCGGCTGCCGCGTTGGTGGGTGGGGCGTCAGGCCTTCTTGCGGGTCGGGGCCGACCTGGGCTTGGGGGCCTTGGGCGCGGTCGCGGTCGTGGTCGCCACGGCGGCGGCCCGGGCCCGCGGTGCATCGACCACGAGCAGGCCGTGCACGTCGCCGTAGCCGTTGGCCTCGTAACCGTCAGCGTCGGGATCGTCGAAGAAGTGGCCGCCGTCGGCGAGGTAGCGGAAGGCGTGACGCGTGCCCGTGGGCAGCGTGACCACGACCGAACGCTTGCCGTTGGTGCGGGGCTTCAACGGATGGGCCGCGGGGTCCCAATCGTTGAAGTCGCCGACCACGGACACGGCCCGGTCGAGGGAGAGGGAGAACGTGAGCTTGATGCCATCGGTGGTGCGGGCACGGTTGATCATGCGGGTGCCTCCTGAGGGTGGGGGGACAGGGAGCGAGCCCGAGACGATAGGAGAAGTGTGGGCGCGAGTGGGGGAACGTTGGTCGCGGCGCCATGAACGTTTGCTGGCGATCGTCTGACCTGCGCGCGACGGGCTAGGCCCAGGCACCCGTGCCCGGCGGGGCGTTCCACACCTCGACGATGCGACCACCGGCGAAACGGAACACCTCGATGCCGGCCAGCGTGGTGGCGCCCGAGGTCATCGCGTAGCAGACCGTGATGGTGTCGTCGCCGTGCTCGAACATCCACGCGTTGGCGAAGGTGAGCCCCGGGAACTGCTCGTGGGTGTGGCGGAAGCGGGCCGCGTTCTCGGCGTGCGAGATCGTGTGCACCGTGCCCGGATCGTGGCGGACGCACCCGTCCGCCACCAACGACAGGAACAGCTCCTCGTCGGCGTTCGTCCACGCCGTCGTGTAGCGATCGACCAGGTCCCGCAGCGTCGTCATGAGCCGCAGCATGCCACGGCGACACCGCCGTCAGTGGACGGTGATCTCGCCGTCGACGACGTCGACCGTGACCGTGTCGCCGTCCACCACGCGGCCCTCCAGGATCGCCACCGCGGCGCGATCGCCGATCTCGCGCTGGATGACGCGCTTGAGCGGGCGGGCACCGAAGGCCGGGTCGTATCCGTCGTGGGCGATGCGCGCCGCCGCCGCCGGCGTGACCACCAACGCGATGCGCCGAGCCGCCATGCGGGTGCGCAGCCGGGCCAGCTGGATGTCGACGATGCGACCGAGGTCGGCCTCGGTGAGCGAACGGAAGCGCACGATGTCGTCGATGCGGTTCACGAACTCGGGCTTGAAGAAGCCCATCGGGTCACCGGGCAGGTTGCTGGTCATGATGAGCACGGCGTTGGTGAAGTCGACCGTGCGGCCCTGCCCGTCGGTGAGGCGGCCGTCGTCGAGCACCTGCAGCAGCACGTTGAACACGTCGCTGTGGGCCTTCTCGATCTCGTCGAGCAGCACGACCGCGTACGGTCGGCGGCGCACCGCCTCGGTGAGCTGTCCGCCTTCGTCGTAGCCGACGTAGCCGGGAGGCGCACCGATGAGACGCGACACCGAGTGCTTCTCCATGTACTCGCCCATGTCGATGCGGACCATGGCCTTGTCATCGTCGAAGAGCAGTTCGGCCAGCGCCCGGGCCAGCTCGGTCTTGCCCACACCGGTGGGGCCGAGGAACAGGAACGAGCCGATGGGGCGGTTCGGGTCGGACAGGCCGGCCCGGCTGCGGCGGATGGCGTTGGCCACCGCGGTGACCGCCTGGTCCTGACCGATCACCCGGTCGTGGAGATGGTCTTCCAGGTGGACGAGCTTGGCCATCTCGCCCTCCATGAGCTTGGACACCGGCACGCCCGTCCACTTGGCCACGACATCGGCGATGTCCTCGGAGTCGACCTCCTCCTTGAGCATGCGGTTGCCCTTCTGCAGCTCGTCGAGGTGGACGGTGGCATCGGCGATGCGACGGTCGATCTCGGGGATGCGGCCGTAGCGGATCTCGGAGGCCTGGCCGAGGTCCATGTCACGCTCGGCCAACTGGGCCGCCGTCTCCAACGCCTCGCGCCCTTCCTTCAGGTTGCGGATGGCGGCGATGGCTTCCTTCTCGGCCTCCCAGTGCTCGCGCATGGTCGCCGTCTCGGCCTTCAGGGTGAACAGCTCGTCCTCCAGCGCAGCCAGGCGCTCCTTGGACGCCGCATCGGTCTCCTTCTCGAGGGCGACGCGCTCGATCTCGAGCTGACGCAGCCGCCGCTCGACGATGTCGATCTCGGTGGGGAGCGAGTCGATCTCGATGCGCAGCCGGCTGGCCGCTTCGTCGATGAGGTCGATGGCCTTGTCGGGCAGGAAGCGGTTCGTGAGGTAGCGGTTCGACAGCACCGCCGCGCTCACCAGCGCCGAGTCCTGGATGCGCACGCCGTGGTGCACCTCGTAGCGCTCCTTCAGGCCGCGCAGGATGGCCACGGTGTCCTCCACCGAGGGTTCGCCCACGTACACCTGCTGGAAGCGGCGCTCCAGGGCGGCGTCCTTCTCGATGTGCTTGCGGTACTCGTCGAGCGTGGTCGCACCGATCATGTGCAGCTCGCCGCGCGCCAGCATGGGCTTGATCATGTTGCCGGCGTCCATGGCGCCTTCGGCGGCGCCGGCACCGACGATGGTGTGGATCTCGTCGATGAAGGTGATGATCTCGCCCTCGGCGTCGGTGATCTCCTTCAGCACGGCCTTGAGCCGCTCCTCGAACTCACCGCGGTACTTCGCCCCGGCCACCATGGACGCCAGGTCGAGCGAGATGAGGCGCTTGTGCTTGAGGCCCTCGGGCACGTCGCCGGCGGCGATGCGACGGGCCAACCCTTCGACGATGGCGGTCTTGCCGACGCCGGGTTCGCCGATGAGCACCGGGTTGTTCTTCGTGCGGCGGCTGAGCACCTGGATGACGCGGCGGATCTCGTCGTCGCGGCCGATGACCGGGTCGATCTTGCCGTCGTGGGCGCGGGCGGTGAGGTCCTGGCCGTACTTCTCGAGGGCCTGGAACTGCTCCTCGGGGTTCTGGCTGGTGACCCGATGGCTGCCCCGCACGGCGGCGAGGGCCTGGAGGAGCTCTTCGCGGCCGACGCCGAGCCGGTCGGGCATGGCCAGCAGCAGGTGCTCGACCGACAGGAAGTCGTCGCGCAGCTCCTTGCGGGCGGCATCGGCCAGCTCGATGAGCTGGGTGGTCTCGCGGGCCCAGCGGGTCTCGGACCCGTACGACCTGGGCAGCTTGCCCACGATCTCGTCGGCCTTGTTGCGCAGCATCAGTGGTGCCTTGCCCAGCTTCTGGACCACGGGCAGCACGATGGACCCCTCCTGCCGGAGCAGGGCGGCCAGCAGGTGGTCGGGCGTGAGCTCCGGGTTGGCGTTGGCCCGGGCGTCCTCCAGGGCGGCGGCCACCGCTTCCTGGGTCTTCTGCGTCCACTTCTTCGGGTCCAGCGCCACGACGGCCTCCGTGCTGTAGCAGGAAAGTTGATAGCTACTGTATCAACTTCTCGCCTGCAGGCTACCGGCGCCAGCTCTCGTCCCCACTCGTCGGCAGCCGATTGGCATCGATGACGTTGCTGGCGCGGACCAGGTCGTCGAGCGGGATCGTGAACGGCGCGCTCCCGCCGGCGTCCCACGGGTTCTCCAGCGTCACGACGCGGTGCACCGGATCGACCGCCACCAGCCGGTAGGCGTGGTGGGACTCGAGCCGCGGATCGTCGGCGTCGGGCGACGTGAGCACGGTCAGGATCTCGCCGGCGGCCAGACGCCGGGCCAGTTCGTCGGCGCCGAAGCCGTCCGCGTCCCGTTGGGTGACGCTGCCCCCGACCAGCTCGACCAAGGTCTCGCCCGGGTTGCCGCTCCAGATCTTGCCGTACCCCCCGTGCAGGATCGCCCACGCCTTCTCGAGGACCTGGCCCCAGATCTCGAACGAGGAGCCGGCGTCGGACTCCGCGGTGTGCTGCACGGTCATGGGTGCGCCGGGCCCGTTCGACTCGACGACGAACGACGGGTCGACGACCGCACGCGCCCCGTTGGCCACCTTCACCGTGACCGTGCCGTTCGGGTTGCGGCGGAACAGCGGGGCCAACGCCTCGGGGTGCTGGGCGGCCAGGCTCTGGACCACCGACAGCAGGTAGCAGTCCCCCAGGTAGCCCTGCCGGAGGTCGTCGGCGTCGAAGGGCGCCGCGTCGCCCGGCCCGCCGAGCGCGACCGGTCCCTGCAGATCGCGGACCTGCCAGGTGGTGGGCCGACCTCCCACGGCCACCTTGGGCAGACGGGCGACGACGGTGGCCAACGGGGGCTCGATCTCGGACTCGAGCGACCCGAGCCGTCGCCAGGTGGGTCGGGCCACGCGCTCGCCGAGGTCGGCGTACAACGCGAACCGGTCCGAGCGCGACAGGCCACCGTGCTTGCTCCCGCGGCGCAGGCGATGGAACACGGCGCGGACCTCGGCGTCGGTGAGAGCCCCGACGAGCGCGTCGAGCTGGGTGGCGGTGAGCCCCGCGAGCAAGGACCGGATGTCGTCACCGGTCGGCCGGCCCTTGCCCCGGCCACCCGCCGCCCGCAGCTGGGCCCGGGCGTCGGCGACGCGCTGGCGGGCCAGCGCGTCGAGCGGCACGGCCAACTCGTCGTCGACCTCGCCGGCGGCGAGTCGGTCGTCGAGCCACATCGCCATGCGAGGCTCGATGGTGAACGCGGCGGCGAAGCGTGCCCGCGCCGCCACGACGATGCCGGCCTGGTGGGCCGTGTCCTCCACGGCTCGCAGACGCGGCACGCTGCCGCCGGGGAGGGCCGCCAGGATCTGCGCCTCGGTCACGCGTCCGGCGAGGACGCGGGCATGGTCGCCGGTGCGGCGGAGGGTGGACGCCAGGTCGTCCATCCGATCGGGGTCACAACGCACGGAGTCAGTCATGGCTCACCATGGCCACCTGTCGACCCCGCCGAGGGGTCGCTGTGACGCGATTGCTCGCTACGGTGGCCGTCGATGACCGAACCGAACGACACCTTCCGGCTCACGGCGTTCAGCCACGGAGCCGGTTGAGCCTGCAAGCTCGGTCCCGCCGAGCTGTCGCAGGTGCTGCGCCACGCCGAACCGATCCTGCACCCTGATCTCCTCGTCGGACTGGAGACGGGCGACGACGCCGCCGTCTGGCGGCTGTCGCCGACGCGCGCGCTCATCGCCACGGTCGACTTCTTCACGCCCATCGTCGACGATGCCGCCACCTGGGGGGCGATCTCGGCCACCAACTCGGTCAGCGACGTGTACGCCATGGGCGGCACCCCCCTGTTCGCCCTGAACGTGGTGGCCTGGCCCCGCGACCGGCTGCCCCTCGACACCCTCGGCGACGTCCTCGAAGGTGCGCGCCGCCAGGCCGCGGCCGGTGGCTGGCTGGTGGTCGGTGGCCACACGGTCGACGGCCCCGAGCCCCTGTTCGGTCAGGTCGTCATCGGCGAGGCCCACCCCGACGACCTGCTCACCAACGCCGCCGCTCAGGTGGGCGACCGGCTCGTGCTCACCAAGGCCCTCGGTACCGGCGTGATCGCCACCGCGGTGAAGCGGCTCGACCCCACCGCGCTCGGCGCCGACGGTCGCCTGGCCCGGGCCTACCCCGCCGCCGTGGCCAGCATGACCACGTTGAACGCGGCGGCGTCGGCCGTGGCCGTGCGCCACCGCGTCCACGGCGCCACCGACGTGACCGGCTTCGGGCTCACCGGGCACCTCCACAAGATGGTGCTGGCCGCCGGCGTCGCCGCCGAGGTCGACCTGGCCGCGCTGCCGGTGCTGGCCGACGTGCACGCGCTCATCGCCGAGGGCTTCGTGCCCGGCGGCACCGGCCGCAACCTGGAGTTCGTGACCGATCACCTCGTGGGTGGCGACGCCGCCGCCCGCGATCTGGCCGCCGACCCCCAGACCTCGGGCGGGCTGCTGCTGGCCGTGCCGCCCGCTGCGCTCGACGCCGTGCTGGCCGGCCTGCACGCCGCCGGACAGCTCGCCGCGGTGATCGGTGAGGCCGTGGCCGGACCCGCCGGCCGCGTCACGCTGCGCTGACCCGGCGTTCACCCACAGCGACCCGGCGCGCCTAGGTTGCCGCCATGGGACGACGGATGGCGGGCGCCGCCGCGCTGGTGATGATGGCCGCCACGTTGGCGCCGACCGGGAGGGCGGCGACCGCGGCGACCGACCCGGCCCACCGCCTGTACGTGGTGTCCGACTCGGTGGTGCTCGGCGCCAAGGAGGCGCTGCCGCGCGCTTTTCCCGGCTGGCAGGTCACCGTGGCCGGGCGGCCGGCGGTGTTCACCGAGGTCGCCGCCGCCGAGGTGCCGGCCGACGCCGCGCTGGTGGGCGACGTGGCCGTGGTGGCCACCGGCTACAACTACCCCTACTGGGACCCGGCCCGCTTCGACCGCTCGGTCGACACGATGATCGCCAACCTGGCCGCCGCGGGGGCGAAGCGCGTCGTGTGGGTGACCTTGCGCGAGGTGAAGCCGGCGTTCGTGAGCGCGTCGGCGTGGGCCCAGATCCAGCCGTACTTCTGGTACTTCCCGACGGTGAACGAGCACCTGCACGCCGCCGTGGCCCGCCACCCCGAGCTCTCGCTGGCCGACTGGGCCGCGGTGGCCGACGAGCCCGGACTCACCTACGACGCCATCCACCTGAACACCACCGGCGCGACGCGCATGGCCGAGCTCATCCGCATCGCGGTCGAAGGCTTCACGCGCCTCGCCGCCGGCACCGAGCTACGCGTGCCGGTGGCGGGCACCAACGGCGTGCCCACCGATGCCGCCGCCGTCGTGCTGAACGTGACCGCGGTCGATCCGGCGACCGCCGGCTTCCTCACGGTGCACCCGTGCGGCACGCCGGTGCCGCTGGCCTCGAACCTGAACGTCACGTTCGACCTGACGATGGCCAACCACGTCGTCACCGGGCTCGGGACCGACGGCGCGGCATGCGTGCGCTCGTCGGTGGATGCCCATGTGGTCGTCGATCTCGCCGGCTACGTGGGTGCCGGTGGCGCGGTCGTGCCCGCCCTCGGTCGGGCGCTGGACACCCGGGTTGCGAGCGGGCCCACCGGCGGGGCACGCCTCGGCGCCGGTGGCGTCGTGCCGGTGACGCCCGGCGGCGTACCGGCTGGCGCGGTGGCCGCGGTGGTGAACCTGACCGCGGTCGACGCCGAGGCATCGGGCTTCCTGACGCTGTTCCCGTGCGGCACGGCGCCGCTGGCGTCGAACGTGAACCATGGCGCCGGCCAGGTCGTGGCGAACCTGGCCGTCTCGGCCCTCGGGCCGGGCGGGGAGCTGTGCGTGTTCACCAAGGCCGCCACCCATGTGGTGATGGACGTGCTGGGCTGGATCGTGGGCCGCGGCGTCACCGCGGTGACGCCGCGGCGGCTGGTCGACACCCGCACAGGGGCGGCGACGCGCGTGACCCCGGCCACCGACCTGGTGGTCGACCTCGGCGCCGCCGGCGCGCCACCGGGTGGCGCCGCGCTGATGAACGTGACCGTCACCGACGCGGTGGGCGCCGGCTTCGCCACGGTGTACCCGTGCGCCGCCGGGGCACCGTTGGCGTCGGACGTGAACGTGAGCGCGGGTGGCACCGCCGCCGGGTTGGTGGTGGCCGGCCTCGACGGCGCCGGCACGGTGTGCGTGCACGTGAGCAGCCCCAGCCATGTGGTGGTCGACCTGGCCGGCTGGCTCGACGCCACCGCCGGCTACCACCCCCTCGTGCCCGTGCGTCTGCGCGACACGCGCACCGACCCGCGCCCGTTCTGAACCCGGGCGGCCGGCGGCCGGCCCGGGCTGGTGCTCAGACGGCGACGAGCGCCTGGAGGGTGCGCTGGGCCCGCTTGCGCACCACGGCGGGGCTGAGACCGTCGCGCTCGGCGATGGCGCTGCTGCTGTCGCCGTGCACCCGCAGCTCGACCAGACGACGCCAGTCGTCGGTCGACACGACCCCGGCCCGGATCTGCCGGCGCACCAGCGCGCCCACGCGCCGCACCTCGACCCGGCCCAGGGCCGCCACCTCGGTGGCGTCGCTCGTGGTGGGCACCTCGGGTACGACCGGCGCGCCGCTCAGCAGGCGCACCCGGTGGCGCAGGCGCCGGTGGCGGGCCTGCACCCGGCTGACCAGGGTGGCCAGGACGTGGTCGGGCGGCAACGGGCTGGTCGCCACGATCTCGGCCGCCAGCGAGAGCTGATCGGCCACCGTGGCGTCGAGCTCACCTCCGCGCCGGCGGGCCACGGCGACGAACACGCCGGCGAGGGCGGCCAAGACCACGGTGAGGGCGGCGCGGTCACCGGCGGCGGCCCGGGTCACCAGGGCGCCGGCCAGCGGGTCGATCTCGGCGCTGGTGCCCCGGAGCCGGGTGATCAGCTCGGCCGCGTCACGGCTGGCCAGCAGATCGTCACCGGCCCAGTCGGCCTGGACGCGGGCCCACGTGCGGGGGCGCTGCAGGCGGGCGACCTCCAGATCGAGCGGGACCAGGGCCGGCGTGTGGAAGAGCTTCATGGGCACGACCGTGCGCCCTCACCCTCCCGGGTCCCTTCCCGGTGACCTTCCCGGCCACCTTCCCGTTCGGAGAAATCCCGTCACGGGCAGGCGGCCGGTCGGTCGACAGGCGGACATGGAGCCACCCACCCGCCGTCGAACCACCACCCTGCCGGCCGACGTCGTCGGCCTGCACGTCGCTGACGACGCCGTCGCCGTCGTGCGCCTGACCCTCGCCGGTCCCGGGCGGGCGCGGTGGGCCACCACCCTGCGGCTCCCCCTGCCCGACGGGGTGGTCGTGGCCGGCCTGGTCCGCGACCGGGCGCGCTTCACCGAGGCGGTGGCACCCGTGCGCCGGTTCGTCGGCACGGCGCCCGTGCGGGTCGTGGTGGGCTCGCTCGATGTCACCGTCGTCGCTCTGCCCACCAGCGGCCACGCCGACCCGCTGGCGGGTGTCGTGGCCCGGGTGGCCGGGCTGGCCCTACCCGGCGACGTGGTCGACGCCGACGTGGTGTCGGTGTTCGGGCAGCCGACCGGGCTGGCCGGTGCCCTGCGGTCGTCGCTCGTGCGCCTCACCGACGCCCTGGGCGCCGCCGGCCTGGTCGCCACCTCGCTCGACGCCCTGCCGGTGGCGTTGGTGGCCACCGCCACCGCACTGGTGCCGCTGCCGGCCACCACGTGGACGGTGCGCCACGACCAGGGCCGGCTGAGCTGGCTGGCCACCGTCGGCCGCTCCGGGCGGCTCGAGGGTGCCGCCACCTGGCTGGCCGAGCCCGTCGCCTCCCGCACCGAGGTCGCCGCCGCCACCTCGGCGCTCCCCACGGTCGATGTCGCCGCCGCCCTGGCCGCCGTGCTCACCGGCCCCGGTCGCACCGACGCGGCGCCGTTCGCCCCTGCGTTCGGGGCGGCCATCGGTGCCGTCAGCCGGGTGGTCCTGGGGCCCGATCTGCGCGTCGCCGCGGTGCACCGCGCCCTCGACGGCGCCGACGACGAGGCGCTGCCCCGCTGGGCCGTGGAGCACGTCGGCCCGCTCGCCGCCCTCGACGCCGCCTGCGGCCGCCAACCCCGCTGGCACCGCCGCGGAGGTCCGGTCCGATGAGCCTGCGCATCGTCAGCCGGCAGGCCGGACGCGACCGTGACTGGGAGCTGCAGGTCGACGACGCCGCCACCCTGGCCGACGTGGCCACCGCTGTGGGCCTCGACCCCACGACCGGCACCCTGCTGGTGAACGGTCGCCCGCTCGCTCACGCCACCGTCGTGGGCGACGCCGCCCTCGGCAACGGCGCCGTGCTCGAGCTGACCGCTGGTCGGCGCCCGAACGCGCCGGCGCTCCCTCGCCTCGGCGCCCTGCCCGACGGCGAGGGCACGGTCGACCTCCACCAGGTCGCCGGACTGGCCGCCGGGCGCACCGTGCCGCTGCCCGCCGGCCGCTACGACGTGGGCGGGGCCATGGCCGGCGGCACCGGCCTGCATGCCGGGCCGGTGCACGAGCGCGCTGCCGAACTCGCCGTCACCGACGGCGGCGCCCGCCTGCGCGTCGGGACGGACGCCCGCATCCTCGTCGACGGCCATCCGGTGGCGGCCGGCGACCGCACGCTGGCGCACGGGTCCCTCGTCCACGTGGCCGGGCTGGCCTTCCGCCTGGCGCCGCACCGGTCCCGCGCCGGCCGACGGGTCCTGCCCGACGAGCGCGGCATGGCCACCGTTCATCGCCCGCCCCGGGCGCCGCGCCCCGCCGCCGAGGCACCCCCGGCGCCCCCGGCCCGCCCGGCCGACCCGCGCCAACCGGGCGCGCTGTCGTGGGCCACGCTGCTCGGCCCCGTGCCCATCGTGGTGGCCATGGCCCTGTTGATGTCGCCCCGGTTCGCGCTGCTCGGCGTGGCCGGTCCCGTCCTCGCCCTCGGCCGGTGGTGGGAGGGCAAGCGCCGCCACCGCCGCGACCGGCGCCGCCAACGCGAGGCCATCGATCAGCTCCGCGCCGCCTTCGCCCTCGATCTGCTCGACGCCGCCATCGCCGAACGCCAGCGGCGCGCCCGCGCCCACCCCGATCCGGTGGTCGTGCGCGACACGGTCGCCGGCGCCGGCATGCGGTTGTGGGAGCGGCGCCAGGCCGACGACGACGCCCTCGTGCTCGACGTCGGCCTCGGTGCCGTGCACTGGCTACCGGCGGGCGCGGCCGGACCCGCCGGGCGCTTCCCCGAGCTGGCTCCCGAGGTCTCCGGGTACGCCCGGCTCACCGACGTACCCGCCGTGGTGCGGTTGGGTCAGCGGCGCGCCATCGGGCTGGTGGGCACACCGGCCGCAACCGCCGCGGTGGCCCGCTGGCTCGTGGTGCAGGCGGCGACGTGGCACGGTCCCGCCGACCTCACCCTCGCCGCCGTCGTCGGCCGGGGCCCGTCACGCGAGCGGTGGTCGTGGTTGAAGTGGCTCCCGCACCTCGTCGACCGGGCCGCGAGCCACCGGGTCGCGTCATCCGTCGACGAGGTCACCGCGCTGGCGGGCGCCCTGGCCGACGAGCTACCGCCGATGTCGCGCTCGGCACTGGGCACGCCCACGAGTGGCCCGCGCCGGTGGGGGCTGGTGCTCGTCACCGATCCGGCACTGGCGCGCGTCGCCGGCCTGCGTGAGCTCATGGGCCGCGTCGGGTCCACCGTGCGGGCGGTGGTCACCGCGGCCACCGTCGACCAGCTGCCGGCGTGGTGCGACGTCGTGCTCGAGATCGACGCCGACGGCTGCGCCACGCTGGCCGACCACGGCACCGACGAGCCGGTGCACGACCTGCTGTGCACCGGCATCGACACCGCCACGGCGACCGAGATCGCCCGCGGGCTGTCGCTGTATGACGACCCCGAGACCACCTCGCGCACCGCCCTGCCCGAGCACGTGAACCTGGTGTCGCTGCTCGGACTCGACGACGCCATCGACGACCCCGACGCGCTCTGCGGGCGGCTCGTGCGCCGCTGGCAGCAGGCCGACGCCAGCGGGCTGGCCGCCACGGTCGGCGCCACCGAGCACGGACCACTCGTCCTCGACCTCGTGCACGACGGCCCCCACGGGCTCGTCGCCGGCACCACCGGTTCGGGCAAGAGCGAACTGCTGCGCTCGCTGGTCGCGTCGCTCGCCGCCACCACCAGCCCCGACGACGTGAACCTCGTCCTCATCGACTTCAAGGGGGGTGGCGCGTTCGACGCGTGTGCCGACCTGCCCCACACCGTCGCCGTCGTCACCGACCTCGACGCCCATCTCGGCGCCCGGGCCCTGCGCTGCCTGCGGGCCGAGGTCCGCTACCGCGAGGGCCTCTTGCGCGCCGCGGGCGCCAGCGATCTCGGCACCTACGTGGCCGGCCGACCGGCCGAGCCGTTGCCCCGGCTGCTCGTGGTGATCGACGAGTTCGCCACGCTGGCCGCCGAGCTGCCCGAGTTCCTCACCTCCATCGTCGACATCGCCCAACGCGGCCGCAGCCTCGGCATCCACCTGCTGCTGGCCACCCAGCGCCCGAGCGGCGTCATCGACAACAAGGTGCGGGCCAACACCAACCTGCGGGTGGCCCTGCGCGTGCAGGACGACGGCGACTCGCTCGACGTGGTCGGCTGCACCGACGCCGCCCGGCTGTCGCGGCGCACCCCCGGGCGAGCCCTCGCCCGCTTCGGCTCGGGCGACATCACGGCCTTCCAGGCCGCCCTCGTGACGGCGGCCCCCGACCGCACCCGACATCGCCCGCTCGTGGCCGCGACGGCGTTCGCGCTGGCCGGCGACGCCCGGGCCGACGACGCGTCGCCGGTCGTCGGTGCCCGCACCGGTGGTCCCGTCCGCACCGATCGGCCGACCGATCTCGAGCGGCTGGCCGGTGCGGCGCGGGCGGCGGCACGTGACCTCGGCTGCCGGCCGCCCCGCATCCCGTGGCCGGCGCCGCTGCCCACCCAGCTCGACGCCATCGACCTGTGGGCCGGTGGCGCCGGGCCCGAGCCGTGGACCGTCACGGTCGGTCTGGCCGACGAGCCCGACGAGCAGCGCCAGATGCCGTGGCGCTGGCGGGCCGTCGACGGCAACCTCGCCGTGTTCGGCGCCAACCCCCTCGACACCGCCCAGGCGCTCACCACCGTGGCCCTGGGGCTGGCCACATCGCACCGGGCCGACGAGGCCCACCTGTACGTGGTCGACGGCGGCACGGGCGCACTGGCGCCGCTGGCCGACCTGCCCCACTGCGGCGCGGTCATCGGTGGCGGCGACACCACCCGGGTCGCCCGCCTGCTCGAGATGCTCGGCGGCGAGCTCGACCGTCGGCGGGCCCTCGTGCGCCAGCACCGCCTCAGCGGTGTGGGGCCCGACACGGTGGTCGACGGGCAGCGACTGGCGCTGGTCACCCTCGTCGTCGAGAACGCCGGCGCCGTGCTCGACGCCCTCGACGGTGACGGCGAGCGTGACGCGCCGGGCCGCTTCGTGCAGCTCGTCCGCGACGGCGCCGCCCTGGGCATGGTCACGGTGCTGTCCGTACCCCACGAGCGCTCGCTCCCCAGCCGGGTCACCGGCCTGATCGGCAACCGTGTCGTGCTGAAGATGAGCGACACGGTGAGCTACCTGGCCCTCGGCCTGTCGCCCCGCGACCTCCCCGCCCTCGAAGGGCTCCGGGCCGTCGTGAGCGGCGGGCTCGAAGTGCAGATCGCCGCGGTGGGCAGCGTGGCCGCGCTGGTCCGCAGCACGACCGCCCAACAGCGCGTCAGCGCGGGCGGCCCCGCACCCGTGCGCACCCTCGGAGCACGCATCGGGCTCGGCGAGCTCGGGGGCGGCTGCGGCCACGTGGACGACGAGCGGTGGCGGCTGGTCGTGGGGGCCACCCCGTCGCTCACCCCGGTCACCCTCGACCTGCCCGCCGGCATCCACGCCGTCGTCAGCGGGCCGGCCGGCAGCGGCAAGTCGACCGCGCTCGTCACGCTGGCCCACGCCGCGCTGGCCGCCAGCGGCGGCGACATCGCCCTCGTCACCGTGACCGCCCGCCGCTCGCCGCTGGAACGGCTGGGGCTCGGTGCCCGCCGCGTCACCGACGCCGACGGTCTGGCGGACGCGTTGGCCGCCGCCGGCGACGACCGCTGCCTGGTGCTGGTGGACGATGCCGAGCTGCTCGCCGAACCGCTGGCCCGGGCGCTCGCTGGCCTGGCCGACTCCCGTAGCGATCAGGTGCGGGTCATCGCCGCCGGCCGCACCGATCAGCTGCGGTCGCTGCAGTCGTGGACCGCACCGCTGCGCCAGGGGCGCACCGGCATCGCGCTCCAGCCATCGGCCACCGATGGCGACCTGTTCAAGACGAGCCTGCCGGTGCGGGCGTCCATGGTGTTCTTCGCCGGCCGCGGCTACGTGGTGCAGCTGGGCACGCCGACGCTGGCCCAGGTTGCGCTGGCCGATTGACCCGTCTGGCGTGGCGGGTCGCCGAGCCGGCCGCCACGGTGGCCACGGCCGCCGGCCATGGTGGGGTGTTGGTGCGACCCACACGGCCTGACCCCGGGCGCGTCACAGGCACGCCGTGCCGGGGTCGACAGGAACCGTGCCCACCGAAGCTGCCTTCCGAGCCGCTGCCGATGCCTTCGACATGGCGGCGCGCGATGCCGACGCCCTCATGACGCCCGCTCAGCAGGCGCTCACACCCGACGTGCTCCACGGCGGGGTCCTCACCCCGCAGGTGCAGCGCGCCCTCGACGACGCCGCCCACGATGCCACCGCGGTGGCGGCCGAGTGCCGCGCCTCGGCGGACACGTGCCGCCAGCGCGCCGCCAGCGCCCACCAGTACTGGGCCGACATCGCCGACTGGGAGGTCCGATCCGCCCAGTTCCACCGGCAGAGCACCATGTGGGCCAACCAGACCGCGGCCCGCAAGACCGACGCGGCGCTCCCCGACCCCGGTCCGCCGCCCACGGCCCTACCGAGCCGGCCGAGCAGGCCGTACTCCTGGATCGACTGACCGGCCGGCGGGCGGCCACTGCGCCGGTCAGGCCCCGCGCAACCCCATGAGCGACTGGTACAGCTCCATGGTCGGCTCCGACGGTTCGGCGCCGAACAGGAAGGCGCGCAGCTCCTCCAGTGCACGGTGCACGCTCGTGCGGTTACCCTGCAGGGCGAAGGCCCGCATGCGCAGCTGGTAGAGCGACTCGTCGCCCGGGCGCGCCCGCAGACCGCCGGCGGTGGCCCACACCGCGCCGGTGGGGTCGCCAGCGGCCAGGCACAGCTGACCGAGGCGCTGGGCCACGTCGACGACGAGCTGCTCGGCGTGGAACACGAGCTGGTCGGCGAACGCCCACTCGTAGCCGGTGCGCGTGGCGAAGGGCCGGCCGCGAGCCATGCCCAGCGCGTCGCGCAGCACGGGCACCGCCGCGGCCGGCGCGGCGTCGGCCGCCCACCGGAAGCGGCGCTCTACGCGGTCGATGTCGGTGACGACCTCGGGCGAGAGCCGGTAGCGGTCGTCGTTGGCCGACGGGAACAGCATCGCGCCGTCGAGGCCCACCCCGAGCCGCATGCGAGCGGTCGAGGAGTGGTTGTTCAACGTCTTGGCGCTGGCCGGCCGTCCGGGCCACAGGTCGTCGCGGATGCGCTCGGCGACCTGGGGTCCGGGGTGCGTGGCCATCCAGGCGATGAGCTCGACCGTCTTGGGGGTGAGGTCGGTCCACTCCTCGGCATCGTCGCGTCCGACCACGGCGACCCAGCCCAGCAGGCGGACCTCGACCGCGAACGTTGCCTCCAGGAAGGTCCCGCTCATGATCGGCCGCCGATTCCCGACGAGCGTGTCACAGCCGGGCGCGGGCGGGGTCGACAGGGAGCAGACGGTGCACGGTGCGCCGTCCGGTCCACCGAACGGAAAGAGGACATCCCATGCCTGCACTCGGCGCAACCCTCGACGACCTCCAGGCGCTGGCTGATCAGCTCCGTGCCACCAGCAGCGACATCGGCGAGGTCAGCACCACCACGCAGACCCAGATCAAGGCCATCGTCGAGCAGCTCCGCACCTCGGGCACCCAAGCGGTGACCACCGCCCGAAACCAGATGGAGGCCCTGCGTGCCTCGGTCACCGCTGCTCAGAGCCGCGCCGACGGCGCCGACTGGACGGGCCACAACGCCGAGGTGTTCCGCCACGCCTACCAGGACTTCAACCAGTCCATGACGAAGGCCGAGCAGGCCACCAACGGCTACTTCGAGGAGTTCAACACCCTGCTCGACAAGCTCGGTGGTGACACCGAGACCTACGTCGGCGAGTTCACCACCAGCATGAGCAGCGCCCAGACGTCCACCGACTCCATGGCCACCGCGGTCGACGCCCAGCATCAGAACCTCGACCAGGTCATGAACACCGGCATGTCGGTGGGCTGAGCCTTCTCGCGGTTGGTGAAGCTTCCTCCCACCCGGGGCCGGTCGGATCTTCCGACCGGCCCCGTGCGCGTCGCCGCGGCGATGCCCGACCCTGGATGCACGGTGTGCCGCAGCCCGCTCAAGCGCTGCGCTCGCGACCCATCAGCTGTTCGAACAGCTCGGTGGTCGCCTCGGAGGGCTCGTCCACCCCGGCCAGGTCCTGCAGCTGGGTGCACAGCTCGTTCATTGCCAGGCGTAGGCTGGCCCGGTTGCCCATGGCGGCGAAGGCGCGCATGCGCAGCTGGTAGAGCGCCTCGTCACCGGGGCGGCCCCGCAGCCCGGCGGCGGTCGCCCACACGGCCCCGTTGGGGTCGTTGGCCGCCAGGGACAGCTCGCCGAGGCGATGGGCGGCATCGACGACGAGCTGCTCGGCCTGGAACACCAGCTGATCGGCCGCGGCCCAGTCGAAGCCGGTACGGGCCGTGAACGGCCGGCCCCGCACGAGGGTGAGCCCGACGTGCAGCACGGCGATGGCGGCGGCATCGGCGGCGGTGGCCGCCCACGTGAGGTGGTGCTCGAGCCGCACGAGGTCGGTGACCACCCCGCCGGTGACGCGGTAGCGGTCGTCGTTGATGGGCGGGAACAGGAGCGCCCCGTCGGCGTCGGCGCCGAGGGCCTGGCGGGCCAGCGACGCATGGCTGTTCATCGTCCGGGCGGCCGCGTCGCGCACGGACCACAGCTCCGCGCGCAGGCGCTCGGCCGAGTGCACGCCGGGGTGGGTCGCCAGCCATGCGATGAGCTCGAGTGTCTTGGGCTGCAGGTCGGGCCAGTCGGGGCCACCGGCGGCGCCGACGGCCACGGGGCCGAGCAACCGCACCTCGACGGCGAAGGCCGGCTCGTGGAACGGTTCGTCGCGGCGGGTGGGCAGCGTGATGGGCAGCAGGTGCTCATCGGCGGCGGCGGCGTGGTCGAGCAGGTCGGCCACGTGCTCGAGGGTGTCGGTGGGCAACGCGACCGCCACCACGGCGGCGACATCGGTGTCGGCCAGGCGCACGTCAGCCCGGCCGTCGTCGTGCAGGGTGATGGTGACGTCGGCCGGCGTGGGCCCCAGCACCACGGCGACCACCCCGCGCCCGGGTGCACACAGCTCGCGCAGCTCGGCCAAGCCGGCGGCGTCGGTGGCGCCGGGGGCGACGAGCAGCACGAGCGGCTCGTGGGTCACGGCCGTGGCGCCCTGGCGGGCCCGGAGCTCGAACAGCGAGTCGACGCCGTTGTCGGCCAGCAGTTCATCGGTGCTGACCCGCAGCGGTCGGGCCCAGGCCAGGGCCTGGGTCAGGCTGCTGACGGCGTGGACGCGGTGCAGGTGCTCGAAGCCGGTGTCGGGGAGGCCGACGAGGCGGATGTCGAGCAGGTCGGCGAAGTCGGTGACCGCCAGTTCGAGGGCGATGGCCCGCCCGAAGTCGGCCGTGCGCGCCGGTGGCCCGACGACGCTGACGTAGGCGGCCGCCTCCAGGTCGACGAGCACCTGGGCGCCGGCGCCGGTGCCGCGGCCGACGGTGACGAGGCCGGGGCAGGGCGGCACGACCCCGTCGTGCACGTCGGGTTCGTCGCTGCTCCGGGGCAGCTCCCACACCAGGCCGTCGGCACCGGCGAGGCGCCACGGCTCGACCACCGTGGGGCGTGGCGCCGTCCACGTGAGCGTGAGCAGATCGTCGGCCAGGGTGGCGGTGGCGACCAACGGGTAGGTGCCGTCCCACTCGACGTCGAGGCGGGGGGCCAGGTGGCGCAGGGCGCGCGGTGCCCAGCGGCACAGCTCGGCGTCGGCCTGGGCCCGAAGGGCCCGTTCCACCAGGGCGACCTCGGCCGGTGGGGACTCGACGCGATGGCCGGGGCGGCGGCGGTTGAGTCGCTGATGGCGCAGGCGCACCAGCGCCCCCAGCGCGCCGGTGGCCACGACGGTGGCCCCGAGCAGCCCGGGCAGCAACAGGCCCCGGTCGGATCCATCGCCGGCGTCGGCGGGGGTGGCGACGGTGACCGGTGGGGCGTCCCGGTCCGGCACCGTGGTGGCGGGCGGGAGTGGGGGCGGCGGGATCTCCGCCACCGCCGGCGGGGGTGGGGGCGGCGGGATCTCGGCCGCCGGGGCCGGGGCGACGGGCGGGAGTGGGGGCGGCGGGATCTCGGCCACCGCCGGCGGGGGTGGGGGCGGCGGGATCTCGGCCGCCGGGGCCGGCGGCGGGTCGGGCGCGTCGGCGGCAGCCAGGTCGGCCCCGGCCATGACGGGCGGCAGCACCAGCTCCTGGCCCGGCACGATCAGCTCGGGGTGGCCGGGACGCACGAGGCGGTCGGCGTTGGCGTCGACCGTTCGCTCGACGTACGGCGCCACCTCGGCCGAGCCGGCAGTGCCGGTGGCGCGCTCGACCTCGTCCTCGGCGATGGACCACAGGCTCTCGCCCCGCTCGACCACGTGGGTGCCGCCGACGTCGGCCACCACGGGGACGGCCGGGCGATCGACGGGCGGGAGCACGAGCTCCCAGCCGGGGCGGATGACGTCGGTGCTCGACAGGTAGGCCACCCCCGGCTCGACTTCACGGCCCAGGTTGGCCTCGTGGATCTCGGTGTGGCGGGCGCCGTCGCCGAGTTGCTGCTCGGCGATGGCCCACAGGCTGTCCCCGGCGCGCACCACGTACGTGCGGGGCGCCGCGGCCGGGGCCGGCACGACGGCCGGCGCCGACGCGACGGCCGGGGCGGCCACGCTGGTGGGCACCAGGATCGGGTAGCCCGGCCGGACCGTGCCGTCGAAGGTGGTGCCGTCGGGCATGGCGCGGCCGTGGTTGAGCTCGCCCAACTCGTCGCGGCGGTTGCCGTCGCCGAGGTGGCGCACGGCCAGCGAGTACAGGGTGTCGCGGCGCCCGGCCTCGACGATGCTGGTGCCGGGCCGGTGGTCGCGGGCGTCGCTGATGTCGCCGTCGACGCTGACCACGAGGCCCTGGTCGGGGGCGGGCAGACCGGACACCCCGCCGATGCGACCGACCGTGCCGATGGGGGGCGGTGCACGGTTGGGGGCTGGCGCGGCGGTGGCCGCCGATGGCGCGAGCGGTGCCGAGAACGCCGGCACGGTGCGGGCGGTGGACAGCAGCACGGCCGACACAGCCACCAGGTTCCGGACCCACTGCGACAGGGGGTTGTGGTAGCGGATGGAACGGTCGACGCGTCGCACGAGGGCCACGACCTCGCTGACCACGCAGCCCAGCAGGTAGGCCAGCAGGGCCAGGGCGACGGCCACGATGATGCGCTGGATGGCGTCGTCGGAGAGCTCGGTGGCGGTGAGGGCATGGGGCCAGCCCTGCACGCGCAGGAACCCGCGGGTGAAGGGCCAGCCGAACGCGACGAGCACGGCTGCCGGCACGCCCACCACCACGGCGAGCAGGACCACGAGCGCGCCCAACGCCCGCAGCTTGGTGACCGGACGATCGGGGTTCACAACCGCACCTCCGCGAAACCGGTCTCGACGACGGTGGCCCGGGGGACGCCGACGACAGGGAAGAAGGCCTCGCGCGCCGTGGTCGCCACCGTGACCTCGATGCGCAGACCCACGATGGTGACCGAGCGGAACTCGAGGCCGTCGATGCGGGCGAGGTAGTCGCGCACCACCTGCTCGACGCGATCGCGGTCCACGGCGCCGGTGAACGGGTCGGCGGTCGCCGCCGCCTGGCGGGCGGCCGACTCGGCCGCGGTGATGACCTGGCGCCGAGCCGCCAGCACGGCCCCGCCATCGAACACGAGTCCGACGGCAAAGAACAGGGCCATGAACATGCCCATCATGGCCAGCGACGCCGACCCGCGATCCGTGCGCGCCATGGCTCAGCCCGCCCGGAAGGCGTCGACGGGATGGGTGGACGTGCCGGTCAGCGTGGTGACGCCCGGCATCCACACGCCGACCAGCGTGGTGTTGCGCAGCGTGCACCGCACCGTGACCGTGACGCTGCCGCCGCGCCAGCCCCCACCGTTCGGACCGGGGCTCACCGCGGTCTCGAGCGTGTAGGCGCGGCACGACGTGGTCAGCTTCGAGCGGTTCACGGTGTCAGTGGCTGCGGCGGTGCCGGCGGTGGGGCCGTCCTCGAGCGAGGCGGCACGCGCCGCCGCGCCGGCCACGTCGGACACCCGGGCGTTCGACGTGGCGTAGCGCCCGGCCCACGTGACGGCGAGCAGCAGCATGAGCACGACCGGGATGAGCACCATGATCTCGACCGCCATCTCCTGACCGTGCTCTGCCTCGCCGCGCCGGCGGCCCCGCGTCACCATCGCGCTCACCGCTCCTTGGGTGCGGCGGCTTCGGCGGTGGCCGTGACCGGGAAGTCGAGACCGGGCAGGATCGACAGCGCGAGGCCGCGCGCGTTCACGACCACGGTGGCCCCGGCGCGACAGGTGACCGTGGGCATGCCTTCCAGGAAGTTGCCGCCCAGGCGCTTGCCCAGCGTGGCCCCCTTCGTCTGGGCCTCGGCACACGTGCCGTCGGCCGCGGTGGCGATGCGGCTCGCCTCCTCGGCGGTTGATTCGATGATGTTGCGGGCGTGCCAGCACAACGCCATCTGGATCACGCCGAAGGTCATGAGCACGAGCACCGGCAGCACGATCATGAGCTCCACCGAACTGGCGGCGCCGTGGTCACCGCGAGCGCGTCGCACGACTACGGGACGTTCGTCTTGGGCGGGTTGTCCACGTTCGCCTTGGCCGCATTGAACTTCGTGACGAAGAAGGCGGCGGCGGCCACGGCGATGGCGATGGCGGCACCGATGAGGATGAGCTTCTCGACGCCGGCCTCCTGGCCCTCGTCGCGGCGCATCCACTCCTTCACCGCATCGCGTCGGTCCTGCATCCACAGGATGCTGACGATCTGGAGTTCGAGCAACTTGTCCATCGGGTCACGCTCCATTTGGTTGAGTACGTCGGGTGTTCGATCGTTCGACTGTCGAATGCGGTCACAGGTTCCGCGACAGCTCGTCGAGCAGGGGGAAGGCGAGGAACAACATGAAGCCGCCGAGGAAGAGGTAGGTGGGGCCGAGCATCTTCACGTTGGAGCGATCGGCCCGTCGTTCGATGTCGTCGAGGGAACGGGCCCGCATGGCCTGGGCGATCACGGCGGCGGCATCGGCCGCGTCGCCGCCGAGCACCGTGGCCCGTTCGACGGAGGCCCCCAGGTCGCCGAGCTCGGGCGTCTTCCACTCGTCGGCCACGGCGGTGAGCGCCTCCCACGTGGTGCGGCCCATGGCCGGCGCCGAACTGAGGGCGCCGTTGATGGTCTCGAAAGCCCGGCCCTCGCCGGCGGCGGCGGCGTAGCGCACCGCCCACTCGGCCGACCGGCCCCCGGCCATGACCGATGAGCACAGGGTCAGGTACTGCGACACCGCGTTGCGGAAGGCGGCGCGGCCGATGGCGGCGCGGGCGCGCAAGGCCTGCAGGCTGAACGCCGCGCCGAACAGCCCGAGGAGCAGGGCGCCACCGACCACGGGGACGGGCGACACGATGGTGCCGGCGGCGGCGAGGCCACCGAACAGGGCCACGGCGACGAGGAACCCGATGGCCCCGAAGGCCAGCACCTGGGCGAGCAGCTGGGGCAGCGTGGTCTGGGCCACGAACAGGTCGTCGCCGTAGCGCTCGGCCAGCCGACGACCCATGGTGGTGCGGGCCAGGTGCTCGGCCAGGCTGGTGACGGCGCCGGGGCGGGGGGCGCCGATCAGGTTGGGGCGGCCCGGTTGCACGCGGCGGTGGATGGACGTCAGCGACACCGGCGCGGGGCGCACGGCCTTCACGCACAGCGCCACCAGGAGCCCTCCGGCGAGGCCGAGGGCCAGGGCGACGAAGGGTCGGTTCACCGCGACGCGCCCAGCGCGGCGGGCCGGCGGATGAGGGTGCGCTCGGGCAGTTCGTAGCGGGCGAGCCGCCGCATCCACCACAGCGACAGCACCCAGGTGGCCACCGGCAGGGCGAGGGTGACCTGGCCGGCCGGCGAGCGGTAGTACGTGGCCACGCGGCCCACGAGCCACAGGTAGCCGATGATGGCGGCGGCCAGCACCATCATGGCCTTGGTGGCGAAGTCGAAGCGGGCGCGGATGCGGTCGACCCGCTCGCGCATGGCCAGCTCGTGGCGGGCGGTGCCGGCCAGCTCCTCGAGCTGGCCGCGGACCTTGCCGCCCGACAGCTCGAGCGACTGCACCATCGACGAGATGGCGACGTCGGCGGTGGGATGGGCGATGTCCTCGCCGAGCAACCACAGCGCCTCGCCCAGCGGCACGCCCTGGCGGCCGCGACGCTCGAAACGGCCGAGCGGTTCGGCGAGGTGCTCGGGCGGGTTCATCGACACCTTGAACAGCACCTGCTGCAGCGACGCGTCGCTGCGCAAGGAGTCGCGCACGGCTTCCAGCCAGAGCGCGATCGCCTCGACGTGTCGCCGTTCGCGGTCGGCGCCCGAGCCCGCGAACACGCGCCCACGAACCTGGACGCCCACACCGATGGCCACCGCCACCACGACCCAGCGGGACACGACCAGCACCACCAGGCCCACCACCAGCCCCTCCAGCGCGCGGCGCATGCGCTGGGCGTCCTGCCGGCGGGGCACGGCGCGCGACACCGACGGCGGCGCCCACAGCAGGCCGACGAGCAGCACGCCCACGCCGCCCAGCGCGCCCACCAGCAGGGCCCACCCCAACCGGGTCACACCGCCACCGCCGGTGCGACGAACGCCGGCTGCACCAGCGACCGGTAGCGGGGCGGCTGCTGCAGGGCGAGGTGGTCGAACCCGGGGTCCTGCTCGAGCAGGCGCTCGAGCATGGGGGCGGGCAGCATGCCCACGGGCACGGCCCGGCGGTCGGGTCCGGCGCCCCACAGCGGCGTGACCTTCAGCGTGGTGCCCTCGACCGACGGGGCGATGACCTCGCGCACGTAGCGACCGCGGGCCGACTTCTCCATGTGCACCACGAGGTCGACGTTGTTGTAGAGCATGTCGAGCGCAGTGGACAGCTCGACGTCGTGGTAGCGGTTCATGAGGCGCCCGATGCGGGCCAGGCCGTCGCCGGCGTTGAAGCCATGGACCGTGCTCATGGCGCCGCGGCCCACGCTGATGCCGTCGACGAACGCCGCCGCTTCCGACGAGCGGATCTCGCCCACGAGCACGCGGCTGGCGTTGTTGCGCACCGCCAGCTCCATGAGGCGGGCGCAGTCGAAGACGTCGACGTTGGGGTCGACGTTGGCCGAGATGCGCGACTGCTTGGCCGACACGAACTCGAAGCGCTCCATGCGGTGCAGGCCGAGCTCGAAGTCGGTCTCCACCGTGACGATGACCTCGTCGGGCCGGAAGCCGGACAGGCACAGGCCCCGCAGCATCGTGGTCTTGCCGCTGTTCATGAGGCCGGACACGACGATGACGAAACCGGCCTCGACGCTGCGGGTCAGGAAGTCGGCCAAGGTGGGGTCGATGGAGCCGTAGCCGACGAGCTCGGGCAGGTCGACCTCGACCAGGCGGGGCCGGCGGATGGTGATGATGGGCGAGTCGACGATGTCGAAGCCCTCGGCGTGGAACCGCGAACCATCGGGCAGCTGGAGGTCGACGTAGGGCACGCGGTAGCTGAACGGACGGTCGGCGGCCAGGGCCTGGTCGCGGATGATGGCGAGCAGGTCGGCGTCGGTGGCGGCGATGGCGGGGCGGTACTCGGTGCGCCCGGCGGCGTACTCCACCCGCACGGGTCCACTGCCCTTCACCATCACGTTCTCGACGTCGTGCTCGCGCATGGCGTCGGCCAGCTTCTCGATGGCGAAGATGCCGTCGAGGATGCGCTGGATGACGGTGTCGACGTCGTCGTCGGTGAGCACGCGCACACCGGTGTCGAGCCGTTCACGGTTCAGCTCGGGCATGACCTCTTCGCTGAGGACGTAGATCGTCTGCTCCTCGCGCATGCGGCGCTGCTCGGCCCGCTCGACCTCACCGGGCAGTGGGCGCGGTGGCAGGCGCGAGCCGAACCGTTCGCGCACGTCGGTGACGATGCGGTCGAGCTCTTCGGTGCGCAGGCTCATCGGGCCCCCCGGGTGGAGCGGGCGTTGGCGCCCACCACCGCATCGATGGACTGGAGGCGGCCGAGCAGGCTGCGCACGAGCTCGGAGCGGTACAGGGCACGGTGCGAGGTGGACGCGCCCCGCTCGAGCAGGTCGACCTCTTTGGGGGCGTAGGGCAGCGGGCCGAGGTAGGCGTCACCGACCTCGCGGGCCAACTGCCGGGGCGAGAAGCGACCCGGGCCACTGGTGACGAGCACGGGCGACTCGACGACGCGCTGACCCTCGGTCGCCCACTGCGTGAAGCGGTACACGTCGCCGCCCTCGGGTGGGGTGACGACCACGACCACGTCGGCGTAGCGCAGCACGTCGAGTGCGGGGCTGCCGGGGAAGAGACGGCCGCAGTCGACCACGACCCAGCCGGGAAGGTGGCGCAGGTTGCCCGGCCAGCGGTGCTTGGGGCGGGCGACGCACTCGTAGGCGCGCGTGGGCTGCTCGGGGCCGACGATGACGGCGGTGTTGCCCAGCGTCTGGGCCGCCGAGGCGGCGAGCTCGGGCGGCGCGACCGGTGCCTGGGCACCGGGGAAGGCGAGGTCGACGAGGGAGCGGCGGCCGTCGAGCTGCTCGCAGCGACCGATGAGCACCCCGCCGGCGGGGTCGGCCTCGATGAGCCAACCCATGCCCTGCTCGGCGGCGACGGCGGCGAGGCCGAGGGCGAACGTGGTGCCGCCGGGCCCGCCTCGCAGTTGCGTGACGGCGACGGTGCCGAGGTGGCCGAGCGGTGCCACCGCCGGGGGTGGCGGCACCGGGGCGGGCGTGTCATCGACCGCGGTCATCGCGCCGCCTCGGCCACCAGCGACGCCTTGCCGTTCTGCAGGTCGCGGGCGACGGCATCGGCCTGCTCGTCGGCCACGACGAGCACGATGTCGGCGTTGCCGTCGTCGCCCTTGCTGAAGCGACCGACGACGGCGGTGTAGAGCACGTCGGGCCGTTCGGTGACGACGCGCACCCGGGTGCCGGCGGTGAGGTCGAACGGGAAGCGACCACGGTCGAGGCGCACGCCCACGCGGCGTTCGCCGGGGCCGACGGGCGGCTCGGACGACACGTCGGAAGCGCGCAGCACCTCGTGGACCCGCAGGTTGTGGCTGGCCGTCTGGCCCACGACCTCGGCCCGCAGGGCGGCGGGCACGATGCCGATGTCGCCGTCGGCGGCGAGCTGGGTGCTCACGAACATGGCGTCGGTGAAGGTGGCGCCGGCGGGGACGTCGTCGGCCAGCACGAGCACGGGCGTGCGGTCGGCCGCCACCGACATGGCCTTCAGGATACCGGCGGCCAGCAGCAGGCCCACGAGCAGCGCCACGATGAGCAGGCGGGGGTTGAGGCGGCGCGACGGCGCCACCGGGCGTACGCCGGCCGGGGCCGGTGCCACCGCCGGTCGTGCCGTCGTCACGTTCGTACGAGCCATGTCGTCCTCCCTACGCTCACGCGACGTACGCGAATGCGCGCGCTACGGGACGCCCCGAGACCGGCTTCTCGCCCGCCTGCATCCCTGCACCCGCCGCTCGAACGACACCATCCGAACACTGCGATCGACCCTAGTGCGCACCGTTGGGTTGACCGTCGGGTCAGGCGATATTTGGCCTTCTCGTTGACAAAGGCCAGGGGGGTCGGTGACGTCACGTCTCCCTTGTGACCCCGCCGCGCCACGGCTGTGACGCGCCGATCTCACCTCCAGCCGAAACCGAGGGCCTCCACCACCGGACGGGCCACCAGCAGCACCGCCACCACGCCCGCGGCCATGGCCGGTGCGAACGGCTCCGCGGTGCGCCAGCGCCACAGCGTGGCCCGGCGCACGATGGCGGCCACGCACGCGCCCAGCAGCGCCAGTGCGGCCAGGACCGGATGGCCCACACCGAGTCCCAGACCGAGCACACCCCCGAGCTTCACGTCGCCGAACCCGATGCCCCGCGGCGACGCCAGGTGCAGCGCCAGCAAGGGCCCGCCGTAGCAGAGGGCGCCGGCGACGGCGCTCACCGCGACACCCCCGCGGTGATCGACCGCGGCGACGACGACGTCGGCGGCGATCACCGCGACGAGCCCCGCCGTCACCAACCGGTTCGGGATGCGGTGCTCGTGGCGGTCCACGAACGACGCTGCGGCCGCGATGACCACGAGCAGCCCGGCCAGCGCGGCGAACGCGTGCCCGCGGTGCACGGTGACCACGGCGGCCAACGCGACCACGGCCAGCACCACCGTGGCGGGCCGGGGCGTCGGTCGCGGCATGGCCGCCAGTGTCGCAGCTCTCGCTACCGCGGGCGCAGCGGGGTCTGGAACATCGCGGTGTGACGACCGAAGGCGATCGAGGACCCCGGGCACACCTCGCTGGACACACGTCCGACCGTTGTCTAACGTTCGATGTATGTCGGACATTGCTCCACCGGGGTACGCGCTGCTCGAGACGCTCGCCATCGACACGCCCGAGCGCATGCGGGCGCTGGGCGACCCGGTGCGCGCGCTGGTCGCCGACCTCGTGCTCGAACGGGCCATGACGGTCACCGAACTGGCCGCGCGCGTCGGGAAGGCCCGGGGCACGGTCGCCCACCACGTCGACGTGCTGTGCGCCGCCGGCCTCCTGCAGGTGGTGCGCACCCGCAAGGTGCGCGCCATCGAGGAGCGCTTCTACGGCCGCACCGCTCGCACGTACATCCTCCCGTCCCACCCCGAGGGCCAGCTTCCCTTCGCCGTCGACGCGCTGCAGGAGTGGGACCGGGGCCGTCACGAAGCCGACGACATCGGCGGGTTCACGCTGCGCCACGCCCGCATCCCCGCGGAGCAGGCCACCGAGTTCTGGCACCGCCTCGAGGCGCTGACCCTCGAGTTCACGCGGGCACCGCGCCGCGGCGACGTCGAGTACGCCATGTACGCGGCGGTGTTCCCCACCAACCGTCCCGTCGCCCCCGCGCCCCGGAAGAAGGCCCACCGTGCCCCGTGAACCCCGCGCCGCCCGGGTGCGCACGCGCCTGGGTGCCAGCTACCAGAAGCTCTTCATCGGCTCGGCCATCACGAACCTGGGCGACGGCATCGGCACCGTGGCCTACCCGTGGCTGGCGTCGGCCGTCACCCGCAACCCGCTGCTCATCACGCTCATCGGCTTCGCCCAGCGCCTGCCGTGGCTGGTGTTCACGTTGCCCGCCGGCGTCATCACCGACCGGGTCGATCGCCGCCGGGCCATGGTGCTCATGGACGCGTGCCGAGCCGTCATCACCGGCGCACTGGCCGTCGCCGTGGGCGTCCGTTCGCACGCGCTCCCCGCCCCCGACGAGCTGGTGAAGGTGGTGGGCACCGACGCCCCGCTGTACGGGCTCGTGCTGGCAGCCACGCTGCTGCTCGGCTTCGCCGAGGTGCTGCGCGACAACAGCGCCCAGACGCTCATGCCGTCGCTGGTGGCGCCCGAGCACCTCGAGAAGG
The DNA here is from genome assembly GCA_031359995.1 of Actinomycetes bacterium. Taxonomy (GTDB): domain Bacteria; phylum Actinomycetota; class Acidimicrobiia; order Acidimicrobiales; family Ilumatobacteraceae; genus JANMAT01. The sequence goes on from JANMAT010000003.1 coordinate 90,878, forward strand.
CCAACGGCCGCCTGTGGAGCGTCGAGTCGGTGGCCAACACCTTCGTCGGGCCACCCCTCGGCGGGCTTCTCATCGCGGTGGCCTTCGCCCTGCCCATCGCGTTCGATGCCGCCTCGTTCTTCGGAGCGGCCGCGCTGGTGTTCCTCATCCCCGGCACGTTCCGGGCCGCCGGCCCGGTCGACGCCGCCGGTGAGCCGGCAACCCGGGCCAGTTGGCGGGCCGACATCCGCGAGGGGTTCGGGTGGCTGTGGCAGCATCCGCTGCTCAAGCCCATGGCGGTGATGCTCGGCCTCATGAACATGGCGTCCATGATCAGCGGCTCGCTGCTGGTGCTCTACGTGCAGGAGGTGCTGAAGCAGGGCGCCACGGTGTTCGCGGTGATCGGCATGGGCGGCGCCGTGGGGGCCGTGGTGGCCGGCGCGTTCGCGTCATGGGCGTCGAAGCGGTGGGGGGCGGGCGCGTGTCTGGCCGTGACCCTGGGCGGAACCGCGGTGATCAGCTCGCTCGTCGGGTTGGCGCGCTGGTGGCCGATGGTGTTCGTGCTGTTCGCCCTCGAGACCCTGCTGGGCACGCTGTGGAACGTGATCACAGTGAGCCTGCGCCAGACGATCATCCCGTCGCGCCTGCTGGGCCGCGTCAACAGCGTCTACCGGTTCTTCGCGTGGGGCATGATGCCGATCGGCGCGCTCATCGGCGGCGTCGTGGTGGCCGTGGTGGACGCGTTCTCGACCCGCACCATCGCCCTGCGCACCGTGTGGTTCGTGAACGGCTTCGTACACCTGGTGCTGTTCGTGGCCGGCCGCCGCTACCTCACGACCGACAAGATCGAGGCGGCCCGGGCCACGGCGACGCCGGAGCCCGAACCGGCCTGATCGGCGCGTACCGATGGCTCCCGGCCGATGGCGTTCGCCGGTTCCACGTGCCATGACCTGCCTCATGGACATCATTGCTGGTGGGTCTGGTGCGATCGGTCGCTTCCTGGTGCCACAGCTCGTCAAGTAGGACATGCCGTCGTCGTCTTGACCCGCTCGATGACGCCTTCGACGGCACCCGACTCGCGATCGACGCCCACGCTGGCACGTTCGCCCTGGGCCTCAACTTGCCGGGTCTCAGCCGGCCGATGTCCGCCCAAGAGCTCTCAGACGGCACGCTGCGCTACCTGTCGCTCGTCGCTGCGCTCCTCACAGCTCGACCACCGGAGCTCCTCGTCCTGAACGAACCCGAGACCAGCTTGCACGGCTCGCTCATCGCGCCACTCGCCCGTCTCGTCGTCCAGGCCGCCGAATGCTCACAGGTCGTCGTCACCACGCACTCCAACGAACTCGCCCACGCGCTCGCAGAATCACCGGCGAGCCAGCAATCGTGCTGCGACGCAACAACGGCGCCACCGTCATCGATGACTGAAGTGCACCACCCGAGAGCCGGCGACGCAGCGCCGAGCGACCGCTCCGGATCGGACGATGTGGAACAGGCTCGCGGGCCGGTCAGGCCCATCCCCATCCGGCGCGCTCCGTCGACGCGATCCCGTCGGCGCGACAGACTGGCCGCATGTCTTCGCCCACCCGCAGCCGTGCGTTCACCACCACGCTCGAGGCACTACCGAAGGGCAAGGCCCGCGTCCCGGTGCCCTTCGATCCGAACGAACTCTGGGGTACCAAGCGGGAGCACCACATCGGTGGGACGATCGCCGGGATGCCGGTTCGGGGCACGATCGTTCGCGACGCCTCGGGTTGGAGCTTCTCGCTCGGTCCAGCGTGGCTGAGGGACTGCCCGGTGGGACCCGGACACCGCGTCGAGGTGATCATCATTCCGGAAGGCCCCCAGCGCAGCGACCTGGCACCGGACCTGGCGGCCGCGCTCGAGGCCAACCCGACCGCCGGGGAGTTCTTCGACACCCTCGCCCAGTTCTACCGCAAGGGCTACCTGCGATGGATCGACGCCACCAAGCGCAAGCCTGAACTGCGTGCCGAGCGGATCACGGAAGTGGTGCGGCTCCTCAACGAGGGCACCAAGGAGCGCCCCGCCGCGCTCTAGGCGCACGACTCCGCACGGCATCGAGCAGGCGTCAGCCGCCCGACTCCCGACGTGGCGGTCGAGGCTGTGTCGGGCCCGGTCGTATCGCATGGTGGTTCTGGGGTCAGCGTGCGAGGCGGCTTCTCGGACGTCGCGGGGTGCCATACCGGCGTCCAACGCGGCGGTGATGAACGAGTGGCGCAGACTGTGGGGCGAGATCCGCTTGGTGATCCCCGCCCGCCGCGCCAAGCGCTTGACGGTCCGGTCGCCGGCGTAGCGATCCATCCGTAGCCCGTTGAGACCGAGGAAGATCGGCCCGACAGTGCGTTCCCCGATGTAGACATGGAGCGCCCGGCCAGTTCGAGGGGCGATGGGGATGGTGACGTGCTTGCGCCTTTGCGCAGGGAGCCAGACCCCCACAGGGATCCCTTGTGGCTCTCGACCTCTGAATGAGGATGAGAGCAATGGCGGTGGAGGGCAGCGGCTGCCCCGGACACCTGGTCGCATCTCGAGTGACGGTCGGGCTGCAACAATCTGGTGGTGGTGGTCCGGTTCGGTCAGGTGGAACTCGATGTGCATCGGCGCGAGCTGCGTCGTGGCGGGCAGGCGGCTCATCTGGAGCCGCAGGCCTTCGACCTTCTGGTCGCTTTGGTGGAGCACCGCGATCGGGTGCTGTCGAAGATCGAGTTGCTCGACGGGGTGTGGGGGCACCGGTTCGTTTCCGAAGCAAACTTGACGACGCGCATCAAGGAGATCCGCCGGGCGGTTGGCGATACGGGCGCGCAGCAGCACACGATCAGGAACGTGCGAGGGCGCGGCTACCGCTTCGTGGCGGCGGTGGAGGTCGTGAGCCGACCGGAACGGACCCGTGTCGATGCCGGGCTGATCGGGCGCGATGTCGAGATCGCCGTGTTGATCGAGGCGCTGGCGCATTCACCGTTGGTCACGTTGACGGGACCGGGGGGTGTCGGGAAGTCGACGCTGGCCCGAGTGGTGGCCGAACGGGTGGCGCCTTCGTACACCGGTGGTGTTCGGGTGGTGGAGTTGTCGGCGCTCGAAGGTGGCGAGCAGGTCCTGCCGGCGGTGGCCCGCGCGCTCGATGTCGTGGTGGAGCGCGACCGGCCTGAGCGGGCGGTCCGGTCGATCGCCGAGCTCGATGTGTTGCTGGTGCTCGACAACTGTGAGCACGTGATCGATGACGTGAGCAGCTTGATCCATCGGGTGATCGGGGTTGGCGGCCTACGGGTGGCCGTCCTCGCGACGAGTCAGGTTCGGCTCGGTCTCAGTGTCGAGCAGGTAGTCGCTGTCGATCCCCTCAGCTTGGACCGGGCCATCGATCTGTTCACCGTTCGCGCCGGTGCCGTTGTTCCAACCTGGGATCTCGACGAGGTCGGCCGCGATCGGGTCGCGGCGCTGCTGGCCGGGCTCGATCAGTTGCCGCTGACCATCGAGATGGCGGCGGCCCGTCTCGGTTCGATGACCTTCGACGAGCTCGCGCGCGCCATCGTCGATGGCATGCCGATGCCGGTGACCCATCGTTCCCCGGTGCGTCACCATCGCTCGCTCGAGTCGCTGGTGACGTGGTCCGCCGAACTGCTCGACGCGTCGCTGCGCCGCACGTTCACCGAGTTCGCCGTCTTCGCCGGCTCGGTGACGGCCGCTGACGCGGCGGCCGTCGTCGGTACCGACGCGTCCGCAATGCTCTTCGACCTTGCCGCCCTGTCAGAGCGGTCGCTGCTGGCCGCCGATGTCGACGGGTCGGTGACCCGGTTTCGGATGTTGGCGACGGTGCGCGCGGTCGCTGGCCGTTGGTTGGAGGAGTCCTCGACCGTCGACGAGGTGCGTCGGCGCCATGCCGAGCACTACACGGAGGCGATCCGGATGATCGACCTCCAGATCCGAACGCCCGGTGAGGCGGCGGGCCGGCGACGCCTCGATGCCATCGCCGGCGAGGTGCGGGCCGCGCACCGGTGGGCCCGCAGGCATGAGCCGGAGTTGGCCTCGGCGATGAGCGGGTTCCTGCACCTGGCCGTGTACTCGACGTTCTGGAGCGAGCCGGTCGAGTGGAGCCGTCTGCTGTTGGCGGAGAACCCGCATGCGGGCCATGACGAGTTGCTGGGGGCCCGCATCGTCGTGGCCGGCGCGGACGCGAACCGCGGTGAGCTGTCCGCGGCGCGCTCTGCGGCCACTGCGTTGTCGAAGGCTGTCGACGAGCGCGTGCGGGCTGCGGGGGTCGAGATCCTGGCCGATGTGGCGATCTACGACGGTCACCTCGACGAGGTCGCCGGACTCACCGACGAACTGCGGCAGCTGGGCGACCGCCATGGCGACGCGCACGCGGTCACGATCGCGGCCGTCGACGCGGCGTTGGCCCTGGCCTTCGACGACGAGGGCGACCGTGCGCTGGATCGCCTGCGGGGGCTCGACCTCGAACGGTTGTCGCCGTCGGACCGCGCCTGGGTCATCTACGCGCAGGGTGAGGCGCTGAGCGCAGCCGGGGACCCCGGGGCGACGGCGGCGTACGCCGGGGCCGTCGAGATGGCGCGAACGATCGGGAACCCGTTCGTGACGTCGGTGGCACGCGTGTCGCTGGCGACGGAACTGGCTCGTGCCGGCGAGTTCCGTGAGGCGCTCGACCTCTACGCCGTGTGCCTGCGCGAGTACGCCCGGCACGGCAACTTCGTCCACGCCGTCACCACGCTGCGCAGTCTCGTCGCCGTGCTCGTCGCCGTGGGTGACGACCACGGCGCGACGGTGCTGGCGGCGGCCACCTCGGGCGATCAGGTGCGGCCGAGCTACGGCATCGAGACGGCCCGGTTGTCGGCGGTGGTCGCCGACGTCGAGCAGCGGGCCGGAGCGGATCAGTTCGCGGTGTGGACCCGGGAAGGTCGACAGCTCGATCTTCCTGATGCGGTCCAGGTCGCGGCCGACCTGGTCGACCACCACCGAACGTGATCCTCAGACGATCCTCAGACGATCCTCAGGCGATCCCCGAGCAGCCCCAGCAGGCCGATGGTCCGATCGATGCATGAACGCACAACGTCAACGCACCCCCTGGCCGTCCGCTGACACGGTCGTGGTGACCGACGCCGGATTGGAGACGTGGTTGGTCTTCCACCACGGCATCGACCTGCCGGCCTTCGCCGCCTATCCGCTGGCGGCCACCCGCGAAGGCCGGGCGTTGCTGGTCGAGTACTACGGGTACTACGCACAGATCGCCCGATCGATCGATGCCGCCGTCGTGCTGGAGGCACCGACCTGGCGCGCCAATCCCGACTGGGCCGCCACCCTCGGCCACGACCACGCCGCCCTGGCGGAGCTCATCTCGGTCTCGGTCGGTGTCGTCGCCGAAGTTCGTTGCCACTGGCGCAGCGAGCGCCCATTCCTGATCGGTGGCACCGTCGGCCCACGGGGCGACGGCTACCGCATCGACTCCATGATGGACATCGAGACGGCAGCCGACTACCACTCGTTCCAGATCGGGTGCATGGCGGCCGCAGGCATCGACGTCGTGACCGCATTGACCATGGGCTACGTCGAGGAGGCCGCGGGCATCGTCCGAGCAGCCGAGGTCACAGGGCTCCCGGCCATCGTGTCGTTCACGGTCGAGACCGACGGCCGGCTCCCGTCGGGCATGTCGCTCGCCGCCGCGATCGAAGCCACCGACGCCGCGACCTCCGGGTACCCCACGCACTACATGATCAACTGCGCCCACCCCGCACACTTCGACCACGCGCTCGACAGCACCCAACCGTGGACGGCCCGCATCGGCGGTCTGCGGGCCAACGCATCGCAACTCAGCCACACCGAACTCGACGAGATGCTCGAACTCGACGAAGGCGACCCCAACGACCTCGCCGCCCGATACGTGGCCCTCCGCTCCGCGCTCCCCGGGCTCCACGTCGTCGGCGGCTGCTGTGGCACCGACCACCGCCACGTCGCCGCGATCGCCACCGCCTGGACCACCGCCCCAGCCCGATGACCGTGCCCCGTGCCCCGTCCGCACCGGAGCAAACGGTCAAGGGTGCCGGCAACCCAACCGACTGAAGCCGCACACCCGGCTCAACGCCCGCGGGGTGGCGGGGTGCCCCTACCGGATGGAACGGCTCGCCTGTAGACGATCTGCATGCAGTCTCGTAGACTGAGATGGTGAGCACGACGATTCGCGTCGGTTGATCGCCATCAGTCGCGCCAGCAACCGCCCCTGATCGACGTCGTCCGCGACGCCGCCGACGCACTCGAACGGGCCCGCTTCGCCACGCTCGTCGCCTCCCAGCTCGACGCCATCGGCCAACCCCGAAGACTGGGCGCGCTACACAACCGACGCCGAGCTCGCCATCCGCGATGGCATCGCGTGATGACATCTGGCTCGTCGACTTCGGCGACTCCTCGCCCGGCGAACCAGCCCACCACTGTCGCGCGCTCGTCGTCGGCCCTGCCCCAGTGTTCGGAACCAACTTCCCGTTCGCGATCGTCGTGCCGATGACAACCACCCGGCGCGCCCTCGCGCTCCACGTCGAGGGCGAACCCACCGACGACAACGGCCTCCACCAGACCAGCTACCTCCAATGCGAGCTGCTCCGCTCGATCAACGCCCGACGCTTGATCACCAAGCTCGGTGTCGTCGACCTCGCAACCTC
>JANMAT010000007.1:0-106433 GCA_031359995.1 Actinomycetes bacterium
CAGGCGGGCCACCGTGGTCGTGGCCGAACGCCCACGTTCGGCCGTGCGGGCCAACGGCGTGAGCGACCCCAGCGCGGTGTACGTGAAGGCCGGCGACCCGAACGCGGTCGACCAGTGGCTCGCCCGACCGTCGAGCGTCAACGTGGGTGTGGTCGTGAGCCGCGGACCCCTGTCGACGAAGGTGCCGTTCCTGCAGGGCAACCCCGAGCGGTTCATGCCCGTGGTGATCACGTACACGCTCGGCACCACCGGGCTGTTCCTGGTCGGCATCGTGGTGTCCGCCGCGTTCGCCGTGAGCGCCCGGCGTCAACTGCGCACGCTCGGCCTGGTGGCCGCCAACGGCGCGTCGCCGTCGGTGCTGGCCCGGCTGATGGCCGCCCAGGGCGTCGTCACCGGGCTGGTCGGCACCATCGTCGGGCTCGCCCTCGGCGTCACCGGGCTCGCCGCGCTGGCCCCGCACCTGAACCGCTTTGTCGGGCTGCGCCTGCCCGGCCTGCGGGTGCCGCCGGGGCAGGTCGTCGTGGTCGCCGCCATGGGCGTCGCCACCGCCGCGCTGGCGGCCTGGCTGCCGGGGCGGGCGGTGGCGCGCGTGCCCACGCTGGCCGCGCTCGGCGGACGCCGGCCGGTGGAACCGGTGGCGGCGCGGGTGCCGATCATCGGTGCGCTGCTGATGGCCGCCGGGCTGGTGCTCCTGGGCAGCACCGTGGGCGCCAGTGGCGACTCGGCGCTACGGGAGTGGGCCCGTCTCGTCGGTTCCATCGGCGGGCTCATGCTCGGGGGCGTGCTGTGCATGCCCTGGTTCATCGGGCAGTTCGAGGGCGCCGCCCGGCGGTGGACGGGGGCACGGCGCCTGGCCGCCCGGTCGTTGGCTCGCAACCGGTCGCGCTCGGGCCCCATCGCCGCTGCCATCCTCGTGACCGTCGGCGCCGCCGCGGCGGCGGCCACGTTCGACGAGTCGAACCGTCAGGTGCTGTCCCAGCTGCGCGACCGGGTGGCGCCGCGCAGCGTGACGGTCCAGACCTATCGCGAGTCGGGCGACGGCACCGACCACGTGCCCACCGCCGACGTGGTGGAGCGCGTGCGGGCCATCGTCCCCGACGCCACGATCGTGCGGTTCCGGAGCCTGGTGACGACCGAGGCCACCGAGACCAGGGTGAAGCAGGGTGGCACGACCGTCACGCTGCTGGTGCTCGGAAGCGACGAGGCATCGGTGCGATCGCTGGCCGGCGACGCCGCAGCCGACGCCTTCCGGGCCGGTCGGGCCGTGGTCCTCGGGCCCGGTCACGTGAGCGCCGGAACGATCAGCCTGGAGCCCTTCACGGACGGCGTCGGGGATCCGACCCGGGTCGACCTCCCGGCGTTCGAGCTACCCAAGCGAGTGCTGCTCGGTGACGAGGTGAGGAGATGCTCGCCGGATGGCACGGCGTGTGGCGATGCCGGCGGTCCTCCCACCGTGCTGCTGCCCGACGACGTCGCCCGCACGTTCGGCTTCACCCCCAGCAGCGGCACGGTCGTGCAGCTCACCAGGAGCAGGACCTTCAGCGCCGCCCAGGTCCAGCGGCTCCGCGAACTGAACGCTGTGCTCGACGGTGAGCAGGTCGATCAGGCCGAGACCACGGGCGACGCCGTGTACACCAAGGCGACGTTCGACGACGTCCGCGCACCCTCGCCCCGCGCGCTGCAGTGGATCCTCAACGGCATCGTGCTGCTCCTCGCCCTGAGCGTCACCGGCATCGGCCTCGCCCTCACCACCACCGAGAACCGGGCCGACCACGCCACGCTGCTGGCCCTCGGTGCTCCGCCGCGCTTCCGCCGCCGGGTACGGGTGTGGGAAGCGCTGCTGCTCACCGGCAGCGGTGCCGTGCTGGCGGTGCCCCTCGGCTACGTGGTGGGTGCGGTCGCGCTGGCCAACGGCGTCGGCAGCAAGCCGATCCCCTTCCCGTGGCGCAGCGCCCTGCTGCTCGGGGTCGCGCTGCCGCTGGTGGCCGGCGCGGTGTTCGGGCTGTTCGCCCGCACGCCCCGCATCGTGCTGCTGCGCGAGGACTGACGCGGCCGTCGTCACCGGCCTCGCCGTCGTCGACCCGGCACGGCCACAGTGCGTCTCCCTACACTCCCCCGGATGCGCATCGTGGTCGTGCAGCACGACGAAGAAGCACCGCTCGGCACCCTGGAGGCCGCCTTCGTGGCCCGGGGTGCCGAGCTGATCGTCCACCGCCGCCACGCCCTGCCCGACGATCTCGACGGCGTCGACGCCCTCGTGGTGCTGGGCGCGGTCGAGTCGGCCATCGACCAGGAGGGCAGCTGGTACCACGCCGAGAAGGCGCTGCTGCGCCGGGCCGACGCCCTCGGTGTACCGGTGCTCGGCGTGTGCTTCGGCGCCCAGGCGCTGGCCGACACCTTCGGCGGCGCGGTCATGGAGCTGGCGGTGCCCGAGGTCGGGTGGATCACGGCCCGCACCGGCCGGCCCGACGTGGTGCCCGAAGGCCCGTGGCTGAACTTCCACTGCGACGCGGTCATCCCTCCGCCGGGCGCCGAGATCATCGCCGTGAGCGACCAGTGCGTGCAGGCGTTCCGCTACGGCCCCCACCTGGCCGTGCAGTTCCACCCCGAGGTCACCGCCGCCCAGGTCACCTACTGGTGCGACTGGCTGCGCCCGTCGCTCGACGCGGCGGGGCGCGACCGCGACCAGATCGTGGCCGAGTCGGAACGGCTGGAAGCGGCAGCCCGCGCCCGTTGCGCCGCACTGGTCGACGCCTTCCTCGACGGCAAGCACACCGCATGAGCGGCGCAGCGCTGTTCGACCTGCTCGACGAGCGCGCGGTGCGGGCCACCGAACTGGCCCGCGGCCCGTGGAGCCCCGAGGCGCTGCACGGTGGCCCCGTAGCGGGTCTGCTGGCGCGCGCCGTCGAGCTCCACGACCATGACGACATCGAGTGGTTCGTGGCCCGCCTCACGGTGGAGCTGGAACGGCCGGTGCCCACCACGCCGCTCACGTGGCGGGTGGTCACGACGCGGCCGGGGCGCAAGGTCGCGCTCGTCGAGGTCGAGCTCCGCTCGGTGGAGCTCGACCGTGTGGTGGCGCGGGCCCGGGCCCTGCGCATCCGCGACGGTCACGTGCACCTGCCGATGGACGATCCGGGGTCGGCCCCGCACCTCGTGCTGGCCGGCCCGCCACCGGGGCCCGAGACGGTCAGCGCGACCGTGTCGACCATGAACGACTACGTCGGCTACCACAACACCGCCACCGAGCACCGCTTCATCGAGGGCAGCTGGAGCGAGGTCGGCCCCGCCATCGACTGGGTGCGGCTGCGCCACCCGCTGGTGGCCGGCGAGGAGACGACCGCGCTGCAGCGCGTGGCCTGCACCGTCGACTTCGCCAACGGCATCGGCCGCGTGCTCGACACCGACGACTACACCTTCATCAACCCCGACGTGACGCTGCACCAGTTCCGCCCCGCCCACGGTGAGTGGGTCGGCCTGGCGTCGCGCTCCCACATGGGCGAGCACGGCGTGGGCATGAGCGACACCGCCGTCTACGACACCCAGGGCCGCGTCGGCCGCTCCAACCAGTCCATCCTCATCGAACCCCGCTGACCGCCCCGGCCCGCCCCGCCCCGCCCCCGCCCCGCCCCGCCCCGGCCCCGCCCCGGCCCGCCCCGGAACGCTTTGTTTGCGCGAGCCGGCGCCGGCGCGTGCCTCGCGCAACCAGAGTGCGGCAACAGTCGGGCCGGGGCGTGCGACCGCTCTGTTTGCGCGAACCCGGCGCCACCGCCGGTGTCCGGGAACCGCGTGCGCCGGACTGCACCCGCCGCAACCTCGCGCAAACAAAGCGCCCAGGAAGGGCAGCCGTCGTGGCGAGATGGGCGAAGTTTCACCACGGCGCGTGGTATTTCCCGCCGGGACCGCATAGGAAGAGGGCATGGCTGATGTCGAGACCCTCCTCCGGATCGCCCAGAGCCAAGTGGGCAAGCCGTACATCTTCGGGGCCCAACCCCAGAGCACCGACGCCAACCCCGCGGCGTTCGACTGCGCGTCGTTCGTGAAGTGGTGCTGCGACCGGGCCGGCGTGGTGCCCCGCATGCCCCCGCTCACGTACTACCAGCACATCCACTGCATCCAGCACGGCACCATCGTCGGCGTCGACCAGGCCATCACGACCCGGGGCGCTCTGCTCATCACCCACCGCGACCGCAACCTGCAACCGCTGGTGCCCACCGAGCCCGTGAACGCCGGCCTGTTCCGCGTCGCCCACATCGCCATCTCGCTCGGCGACGGGCGCACGGTGGAAGCGGCCAACTCGGTGCTCGACACGTGCATACGCACCGCCTACAACCGCGGCTTCACGGCGGCGGCCATCATCCCCGGCATCGGTTCGCCGTCGGGGCCGGTGTCGCCCGGGTCCGACTTCCCGGCGCCCCGCACCGACAAGCCCTACCTCGTGAAGGGGGCCACCGGCGCCGCCGTGGTCGAGATGCAGCAGCTGCTCATCAGGATCGGCGTGTCGTCAGAGCTCGCCGCCGCCGGCGCCACGGGGAACTTCTTCGACAAGACCGACCGGGCCCTGCGCACGTTCCAGGCCCTGGTGCGCCAGCAATCGGGCGACGCCCGCATGGTGGTCGACGGCGAGTGCGGCCCGGTCACGTGGGCCTGGCTGTACCGCATGGCCGGCTGAGCGAAGCGAAGCGGCACCGCCCGCTGCGAGCGCCAGCGAGCCGGGCGGCGATGGGGTCCGGGGGCGCGAGCCCCGAGCAGATCCAGCCGGCTGAGGCCGGCCGGCGCCAGCGCCCGCGCCTCAGTACGTGTCGTCGGCCACCAGCTGGCCGTCGGCCAGGGAGAGGCGGCGCGTCAGGCGCACCGACTCGAGCAGGCGGCGGTCGTGGGTGACGAGCAGCACAGTGCCGCCGAAGCCCTCGAGGCCGGCTTCGAGCTGCTCGATGGCAGCCAGGTCGAGGTGGTTCGTGGGCTCATCGAGCACCAGGCAGTTCACGCCGCGCGCCTGCAGCAGGGCCAGCGCGGCCCGGGTGCGCTCGCCCGGTGACACCGAGCGGGCCGAGCGCAGCACGTGGTTGCCGGCCAGGCTGAACTTGGCCAGCAGCGTGCGGGCGTCGGGCATGAGCATGCCGGTGGCGTCCATGAACGCGGCGAGCAGCGACTCGGAGCCCTCGAACAGCCCGCGGGCCTGGTCGACCTCGCCCACCACCACGCCGGGCCCCACGAACGACGTGCCCGATGCCAGCGGCACCCGACCCAGCAGTGCGCCGAGCAGCGTGGTCTTGCCGCTGCCGTTGGCGCCCACGATGGCCACGCGCTCGGCCCACCCGATCTCGACCGTCACGGGGCCCAGACGGAAGCCGCCGCGGTCGACCACCGCGTTGTCCAGCGCGGCCACGCGGGCGCCGCTGCGGGGCGCGGCGGCGATGGTGAAGCGCAACTGCCAGCCCTCCCACGGCTTGTCGACCACGTCGAGGCGTTCGATGGCCCGCTCGCTGCGGCTGGCCCGCGCCGCCAGTTGCTCGGTGGTCTCCTGCTTGGCCTTGCGCAGCGCCTTGTCGTTGTCGGGCTGCTTGCGCTTGGCTGCGGCCACGCCCTGGGTCATCCACTCGCGCTCGCGCTGGGCCCGGTGCTTGAGCTTGTCGCGCTGCGAGGTGAACTCGTCGAACGCCTCCTCGGCGTGCTGGCGGGCCAGCGCCCGCTCGTGCTGGTAGGCGGCCCATCCGCCGCCGAAGCGGCTGGTGTGGCGCGAGTGCTCGTCGATCTCCACCACCTCGGTGATGGTCGCCTCCAGAAAGGCGCGGTCGTGGCTCACCACCACCAGCGCGCCCGACAGCCCGGTGGCGAAGCGTTCGAGCCGATCGAGCGATGCCAGATCGAGGTCGTTGGTGGGCTCGTCGAGAAGCAGCACGTCGAAGCGGGCCAAGAGCAGCGCGGCCAGGTTCACGCGCGCCGCCTCGCCGCCCGACAGCGTGGTGGTGTCCTGGTCGAGCAGGCGTTTCGCCAAGCGCAGGTCCTCCCAGACCTGATCGGTGCGGGTGTCGATGTCGGCCGCGCCGAGCACCATCCACCGGTCGAGGGCGTCGCCGTAGCGGGTGTCGGCGTCGACCGCGCCGGCGGCCAGGTCGCCGGTGGCCCGCTCCAGTTCCACCTCGGCGGCGGCCACGCCGGTGCGCCGCCCCACGAAGGCGCGCACCGTCTCGCCGGGGCGGCGTTCGGCCTCCTGCGTGAGGTAGCCGACGGTGGCGTTGGGCGGGGCCAGGCGCACGGTGCCCGAGTCGGGCTTCAGCTGGCCGGCCAGCACCCGCAGCAGCGTGGTCTTGCCCACGCCGTTGGGCCCGATGAGACCCACCCGGTGCCCGGGCGCGGCGGTGAGATCGACCGCGTCCAGGATGGTGGCGCGGCCGTGCGTGACGGTGATGGCTTTGGCGATGAGGGACGCGTTCGGCATGGGGTGCCCGCCATCCTGCCGTGCCACACTGGTCCGCGGGGAGCCAGTTCAGGCATTTCGGGGAGGACGTCTCATGCCGCAGGACCAGCCGTTGCGCTTCGGCATCTTCATGCCACCGATGCACAAGGTGGGGTTGAACCCCACACTGGCGCTGCACCGCGATCTGGAACTGGTGGAGCACCTCGACCGCCTCGGCTACCACGAGGCGTGGATCGGCGAGCACCACTCGGCCGGCAGCGAGCTGATCGCGTCGCCCGAGGTGTTCATCGCGGCGGCCAGCCAGCGGACGCAGCACATCAAGCTCGGCACGGGCGTGAGCTCGCTGCCGTACCACCACCCGCTGATCCTGGCCGACCGCATCGTCATGCTCGACCACCTGACGCGCGGCCGCGCCATGTTCGGCGTAGGCCCCGGCCAGCTCACCACCGACGCCATGATGCTCGGCATCGACCCGCAGACGCAGCGGCCGCGCATGGAGCAGAGCTTCGACGTGATGATGCGCCTGTTCCGGGGCGAGACCGTCACCGAGAAGACCGATTGGTTCACGTGCGATCAGGCCGTGCTGCAGATGAAGCCGTACTCCGACTTCGACATCTGCGTGGCCGCGTCGATCTCGCCGTCGGGGTCGAAGACGGCTGGCCGCCACGGCGTGGGCCTGCTGTCGATCGCCGCGTCCGACCCGCTCGGCGCCGAGATGCTGGCCGGGCACTGGAACATCGTGCAGACCGAGTCGGCCGAACGCGGCCTCACCGTGGGCCGCGACAAGTGGCGCCTCATGGGCCCCATGCACGTGGCCGAGACGGTCGAGCAGGCCAAGGAGAACTGCAAGTACGGCCTGATGTGGGTGATGGACTACCTGTCGCACGTCATCCCCACCGGCGACCCCGAGAACCCGGCCCCCACCGACTACGACGAGTTCGTCGACTACCTGAACGAGTCGGGACGCGGGGTCATCGGCACGCCCGACATGGCCGCCCAGCAGATCGAGCGGCTCATCGAGAAGTCGGGTGGTTTCGGCGCCTACCTGTTCCTCGGCGCCGACTTCGCGCCGTGGTCGGCCACGCTGCGCTCCTACGAGCTGTTCGCCGAGGAAGTGATGCCCCGCTTCACCGGCCAGCTGGCGCCGGTGCAGGCGAGCTACGACAAGATCCTGGGCGCCGGCTCCACCTACGTGGACGCCACCCTCAACGCCCAGATGACCGAGATCGGCCGGTACCAGGCCGAGCGGGAAGCCAAGGCCTGACCCTCAGTGCTGGTGGCCGTGATCGCCACCGGCACCGTGGCCGTGGCCGGCGTGGCCGAGCGCAACCGGCACCGGCACTGCGTCGCTCATGGCGCACGGGCCGCCCGTGTCGGGGTCGATGCACGTCTCGCACTCGGCCTCGAGGGTCACGTGGGCGATGCCGAAGCCGTCGATCAGCCGGCGTCGCACCTCGTTCACCGTCGCCTGCGCCTCCTCCAGGTTCGGGTGACCCGTCATGACCACGTGGGCCGACAGCGCGTGCAGTTGATGGCCGAGCGTCCACACGTGCAGGTCGTGCACGTCGTCGACACCCGGCATGGTGCCGATGGCCGCGGTGAGCACACTGGGTGACAGCGCCGACGGCGTCGATTCGAGCAGCACGTCGGCCGCCTCGCGCAGCAGGCGCACCGCCTGCCAGGCGATGACGACACCGATGAGCAACGACACCAACGGGTCGAGCCAGTAGGCACCACCGACCACCGCCATGATGATGCCGGCGACGACCACGCCCACCGACACGGCGGCGTCGCTGGCCAGGTGGAGCATGGCGCCCTTCTGGTTCAGGTCGCCGTCGTGGCGCACGAGCGCCAGGGCCGACAGCGCGTTCACCACGGCGCCGATGGCGGCGACCACGATGACCACACCGGCCTCGACCGGGTGGGGGTCGGTCATGCGGCGCACCGCCTCGTAGCCGAGGATGCCGGTGACCATGAGCACCAGGGCGGCGTTGGCCTGGGCGGCCAGCACAGGTGAGCGGTGGTAGCCGAACGAGCGCCGCGCGTCGGGCGGGCGGCGGGCCATGCGCACCGCCACGATCGCCAGCACCACGCCGACGACGTCGACCAGGTTGTGCCCGGCGTCGGCCAGCAGGCCCAGCGAGTGGGCGACCACGCCGAAGACGGCCTGCAGCACCACGATCAGCACGTTGCCGGCCAGGGCGAGGCGCAGGCGCCGGTCGGTCGTGCTCACGCCCTCCAGCCTAGGGGCGGCCGCTTCAACGAGGTGCGTGGTAGCGGGGGGCTATGCCGGTGCGGCGGTACACGACCTGCCACAGCTGCAGGTCACGGGACCGGAATCCGCCGGCACACAGCCCGAGGTAGTAGCGCCACATGCGCCGGAAGCGCTCGTCGTAGGCGGGCAGCTCACCCCACCGCTCCTCGATGTTGGCCAGCCAGGCCATGAGCGTGCGGTCGTAGTCGGGGCCGAGGTTGTGGATGTCCTCGATGACGAAGTTGTCCTCCACCGCGGCGGCGAGCTGCTTGATGGACGGCAACCGACCGCCCGGGAAGATGTACCGCTCGAACCACGGGTCGAGCTCATTGGTGGACTGCAGGGACCCGATCACGTGGTGGAGCATCACGCCGTCGGGGCGCAGCAGCCGGTCGCACGTGGCGAAGAACCGCTTCAGGTTGCGCGGCCCCACGTGCTCGAGCATGCCGACCGACACGATGCGGTCGAACTCGCCCCGCACCTGGCGGTAGTCGCGCTGCTCGATGCGCACCGGCAGGCCGGCCATGCGCTGGCGGGCCAGTGCCACCTGGTTGGCCGCCGGCGAGATGCCCACCACCGACACCCCGTAGTGCTCGGCGGCGTACTGGGCCAAGCCTCCCCACCCGCACCCGATGTCGAGCAGCCGCAGGCCTGGTTGCAGCTGCAACTTCCGACAGATCAGGTCGAGCTTGGCCTCCTGGGCGCTGTCGAGGTCGTTGGCCTCGGCCCAGTAGCCGCAGCTGTACACCATGCGCTTGTCGAGCATGCGCTCGTACAGGTCGTTGCCGATGTCGTAGTGGTGCTGGGCGTTGCGGCGGGCGCGCCGCACGGTCTGGGCGTTGGTCAGGTACGTGCGGGCCACCATGCCCGCCAGGGCCAGGCTCGGCTTCACCGCGTCGGCGGCGCCGGTGCTGACCAGGCGGGTGAAGAACACGTCGAGCGCGTCGCAGTCCCACCAGCCGTCCATGTACGCCTCACCGAGACCGAGGTTGCGGCCGTGGATCACCCGCTCCCACAACCGTTCGTCGTGCACGCGCATGGTGCACGGATCGTCACCTATCAATGGGATGCCGGCCTGGCGCAGCAACCCAAGGCACGCATCACGAGCGACATCGGGCATGCACCCCATGGTCGCGCCGGCGGTGCCCGCCGCCAAGGGTTCGATTGACCTGTCCCGTGAAGTGCACCGAGACTTCGCGCATGGACACCACCGTGCGTGCAGCCGCGCCCACCGATCTCGACGACGTGGTCGCCGCGCTCACCGACGCGTTCTTCGACGACCCGCTCATGCGGTGGTCGTTCGCCGAGCCGGTCCGGCGTCGACGACTCGACGCGATGTGGCGGTACCTGGCCGAGCAGGGCTACCTCCCGGCCGGCGCGTGCACGGTGCTGCCCGGTGGTGACGGCGCCACGTTGTGGTTGCCGCCGGGGCGGCACCTCGGCGGCGACTTCTGGGAGGAGCACGGCGCCGCGTTCTACGCGGCGATGGAGAGCGACCTGGACCGCCTGGGCGCCATGGGCGCGCTCATGGGCGAGCGCCACCCGCACGAGCCTCACTGGTACCTGCTGGCCATCGGCGCCCGCACGAGTGCCCAGGGCCGGGGCGTGGGCAGCGCGCTGCTGGCCCACACGTTGGCCGTCGCCGACGAGCGGGGCGAACCGGCGTACCTGGAGGCCACCAGTCCGCGCAGCCGCGTGCTCTACGAGCGCTTCGGCTTCACCTGCACCGGTGAGCTGCAGGTGCTCGACAGCCCTACGGTGTGGGCGATGTGGCGGGAGCCGGCGCCGCGCTGACCGCGGCGGGGTGCACCAGCTCGACGGCCGCGGCCATGAGGCGGTACGAGCGCAGCCGGTCGGCGTGGGCGTGCACCATGGTGGTGATCATGAGCTCGTCGGCGCCGGTGCGCTCCTGCAGCTCCTGCAGGCCGGCGCGCACCGTGGCCGGGTTGCCGATGATCTGTGACCGCATGCGGTCGTCGATCATGGCCTGCTCGAACGCCGTGTGCTCCTGGGTGGCCGCCTCTTCCGGTGTCGGGTACTTGCCCGGCCGACCGGTGCGCAGGCGCAGGAAGGCGAGGGCGCCGGGGCCGGCCAGGTAGCGGGCCTCGTCGTCGGTGTCGGCGCACACGACCGACACCCCGAGCATCAGATACGGCTCGGCCCGCTCGGGCGAGGGGCGGAAGGCGTTGCGGTAGGTCTCGGCCGCCACCATGGTGTTGGCTGCGGCGAAGTGGTGGGCGAACGAGTAGGGCAGGCCCATCACGCCGGCGGCGTGGGCGCCGTAGTCGGACGACCCGAGCATCCAGATGGCCGGGCGGTAGCCGAGGGCCGGCGTGGCCGTGATCGTCCGGTACGGGTGGTTCTCGGGCCAGCGCCCGTCGAAGTAGCCGAACAGCTCCACGAGCTGATCGGGGAAGTCGTCCACGTACTGCTGCGGCGTGGTGGTGCGACGCAGCGCGCGCGCCGTGAGCTGGTCGGTGCCGGGCGCCCGACCGATGCCGAGATCGATGCGGCCCGGGTGCATCGCTTCCAGCATGCCGAACTGCTCGGCGACGACGAGGGGCGCGTGGTTCGGCAGCATCACGCCGCCGGAGCCCATGCGGAGGGTCGACGTGACCGACGCCAGGTGGGCGAGCAGCACGGCCGGGGCCGAACTGGCGATGCCGGGCATGTTGTGGTGCTCGGCCACCCAGTATCGGGTGAACCCGAGCTCCTCGGCCACGGGGGCCAGGTCGAGCGAGTTGCGCAGCGCGTCGCCGGGGGTCGACCCGTCGGAAACGGGCGCCAGGTCGAGCACCGACAGCGGGATACCCAGGGCAGAGCTCATGGGCAGAGCGTACGACCGGCGACGGCCAACGCCACAGCGCACTACGTTCGCTGGGCGTGACGACGACGCTGGCCGACGAGGTGGTGACGGCGTTCCGACGCGACGGAGCCGTGGTGCTGCGGGGCATGCTCACCCCGGCCGAGGTGGCCCTGGCGCGCGCTGGCATCGACGAGGTGCTGGCCCGCCCCGGCGCGCTCGCCCTGCGGGCCAGCCGAGACGGCGACGGTGCCTTCGTCGAGGACTTCTGCCGGTGGAGCGACGTGGCCGCCATCGAGTCGGTCGCCCGGTGCTCGGCCCTGCCCGCCGTCGCGTCCCGGCTCATGGGCTCGGCCACGGTGCGGCTCTACCACGACCACGTGCTCGTGAAGGAGCCCGGCACCGGCCAGCGCACGCCGTGGCACCAGGACCAGCCGTACTACAACGTCGACGGCCACCAGACGGTGAGCTTCTGGTTGCCGGTCGACGCGGTGCCCCGGGCGTCGTCGCTGGAGCTGCTGGCCGGCTCGCATCGCGGGCCGTGGCTCATGCCCCGCACGTTCCTGGCCGGAGAGGCCAAGTGGTTCCCCGAGGGCTCGCTGGTCGAGCTGCCCGACATCGAGGCCGACCGCGACGCGTTCCCCATCCTCGGTTGGACGATGGAACCGGGCGACGTCGTCGCCTTCGACATGCTCACCGTGCACGGTGCCGGCGGTCACCAGGGCCCCGGGCACCGCCGGGTGCTGTCGTTGCGCTACACCGGCGACGATGTGGTGCACCGCCCCCGTCCGTGGCCCACGTCGCCCCCGTTCCCGGGGTTGGAGGACGAGCTGCCCGACGGCGCCGCGCTCGACAACCCGCGCTTCCCGCTGGTGTGGCCCGCCTGACGGATCGCCCGGCCCGGCCGGTGGGCCTGATTCTGGGACCAAAAAGCGTCACCGGTGACCCGCCGCCGACCCAGAACAGGGGCAGGTGCCGCGCTCAGGCGGGCGGCGTGCCCCGATCGGCCCGGTGGAGCACGCCGATGGCCGCCGCCGTGTGCGCCAGCGTCGCGAAGAGCGCCAGACCGGCCACGATGAAGAGCGCCGGCGAGTCTGTGGCGGCGCCGACCACGAACGCCACGAGGCACACGAGGTAGGCGGCCAGCACGGTGAGGTTGGCGTTGAGCGCCTCGGTCGAGTGGTGGCGCACGAAGAAGAAGCGCCGGTGCACGAGCGCGGCCAGCACCACCGGATCGAGCCCGGTGGTGCTCGGCGGCGCCGCTGGGAACGGGGCGTACGGCCCCCACGCCCGGCCGTCCCACCGCCGCAGGCCGCGCCCGTCGTGGTACCAACCCGCCGCCGGCAGCCCGCCCGTCACACCGTCATCGTAGGACGGCGGGGGCGGGCGGGGTCACCGGCGGCGGCGGTCAGGCGAAGTAGCCGATGACGTCGATGATGACGTGGGTGGAGCCGGGGCCACCGGTCTTGAAGTACACGTCGGCCTCGCCCACCAGCCCGCTCACCGCCAGGTTGGCCACGATCTGGTTGTTCGTGTACCAGTTGACGTTCGAGATCGGCGGCGCCACCGGTGCGTCCACATCGTCGGGCGCGAACACCGTCAGGAAGCCGGCACCGGCGGTCTCGTCCAGGGTCACGTTCAGCAGTACGCCGACGGCGATGCGGGGCACGATCGTGTCGACGGTGAACGTGCGCAGCGTGCCGGCGGCCACCTTCGGGCCCTGGACCGGCAGGCGGGTGTCGAGCACGCGCTGGGGCGGGATGAGCACGAGCGAGCCGGCCTGACCGAAGGCGAAGATGGTCGCGCCTCGCAGCTTGGCGTTCTGCTCGAGATTCACCGTGAGCACGTACGCGGTGGTGTTCGGATCGGCTTCGGCGAAGGGCCCGATCGGGATGTTGGCCGAGATGGTCGTGAAACCGGAGGTCGCCGGGATGGGCGCGCTGTCACCAGCGGCGTGACCGTCCCGGTGGCCTCCTCCCGGGCGAGGGTGAACGATCCCGGCTGTCCGTCGGGATCGATGTTGATCTCGACCGACGTCATCACGTCGCCTGCAGCGGGCCGGAACGTGGCCACGAGCGTGCCGCCGTTCGGCTCCTGCATCTCGTTCACGCCGTTGGCGACCTGGAACGCCGTAGCGTTGTCGGGCGGGCGGAAGTCGGCGGCGGCGATGCGCTGGCTGCGCTCGGCGGTGATGGGCGGCGGCCGCACCGAGGCCGGCGATCATGCCGCGACGGGTCAACGACGTACGGGCTACTTCCTTGAGGTCCCCTCCTTGTAGGTACGCCGACCCTATGGCACCGACGATGCGACAGCGCCGAACCGCGAACCCCACTCAGTGAGCGTGGTCGACGCGGTGCCGGGCCAATGCGTCGTCGCCGAAGTCGCCGCGCGGGTCGCGCCACACCGAGTGGATGTGGTTGCCCTCCCGCGCCGTGTTGTCGTACTCCACCAGCAACGACGGGCCGTGCACGCGGTAGTAGTGCGGCTGGCCCGGCTCGACCCCACCGGCCCACAGCACGTGCAGGTCGTCGAACGCCGGGCCGGTCACCTTGGCCAGCTCCTCGTCGGCCACGTCATCGGGCAGCCGACCGACGTACAGGCGCAGCAGCGCGTCGAGCGTGCTGCGCTGATCGGCGTTCAGGTGGCGCGCCGCCAGACCCTTGGGTGCCACCGTCCAGCGGAACGCCGACTTGTCGGCATCCGACAGGTTCACGCGCTGGTCGAGCCGCTGCTGGGCGTGCTGCATGAACTCGCCCATGGCGCCTTCGAGGCGGCCCCGCCAGATGTCGGGCAGCGGGATCGCGTCGGCGCCATCTTGCAGCACCGTGCGGTTGCCGGTGACGAGGTCGGTCGGTGGCGTGGGCGCCACGATCACCCGGGCGCGCTGCTCGTCGTCGAGCGACCGCACGAGCTCGCGTGCCGTGTCTTCGATGCCGGCCAGCGGGCGCATCGGGTGCGGGCCGAGCAACGGTGACGACGCCGGGTCGGCCCCCATGAAGCAGGGCGTGACCGCTTCGAGGGCACCGTCGACGATCACGTGGTGCACCGAGAGGTGGTGGCCGCCGATGCGCCAGCTCCACGGCGCGTCGCGGCGCGGGTCGCCGAAGATGCGCACGTAGTACATCATCGGGTCGCGGCCGCGCTCGCGGCCGAACTCGATGACCCAACCCTCGAGGTGGTCGAGGATGTTGTCGAGCCCCATGATGGTGGCGGCGGTGACGTAGCCGGCGTGCGACAGGCCGCTGGCCAGCAGCTGGTGGGCCAGGCGCTGCTGGGCCGGGCGCAGGTCGTGCAGCGTGATGCCGCCGTGATCAGTGGGCGTGTAGAACCACAGGCGGCGCTCGTCGTCGGAGGGGAACGGCCACACGGCGCGCGCCCGCTGCGTGGCGTCGAGTGACTCGACGAAGGCGACGGCGCGCTCGGCCATACGGCCGGCGGCAGCGCGGCGGGCGGGAGACGGGCTCATCGCCCCGGACCGTACAGCCCGAAGATCAGGTCGGGGTCGCCCGGCACCCACGAGCCCTCGAACTGCGAGCGACGGCCGATGGCGCGCGTGCGGCCGACCAGACTGGCGCCCAGGGCCATCTGCCCCGGTTCCCACGCCGCCAACGCGGCGACCGGGTCGTCGGGGTGGGCGCCGAGGGCGTCGACCAGACGCCACGCGTCCTCCGCCGCCTTCGCGGTACCGGCAGCGGCGTGGGGCCGTCCCACCCAGGCGGCGTCGCCCATGAGCGCGATCCGCCCGAACGCCATGCGGGGCACCTCCACGTCGAGCACCACCTGCACGAAGAGCTGCTCGATGGCGCCCACCACCTCGGCGATCGGGGCGGGCAGGCGAGCGGCGGCCACGGCGCGCGCCTCGGCCACGTGCTCGTCGCGCAGGGTGCCCGGCGGCATCGAGATGTCGCGCCGCACACCGGCGCGGTCGGTGAGCAGATCGTCGAGGTCACCGCCAGCGAGGTAGTTGCGGTACCAGACGATGTTGACGAGCCGCTCCCCCGGCGCCACCGAACCGTCGCGACCGGGGATCGGGTACACGAGGATGTGGCTGTTGGCGTACACGTGGTACGTGATGGCGTCGTCGAGGGTGGCGCGCGTCACGGCCGACAGCGCCGTCTCCTCGATCACGCCGCGGAAGGCGACGTAGCCCGAGTACTCGGTGCGCACCTCGGGCAGCAACGTGGCCCGGGCCAGCGACCCCACGCCGTCGGCGCACACGGCCAGCGGCGTGCGCACGGTGGTGCCGTTGGCGAAGCCCAGTTTCACGACGTCGGCATCAGCGGCGAGCGACGTGAGCTCGTGGCCGAGCCGGTAGCGGGCCGGGTCGAAGGCGCCGAGCATGCAGCGGTACACGGTGTTCCACGACGAGAACAGGTAGCGGTGCGCCGCCTCGTGCACCACGTGACCCTCGCGGTGCAGGTAGCGGATGTGGTTCGTGGCCACCGCCACCTCGTCGAGCGACAACGAGGTGCGCTCGACGAGGTAGCGGTAGGTCTCGGGCAGGAAGCCGATGCCGGCGCCGCGCTCTTCCAGTTCGACCGGGGAGCGCTCGTACACGGTGACGTCGTGGCCGGCGTCGGCCAGCAGGCACGCCGCCGTCAGGCCGCCGAGCGACCCACCGATGACCGCGACGTCCACGGCGCGCTCAGGGCTTGCCGAAGGTGGCGATGCGGTCGATGCGGCACACGAACTGGGCGCGCCGCTCGTCGAAGGATGGGTCGCGCAGACCGTACGGTCCGGGCTGCTGGGTGTACTTCGTCCAGATCTTGTCGAGCTGGACGGTCACACCCGCGCCGCGGACCGGATCGTCCTCGGAGATCTCGTCGACCACGGTGTGCTTGATGCTCATCCAGTGGTAGGAGTTGGCCGGGTTCACCAGCATGCTCGTCAGCTGCGGGTTCTTCTTGATCCACCCGTACTTCTTCCGGTGGGTGGCCACGTTCACCAGGATGTGGTCGCCCTCGTAGTCGAACCACATCGGCGTCAGGTTCGGCCGACCGTCGGGCCCGATGATGCCCAGGATCTGCGTGACCGGATCGTCCATGAGCTTCTTGAACGCCGGCTCCAGGTCGTCCAGCGACTCGATCGTGTCGCGGTTGCCGACCGAGAACTGCTGCGCCTGCAGGCCGTCGGCCACATCCAGGAACTTCGCCACCGTGATGGCCATGTCGTTGCCCCCAACGTCGTTCCCCGCGGCGCGGGGACCAGTCCGGCGAGCATACCGATGGCCACCCGCGACGGGCCCAACCCGCCCGCGGCGCCTCAGCCGCGCGTGATGCGGACGAGCTCACGGTAGGGCGTCGCGTCGATGCGGGCGTCGAGCAGACGGGGCCGGTCCCAACCGTCGCGCAGGAAGGCCGTCGCGTCGTCGCCGTTCGTGGCCACCGCCGTCTCCAGGCCCATGGCCGCGCCGACCACAGCGAAGTCGACCGCGGTGAACCGCACCGCACCGGCGCCGCCCTGACCCTCGCGCTGCTTGATCTCGATGAGACTGAGGGCGGCGTCGTCGAACACGACCACCGTCACCGGCAACGCCAGACGGGCGATGGTCTCCAGCTCGCTCAGCGTCATGGCCAGGCCGCCGTCGCCGACGCAGCACACCACCGGCGTGCCGGGGCGGGCCAGCGCGGCAGCGATGGCGGCGGGCACGGCGAAGCCCATGGTGGCGGCCCCGTTCGAGATCAGCAGCTGCAGCGGCCACCGCACCGGCCAGAACGGCATGACGGCCAGGAAGTGGGCACCGGCATCGACGGTGACGCTGACGTCGGGGGGCGCGGCGGCGATGACGGCGTCGACCAGCTCGACGGGGCCGAACGTGCGGCGCGACGAAGCGCGCAGCGCGGTTCGGGCGGCGGCCAGCGCGATCGCACCGTCGTCGGGCGCCCAGCCGGTGCACGGGCCGGTCACCACCTTGTCGAGCATGGACCCCGGAGACCCGATCAGCTGCAGGCTGACGGGCACGAAGGCGGCGTCAGGGGCCACTGCGTCGATGGCGATGACCGGCACGTCGTAGCGCCACCGGCCGGGCATCGGCTCGGTGGGGTCGAGGCCGACGGCCACGATCAGATCGGCGCGGTCGAGCACGCCCGACTCGATGACGCCGTTCGTGTACAGCCCGGCCAGCTGCGGGTGCCCCTCGGCCAGCACGCCGGTGGCCTGGTACGTGGTGAGCACCGGGCAACCGAGCCGCTCCAGCGCGGCGCGCACGGCGGCGGCGTCGTCGAGCGCGCCCAGGCCCACGATGGCCACCGGTGCAGCCGTCGCGGCCAGCCGTTCGGCGGCCGGACCGATCAGGTCGTACGTGGCCTCGGGCGCCGGCGCGGGCAGCGACGTCGCCTCGCACGACGCCGCGGCGTCGTAGTCGAGGTGCACGGCGCCGCGTGGACGGTCCTGCGCACCGATCAAGGCCATGTGCGCCGTCTCGAACGACTGGCCTGTCCCGCCCAGGCGCCCGCTGCCCTTGGTGATGGGTGTCATCACCGCACGCTGGTCGACGCGCTGGTGGCCGATGCGGGCGTGGTCGGCCGCCGGAACGCAGTCGGTGACGAACAACAACGGGAACCGGTCGAGCGTGGCCTGCAGCACCCCGTTCACGCCGCTGGCCGCGCCGGGGCCGCGCGTGGCCAGCGCCATGGCCGTGCGCCCGGTCAGCAGCCCGTAGGTCGACGCCATGATGCACGCCGCCGTCTCGCCGTGGGCCAGCACGAACCGCAGGCCGGCCCGTTCGACCGCGCCGATGACCTCCAGGTTGGGGCCGCCGCCGGGCAGGCCGAACACGGTGTCGGCGCCGACGTCCTTCACGGCGCGGGCCAGGGCATCGGCGGGGCTCTCGTCGGTCATGGCGGCGAAGCTACGCGGCGGCCGGCGCGCTTGCCCCCATCGGAGGGCCCCGGTACGGTCCGGCGCGTGCAGGTGGGGCTGCTGTCGCTCGGGGATCTGATCACCGACCCGGTCACCGGGATCCGGTCCACCCCCGCGCAACGGCACCGGAGCTTCGTGGAGCAGGGGGTGCGGGCCGAGCAGGCCGGCTTCGCCCGCGTGCACCTGGGCGAGCACCACTTCTGCGAGTACATCCTGTCGGCGCCGCCCATCGTGCTGGCCGCCATCGCCGAACGCACGTCACGCATCCGGCTGTCGACCGGCGTCACCCTGGGCGTGAACCTCGACCCGGTCCGCTTGGCCGAGGACTACGCCACCCTCGACGTGCTGTCGAACGGGCGCGTCGAACCGGTGATCGGGCGGGGCACGTTCTTCCCCCACACCTTCGCCGGCTTCGGGCAGGACCCGCGGGAGGCCCGAGCGGTCTTCGCCGAGCACCTCGAGCTGCTGGTGCGGCTGTGGGAGCACGAGGACGTCACGTGGTCGGGCGCGCACCACGTGCCCCTGGCCGGCATCACGACGCACCCCCGCCCGTTGCAGCAGCCGCGCCCGCCGCTGTGGGTCGGCGGCGGTGCGTCCACCGACTCGGTCGACCTGGCGGCGCGCCTCGGCCTCGGTCTCATGCTGCCCACGGTGTTCGGCACGCCCGAGACGTTCGTCCCCATGGTCGAGCGCTACGAGGAGCAGTGGGCCGTGCACGGCCACGACCCCGCGGCGCGACGCGTCGGCAGCGTCCACCACTGCTTCGTGGCGCCCACGGCCGCCGAGGCCCGCACGATCTGGGAGCCCCGTTACCGGGCCTACATCGAGTGGGTCAACGACCTCGTGCACCGCTCCACCGGGGGGCGTTCGAGCGGCCTGGGCGGGTTCGACTTCGACGAGCGGTGCGCCACGACCGCCATCTGCGGTTCGCCGGGCGAGGTCGTCGACCGCATGGGTCGATTGGGCGAGCTGCTGCACCTCGACACGATGCTGCTCATGTTCGACATGGGCGGCCTGCCCGAGACCGAGCTGCACACGGTGATCGATCTCGCCGGCGCGAGCGTTCTCCCCCAGATGGGGACGAACCATGGCTGAGGAACCGATCGGCGCACTGCACGGGGTGAAGGTGCTCGACGCCGGCCGCTACGTGGCCGGACCGTGGTGCGCCGAACTGCTGCTGGGCCTGGGCGCCGACGTGCTGCGGGTGGAGCGGCCGTCGGGCGGGGAGGACCGCTGGCTGTTCCCGGTGGGCAGCACCGACGGTGACGGTGCCTTCTTCGTGCACTGCAACCGGGGCAAGCGGGCCATGACCCTGCACGCCACCTCGCCCGAAGGGCGCGAGATCATGGGGCGACTGGTCGACTGGGCCGATGTGATCGTCGCCAACATGCCCGACGACAGCCTGGTCACCATGGGCCTCGACTGGGACACGGTGCACGCCCGCAACCCGCGCGCCGTGCTGGCCACGGCCACCACGTTCGGCAATGTCGGGCCGTACGCCGGTCGCCTCGGCTTCGACGGCATCGGCCAGGCCATGAGCGGCAGCGTGCACATGAACGGCCTGCCCGGCCGGCCCATGAAGAGCTTCGTGCCGTGGGTCGACTACACCACCGCGGGCATGCTCGCCCTGGGCGTGACCGCCGCGCTGCTGCAGCGGGTCCGCACGGGCGAGGGCACGCGGGTGGAAGGCAGCCTGCTCGGCTCGGCGCTGGCCACCACGGGGCACGTGCTGGCCGAGCAGTCGGCCCTGCACCTCGACCGCCATGGCACCGGGAACCGCCACCCCGCCGCCGGCCCGTCCGACATCGTCTCCACCGCGGATGGTGCCGTGCAACTGCAGGTCGTCGGCAACCCGATGTTCGCCCGCTGGTGCACGGCCGTCGGCCGGCCCGACCTGGTCGACGACCCGCGCTTCGGCACCGACGAGGACCGCGGCGCCCACGGCGAGGCGCTCAGCGAGATCGCCGTTGAGTGGTGCCGCACGCGCACCACCGCACAGGTGCTCACCGAGCTGGCCGCGACGGGCATCCCCGCCGGTCCGCTGTACACGCTGCAGCAGACGCTCGACGACCCCCACGTGCGGGCCACCATGCTCGATGCCGCCACCCTGCCCGGGCTCGACGCGCCGCTCGCCGTGGTGAAACCGCCGTTGCGGCTCGACACCGGCTCGGTGCCCCTCGCCGACCGGGCACCCACGCTCGGCGAGCACACCGAGTCGGTGCTGCGTACGTTCGGCTACGGCGACGACGACCTCGCCCGCCTGCGCTCCGCCCGCACCATCTGAACGGTCCGTCGCTCACCGCGCGGTCCGACGGCCCGGTTCTGGGACCGGTGAGCGCCACCGGTGACGCTGCGCCGACCCAGTACGCAACGGCCCGGGCGCGGCGCCGCTCAGCGCAGCAACCCCGCGAGGACGCGGCGAAGGGCCACCGTGGGGCGGTCGGCCCGGGTGTGGACCTCGGCGCCCAGGTCGAGGGGGAGCGTGGGGTCACGCAGGCGTTCGAGCATGGCCCGGTCCTCGGCGCCGACCTGCTCCTGGAAGCGCGTGGTCTCGGCCGTGGTGGCCCGGCCGTCGACGATGTCGTTGCGCCAGTTCACCGCCCACAGCACCGTCGTGGCGCGGTCGACCGGCTGGTGGCAGAAGGCCGAGGTGATCACGGCGTCGTCGTCCAGGTACTCGAGCCGCAGCACCACGGCGAACGGTGCGGTGAACGTCACCCGGAACACGCGACGACCGGCCCCGTGCCCGTGCAGTCGCCGGGTCGTGTGATGGTGCTCGACGGTGAACCCGGTCTCGGTCTGGTCGACGGCGAGTGCGGGCACGTCGGTGTCGAGCGGATCGGCGAACGACGTCGCGTGCACGAACGGCAGGTGGCCGAGATCGATGAAGTTGTCGGCCATCAGCCCGGCACCGGTGCGCCACACGCGCGGCGGCGACGGCACCCGCACGAACGACGTGTCGGCGTCGTCGGGCACGACCGGCAGCGGCGCCCTCGGCGCGAGCGGCGCCACCCAGCACAGGCCGAGGTGGTCGACCACCGCGTCGCAGGCGGCCACCTCGACCCGACCGCCGCACAATGCGACCGTGTCAGGGCGTTCGCCTGCGAACGCCACCGGGTGCCAGAACGACAGCAGCGACCGTTCGTCGTTGGCCAGCGGCGCGACGGGCTCCACCGTCGCGTTCACGCCGTCCGCGACCACAGCCGGTCGGGTCGGATGGGCAGACCGGACTCGGACGCCAGCTCGCCCAGGAGCCGGCGGTACTCCACCGTCATGCGGTCGCTGCGCGTGTGCACCTCGGTGGTGGTCTGCAACGGGAAGTCGGCCGGGATGCCTTCCAGGATCGGTCGGTCCTCGCCGGTGACGGCACGGTCCATGCCCACGATGGTGGCCCAGCGGGCCTCGTCGGGCGCGTCGTTGCGGGCGACCAGCTGCCAGAACAGCGAGCGGTGGTCGTCGATGGGCGAGGCGCCTTTGTAGAGCACGTGCTCCACCCCGTTGGCGTAGCGCAGGATGGCGGTGAAGCACAGCGGCTGGACCAGGTCGACGAAGGTGGACCGCTCGGCGTAGTCGACGTCCATCCCCAGGTTGGCCTTCTGCGCCGCCGACACCTTGCTCACGTAGGTGAGGTGGAAGCGCAGCCCGTGGCGGTGCCGCTCCACCTCGAACGGCGGCAGCATCGGGAACTCGGGGTCGCCCACCGTGCCCCGGTGCACCCAGGCCACGTGCGAGATGTCGAGCGAGTTGTCGACGACCCGTGGTGCCGACGCCGCCCACTCCTCCAGGAACTCGTGGCGCAGCACGTAGTCGGCGTCGCCGGCGTGGGGGAAGTCGGGCACGCCGGCACGGGGCGTGCCGATGCACAACCACACCAGGCCGTAGCGCTCCTCGCAGTGCGCCGTCAGCAACCGGGCGCGCGGCGGGATCGGCAGCGAAGGATCGTTCTGCGGGATCAGCGTGCAGGCGCCCCCGGCCTCGAATCGCCATCCGTGGTACGGGCACACCACGCAGCCGTCGGCCAGCCAGCCCTGCGACAGTCGGGCCCCGCGGTGGGGGCACTCGTCGGCGGCCGCCTCGGCCGGCCAACCGGGTGACGGTCGCCAGATCGCGTAGCCCTGACCGAACAGCTCGACTCGCCGGGGCTCGACGGTGAGGTCCGCGCCGTAGGCCACCGGGTAGAAGTAGTCGCGCAGCGCGGGAACCTCGGACACCAGCACGCTCATCACCGTAACGAACGCCGACGACCGACCGTGTCAACACCGTGTGAACGCTGCACGCGCGTCGGTGGGACGGTGCGATGCTCTGGCCATGGAACGCATCCCGGTCGTGATCGACACCGACGGCGGCATCGACGACGCCGCCGCGCTCTGGTGGGCGCTGCAGAGCCCGGCCCTCGACGTGGTGGCCATCACCAGCGTGTGGGGCAACGTCGACGTCGAAGTCGCGGCAGCCAACGTGTGCCGGGTGCTGCACGCGGTGGGCCGCCCCGACATCCCCGTCACCGTTGGCCTCCCCCGTCCGATCCTTCCGGCGCCGTCGTTCCCGCGCGCCGACTTCATCCACGGTGTCGACGGTGTGGGCAACACCGGTCGGGCTCCCGCCCCGTTCGGCCCCACCGCGGAGCCGGCGGTCGAGATGCTGCACCGGTTGGCCGCCTCCCGGGACGGCGAGCTCGTGCTGGTGACGCTGGGCCCGCTGTCGAACATCGGTGCCGCCGTGGCCGCCGACGCGAGCTTCGCGACGCACTGGCGCGAGCTGGTGGTCATGGGCGGCGCTGTCGGCAGCCCCGGCAACGCCCAGCCCATCGCCGAGGCCAACATCGCCCACGACCCCGGCGCCGCCGACCTGGTGGCACAGGCCGCCTGGCGGCGGCCGCCCGTGCTGGTGGGCCTCGACGTCACCCAGACGGCCACGCTCACCGACGTCGAGTTCGAGCTGGCCGCTGCCCACCGCAACCCGGCCGCCGGGTACCTGGACCCGCTGCTGCGCTTCTACCGGCCGTTCGGGGCCACGTTCTGCGCACCGGGCGAGTGCCCGTGCCACGACCTGCTGGCCACCATGGTGGCGGCCCACGACGACCTGGTCGACGCGCCGGTGCTGCCGCTGGCCGTGCAGGCCACCGCCGGCCCGGCGTGGGGCGCCACCGTCGTCGACCGGCGCGTGCCGTTCTTCGTGCGCAGTGGCCAGGATCCGAACCAGCCCACGCCGCCCGGCTACGCCCGCTGGCGCGTGGCGGTGGACGCCGACGTGCCCGCCTTCCGCCACGCCGTGCGGGCGTTGCTCGGGGGTTGAGGACGCGGCGCCGCCGCTACGGAGCCGAAGCGTAGCGGCTGTCGGAGTGGAGCATGCCGGTGGGCACGCCGTTGCCCCGGTCGGTCCACGCCCACACGCGCCACATGAACCGCTCGCCCGTGAACGGGTCGCGGGCGTGGAGCACGCGGTAGTTGTCGATGACGGCCACGTCGCCCGCGTGCAGCAGGAAGCGCTGGGCCACCGGGAACTGGGCGTCGACCACGGCGTTCCACCGATCGAGCAGCGCCTGCACCCTGGCCGGATCGGGCGCGTCGGGCGCCGGGCGCACGTACGGCACCTGGCGCACGGCCAGACGCCCGGCGGCGGTGGTGATGGCCAGAGGCGACACCGCCGGCCGCATGTCGGGCTCGGCGTGGTCGACCGGCGCGGTCAGCAGGAACGCCCGCAGCCCACGGTCGATCTCGTCGAGCAGACGATAGGAGTCGACCAGCAGGCTGTGGCCACCGTCGGCCCCCTGACGCACGCACGAGAGGCCGAAGTAGTCGCACGCCTGGTCGCCGTAGGCGAAGCCATCGGTGTGCAGTGGCAGCGCGTCGTCGGTGCCGTGGGCGTTGCGGTCCTTCTCGCCGCCCTCTCGCACCGCCGCCGCCTCGGGCAGCGCCAGCACGTGGCCGTTCAGCACGGCGGCCACCGCGGCGCGGGCGTCGGCCTCGGACGGGCCGTTGCCGGTGAGCACGGCCGCTCCGTCGCGCTCGACCAGGGCGAGCACCCTGGCCGGATCGGCGGAACGTTCCGGGACGAAGCTGCAGTCGGCGATCACGGATCCCACCCTACGACAACGTTGTTTCGCACCTGTTTCCGTCGAGCGGCAACCGGTGAGAAACGTCGCTGACACGATCCTTGCCTACGGTGGTGCCCGTGCTGCCCGACGATGCGCCGCTGTCCAACGTGAACCCCGCCCTGGCCCGTGCCTGGCATCCGGTGGCCCGCACCGACGAGGTGGGCGACGAACCGCTCGCGGTGGAGCTGCTGAGCCAGCCATGGGTGCTCGTACGCCTCGACGGCGCGCTGCGGGCCTTCGCCGACGTGTGCCCGCATCGTCGGGCGCCCCTGTCGGCCGGCGCGGTCATGCCCGACGGCACGCTGCAGTGCGCCTACCACGGCTGGCGCTTCGGTGGCGATGGCCGCTGCCGGCTCATCCCCGCGTTGGGGGCGGGCGCGCCACTGCCGCCGAAGGCCCAGCTGCGTGCACCAGCCGCACTGCGCGAGCACGCCGGCCTGGTGTGGCTGGCGCCGGGGCCCCCGCTCACACCGGCGCCCGAGGTGCTCGAGTGGGCCCAACCCGACCTGCTGGTGGGTGTGCTGCCCTCGGTGCACGCCCGCGTGTCGGCCGGCCTGATGGTCGACAACTTCCTCGACGTCGCCCACTTCCCGTTCCTGCACGCCGGCACCTTCGGCGCCGACGAGTCGACCGAGCTGGTCGACGACGTCGCGGTGGTGCGCACCGGGTCGGGGTTCACCGCGCGCCACGAGCATGCCTTCACGAACCGCGAAGACCCCGGGGTGGCCGCCGGCGTCCGCCCGCTCGTGCAGCACCGCCGCCTCACCTACCGCTACACGGCGCCGTTCACCATCACGCTGCGCATCGACTACCTGGAGGCGGGCGGCACCAACGTGATCCTGTTCGCAGTGCAGCCGGAGCGGGCCGACCGCTGCCGTCTGTACACCACGCTGCTGCGCAACGACGTGGGGCCCGACGGCATGGAGCACGCCGTGGCGTTCGAGGCCAGCGTGCTGGCCGAGGACCTGGCCCTGCAGGAGCGCCTGCCCCAGATCATCCCCCTGGCGCCCACGGCCGAGGTGCACACCCGCGCCGACCGGATGACCATCGAGCTGCGGCGGGTGCTGGCGGAGCTGGTGGCGACGGCCGAGCGGTCGTAGCCTACGAGCCATGGTTCTGCGCAAGGGGTACCAGCAGCTCGTCGACGAGGCCAACGCCCGCATCCGCACGCTCAGCGTGGACGAGGCCAAGGCGAAGCTCGGTCAGGACGGCGTCCTGTTCGTCGACGTGCGTGACGTCCGAGAGCTCGAGAACGAGGGCATGATCCCCGACGCCTACTCGGCGCCGCGCGGCATGCTCGAGTTCTGGATCGACCCCGACAGTCCCTACGCCCGCAAGCCGCTCATCGAGGCGCGCGAGCTGGTGCTGTACTGCGCCATGTCGTGGCGCAGCGCGCTGGCGGCGGCCACGCTGCTGGACATGGGCGTCGAGAACGTCATGCACATCGACGGCGGCTTCGCCGCCTGGAAGGACGCCGGCGCCCCCGTGGTGCCCAAGCCCTCCAAGAAGGCCTGACCCTGCGGGCCCGGTCCTGCTCTGGGTGCTCCGTGTCCTGCCGGCGGGACGGAAACCGCCCAGACAGCGCGATGCGGGCGCATGCGATCACCGCCGCGCTGCTGCTGGCCATCGGCTTGGTCGGCGCCGGTTGCACCCACATGTGCCTCGACATGGGGTTCGCCGAGTCAGGCCACGTGCACGGCCGTCGTGCGGCGCGAGGCCACGTTGCTAGGTCTGAAGCGGGCGCGCGTCCGGCTCACCGTCGACGGGCATCCAGACCGGTGAAGGCCGGACGCCACCGTTTCTGCGCCGGTTCCGTCTCATATGTGAGACGGCAGCGGCACAGAACGAACCGGCGGGGCGGCGGGCCCGGGGAAGCCCGGAGCGGGCCGGTCAGTGGGCGGTGCGCACCGCGTAGACGCGACGGGCGAAGAACCAGCGGCCGTCGCGGCGGACGTAGTCGTCCGTGTACTCGCCGATGATGGCCATGCGGGCGCCGTCGCGGTCGAGGAACTCCTGCTGGTACCAGGTGCCGTGGGCGGTGTCACCGTTGACGGTGAGCACGCCGGCCGAGGCGAAGAACCCCTCGACCTTCAGGGCGCCCATGGCGCCCAGCCACTGGGCCACGATCGCTTCGCGCCCCTGCACCGGCTCACGCCCGGGTAGCACCCACTCGCCGTCGGTCGTCCAGTTGGACGCCCAGTCGTCGGCGTCGAAGCGCATCACCGCGTCGTTGTACGACTCGACCAGCTCGCGGATGGCGAGCCGGTCCTCCACCGGTCCACTCGAGATCATCGTCCCCCCTGCGTCGAGGGCACGGTAGCCGCGAACGGCGACCTCAGCCGGGTCCGGCCAGCCAGGTGTCGATGCCGGCCAGCGCGGCCGCCTTCACGTCGTCGGGGGCGCCGCCGCCGGTGATGGAGCACTGGGCGATGAACGCCAACCGCTCGTCGTCGAAACCGAACGAGTCGCGGCACAACTGGTACTCGTCGAGCAGGCCGGGGCCGAAGAGCAACGGGTCGTCGGCGTTCACGCTGCAGCGCACGCCCGCGTCGAGCAGCCGCCCGAGCGGGTGCTCGTCGAGGCTCGGGAAGATGCTGAGCATGATGTTCGACGTGGGGCACACGTCCAGCGTGGTGCCCCGCTCGGCCAGCTCCTCGACCAGGCCGGGCATCTCGAAGCTGCGCACGCCGTGCTGGATGCGGTCGGCACCCAGCAGGTCGATGGAGTCCTTCACGAAGTGCGGACCCTCGAGCTCGCCGGCGTGGGGCGCGCACAGCAGGCCACCCTCCTTGGCGATGCGGAACGCGTCCACGAAGTCCTGCGGCGGATGCCCGACCTCGTCGTTGGCCAGCCCGAAGCTCACCACGCCCTCGTCCTTCAGGGCGACGGCCAGCTTGGCCAGGCGGATCGACGTGTCGTGGTCGTCGGCGCAGCGGTCGAGGGCGAACATCCACCGCAGCGTCACGCCATGGCGGGCCGCCGCCGGCCGGAACACACTCATGACGTACTCCCAGCACGCCTCGTCGCGGTCGAAGCGGTCAGCGAAGTTGCCGGCCCAGAAGCTGGGCTCCATGTAGACGGCGCCCTCGCGGGCATGCTCGGCGCACAGTTCGTCGGCGAAGCGCTCCCAGTCGTCGCGGTCGCGCAGGGCCTGCGTGGCCGCGGCGTACGTGGCCGAGAAGGCGCTGAAGCTGCCGTAGCCGCGGATCTCGGGCACGGTCATGTCGTACTTCCCACACAGCTCGGCGAGCAGTGCCGGGTCCATGCCGGCTTCGAGGTGCAGGTGCAGATGGCCCTTCGGCAGGGCGGCGAGGTCACGCATGGAACGGCTTTCGAGGCAGGGGGACAAGGCGGGGCACGCTACGCCTCACGCAGGCGCTCGGGATCGAACCGGGCCAGCACGGGCGTCTCGACGAGGCCGACGATGGCGTACAGCACCAGCGTGGTGAAGGTGAGCACGGCGACCGACGCCCAGATCGACGTGTAGTCGAACAGGCTCTGGGCCTTGAGCATCTGGTAGCCGAGGCCCTTTCCCGTGGCCAACCACTCGGCCAGCAGGGCACCGATGACGGCGCCGGGCACGGCGATGCGCATGGAGGCGAACAGCGACGGCATGGCGAAGGGCAGGCGCACGGTGAACAACGTTCGCAGCGGCGTGGAGCCGTAGGCCCGCATGAGGTCGAGCCCCTGCGCGGGCGCCGACCGCAGGCCGAACACCATGTTCACGAGCGACGGAAAGAACGTGATGACACCCGAGATCACCGTGACGGCCAGGATGTCGCGACCGAAGATGAGCGTGATCACCGGCACCATGGCCACCAGTGGCACCGACCGCAGCAACATGGCGATGGGCATGACCGTGGCCTCGAAGCCCTTGCGCAGCACGAACATCGACGACACGACGATGGCGGCGATGGTGCCGGCCACGAAGCCGAGCAGGGCGTCGCGCAACGTGATGCCGAGCTGGCGGTAGATCAGCGAGCGGTGCTCCGCCGCCTCGGGGTCGCTCGTGAGGTACTTCCAGACGGCGAGCGGTGACTTGGTGACGAGCGGCTCCGACTTCACCACGGTCACGAAGAAGATCCACACCGCGGTCGTGGCGACGAGGCCGATGACCAACGACGACAGGATCCGGCCGACGCGGCGGAGCGCCGGGCGCTCGGTGGGTTCCTCACCGGCGCTGACCGCCGTGGCCGCGGCGACGAGGTCGGCGGTGGCCGCGCTCACTCGCGGCCCGCCTTGGCCGAGCGGGGCGCCCACGGCGTGGCCGCCCGGGCGATGAGGGACGTGAGGCCGAAGCCGATGCCGGCCACGGCGGTCGACACCAGGGCCACGCCCCACGTACGAGGCACGTCGAGCGCCTGCTGGCTGTTGATCATGAAGATGCCCAGCCCGCGCTCACCACCCATGAACTCGCCGATGATGGAACCAAGCACGGCGGCCGGCGCGGCGATCTGCAGCGCGGTGAACGTGCTCGGCAGCGCGGCCCGCAGACGGACCTTGCGCAGCTGCATCACCGACCCACCGCCGTACACCCGCACGACCTCGAGGCTGGTGCGGTCGGCCGACCGCAGACCCACGAGCACGCCGATGAGCGTGGTGAAGATGACCGACAGGGCCGACAAGGCGACCTTGGGAGCGTCACCGCTCAGCACCACCTGCAGGATGGGGCCGATGGCGATGATGGGCAGGCAGTAGGTGGCCACCGCCAGCTGCATGAGCGCCTTCTCCACGAAGGGCACGAGCACGAAGGCGAGCCCGAGCCCGATGGCGACGGCATTGCCGATGAGGTAGCCACGTGACGCGCGCGCCAGCGTCGCTTTCAGGTGGTTCGGGTACAGGTGCCAGTCGTCCTTCAGGTGAGACAGCACCGACCACGGCTGGGGGATGCCCTTGCGGACGCCCCACAGCTCGCCGGCGAGCACCCAGAAGAGCAGCACGCCGGTCACGCCGACGGCGCCGGCGAACCGGCGCGAGCCGAGCATGGCCCGCATCAGACGTCGTCCCCGCTGGTGGGTACGCCGCCCGAGAACAGCAGTTCGGAGAGGTGGTCCTCGATGGCGTGGAACTCGGGGCTGCGCAGCATGGCGGGCGTGCGCGGCCGGGGCAGGTCGATGGTGACCATCGCCTTGATGCGGCCGGGGCGCGGCGACATGACCGCGATGACGTCCGACAGGAACACCGCCTCGGAGATGGAGTGGGTCACGAGCAACGTGGTCGTGACGCGCTCGGTCCAGATGCGCAGGAGCTCGAGGTTGAGGCGTTGGCGCGTCATCTCGTCGAGGGCCCCGAAGGGCTCGTCGAGCAGCAGCACCTTCGGCTCCACCACCAGCGCCCGGGCGATGGCCACGCGCTGGCGCATGCCGCCCGAGAGCTGCGAGGGCCGGGCCTTCTCGAAGCCCTCCAGACCGACGAGCTGGATGAGCTCGGTGATCAGGCCCGGCCGCACGTCGATGCCGGCGACCTCGAGTGGAAGCTTGATGTTGGCCTCGACCGACCGCCAGGGCAACAGCGCCGGGTCCTGGAACGCGATCCCCAGGTGGTGATGACCGCGCAGCACCGTCGGAGACTCACCGTGGACCAGCGCCGTGCCCGACGTCGGGTGCTCCAGGTCGGCGATGATGCGCAGCACGGTCGACTTGCCGCAGCCCGAGGGCCCCAGCAGCGAGAGGAACGAGCCCTGCGGGGTGTGGAGGTCGACCCCCTCGAGGGCGTTGACCTTCTTGCGGCCGATGCTGAACACCTTGCCCAGGCCGCTGATGGCGATACCGTCCCCCGCCGCCTTGACGGCGGGGGACGAGAGCGTGTCGGTCATGGCCACCGATCATGCCTCCTTGAGAAGGAACCGGATCACTTCGGAGGAGCCTTCAGCTCCGGGTTCTCGGTGTAGATCTCCTTCAGCAGGCTGAGATCGAACAGGTCCGCCATGGCCACCGTGATGCCGGCCTTGGTGAGGATGCCGCCCTGCTCGGCGAGGAGCTTGTCGGTGAGCGTGAAGATGCCGTTGGCCTTGGTGTCTTCGGTCCAGATGAGCAGGTTCTCGGCCTCGACCTCGAGCTGCTGCTCGGCGGCCTCCAGACCCAGGTCCTTGCCGTACACCGTGGCGGTGACGTCAGCCGCCTTCTTCGGGTCCTTGTAGACGTCGGTCCAACCCTTGATCTCGGCCCGCAGGAACGCCTTGAGCGTGTCGCGGTTCTTGGTGAGCGTCTCCTTCTTGACCACGTAGACCTCGGACACCAGCGGGTACCCGAAGTCGGCCAGGAGGAAGTTGACCGTGTCGACGCCCTTGACCTTGAGCAGGTTGGGCTCGTTGGTCACGAACGACATCCAGCAGTCGGCCTCGCCGCTCACCAACGGCTGCGGGTCGAACTGGGCGGGGATCTTGGTGATCTTGGAGTCGTCGATGCCCGAGGCCTTCACGAAGGCGTCCCACACCACCTGGTTGCCGGCCTGCAGACCGAACTTCTTGCCGTACATCTCCTGCGGGGTCTTGATCGGGCTCTTGGCCAACGACATCACGCAGAACGGGTTCTTCTGGTACTGCACGCCGATGATGACGAGATCGGCGCCCTTGGCCTTGGCCGCCCCGACGAGATCGGGGGCCGAGATGCCCACCAGCGCCTTGCCCGACTGGACGTCGACCTCGATGGGCGTGGCCGACGGGCCACCGGCGATGAGGTCGACCGCCGAGAAGCCCTCCGCCTTGTAGTACCCGTTCGTGTCGGCCATGTAGGAGCCGGCGAACTCCGAGTTCTTGATCCACGACAGGCGTAGCGACATCTTGCCGAGGTCCTTCTTGGCCGCGGCGGCCGTCGTGGCCGCGCCGGCGGCGGTGGTCGCCCCGCCCGAGGCTGCCGTGGTGGCACCTCCGGCCGCGGCGGTCGTGACCGTGGCGCCCTTGCTGCTGCTGCTCCCGCACGCCGCGAGAAATGCCGGGAGGCTCGCCGCGCCCACGCCGAAACCGATGCCTCGACGAAGGAACCCCCGCCGGTTGAGCTGCTCTTCCACGCTTCCTCCTCCTGGGGCGGGGCCCTGAGCCCCGCCGGTGATGGAGCGAACATAGGCAACGAACGTTTCGCCGATGTTTCCCCCATGCGAGCGTTCGGTCACCAACGTGGCCCCAATGGGCGAAAGAGTAGCGTCAGCGGCGGGCGTTCTTGACGAAGTCGTCCGGGGTGAGCGAGCGGTCCGGCGCTTTGGCGTAGTAGCCGCCACGAACGTGGCGGCGGAGGCTCTCGTCTTCGGTGGCCCGGGCCGCCGAGTGCCACAGGTAGGCGTCGTGCAGGATGACGTCGCCGCGGTCGCAGTACACGGCGACCTCGCCCGGCACCTTCTCGAACCCGAGCGGCATCGGAACCGGGGCCGGGCTGGTCGTGCGACCCCCGGTGACCTCGGGGCCGACGGGGCCGGGCTTGCCGTAGATGTCGGCCGCGGGCGCCGGTGTGGCCCACAGATGGCTGCCCGGCACCACCCGCAGGAACCCGTTGGACGGCGACGTCGCGTCGATGTGGATCGTGAACGCGACCGACGGCCAGCAGTCGAGGTGCGGCCCCGACTGCCAGTCGGAGTGCCACCCGATGCGCGTGTAGGCCGACTCCTTGCCGGGGCGGGCGTCCTGGTAGACGACGCCGAACCGCTCGTCCTCCAGGATCCTGCCGGCGCCGAGCGTGCGGGCCATCGCCGCCTGCAACGCCGGATGGGTGGCGGCGGCGCTCACCAGTGGAGCGATGGGGGTGAGGTTGGAGACGTAGTGGACGATCGGGTTGGTGATCGTGTCGTCGACGAAGATGGCGGTGCCGTGCTCGGGCGGCAGGTCACCGCGTGCCACCGCCGCCTGCAGCGCTTCGCACTCGGTCTGCAGCGCGCCCATCGCCATCTCGTCGTAGAGCCCCCGCAACACGGCGTACCCGTGCTGGAGGAAGAAGGTCGAGAGGGCATCGAGCTCGTCGGGGCGGAACACCGCAGCATCCATGGCCACCACCGTACAACCGGTTTCGCGCCCGTCGTTGCCGAGCTGTGAACGCTGCGCGAACGCTGCGTCGGTCAGTCGAGCGCCGCACCCCGGTCACCCACGGTGGACGCGGCCTTCGACGCCTGCAACAGGCGAGGACCGAGCAGCTTGGCCATGAGGTGGTCGCCGGCCATGACCGACGGGTACTTCGCCGGGTTGTCGGCCGACACGCACGTGGGCAGCGCCGCGACCGCCATGTCCCAGTTGCCATCGAAGAAGAACGCCATGGAGCGGCGCCGGTTCACGCCACGTTCGGGGCGCGCCGGCGGCAGGACGCGGTGCAGCGTCGAGCGCCAGCGGTCGTTCGTCCACTGGGCCATCAGGTCGCCGATGTTCACGACGAACGCTCCGGGGTGGGGGACGGCGTCGTGCCAGGCGCCGTCGGGGCCGACGACCTGCAGGCCGGGCACGGGGTCGGCATAGAGGATGGTGAACAGGCCGTAGTCGCTGTGGGCCCCCATGCCGATCTGACGCTCGAGTGGGTCGGGGTCGGTGGCCCCGGTGGCGTAGCTGATGATGCGCAGCAGGTTGGTGGAGTGGTCGATCTTGTCGTTGAAGAACGTCTCGTCCAGGCCCAGCGCGGTGGCGACGACACGGCTGAAGCGCCAGGCCAGATCCTTCACCGCCGCGAAGTAGGCCATGACCGCCTCGTGGAACCCGACCGGCCGGGCCGGCCAGATGTTGGCGGCGAAGATGTCGTGGGCCCGGCTGGCGTACACCGGGTCGTGGGCCGGCCAGCCCTCCTCACCGATGTTGAACGCCTCGAACAGGTCGGGCGGGCGCGGCGTGGCCCCGCCGCCCAGGCTGTAGGCCAGGCTCTCGGAGTTGCGAGGCGCGTAGCCGCGGTTGATCTCGGCCGACGGCGGGCGGTGGGGCAGCTTCTCCTCGAGCTCCAGCGCGAAGTACTCGTCGGTGATCGACCGGGCCCGCTCCACCAGGTCGGCCGGCACCCCGTGCCCGACGAGCTGGAAGAAGCCGACCTCGCCGGCGGCCGCGTCGAGGTCGGCGGCCAGGGCACGGCGGTCGGCCGCATCGCGCGTCCAGCGGGCCAGGTCGAGGATGGGCAGGCTCGTCATGCGCCCATGCAACCGGGTCTTCGGCGGCGGCGGCAAGGGACCACCGACCCGTTCACACGATGGTCACGGGCGGACCGACCCCACCGAACGGCTCTGACAACGTTGTTTCCAGCCCAGGTCAGGCAGCGATCGGACTGGCGCTCTTGACAAGAGATTCTCCCATGAACTGTACTCTGACAACGTTGTAAGGAACAACGACCGGCCTGGTCGAAGTGCTGGAGCGCACCCGCGCTCGTCGTCGGCACCGAACACGAGGCCACCACTCCGAGGGGGAGAACAATGCTCAGGAAGGCAGAGCGCCGTCGCGCGCTCCGTACGGCCGCGGTGCTCGCCACCGCAGCGATCGCCGTCGCCGCGTGCGGCAGCAGCAGCAAGAGCGGGTCGGGCAGCGGCTCCACGGCGGCCGGCGCCGTCACCACGAAGGCCGGGGCGGCATCGGGCGAGAAGATCGCCGTGTCGCTCATCACCAAGGACTCCACCAACCCCTTCTTCGTCGCCATGCAGGCCGGCGCCAAGAAGGCCGGCGCGGCGTCCGGTGTGGACATCACGATCGCGTCGGGCAAGGCCGAGGGTGACGACCAGGGCCAGATCACGGCCATCGAGAACGCCATCGCCACGAAGCAGAGGGGCATCCTCATCACCCCGATGTCCACGGGTGTGAACGACGCCATCAAGAAGGCCCGCGCCGCCGGCCTGTACGTGATCGCCCTCGACACGCCGCCGGATCCGGCCGACACGGTCGACATCACCTTCGCCACCGACAACTTCGAAGCCGGCGTGCTCATCGGCAAGTACACCGCCGCCAAGCTCGACGGCAAGAAGGCCATCATCGCGCTGCTCGACATCTTCAACGACAAGGTCGTGTCGGTCGACTACAACCGTGACAACGGCTTCCTGAAGGGCATGGGCATCGAGCTCGGCGACCCCAAGAAGATGGGTGACGAGCCCAAGACGGGCAAGTACACCGGTGGCAAGGGCGGCGACTACGAGATCGTCGGCAACGAAGCCACGGGCGCCAACGAGCAGGGTGGCCAGAAGGGCATGGAGAACCTGCTGGCGAAGAACAAGA
Organism: Actinomycetes bacterium; assembly: GCA_031359995.1. Lineage (GTDB taxonomy): Bacteria > Actinomycetota > Acidimicrobiia > Acidimicrobiales > Ilumatobacteraceae > JANMAT01. The sequence continues at coordinate 34,590 of JANMAT010000007.1, forward strand.
ACATCAACGTCATCTACACGATCAACGAGCCCACCGCGGCCGGCGCCTACGCCGCGCTGACGGCGGCCGGCAAGAAGACGGGCGACTTCATCCTCGTGTCGGTCGACGGTGGCAAGTCGGGCGTGCAGAACGTGGCCGACGGCAAGATCGCCGCCACCTCGCAGCAGTACCCGTTGGTCATGGCGGACAAGGGCGTGCAGGCCATCGTCGACGTCGTGAAGAACGGGAAGAAGCCCACCGTGTCGGCCGGCCTCGACTTCTTCAACACCGGTGTCACGCTCATCGCCAAGGATGCGGTGGCGGGCATCGACAGCAAGGACCCGGCCTACGGCCTGGCCAACGCCTGGGGCTGATCGGCCCGAAGGCCGAGTGCCTCAGACCTGAGGAGCTGAGCACGGCGGTGGGGCGTCACTGACGGTGATGTCCCACCGCCGTTGCCGTTTCCGGCATGATGCAACCGGGCGAGCCACGGCCCGCCCTGGACGCACGAACCAACTGAACGACCTGAAAGGCGGGCGTCGTGAGCGATGCCACCGTGGGGTACGACGCGGCGGACGAGTTCGCCGGCCGCTCCTCCACCCTGAAGAAGGTGCAGGGCCTCCTGCACAGCTACCCGTGGCTGAGCCCGGGCATCGTGCTGGCGATCACGCTGATCATCTTCCGGCTCCTGAGCGACAAGTTCGCCACGCCGACCGACCTCGGCGTCATCGCCCAGCAGACCGCCGTCACGGGCACGCTCGCCATCGGGCAGACGCTCGTCATCCTCACCGCGGGCATCGACCTGTCGTGCGGGGCCATCATGGTGTTCTCCTCGATGGTCATGGCCAAGCTCGCCTTCGACCAGGGCGTGCCCGGCGTCGTCGCCCTGTTGATCGGCATCGCCGTCGGCGGCCTGGCCGGTGTCGTGAACGGGCTGTTGATCACCAAGATCAAGCTGCCACCGTTCATCGTGACGCTCGGATCGCTCGGCATCTTCACGTCCATCAACCTCCTCTACGCCACCGGTCGCACCGTGCGTGACGTCGAACTGGCCGGCACGCTCAAGTGGCTCGGTACCCCGATCGAGATCGGCGACTTCCGCCTGACCTACGGCGTCGTCGCCATGGTCGTGATGTACATCGTGTTCGCCTACGTGCTGCGCTACACCGCGTGGGGCACCCACGTGTACGCCGTCGGCGACGACCCCGATGCCTCCCGCCTGGCCGGCATCGAGAACAACAAGGTCATCATCAGCGTGTACGTCGTGGCCGGCATCATCTTCGCCATCGCCGGCTGGGTGCTCATCGGGCGGGTGAACGCCGCCAGCCCCAACTCGGGTGAGGGCGCCAACCTGGACTCGATCACCGCCGTCGTCATCGGCGGCACCAGCCTCTTCGGTGGTCGAGGTCGCGTGATCGGCTCACTGATCGGCGCCCTCATCGTCGCCTCGGTCGACCACGGCCTGTCCGTGGCCGGCCTCGACCAGGACATCAAGCAACTGGCGATCGGCGCGCTCATCATCGTCGCCGTCACCGCCGATCAGTGGATCCGAAAGGCCCGGGCATGAGCATCACCGACACCGAGGTCCGCCCCGTCCTCGAAGGCACCGGGCTGCTCAAGACCTACGGCAGCGTCGTGGCACTCGACCACGCCGACTTCGCGCTCTACCCGGGCGAGGTCCTCGCCGTCATCGGCGACAACGGGGCCGGCAAGTCCACGCTCATCAAGTGCCTCTCGGGTGCCGAGATCCCCAACGCCGGCGAGATCCGCCTCGACGGCGTCGAGATCCACTTCCGCCGCCCCATCGACGCGCGCTCCGCCGGCATCGAGACGGTGTACCAGACGCTGGCGGTGGCACCGTCGCTCGACATCGCCACGAACCTGTTCCTCGGCCGCGAGGAGCGCCGGTCCGGTCCGCTCGGCAAGGTCTTCCGCATGCTCGACAACGGCGGCATGCGCCGCCGGGCCAAGGACCAGATGACCTCGCTGGGCATCGGCACGCTGCAGAACATGGCCCAGGCCGTCGAGACCCTGTCGGGCGGCCAGCGCCAGGCGGTGTCGGTCGCCCGCGCCGCTGCGTTCGGCAGCCGCGTCATCATCCTCGACGAGCCCACCGCCGCCCTCGGCGTGCGCGAGTCGGCCCAGGTGCTCAAGCTCATCGAGAAGTTGCGCGACCAGGGGATGCCCGTCATCCTCATCAGCCACAACATGCCGCAGGTCTTCGCGGTCGCCGATCGCATCCACGTCCAGCGTCTCGGCCGCCGGGCCGCCGTGGTGACGCCCACGTCGGTCAGCATCACCGACGTCGTGGCCATCATGACGGGGGCCCTCGTGGTCGACCCGAAAGACGAGACGCTCGCCCCCGTGCGCTGAGCGTCCGGCCACCGAACAGAGAGCCCGAGGCACCGTTGTCCCCTTCCGCGACCCGACCCGTCGGCCGCCCCACCATGCGCGACGTCGGCGCGTTGGCCGGCGTGAGCCTGAAGACGGTGTCGCGCGTCGTGAACCGGGAGGCGGGCGTCTCACCCGAGCTCGAGGAGCGCGTGCGGGTCGCGGTCGAGCGTCTCGACTACCGCCACAACATGGCGGCCAGCAACCTGCGGCGCGGCGACGGCAAGACCGCCACCATCGGCGTGGTGTTCGAGGACGTGGCCAACCCGTTCGCGTCCGCGGTGCACCGCGCCATCGAGGATGTGGCCCGCGCCCGTGGCGTGCTCGTGTTCGCCGGCAGCTCCGACGAGGACCCGAGCCGCGAGCGCGAGCTCGTGTCCGCCTTCGCCAGTCGGCGCGTGGACGGCGTGATCCTGCTGTCGGGCGACACCGACCACAGCTACCTGCTGAACGAACGTCGGGCCGGTACGGCGATCGTGTTCGTCGACCGTCCTCCGTCGTTCCTCGACGCCGACACGGTCACCGTCGACAACGAAGCCGGCGGATCCATCGCCGTGCGCCACCTGCTGGGTCACGGCCACCGGCGCATCGCCTACCTCGGCGACCGGCTCGGCGTCCACACCGCGCTGGCCCGCTTCGCCGGCTACACCAGGGCGCTGACCGAGGCCGGCATCACCGTCGACGAGACGCTCGTGCACCACGCTCAACGCAACGCCGACGACGCCGATGCCGCGGTGGAGGCGATGCTGAGTGCACCCGAGCCACCGACGGCCATCTTCGCCAGCCAGAACCTGGTCACCATCGGCACGTTGCGGGCGCTGCATCGCCGCCGTCGTCACCACGATGTCGCCCTGGTCGGCTTCGACGACTTCGCCCTCGCCGAGGCGCTCGAGCCGGGCGTCACCGTGATCGCCCAGGACACGAACCGGATCGGGCGGGAGGCGGCCGAGCAGATCTTCCGACGCCTCGACGGTGACACCGGGCCGACGCGCCGCGCCGTGCTCCCGGTCACCCTGGTGCCACGCGGCTCGGGCGAGCTGAACGTCACCGCGCCCGGGAGCCGCTGACGTGCCCGGCTTCCGCCCCGAGCTCGTGGGTTCGCTGTCGGAAGGGGCCAGCGGCAATCCGACCGGCATGATGATGGAGGCGGCGTTCGCCCACCACCGCATCGACGCCCGCTACGTGAACGTCGAGGTCGCCGGCGCCGATCTGGAGCCCGCGGTCGCCGGGGCCCGGGCCATGAGCTTCGTCGGCTTCAACGTGTCGATGCCCCACAAGGTGTCGGTCATCGCCCACCTCGACGGTCTCGGCCCGTCGGCTACCGCCATCGGCGCGGTGAACTGCGTGATCCGCCGCGGCCGGGAGCTGATCGGCGAGAACACCGACGGAGTCGGATTCCTGCGCTCGCTCCGGGCCGCGCGCGATCCGAAGGGTGCGCGCGTGGTCTTGCTCGGCGCGGGCGGCGCCGCCCGCGCCATCGCCGTCGAGCTGGTGCGGGCGGGCGCGGCCTCGATCACCATCGTGAACCGCACCTCGGCGCGGGGCCAGAAGCTGGCGGCCGCGCTCTACGAGCACCTGGGCTTCGCCGCCATGGTGGAGCCGTGGGACGGGTTGCACCGCCCGGCGGCCGGCACCGACGTGCTGGTGAACGCCACCTCGATCGGGCTCTTCGCACCCGACGCCATGGTGCCCGTCGATCTGAGCAGGCTCGCGCCCGGCACGGTGGTGGCCGACGTGGTCTACAACCCCGTCACCACGCGGCTGCTCACCGAGGCGGCCGCGGTCGGCGGCCGCCCGCTCGACGGCCTCGGCATGCTCGTGCACCAGGGCGCCGCCGCCGTGGCGCACTGGTTCGGCGTCGAACCCGACACCGCCGTCATGCGCACCGCGCTCGAAGCGGCGATGCGCGCCGACCGGTCACCGGCGTAGGTCGGCGGCGCTCAGGCGTTCGGGTCCCAGCCGGTGAACGCGTCGATCATGGCGTGCACGTCGCCCAGCGGGTACAGTATCGGGCACGTGCAGCCGTGGGCCATGTACTCGGCCACCTTGGCGCGGGCGTCATCCGCGGTACCCGACGCCGTGAGCATCTGCACGATCTCGTCGGGCACGAGCTTCGACGCCGCCACGACCTGCTCGTGGGTGGCCGGCCACGTGAGCACCTCACCGACCTTGTCGAGCAGCGACTGGGGCACGCCCGACGCCTTCATGATGTGGGGCTGCTGGCCGAGGTACTGCGTGACCATCAGCCGCGCCATGTCGATGGCGGTGTCGCGGTCCTCGTGCACCGAGCACACCACGAGCTGGGGCCGGTCGATGTCGTCGACCGAGCGGCCGGCCTTGGCCGCGCCCCGCTCGAGAGCGGCCAGCGCGTCGGCGTTGTAGGTGGGCGACACCAGGTAGTTCAGCACCACGCCGTCGGCGATCTCGCCGGTGAGCTCCATCATCTGCATGCCGGTGGCCCCGATGTAGATGGGCACGTCCTTGGCCCGGCGGTCCTGGTACACGTAGTCGAGCTCGACCCCGTCCAGGTGCACGTAGGTGCCGTCATAGGTCACGGTCTCGTTGTGGAGCAGGGCCCGCACCACGGTCACGATCTCGCGCATCACCTGGAGCGGCCGGGCCCGTGTGATGCCCACCTTGGCCGCCAGCGGGTCCCACCAGGCCCCGATGCCCAGGATCACGCGACCCGGCGCCAGGTCGTCGAGCGTCGAGAACGTGGCCGCCAGCCGGGCCGGGTTGCGGCTCCAGCAGTCGACCACGCCGGACCCGACCTTGATCGTGTCGGTCACGCTGGCGAAGGCGGCCATGGGCACGGTGGCCTCGCGAACGAGCCGGCTCTCGGCCTGCCAGACGGCGTGGAAGCCCTGCTGCTCGGCGTAGCGGACGATGTCCATGCCCTCACGGATGGGGTGGGCGTCTTGCAGGTAGAGGGCCACGGGGCTCGGCATGCTCGTCATCCTGGGGTCGGGGGTCTCGTCGGCCTCAAGGTTCGCGCGAGTGGGGCCCGATCGCGCCCAGGTTCACAGGGGATTCACAACTTCTCACAAGCATGGATGAACCCCGGACTGCCGACACTAGGAGCATGGCCACCACCCGTCCCGCCTCCCTGGCCCGCCGCGCCCTGCCGATGCTCGTCATCGCCGGCGCCGCCGGTGGACTGCTCGTGAAGCTCGACAACCCGGCGTCGTCGTCGGCCCTGCCCGTCGGCTCCGGCCGCACCGGTGGTGTCACTCCCGGCGACACCGCGGCCACCGAAGCTCCCGTCGACACCGCGGCCGACACCCCCGCCGCCACGGTGGCTCCAACCTCGTCGACGGCCACGCTCCCCCGCACGACCCCGACCACGGTCAAGGGCAGCGTCGCTCCTCCCACGACGTCAGCAGCCAAGCCGGCGGGCACGACGGCGGTCGCCGCGGCCGCGGCGTCCGCCGCGGGCTCGTGCGGCGGCACGCCGCTGGCCGGACCCACCGTCAGCACGCGCTGGGGCCCGGTGCAGGTCGCCGCGCTGTTCGACGGCGCCGGCTCCCTGTGCGATGTGAAGGTCCTGCAGTACCCGTCCGACCACTCGAAGTCGGTGCGCATCAACCAGCGGGCCCTGCCCATCCTGCGCCAGGAGGTCCTGGCCGCCAACGGCACCGACATCAACATCGTGACCGGCGCCACCATCACCTCCGACGCCTACGCCCAATCGCTCCAGGCGATCCTCGACAACCGTTGAACCCCTCCCGGAAAGACCTCTCCCCCATGCCTCGTTCCCGCTCCCTCACCGTCGCCCTCGTCGGTGGTCTCGCGCTCCTCGGCGCCGCCTGCGGCGGCAGCGCCACCGCGAAGTCCACCGACGCCACCGCGGCCGCCTCGGCCAAGAAGGCGGCCGCGACCGCCAGCACCGCGGCCGGCGACGGCAGCCCCAGCAGCTCCGTGCCCACCGACCCCGGTTCGATGCCCGACGGCGGCGGTGGCCCCGGTCGCGGTGGGCCCGGCGGCTTCGGTGATCTCGCCGCGGCGGCCACGGCGATCGGCGTCAACGAGGCCGACCTGCGCATCGCGGTCGATGGCGGCCAGACCATCGCCCAGGTCGCGGCGACCAAGGGCGTGAGCGTCGACACGGTGGTGGCCGCCATGGTCGCGGCCATGAAGGCCCACTTCGAGCCCGAGGTCGCCTCGGGCGAGCACACGCAGGCCGAGGTCGACCGGATCATGGCCAACGCCACGGAGCAGATGACGGCGATCATCAACGGCCAGCAGCCGGCCGGCGGCCCCGGTGGCCGTGGCCCCGGTGACGGCGATCACGGCGGCGAGGGTGGCGACGACGCGGGCACCTCGTCCGGCAACGGCCGCAAAGCCGACACCGGCACGTCCTCCACCACCGTCGCCGCCTGATCCTCCGCGCGACCCCCTCCCCGGAAGGCATCATGACCGCCATCGAATCCGAGTTCCGTCGCCCGGACCGCCCGCCCCTGCCGCCCACGGCCCGTGGGGCCGGCGCGGCGCGACCGCTGGCCACCTCGGCACCGAGCCGCCTGCTCGACACCGACCTGGGCGCGGTCCTCGGCGGCTTCGCCGTCGTGGTGCTCGGCCTGTGGATCCGCCACGGCGAGGCGGGCCGGCTGTTCGACGGCTGGCTCGGGTTCTGGACGTCGCTGTCGCAGCTGAGCGGCCTGCTGGCCGCGGCCGCCGGGCTGCTCGGGCTCACGCTGGTCGCCCGGCCCCGCAGCGTCGAGCGCCGCTACGGCCTGGACCGCATGTTCGTGTGGCACCGCATCCTCGGCGAGACGATGGCCGTCCTGGTGGGCGCGCACGTCGTGGCCGGCACGGCCGAGTGGGCGGTCGGCGGGTCGCTGTGGTCGGCCGTCCGTGACGCCACCGGCCGTGAGCCCTACATGGCCGGTGCGTTCGTCGGCTCGTTGCTCGTCGGGCTGGTCACCATCACCTCGTTGCGCTCCATCCGCCGGCGCATGGCCTACGAGACGTGGTACTTCGTCCACCTGCTGGCCTACGTGGGTCTCGCCCTCTCGTTCTCCCACGAGATCGTGGTCGGCGGCGACCTGGCCGACGACCGGTGGGCCCGCACGTTCTGGGTGCTCGCCCACGTCGGTGTCGCCGCGTGGATCGTGTGGGGGCGCTGGGGTCACCTGGTGCAAGCCGCGCTTCGCCCGTTGAAGGTCACCGGCATCACCAACCTGAACAACAACACGGTCGAGTTGCGCATCGGCGGCCCCGGTATCGAGAAGATCACCGCTGACGCCGGCCAGTTCATGATGCTGCGCCCGCTGCACGGGCGGCTGTGGTGGCAGACGCACCCGTTCTCGCTGTCGGGCGCGCCGAACACCGATGGTCTGCGCTTCACGATCAAAGCCCGCGGCGACGCCTCGGCGGCCATGACGTCGTTGCCTGTGGGCACCCGCGTCGTGGTCGAGGGCCCCTACGGGGCCTGCACGCCCGAGGTGATCGGCGACGACAAGGTCCTGTTCGTGGTGGGCGGCGTGGGCATCGCGCCGGTGCGGGCCATGCTCGAGCGACTCGGCCCCTCGGCCGCGCCGATCGTGCTGTACCGGGCCCACAGCACCAAGGACCTCGTGCACCTCGACGAGCTGCAGGCCCTGGTGGCCGCCCGCAACGGCGTCGTCCACACGCTCGTCGGGCCCACGGCCAAGCTGAAGGTGAAGGACCCGTTCTCGGCCCGCGTGCTGTGCAAGCTCACGCCCGACGTGGCCGCCCGCGTCGCCGTGCTGTGCGGCCCCGAGCGGCTGCTCCACGCGGCACGAGCCGGGCTGAAGGAAGCGGGCGTGCCCCTCGATCGCATCCACTACGAGCGGGTCTGGTGGTGACCGAGGCGTCGCCCGACGCCAGGGCGCACCGCGCGCCCGGCACCGAGCGCCGCCGGGTCGCGCCCGCCATGGGCACCATGATCAGCATCCACGTGCACGACGTGCTCGACGATGCCATCGTCGACGCCGCCATCGACCAGGTGCTGGTCGAGATCGAGCGGCTCGAGCAGATCTTCTCGACGTTCCGGCCCGACAGCACGATCAACCGCGTCAACCGCGGCGAGCTCCACGTGCTCGACGCCGGCCCCGAGGTCACCCAGGTGCTCGATGCCTGCACCTGGCTCGAGCACGTGAGCAACGGCGCGTTCACCGCCCGCCGACCCGAGACCCCCGAGCTGCTCGACCCCGCCGGCTACGCCAAGGGCTGGATCACCGAGAAGGCCGCCGGTCGCCTGCGCGCCGCCGGCCTGCAGCACTGGTACGTGGGGGCCGGCGGCGACGTGATCGCGTCGGGCACACCCGGGCCCGACCGCCGCTGGCGCGTCGGCGTGGCCGACCCCCGCACGCCGGGGCAGTACGTGGCCACGCTCGAGATCGACCGCGGCGCCGTGGCCACCTCGGGCACGGCCGAGCGGGGCGAGCACCTGTGGGACGGCCGCCGCGGCGGCCGCGCCACCGCGCTGGCGGCGCTGACCGTGGTGGGACCAGAGCTGGCGTGGGCCGACGCCTTCGCCACCGCCGCCTTCGCCCAGGGCCGGCCCGGTGTGGCCTGGGTCGAGCAGTTCGACGGCTACGAGGCCATGGCCGTCGACCTCGACGGCGCCATCCACGCCACCACGGGCTTCCTGCGCCCTGACGCCTGAAACCAGCTCGTCCTCGGTACCCTGACGGCTCTTCGGGGCCGGCCAGGCGGACTGGACGCGGTCCCGTGCAACATCGGCCCGGGCGGGTGGAGGCAGCGATGCGACGGATGGTCAGGCGATGGGGGCGGCTCGCCGCCGCGGTGACGACGGTCCTCGGAGGGCTCGCGCTCGCCGGTGCGCCCGGGGCGAAAGCGGCGGTGGCCACGTCGCGGTTCGTGGCGGTGACGCCGTCGCGCATCCTCGACACGCGCGACGGCACGGGCGCCGCGGGTCCCGTGGCCACGGGCGGCACGATCACGCTGGCCCTGGCGGGCCGGGCCGGCATCGGTGCCGCGGCCACCGCGGTGGTGCTGAACGTGACCGCCACCGACACCACCGCGGCCGGATTCGTCACGGTGTGGCCGTCGGGTACCACCCGACCCGTCGCGTCGAACCTCAACGTCGAGCGGCGGGGTCAGACCATCGCCAACCTCGTCGTGGTGCCGCTCGGGGCCGACGGCGCCGTGCAGCTGTTCGCCCAGACGAGCATGCACCTGGTGGCCGACGTGGCCGGCTGGTTCGAGCCGACCGCGTCGGCGAGCGGCGGCCGCCTGGTGCCGGCCATCACGCCGACCCGCCTCGTCGACACCCGCAACGGCACGGGCAACGCGTTCGGCAGGGTCGCCGCCGGTGCCGCGGTGCGCGTCGACGTCGCCGGCGCGGTCGGCGCGGGCTACCGCGCCGCCGTCGTCAACATCACCGCCACCGAGGCGACCGCCGGGGGCTACGTCACCGCGTGGCCGAGCGGCACGGGCATGCCGATCGTGTCGAACCTGAACCTCGAGACGGTCGGGCAGACCATCGCAAACCTGGCCATCGTCCCCCTGGGGACCGATGGCGCCGTCAGCGTGTTCACCCAGAACGGCACGCACCTGGTGGTCGACCTCGTCGCCGTCATCACCGACGACAGCGCGCCGAGCAACGGCGACGGTCTGTTCGTGCCCCGCTCTCCCACCCGCGTGCTCGACACCCGTGACGGCACCGGTGCACCAGCGGCGCCGGTGGGTGCCGGCGGCGCAGTGAACGTGACCGTGGCCGGCGGCGGCACGGCGTTGCTGAACGTGACCGCCACGAACACCCGCGCCGGGGGGTACTTCACGATGTGGCCGGCCGGTCGCGACATGCCCGTGGCATCGAGCCTGAACGCGACGCGGGCCAACCAGACGATCGCCAACCTCGCCATCAGCGCCACCGGCGCCAGCTCGGCGGCGTCGATCTTCAGCCAGAACGGGGCCGACCTGGTGGCCGACCTGGCCGGCACGTTCACCGCCGCGCCGGCCATCACGCCGGTGCCGCCGGCGGTGGCGCAGAACCCACCGCCGCCGGTATCGGGCCGCGATCGGTTCCACGCCATCTACGCCATCCCGAGCGACGCGTCGCTGGCGGCCGGCGGCGGCCAGCCCGATCTCACGCCCGCGGCGCTGGTGCCGGCCATCCGCAGCGAGATCGGGCGCGTGCGCGACTGGTTCGCCAGCCAGAGCGGCAACCGCAAGCCCCTCTTCGTGCTCGGCGCTGACAGCATCGAGGTCACCGTGATGAACCTGCCCATCACCATCGCCGCCCTCGAGGTGCTCGGCAACAGCGAGCTCGACAAGGTCGTCGAACTGGTCACCGCGGCCGGCGCACTGAAGCCCTACGAGATGGGCGTGATCTACCTCGCCGCGCTGGGCCCGGCGTGTGGCGAGACGCTCGACGACTCGGTGCTCTACTTGAAGCAGTGCGGCGGCATCTACCCGCGCACGGATCAGCTGTTCCCGTTCGGCGCCACGTACCTCGCCGCCCACGAGATGACCCACGCTTTCGGCGCCGTGGACGCCTGCGCACCGCACGACGACGGCACGGGCCACGTGACCGACAGCCCCGCCGACGTGTTGTACCAGGGCGGCCTGGACCGCGACTGGAACCACCTGCAGCTCGACGTGGGCCACGACGACTACTACGGGCACAGCATCCCGGGCTGCCAGGACATCTCCACCCACGCCGCCTGGCTGCCGGCCGGTGCCGCCTGACGGTCAGGCGTTGCGGTCGACCAGGCCGTGACGGCGACGGATCGCCTTGTCGGCCGTGGTGAACACCAGGCTGTCGATCACGATGCCGATCACCAGGATCACCACCATCGAGGCCATCAGCCCCGGGGTGTCGGCCAGCTCGCGGGCGTTCTGCATCTCCACGCCGATGGACGACTTGCCCAGGATGATCACCAGCAGTTCGCCGGCCATGAGGCTGCGCCAGGCGAAGGCCCAGCCCTGCTTGAAGCCGGCCAGCACCGACGGCAGCGAGGCGGGCAGCACGACCGTGCGGTACAGGCCGAAGCCCCGGGCACCGAGCACGCGCCCGGCCCGCACCAGCAGCGGCGGCACGTGGTCGGTGCCGGCGATCACCCCGTTGGCGATGGCCGGGGCCGCGCCCAGGACCACCACGAACAGGATGGCGCCCTCAGAGCGCTTGAACAGCAGCAGCGCCAGCGGGAACCACGCCACCGACGGCATGGTCTGGATGCCGGTGATGAACGACCCGAAGGCCAGGCGCAGCACGCGCCAGCGGGCGATCAGGCTGCCGACGATCACCCCGATGACGGCGGCGATCACGTAGCCGATGAGGGCGCGCTGCATGGTGATGCCGATCGCCCGCAGCAGCCGGCCGTCGGCGATGCCGTCGGCCAGGGAGCGGAGCACCGCGCCGGGCCCGGGCAGGATGTCCTCCCGCTTCCAGTGGCTCCACACCACGGCCTGCCACAGCGCCAGTGCGATGGCGACGGCACCGAGCTTGGGCCACGCCGACGCCCAGGTGCGCCGGGCCAACGACGGCCGGTCGTCCTCCAGCTGCAGCGCATCGAGGCCACCGAGCTCGAGGGCCTGCTCGTCGAGCGCCGAGAGCCCCACGTCAGTGAGCGGCGGCATGGCGGCGCACCTCCCGGTGCAGGGTCGCGGTGATCGTCGCAGCGAGCTCGTTCACCGCGGCCGTCTCGGCCCGACGGGGGCGGTCGAGGTCGACCGGCACGTCGGCCAGCACCCGGCCGGGCCGGCTCGACAGCACCACGATGCGATCAGCCAGGCGGATCGCCTCGCGCACGTCGTGGGTCACGAACACGACCGTGAAGTTGTTCTGCACCCACAGGCGCTCGAGCTCGGTGTGCAGCAGGTCGCGCGTGATGGCGTCGAGCGCACCGAAGGGCTCGTCCATCAACAGCACCTCGGCGTCCTGGGCCAGCGCCCGGGCCAGCGCGGCCCGCTGGCGCATGCCACCCGACAGCTCGTGGGGCCGCTTCGCCTCGAAGCCGTGCAGGTGCACCGACGCCAGCAGCTCCCGGGCCCGGGCCTTGCGCTGAGCGCGGGGCACCCCACCGAGCCGCAGTGCCGTCTCGACGTTGCCGGCGATCGTCTGCCACGGGAACAGCGCCGACTCCTGGAACATGAGGGCGGCCCGCCCGGAGACCTGCAAGGTGCCGGCCGTGGGCGTGTCGAGCCCGGCCATCAGGTGCAGCAGGGTGCTCTTGCCGCAACCCGAAGCACCGAGCACGGCCACGAACTCGCCGTGGCGCACCCGCAGCGACAGCCCGTCGAGCGCCACCACCGGAGCCTTGGCCGCGCCGAAGCGCTTCACCACGCCATCGACCACGACGACTTCGTCGTGGAGCGCGGCCGAGGCCGGCACCAGGGCGCCGGCCTCCAGATCGTTGTCGTCGTCGACGGTCATGCTCATGCGTCACTCACCGATGGTTGGCCCTTGGCGGACAGGACTGTGTTGAGGTACGTCAGGTCGTAGATGCCCTCGAGGTCGACGGCATCGAGCAGGCCCACGGCCTGGGCATCGGCGGCCGATTTCTTGAGCGACGACGAGATCGGGTCGAGCGTGAACTCGAGGTCGGCCCACGAGGCGGCGATCACCTTGTCGGCCAGCGGCCTGCCGGTGGCCTTGTCGATGCCCACGTTGGTCGACTTCTGCGCCGCAGCCGGGTCCTTGGTGATCGACTCGATCGAGTCGGCCAGGCCGGCGATCAGCTTCCCGACGGTGTCGGGATGGTCCTTCAGGAACTTCTGGGCCACGATCAGGTGGGTCGTGACGAACCTGCCGTTCGGCCACAGCGTCTTTTCGTCCACCAGCACCTTGCCGCCGCCCTCCTGCACCAGCCGGGTCGCCCACGGCTCGGGCACCCAGGCGCCGGCGATGTCACCCGTCTTGAAGGCGGCCAGCGTGTCGGCGTTGGCCTGGGGCACGACGGCGACGTCGCCGCCACCCGACTTGTCGGTCTTCAGGCCGGCGGCCTGCAGCCACGAGCGCAGGGCCACGTCCTGGGTGCCACCGAGCTGGGGCGAGGCGACCTTCTTGCCCTTCAGGTCGGCGGCCGAGGCGATCTCGGGCTTCACCACCAGCGACGCCCCGGCCGACGTGGAGCCGGCCACGATCTTGATGGCCTGACCCTTCGACTTGGCCCACAGGTTGATGGCCGGGTTCGGGCCGATGAAGGTGGCGTCGATGGAGTCGGCGTTGAGCGCCTCGACCGCCTCAGGCCCGGCGTTGAACAGCGCGGTCTTCAGCGTGACGTTGCGGCCGAGCTCCTTGGCGAACAGCCCTTGCTCGATGCCGACGATGGCCGGCGCATGGGTCACGTTCGGGAAGTAGCCGAGCCGCAGCGTGACCGGCTGACCCGTCGAGGCCGCGGCCCCATCGCCGGTGCCGGTCGTGGCCGCCGGCGGCGCGCTCGTCGACGACCCACACGCCGCGGCGGCGAGGCCGGCGACGAGGGTCGTGAGGACGAGAGAGCGACGCATGGGGGACCTCCGGGGCGAATAGCCGACAAAAGCATAAATTCCGATTGTATTTGTCAGGTTTGTTTCCCGGCACTCTGGTGGGAAAGAAGCGGGGCTGTCAAGGGGACGTGCGACACTGACGCCATGCGCGTGTCCGCCGGGGTCGACTACGCCGTGCGCGCCGCAGTGGTGCTGGCCGGCGCCCCGCCCGGCACCTGGGTCAAGGGCGACGCCATCGCCGCAGGTCAGGGCCTATCGTTCCGCTACTGCGAGCAGCTCTGCGCCCAGTTGCGCAAGGCCGGCCTGGTCGTGAGCCAGCGCGGTGCCGAGGGCGGCTACCGCCTGTCGCGCCCGGCGGCGGAGATCTCGGTGGCCGACGTCGTGCGGGCCATCGACGGCCCGCTGGGCGACGTCCACGGCATGGCCCCCGAGGACGTCGACTACCCGGCGCCCGCCGATCACGTACGCGAGGTGTGGGTCGCCACCCGCTCGGCGCTGCGGGCCGTGCTCGAGCGGGTGTCGCTGGCCGACGTGGCCACCGGTCAGCTCCCGGCCCTCGACGAGCTGCTGGCCGACCCCTCCGCCTGGGAGCGGCGCCGCCGCGACCAGTAGCTACCGCGCCGGCGGGGCTCGGCCGATGATGGCGTCGACCCGACCCCGCAGCTGGTGGCGGTCGATCGGCTTCACCACGTAGTCGTCGATGCCGAGCGCGAGCAGGCCGACACGATCATGGGCCTCGTCGCGCGCCACGAGCGCCAGCACGGGCACGCCCGAGGCGGCACGCAGCTGCCGGCACACGGCCCGGCCGGCGGCGTCGGGCATGTCGAGATCGACCAGCACGACATCGGCCCCCACCGCCAACGTCGTCACGCCCTCGGACCGCGTCGTGTGCTCGCATGTGTGGCCGTGAGCGGCCAGCGCCGCGCACACGTCGTCGGCCACGGCGCGCTCCCCGGTCACCACGAGCGTCCTCACCGATCGGTCCTCACGAGCGCTCAGGGTACGGAGGCCAGCGTTACGGCGGCGGCCGGCAAGGCCAGCGCATGGTGAAGACCGGACCAGGCTTTGCTCCAGCATGGCGCCACCTGGGCCGACACAGCCCGCGCGGAGGCAGGGGCGACGTCGAGGTCGGCCGCCTCGATGATCCAGAACCCGCCCATCTGCTCCTTCGTCTCCAGGAACCGGGTCATGGTTGTCTCCTCTCGGGCCGTCAGCCCCACACCTGCTGCGCCGTCTCCACGATCAGGCGCAGCTTGGCGACCTGCTCGTCGTAGGTGAGGCTGTTGCCTTCCACCGTGGACGAGAAGCCGCACTGGGGCGACAGGCACAGCTGGTCGATGGGCACGTACTTCGACGCGTCGTCGATGCGGCGCTTCAGGGCGTCGACCGTCTCCAGGTCGCCCTTCTTCGTGGTCACCAGACCGAGCACCACGTGCTTGCCCTTCGGCACGAACCGCAGGGGCTCGAAGCCACCGGAGCGGTCGTCGTCGTACTCGAGGAAGAAGCCGTCCACGGCCAGCTCGTTGAACAGCGCTTCAGCCACGAAGTCGTAGCCGCCCTCGGCCGCCCACGACGAACGGAAGTTGCCGCGGCACATGTGGGTCGTGACGGTGAGCGACGACGGGCGGTCGGCGATGGCGGCGTTGATCTGGCGGATGTAACGCAGGTGCTGGTGCTCGGCGTCGTCTCCGCGCTCGGCGATCATGGCCCGCTGCTGCGGGTCGTTCAGGTAGGCGAGGCTGGTGTCGTCGAGCTGCAGGTACGTGCAGCCGGCGGCGGCGATGCCGTGCACCTGGGCCCGGTAGGCCGCGCTCAGGTCGTCCCAGAACGTGTCCTCGTCGGCGTACACCGCGGGGTCGATGGCGGCCCGACCGCCGCGGTAGTGGACCATGCTGGGCGACGGAATGGTGAGCTTGGGTGTGACGCCCTCGGCCACCCCGGCCAGGAAGGCGAAGTCGTCACCGAAGATGGGCTGGTCGACGCCGAGCTTGCCGGTGACGCGCAACGCCGCCGGGGTGAACTCGATGACGCCGTCGTCGTTGCGGAACTGGACGGTGATGTTGTCCTTGGTCTTGGCGACGCCGTTCAGTCGGTAGATGAAGTCCATGTGCCACGAGGCGCGCCGGAACTCGCCGTCGGTGGCCGACTGCAGGCCGACCTCGCGCTGCATGGCGACCGCGTCGCGGATGGCGATGTCCTCGGCCGCCCGCAGACCGGCGGCGTCGAGGCGACCCTCGGCGTGGTCCTGGCGGGCCTGCAGCAGGCCCGGCGGTCGCAGCAGGCTGCCGACGTGATCGGCGCGGAACGGCGGCGCGGTGCGCGGTGCCATGGCTCTTCCCCTCGTGGAACGGCCCCCGGTGAGCCCGCGGCGGACGGTATCAGTACGAACGGAGCTCGACGGTGTTGCCGTCGGGGTCGAGCACGTACACCGACCAGCCGTCGCCGCGGGCGCCGTAGCGCGTGGCCGGCCCGTCGACGATCGTGAAGCGCGTGTCGGCCACCACGGCGTCGACATCGGCCCGATCGACCACGAGGCACAGGTGGTCCATGTTCGTGCCGCTGCGCTCCGCGGCGAGGATGTCGATGATGGTGCCGGCGCTGACGCGCACCGATGGGAACGGCACCTCGCGCCGGCGCCACGGGTCGACCCGCACGCCGGCGAGGCCGATCACGCCGGTGTACCAGGCCAGCGCCCGCTCGACGTCGGTGGTGTTCAACACGATGTGGTCCATCGCCTGCACGTTCATGATGGTCCCATCCTCGCGCCATGCCGAACCACGATGCACCCGAAGGCTGGTGGACCGGCACGACCCGGGGCCGGCAACTCTGGGACCGTTGGGCGTCACCGGTGGCGCTAGGCCGGCCCAGAACGAGGCTACGGGGCCGCAGGCGCCAAGCGGTCGCCCAGCACCAGCGCGGCAGCACCGAGCAGGCCGGCGTGGCCGCCGCCCAGCGCCGCCGGCACGATGGTGACGCCCTCGAGGTAGGCGAGGCGCCCGTGTTCGGCCAGGGCGGCGCGCGCCGGCCCGAACAGCAGCTCACCCACGTTGGCGACGCCGCCGCCGATCACCGCGAGGCGCACGTCGCACGCGGCGGCGATGCTGGCCACGGCCGCGCCCACGGCCATGCCCGAACGGGCGAAGGCGGCCACGGCCAGCGCGTCGCCGTCACGCGCCGACGCCGCCAGTTCGGGCACCGTGGCCTCCTGGCCCTCGGCCGGTTGCCAGCCGCCGTCGAGCGCCCACCGCAGCAGCGACGGGCCGCTGGCGATGGCTTCCACGCACCCACGGCCGCCGCACGGGCACGGCGGCCCGTGCACGTCGACGACGAGGTGGCCGACGTGGCCGGCGTTGCCGGACGGACCGAGGAGCGGGCGCCCACCGAGGATCAGCCCGGCGCCGACGCCGGTGGACACGACCATGCCGACCATGTCGTCGACGCCGCGGCCGGCACCGAAGGTGTGCTCGCCGTAGGCCATGCACACACCGTCGTTGGCGATCTCCACCGGCAGCTCGCCGGCGAGCTCCTGCAGGCGCTCGCGCAGCGGGAACCCGCGCCACCCGACGATGTTGAGCGGGCTCACCGTGCCGCGCACGCGGTCGTGGGGGCCGGCCGTCCCCACGCCGAGACCGACGCACGCCTGGCCGTCGTCCGTGGCCCGCACCCGCCGGACCAGTTCGGCCAGCGCGGCCCACACCATCTCGCCGTCACCCACCGGGGTGGACACCGTGCTGAGACCGTGCAGCCCGCCCTGCTCGTCCACGAAGGCGGCGGCGATCTTCGTGCCACCGATGTCGATGGCCAGAGCGCGGGTGGCGGAACCCATCGCCACGCACGGTAGCGGCCCCGCAACATGAATTGACATGCCGCACGTACTGATGATGCCGGCCCCCGGAATCGGTGCTCCGGTGCTCCCGGTCGTCCCCGGATCACGCCGACATCAGCCGCAGCGGGCACGCCCCCAGCGATCAGCTACCACGCGACCGGAAGGCGGTGGCGGCCCCACAGGAACCACGGCGCGATGCGCTCGGTGGCACCGGCCAGGTGCAGCTCCGGCAGGCGCTCGACAAGGACCCGGAGCGCGATCGTGGCCTCGGCCCGGGCCAGGTTCGCCCCGAGGCAGAGATGGACGCCGCTGCCGAACGACAGGTGGCGACGACGCAGCGCCGCGAGATCGCGGTCGAGTCGGAACGCATCGGGGTCGTCGAACACCGCCGCGTCGCGATTGGCCGCCGCGTAGTTCATCTGCACACGGGCACCGGCCGGCACCGCCACGCCGTGGAGCGCGACCGGGCACGCGGTCTGGCGGAACAGACCGAGCACGGGCGGGTCGAACCGCAGGCTCTCCTCCACCGCCACCTCGCACAACCCCGGGTCGGCGACCACCGCCTCCCAACGCGACCGCCGCTCGAGCAGGCGCCACACGCCGTTGGTGATCAGCGACGTCGTCGTCTCGTTCCCACCGACCAGCAACTGGGCCAGGACGCCGAGGAGCTCCTGCTCCGCGACGGGGCGGCGGGCGGCGGCCGCGGCGAGCACCAGGCCCGAGATGAGGTCGTCGCTCAGCGCGCCACCGGCGTCGAGCGTGGCGCGCCGGGCGCGGATGCCATCGAGCAGGTAGGCGTGCATCTCCTGCTGCGTGGCCTTGTTCGACGCGTCGGCGCGGCCCATGGCCAGCACCTGGGCATCGCTCCACACCTTGAAGCGATCGCGGTCCTCCTCGGCCACCCCGAGCAACCGGGCGATGAGGATGACCGGGAGCGGGCAGGCGAGCGCGTCGTGGAGCTCGGCCGCGCGGCGTCCGCCGGCCACCATCGCATCGACCAACGCGTGGGCCAGCGTGGCGATGACCGGTCCCTGCTCCTCCATCCGGCGCGCCGTGAACCAGCTGAGGACCATCTGGCGGAACAGGGTGTGCTCGGGCGGATCGTTGAACAGCCCTCCGCCGGGGCGCCCCACCGGACCCTGGCCGAAGGCGGCCGTGTACCGATCGGTGTCGCGGGCCACGTCGAGCACGTCGGCGTGACGGCTCACCGTGGTGACGTCCATGCCCTCGTGGTGGTGCACCGGGCACTGCTCGAGCAGCCACCGGCTGGCCGGGTGCGGATCCTGCAGGACCGCCGGATCGAGCGGGTCGTAACCGCTCATCCAGTCGGGCGGACGAACAGCGACGGCAGCTCGGCGGTGGGCGTGGCGAGGATGCGGTCGACCCAGCCGTGGAAGCGGTGGCCGCCGCCCTCGTTGCGCCCGAACAGGAAGTCGGGGCGGGCCGTCACCTTCACCGCCTTCTGGATGCGCAGGCCGGTGGCGTAGTCCTCCTCGCGCACCACGTACTCCAGGAAGTCGGCCTGCTTCTCGGCCGCCTCGCGCTCCTCGGTGTCGGGTTCGTGGTCGAGCACGTAGGTCTGCACGGTGACCGACGAGTCGGGGTCGTCGCCGGGGAACAGCTGAGAGATGAGCGCGCCCCGTCCACCGGCCTGGAAACCGGCGATCGAGATGTGGGGGAAGATCGTCCACACGCCCCCGATGAGGCGGTCGGCCGGCCAGGTGTCCTCGGGCTGGTCCTCCAGCTCGAGCAGCTTCGGGTTCGGGCCACTCACCCGCTGATGGGGGCCCCAGGAGTTGTAGTAGGCCCGGTTCGGGATCGAGGTGCCGAAGGTGTTCTTGTGGAGGATCGGCAGGTGGTAGAGGTCGAGGTAGCCGTCGTAGGCGACCTTCCAGTTCGGGCCGGCGATGCTGCGGCGCGACACGACGTGCCAGTCGGCGAACTCGAAGTGGGCCAGCATCTCGTCGTAGCCGCACAGGAAGGTGTCGACATCGACCGTGGGCTCAGCGGTGAGCTGCACCCAGATGAGCCCGGCCCGCTCGGCCACGGGCAGCGCCACGAGCCCGAGGCAACTGGTGTCGACGTCGCCGAAGTCCTTCTGGCTCAGGATGCCGACGAGCGCACCGGTCTGGTCGTAGGTCCATGCGTGATAGGGGCAGGCGAAGCGCCGGGCCGAACCGAGCCCTTCTTCGACCACGACCGCGCCGCGATGGCTGCAGATGTTCAGGAACGCCCGCACCCCGCCGTCGTGGCCGCGGGTGATGAGCACGGGGACGCCGGCGGCGTGCATCGCCTTGTAGTCACCGGGCTGCTTCAGCTCGGTGGACATCGCCAGCATGAGCGGAAGCCGCCGGAAGACGAGCTCCATCTCCCGCGCCCACCGATCCCGGTCGTAGTAGTTCGTGACCGGCACGCGGTACACGTCGGGTTCCTGCGGGATGGTGTCGCTCTTGACGTAGGCCATGTTGGCCCGGGCCATCGCCACCAGTTGCGCTCGGCTGTCGTTCACGTCGACCCCCTCGGTCCCCTCATCATGTTAGGCCGGGAAGTAACTGCGCGGTTACTTCGGATCAGCGCACGAGCCAGGCGTACCCGAGCGGCGGCAGGGTGAGCGACAGCCCGTCGAAGGAGACCCCCGCCCCGGCGAGGGCGACCTCGCCATCGGCGTGGAGCCAGTCGGGCAACACCCGGCGGCCGACGGTGACGGCGTCATCGGAGAAGTTGGCCACCGCGCACAGGGGCCCGTGGTAGGCATGGGTCCGCTCGAAGCACAGCACCCGCCGGTCGCCGGTGTCGTGCACGACGGTGCGGGCGCCGCCGTCGATCTGGGGCAGGGAGCGACGGGCGGTGGCCAGCCGCTGGAACATGGCGAACACGCGGTGCTCGAGGGTGCCCGGCAGGTCGCGGCGGGCGGCGACGTCCCAATCCATGGGCGGGCGGTGCATCCACCGGTTGTCGTCGCACTTGGCCGCGTCGGCCTCGTAGCCGTGGTCGTTGCGCAGGGCCAGCTCGTCCCCCATGTAGACGAGGGGGATGCCGCCGTAGGCGAAGACGCACGCGTGGGTCAGCTCGAGCCGGCGGCAGGCCGCCTCGAGCGCCAGTTCGTCACCGCGTGCCACCGCGTCCTCGACGCCGCACAGCGAAGCCGCACTGCCGGAGATGCGGGCGTCGCCGGTGACCTCGTTCACCTGGAACCGCGCGCCACGGGCGAACGATCCGGGGAAGTCACCGCTGTAGAACTCGTTGAGGAAGCGGCGGTGGGCGAAGCCGTCCCATCCGACGGCGGCGGCGTCCTCGTCGGTGACCGCCCACCCGATGTCGTCGTGGCAACGTACGTACGTGACCCACGCCGAATGGTCGGGGATCTCGGCCATGCGGGCCAGCGCGTGGCTCATGAGGCCCGCATCGCGCGTGGCCAGGCTGGACCACAGCATGACCATCAGCTGGTTGTGATACGCCATCTCGCACTCGTCGCGCTCGGGGTCACCGGCACCCACGTACGGCACCAGTTGCTCGGGCGGCACGATGGCCTCGGCCTTGAAGACCGTGGCCGGTGCGGCGATGGCCATCAGCGCCCGGAAGGCCCGCAGCAGGGCGTGGGCCTCGGGCTGGTTCTCGCAGTCGGTGCCGACGCGCTTCCACAGGAACGGCACGGCGTCGAGCCGGAGCACCTCGACGCCGCGGTTGGCCAACCGGCCCATGACGGCCAGCATCTCGCGGAACACGACAGGGTTGCCGTAGTTGAGGTCCCATTGGAACTCGTTGAACGTGGTCCACACCCACTGCTGCTCGTCGGGTAGCCACGTGAAGTTGCCCGGCTTGAACGTGGGGAACACCTCGCGCAGCGTCTGCTCGTAGCAGTCGGGCACCGTGCGGTCGGGGAAGAAGAAGTAGCGGTCGCGGTAGCCGGACTCGTCACGGCGGGCCCGCACGGCCCAGTCGTGCTCCTTGGCCGTGTGGTTCACGACGAGGTCGACGCACAGGCTGATGCCGCGCGGCCGCAGTGCCGTGGCGAGCTGCTCCAGGTCGTCCATCGTGCCGAGGCGCGGGTCGACGGCGTCGTAGTCGAGCACGGCGTAGCCGCCGTCGTTCTCGCCGTCGCGCGGCCGCAGCACCGGCATGAGGTGCAGGTACGACACCTGCAGCTCGGCGAGGTAGTCGAGGCGCTGGGCCACACCCTGCAGGTCACCGGCGAAGCGGTCGGCGTAGGCGACGTAGCCGACCATGGCGGCCCGCTGGAACCAGCCGGGGTCGGCTTCGCGGCGCAGGTCGAGCTCCCACAGCTCGTCGGATCGGGCCGCCACCGTGTCGACGAGCCACGACGCCAGCTGAGGCGCGAGCGCCGGGGCCGCTTCGCCATAGACCTCGCCGAGAGCGGCGAGCGCCTCGGGCCACCGTCGATGCAGCCGCGCCGCCACCACGCCGGCCCGCGACCCCAGGCGATGCCGCCCGGCTGCCACCATCTCGTCGACACGTCCACCGGCCACGCTGGTCCCTCGCGCTCTCGTTCAGCCTTCGATCCGTCGCGCCTCCCCGCCCGACCAGGGTGACAAGCGTAGCGAACCCGGGCGCTCGGGACGCAGGCCGTGTCGGCCGTGGGTTCAGGCGGTGAGCCAGGCCCAGGCGTCGACGACGAGGTCGACGGATGCCTTGCTGCGCACGGCGAACGTGGCGACGACGACACCGGTGACCACCGCCGCCGCGGCCGGGTCGCGCGCCGGCGTGGGGTTCGCGGTCGACGTGGACGGCACGGCCCCACCGGGGTAGACGCTCACGTCTCGACGGCGCCGACACCGGCGGTCATGGTGGCCGGGTCGTCGTCGTAGATCGCGATGGCGTGGCGCCGCCCATTCGGCAGTTGGACCACACCGATCGAGCCGAGGCGCCACGCACCGGCGGGACCCCACAGGCTGCCGTCGTTGTACGGGTCGCGCACGGCGGCGGCGATCTGGCGCCCGGTCCCGCCCTCTGCCCGCCCGTCGGGAGGAACGACGCGGGACGAGACATGCCGTCGCATCGCGACGTCCCGAGCTCATCGGAGGTTCTCGGTGAGCTGGGTCTGCAACTGGTCGAACAGGCGTCGCAACAGCTCGTGCTCTTTGCCGGGGGGCGTTCGTTCGACGGCGCGCCACGCGAGCACCGACATCTTCACGCCCCCGAGCACCTGCCACCATCGCAGCGCGGCCAGGGGTACGCGTCGGCGGCTGGCCGACTCGTAGGCGGCGATCCATTCGTCGTCGCTCAGCACGGCACCGACCAGGCCCGTGCCGACGCGCCAGCACGCCAGCTGCGCCCACGCGACGTCCTCGAGCGGGTCGCCGGCGTGGGCCATCTCCCAGTCCAGCACGGCGGTGATGCCGCTGCGGTCGTAGAGCACGTTGCCGGTCCGGTAGTCGCCGTGCACGACGCACACCCGGTCGGGCGCTCCCGGTGCATTGCGGTCCAGCCACCGCAACGCGTCCTCCATGATGGGGGTGCGAGCCTCGTTCGTCTCGGCGAGCGCTGCGGCCCACCGGTGCATCTCCAGGAGTGCGACGTCGTCGGCAGCCGGGATCGGTGAGAGCGCAGCTTCGGGCAGCGAGGCGCGGTGGAGGTCGGCCAGGATGCGCGCCATCTGGTGGCCGAGTCGGCTCCGCATGGAGACGATGGCGGGGTCGCGCACGAGGGGGCCGACGGCGGCGGTGCCGGGTCGTCGCTGCATCACGAACCACTCGGCGCCGAAGGGCTCGATGCCCGACCCGACGGCGGCCACGGCGGGCGTCGGCACGGGTGTGCCGTGGAGGTGGCGCAGCAGTGCGGCCTCGTTGCCGCGGGTCAGCGAGTCCTTGCCCACCACCCCGTCGGCGGCGTCGGTGCACAGGATCCAGGCGGACGTCGCTCCCTCGTGCTCGGCGTCGAAGGCCCACATCCGGCGCGAGTAGCCGCCCTTCAGGCGCTCGAGCCGGCTCACGCGTGCGGGGCCGCCGAAGGACTTCGTCATGATCGCGGCCAGTTCTGTGGCGAGGTGATCCGGATCGGTCATGACCGGATGCGGTCCGAGGTCCACAGCGGCACCATCGGTGCGGCCTCGGTGGGGGATGTGCCGTGCAGCAGCACCTCGTCGGCGCCCGCGCGCCGGTAGGCACGTGCACGATCGACGCAGGCGGCCGCCGTGCCGACGGCGGCGCCCTCGGTGAACCACTCGTCGGGGATGACCTCGGCGGCGTCGACGAGCCGGTCCCGGCCGAGGGCGGTATCCGCGATTCCTCTGCCCGCCAGCGTGGGGTGCCCGCGCACGGCGGTCAGCACCGCCGGATCCCACCCGTTCGCGGCGACGAGCAGCTCGCCGAGGCCGCGGACCTGGAAGTAGCTGACGGCGCGCGCCCGGACGGCGAGGTCCTCACGCTCGGGTGCCAGGGCGGGAGCCGCCACCAACGTCGACACGATGCGCAGCGTGGCGGGGTCGCGCTCCGCCTCCTCGGCGGCGCGGCGCACCTGTGCCACGCATCGTTCGACCGCCGCCGCGGTCAGGAACGGATGGAGGATGACGCCGTCGAAGGCCCGGCCGGCGAGCGCCAGGCCCAGCGGGCCGATCGTTCCGAGCAGCAGTGGCGGTGGCGGCCCGGTCGGCACATCGGAGAACCGCAGGCCTCGGAAGGATCCGGCGGGCCCGGTCTCCGTGATGCGCTCGCCGGCCAGCAGCCGCCGCACGGTGGTGGCGAGATGCTCGAGACTGCTGAGCGTCGGCTTGGGAACCCCGAGCGACGGCGCGAGCGCGCCCAGCCCACGGCCCAGGCCGAGCACGAAACGACCGCCACTGAGCAGCTGCAGCGTGGAGGCCATGGCTGCCACCGTCAGCGGATGGCGGGTGCCCTGATGGATGAGCGCGGTGCCGACCCGCACCCGTTCGGTGCGAGCCACGATGGCGCCACAGAGGACGGCGGCATCCTTCACGTCGAGCCGCTCGCTCACGTACACCGCTCCGAAGCCGGCGGCCTCCGCCGCGGCCGCCTCCTGCAGGCCGACGGTCGGGTCCGCCGCCCGGCCGGGCAGCACGTAGATGCTCAGGTCGTCGGCCGCGCTGGCCATCGTCGGGTGCCTCCATGGGTCGGCTCCGCCGCACGGGACGTGACGCTTGACACGTCGTTGGGCCCAGCGCCATATTTACGTGGACGGATGAGTCGAACAAATCCGTGGAGGTGATTCACGATGAGCGCAACCATCCTGGAGCCCGGGGGCAAGGTCTGGTCCGAGGGTGACCCAGCCCTGCCGGCCGAGCTGAAGGAGCTCCTGATCCGGATGCTCAGCTACCACATCGAGAACAGCACGAACCCTCACTTCACCGAGCTGATGGACATGCTGTGGGACCGGTGTCGCACGCTGCCGACCGACGACGGCACGAGGGCGGCGCTCGTCAAGCTGATGAACCAGGAGGTCGAGCACGGCCAGATCACGGCGCGGCTCCTGAAGGGTCTGGGCATCGACAAGGTGGAGCGACCCATCGAGCAGTACGCGTTCCGGCTCCCCATCGACACCTTCTGCGACCTGGCGTACTTCCATGGCCTCATCGACCGCGTGGGTTGCTACATCGGTGAGACCTGGGAAGGCGTCCCGTACGAGCCGCTCATGGCGGTCGCGCCCCAACTGCACCGCGACGAGGTGTTCCACGCCACGCTCGGGCTACGCAACCTGCGGATCTGCTGCTCGACGCCCGAGGGACTCGACGAGGCCAACGCGCTGATCGAGAAGTGGTGGCCGGCCGCGCTCGACATGTTCGGTCGGTCCGACTCGGCGTTCTCCGACGCCTACGTCCGGTGGGGGCTGCGCCAGCTGAGCAACGCCGACCTGCGCCGTCAGTACATCGACGACACCCGACCGCTGCTCGATGAGCTGGGCATCACGGTCCCGTCCAATCGGCTCAACCGCCGGTTCCTGTGACCGGGGCCGGCCGATGAACCTCGACACGTTGGGGAAGGTGGTCGTCGACACCGAGCTGGTCGTCGACCCCGAGCGGCTGGCGCTGCTGGCCCGGGCGATCGGCACGCCGACGGCGATGGAGACGGCGTTGCGGGTGCCGTTCTTCGGGGCCACGGCGGCCGGGCAGGACTCGGTGGTCGGCCCGCTCGGGATGGACCTGCGTCGGGCGCTGCAAGGCGGGCAGTCGTTCGAGTGGCACCGGCCGTTCCGCTCGGGTGAGCGGGTGCGGCTCACCGTGACCATCGAGGACATCCTCGACAAGACCACGTTGCACCTGGCCACCGTGCTGGCCGAGTTCCGCGGCGCCGACGGCGAGCTCATCCAACGACAGCGCACCTCGTTCATCGAGCGGGCCGCGCCGGCGGTCGACGCGTGAGCCGCCCCGACCTCGTTCCTGCCACCGCGTCGCCGATCACCCGCGATCGGATCCAGGCGTATGGCGACGCCGTCGGCGACCACAACCCCGTCCACTTCGACGCGGCGTTCGCCCGCGCGGCCGGCCTCCCCGACACGGTCGTGCACGGCCCGTTCACCACCGCCATCGTCATCGACCAGCTCATCGCCCAGCTCGGAGCGGACACCGTGCTGAACCTCGACCTTCGCCTGCGCGGCCCGGTGTTCCCCGGCGACGAGCTCACCGTCACCGCCGCCGACTACGGCGTCGACGTCCACAGCCAGTCGGGGGCGCTCGTCGCCACCGGTGTCATCATCCTGTCGGGAGATCCGGACTCATGAGCACAAGCGAGAGCGGCTACGAGCACCTGCTCGTGGAGGACCGGGACGGTGGCGTGCGCGTCGTCACGCTCAACCGGCCCGAGAAGTTCAACTCGTGGAACGCCCGGATGCGCGCGGAGATGCGCGACGCGGTCGAGGCCGTGTCCTCGGACTCGTCGGTGCGCGTGCTGATCTTCACCGGCGCCGGGCGGGCGTTCTCCGCCGGCGAGGACGTGTCCGAGATGGGCGATCTCACCAGAATGGGAACGCGCGGTTTCCGAGCCGCCGCCCGGGGCATCCACTCCGTGTTCGATCTCATCGAGTCCGTCGAAGTCCCGGTGATCGCCGCCGTCAATGGCGTTGCCGCCGGAGGCGGGTTCGAGATGGCCCTGTCGTGCGACTTCCGCGTGGTGGCCTCCGACGCCCGCTTCGTCATGCCCGAGGCCAAGGTCGGCCTCATCCCCGGCTCGGGCGGCTGCTCCCGCCTGGTGAGCTACATCGGGCTCGGCCGGGCCAAGGAACTGGTCATGCTCGGCCGCCCGATCAACGCCGACAACGCTCTCGCACTCGGGCTCGCCACTGCCATCACCGAACCCGGCGGCTCGGTCGACAGCGCCGTCGCGCTCGCCAAGGAGATGACCGCGTTCGCGCCGCTCGCACTCGGCATGGCCAAGCTGGTGCTCAACACCTGCACCGACGTCGACCACGAGACCGGACGGAGACTCGAACGCCTCGGCCAGAGCGTGCTCAAGACCACGACTGACCACGCCGAGGGCACGCAGGCGTTCCTCCAGCGCCGGCCACCGGAGTGGCAGGGTCGCTGATGGCCGCCGCGCCACCGCCATCCGACGCCCGCTACTGGAACCGACCCACGCAGACCGCGCCGCGCGAGGTGCTCGATCGCTGGCATCTTGAGCGGATCCGGCACCTCGTCGACTGGGCCTACCGATACTCGCCGATGTACCGCCGGCTCTACGACGACGCCGGCGTCAAACCGGCCGACATCCGAACCTGGAACGACTTCCACCACCGGCTCCCGTTCACCGACAAACCGGACTTCCTCGCCGACCAGGACCGCGAGCCGTCCGGGTTCGGGGGCATGGCGTTGCCGGCCGAAGAGATCCAGATGTACTTCCACACCACCGGGACGACCGGGCGCTTCCTCAACGAGGGGTTCACCCAGTTCGAGATGCAGAAGAGCGCCACCCAGTACTGCTACTCGCTGTGGGACCACGGGATCCGGCCCGGCGATTCGATGTACTTCTGCTTCAACTTCGGCATGTGGATCGGGCTGTGGAGCATCTACTGGGGCGCTCGCAACCTCAACCTGCGCATCCTCGCCGGCGGCGGCGCCGGCAGTGTCGAACGCGTACGCCAGATCCTCCAGCACCGGCCCACCATCGTCGTCGGCACGCCCACCTACCTGCTCCACCTCGTCGACGTGGCGCGCCACGAGGGGCTCGACCTGCGCGACGCCGGCGTTCGCATGGTCATGGGAGGCGGCGAGCCCGGCTTCTCCGTACCGGTCACCAGGCAGAGCCTGATGGACGGCTGGGCGGCGAGCCAGGTGCTCGACGCCTACGGCATCGGCGAAGCCATGCACGTCGCCCAGAGCTGCGCCGAGTGGGGTGGCGGCGTGCACACGATCGAGGACGTCGTCCACAGCTACACCGCGGACCCCGACACGGGCGAGCCCGTGCTGGAATCGGGGCAGGTCGGCGAGAACATCGTCACGAGCTACACCCACTTCACGCAGCCGTTCATCAAGTACCGCACCCACGACCTGGTGCGGCGTGACCTGCACCCCGACCACGGTTGCGGATGGACCTGGGCGCACCTGCCCGGCGTCGTGCTCGGCCGCAGCGACTTCATGGTCACCATCAGGGGCACGAACGTGTACCCCACCGCCGTCGAGAACCTCATCGGCGGCGTCGCCGGCCTCACCAACCACTACGAGCTGCACATCGCCAGACCGGACGTGTTCGACGAGATGACCGTCAAGGTCGAGGCGTCCTCGGCCGGGGCCGACCGCGCCGCGCTCGCCAGCGCCCTCGACACCCACCTCCATCGCAGCCTCGGTGTGCGGCTGGGCGTCGACGTGCTCGAGCCCGGGACGTTGCCCCGCTACGA
Organism: Actinomycetes bacterium; assembly: GCA_031359995.1. GTDB lineage: Bacteria > Actinomycetota > Acidimicrobiia > Acidimicrobiales > Ilumatobacteraceae > JANMAT01. The sequence goes on from JANMAT010000007.1 coordinate 63,007, forward strand.
GCTGAAGACCCGCCGCATCTTCGACGCCCGCAAGGCCCACACGTGAGCCACATCGCCGCTCTCGAACAGACCCGACAGGATCTGCTGGTGCTGCGGGCCGAACTGCTCCGCCAGCGGGCCGCCGCCCCCACCCCCGCCGTCGCCCACGCGCTGCGCCTCGCCGATGCCTACCTGTTCCTGGCCCTCGGGTACTGCGGGCACAGCGACGAGCTGTTCCCGGAGGAAGGTCACGTCGAGCCCGACCGGGAGCCGTTCCCCAACCTACGCTGAGCCATGGTGAGCCACCTCGACGTTCCTCCCGTTGCGCTGGCTCCCGGCGCGCCTCGCAAACGCGGCCGTCCGCGCCAGGAGCAACCGTCCGCGGCGTACCGGGCCAAGCAAGCCGAGATCGTCGACGTGGCCATCGAGGTGTTCCGCGAGCGCGGCTTCGAGCTGGGCACACTCGACGATGTCGCGGCGTGCCTCGGCGCTGGCCGGGCCAGCCTGTACCACTACGTGCCATCCAAGGCGCACCTGCTGTACCTGATCTTCGACCGTGCCATCAGCACCACGCTCGAAACCATGGACCAGCTCACTGCCATCCCTGACCCCGGCGAGCGCCTCCGAGCGCTGATCCGCCAGCAGGTCCACACGATCGCGGCCAACCCGGGCATGTTCACCGTGTTCTTCGGCGACCGGCCCGCCCTCGACAAGAAGTACGAGTCGGAGATCCGTCCCAAAGAACGGCGGCTGCTCCGCTACCTCATCGAGGCAGTCAAGGCCGCTACCCGAGCCGGGGAGCTCGGCGACGTCGACGCCCGTCACGCCGCCCAAGCGCTCCTCGGCATGACCAGCTGGTTCCACAAGTGGTACGACCCCAACCGCGACGACCCCGACGCATTCGCCGACGTCTGCGTACGGCTCATCTTTCCAAGCTGAACGCCGCCGCCGACGGCGCCCGATGTCCCAGCGCCTGCGGGCGTGGACGGTCGGGATCCTCGGCGATGCCGGCGCCGTAGCCGTTCACCAGACTTAGGACAGCGAGCACCGCCGTTCGGGCGGACCTACGTGGTGAAGTACCCGAGCAGATCGATCACGACGTGCACGCGCCCGGCCGACACGGCCACGTCGACGGCACCGTTGGCGCCCAGCTCGGCCACGACGAGGTTGGGCACGGTCTGGTGGGGCATGAAGTTCAGATTCGACGCGGCCGGCTGCGGCTCGCCCGCCGGCCACACCGTGAGGTAGCCGGGACGCGTGGGGCGGGCGGCGGTGACGTTCAGCACGACGGCGGTCACACCGGTCGCCGGCACACCCGCCTGGCCGGCCAACATCAGTTCGGCCACGTTCGATCCGCTCAGCGTGCGACCGACGCGGCGCGTGTCGAGGACGCGCGTCGGGCTGGTGGCGACCATGCGCGCCACCGCGCACGACGGGGAGAAGAAGCCGACGACATCGGCGATCACGTGAGCCGCACCGCCCGACGTCTGCACGACCACGTCGCCGGCGGCACTGAGCGGCGCGACCACCAGGTTGGGCACCGTTTGACCCTTCACGAAGCTGACCATGGCCACGTCGGGCTTGGCATCGCCGGCGGCCCACACGCACAGCTCACCGCTGGCCAGTGGCTCGGTGACGGTCATGTTCAGCAGCACGGCCCGCACCGCGTCAGCGGGGACTGCCCCCACACCGGCGAGGCGCAGCACGTGCTCCTTGCCGGTGATCAGCGGGCGGTGGTCCTGGCGAGTGTCGAGCACGCGCTGCGGCGTGATCGGGCTCAGGCGGCTGCCGGGCTCAGTGGTGAAGTAGCCCATGACATCGGCGATCACGTGGGTCTTGCCCGCCGAGTTGAACAGCTTCACGAGCCCCTTGCCGCTGACCTTCACGATCACCAGGTTGCTGGCCGGCGCGCCGGGCTGGAAGCTCAGGTTGGCGGTGTCGGGCTGGGGGTCGCCGTCGGGCCAGATGGCCAGGAAGCCGCTCTCGGTTGGCCGCAGCGCGGTCACGTTGAGCAGCACGGCGGTGACATCGGGCCCGGGGATGCGGCCCTTGCCGGTGACGCGCACGTCGATGGTCTCGGCCGGCCCGAGCTTGCGCTTCGTGCCGCGGGGCAGGCCCTTGCCCGTGCGCGTGTCCAGGATGCGCACCGGCCGGAGCGTGATGAACGAGCCGGGCTCGTTGAACTCGCAGGAGGCGCCGGTGCCACCGGTGGACGGCGCCGTCGTCGACGTGGTGGGTACCACCGTCGTGGTCGGCACGGCCGTCGTCGGCGCCACCGTGGTGGTCGGGGCCACCGTGGTCGTCGGGGCCAGCGTGGTCGTCGGGGCCAGCGTGGTCGTCGGGGCCACCGTCGTGGTCGGGGCCAGCGTGGTCGTCGGGGCCACCGTGGTCGTGGTGGCGGCGACCGTCGTGGTGGCCGCGACCGTGGTGGTGGGCGCCACCGTGGTCGTCGGGGCCACCGTCGTCGTCGGGGCCACCGTCGTCGTCGGGGCGACCGTGGTCGTCGGGGCCAGCGTGGTCGTCGGGGCCAGCGTGGTCGTCGGGGCCACCGTGGTCGTGGTGGCGGCGACCGTGGTGGTGGGCGCCGTCGTGGTCGTGGTGGTCGGCGGCGTGCCGCCGATGCGCAGGATGAACCCCAGGTCGGGGAACGTACCGCCGAGCAGCGCCAGGGGGTCACCGCCGAGGACGTTGGCGAGGAGGCTCGTGTAGATGCTGCGGAAGTCGACGGTGAACTCGAGCATGCCCTCCGAGAGCAGGTTGGTGAACGAGGGCAGCTGGCCGTAGAAGCCGCCGGTCACGCCGCGACCGATGACCAGCACCGGGTTGGCGGTGCCGTGGTCGGTACCGGCGTCGCCGTCCTCGTCGAGCTGCCGCCCGAACTCGGAGACGACCACGATCACGACCTTCGCAGCGATCGTCGGGTCGAGCGCCCCGTAGAACGCCTGGATGCCCTCGTCGAGCCGGCGGAAGTTCCCGTTGTGGGTCGACAGCTCGTCGGAGTGGGTGTCCCAGCCCCCGTCGTGGTTCAGGTTCACCACGCGCACGCCGACCTTGGCGTTGAGCAGTCGCGCCGCCACCACCATCTCACGACCGAACCACGAGTCGGGGAAGGATCCGTTGTAGGCCGGCGCCACGGTGGCCCCCACGTCGACGAGTTGGCGGGCGGTCGCCGCGTACAGATCGGCCCACTGCCCCAGACCTGACGGCTGCGCGGCCATCGCCCGCACGGCGTCGTAGATGCGCTTCTCGCGGCTGTCCATGTCGGTGCCGAAGAAGGCGCCGTTGCCGCCGAGGGCGACGGCGCGCGTGTTGGCGCCGATGAGGTGGTACGGCACATCGTCACTGATCGTCGTCACCGGCACCGGGCCGGCACTCGCGCCGAGCGTGTCCAGGTAGCGGCCGAGCCAACCGGTGGTCGCCGGCGCGGCTCCGGCCCAGCCCTCCTGCCAGATGCGCATCGACTCGAAGTGGCTGCGGTTGAAGTTCGGATAGCCGACGCCGTGCACCACCGCCAGCTGCTTGCTGTCCCAGAGCTGCTTCAGGTACGGCAGCCGCGGATGCAGGCCGAAGCCCCCACCGAGGGGCAGGGTGTTGGCCGACGCGATGCCGATGGTGGGCCGCACGGCGTAGTACACGGGGTTGTCGACGGGTACCACCATGTTCAGCCCGTCGTTGCCGCCGTTCAGGTTGATCAGCACGACGATGCCGTCGGGGTCGCCGACGGCGGCACTGGCGAACGGCGTGTGCCGCGAGAACGCGCCGAGCGTGTAGGCGGCGCCACCGGCCAGCGCGGCGGCCTGCAGGAAGCGGCGGCGCGACAACTGGTACGGCGAGTCGTCGCGAACCGACAGCTTCTGCATCGCCTCGGCGACGTCGGGATCGGGGTGGGTCATGGCGGGCCTCGCGGTTCGTGGAAGGAAGACAGGGAGACGGCCCGCCCGAGCCGACGTGGGGCGCGCACCCGGAGGCGCACATGCGGTCGAACGGGTCGACCGAAGGAAGTGCGATGGCGTCAGGCCACGACGAGGTCGGGGCTCATCAGCACGAGGAACAGCAGGTCGTAGTTGGGATCACCGAAGTAGTCGGTGGCCTTGCGCACCCCGTCGAGCCAGCCCGTGACGGCGGCCTTCGTGGTAGGCGACGGCGTGGCGACGGCGAAGGTGTCGAACGCGCCCAGCACCGCGGCGTCCAGGGCCTTCTTGGTGAAGTCGGGGATGAGGCGCTGGTCGTTGGCCCGATCGAGCACGTGGGCGGCGAACGCGGCACGCGCCGCCACCTCGCTGGTGGAGATCCAGTAGCCGTTCTGCTTCCAGCCCGCCACGTTCGGCGGGTTGTAGGGCTCCTGGCCCTGGTTCGACAGGTGCCACTGGAGGTCGAGCTCGCTGGTCGGCACCTTCAGGCCGCGCACGGCGGCTACGGCGAGCTCCACGGGCGTGCGCACCAGGCCCTGCTTGGCAGATGTCGCGTAGAACTCGTCGCGCAGGAACAGCGCCCGCAGCACCGATTTGATCTGCAGCCCGCCGGCGATGAACGCCTGGGCCAGCGCGTCGACCACGCCGGCCGGCGGGTTGGGGTGGGCGAAGAACGACCAGAGCTTGCCGGCGATGTAGCGGGCCATGGTGCTCTGCTTGGAGCCGAGCAGGATCTCGTCGATCTCCGTGGGTCCGTCCCAGTTCTTGGTGATGCCGAAGATCGTCTTGTTGGCGGTGTCGTGGTTCGCCGCCTTGAACTGGAACGCCGAGCCATCGTCGGCCACGTTGTAGCCCGACCAGGCGCGGGCGCCTTCGATCACGTCCGACTCGGCGTAGTTGCCGATGCCGAGGGTGAACAGCTCCAGCAGTTCGCGGGCGAAGTTCTGGTTCGGGTGACGCTTCGAGTTCGAGTCGCCATCGAGGTAGCGCAGCATCGCCACCTGGATCGCCATGCCCTGCGTCAGGGTCCGGAAGTCGCCGAGCGCATTGGCCCGGTAGAACACGATCTGGTCGTACATCTGGCTGATCGAGTCGGTCTTCACGTAGCCCGACACGAAGTGCCCGTGCCAGAAGAACGTCATCTTCTCCTGCAGCGGCGACGGCGACGTCGCCATGCGCTGGATCCAGTCCTGGATGAGCACGAGGATCTTCTCGTAGTCGCCCTTGGTGGCGTCGGCGAGGATGGCCGGCGGCGTGTCCGGCAACCCGGTGGCGTTGAGCAGGCGGTCGACCGCCGCGGCCCGGTCGAGGGCCGCCAGCGCGGCGATCTCGGTGGTGGACCCGCCGAACCCGGCTCGGCGGAGCAGGTGGGCGGCATCACTGATCGGCATCGGCATTCGTTACGACCTCCGTCATGTGCCCGTCGTCGAATCGTAAAGAGAACCTCAGGCGGAACTGAAGAGGTGTTCACGGAACGTGGTCCCAACGCTGGGTGATCCTGGGCCGTCCTTGGCCATTCTCTGACCGGGGGACCCAAACCCTGTCGTACGACCGCGAGCCCGGACCGCCCTGCCGCGGGACCTTCGGCACTTGGTCGCCGCCGGGGGCCCCGGGGTAGGTTGCCGACGAGGTCGCGGCCAGGGGTGGCGGCCTCACTGGGGGCTTGGCCACGAGGCAGCCGAGGGGCTGCGACGGAGGGGAACGTCGATGCCGTACGAGTTCACGGAGAAGGGTCGCCAGATGCTTGACGAGGTCAAGCAGTTCATGGACGACCACATCTACCCGAACGAGGAGGAGTACCACGAGCAGATGGAGGTGGCGGGGCCCAACGGCTACGCCCCCGTCATGGACAAGCTGAAGGCGGCGGCGCGCGAGCGGGGCCTGTGGAACCTGTTCATCCCCCACCTCGACCCCAACGCGCCCGGCACCAAGCTGTCGAACCTCGACTACTCGCCCATCTCCGAGCAGCTCGGCAAGGTCGGATTCGCCTCAGAGGCGCTCAACTGCGCCGCGCCCGACACCGGCAACATGGAGATCCTGAACCTGTACGGCAGCGGTGCCGTGAAGGACCGCTGGCTCCAGCCGCTCCTCGAGGGCGAGATCCGTTCTGCGTTCTCCATGACCGAGCCCGACGTGGCCTCGTCCGATGCCACCAACATCTCACTGCGCATCGAGCGTGATGGTGACAACTACGTCCTCAACGGGAAGAAGTGGTTCAGCTCGCAGGCGCTCAAGGAGCGCTGCAAGGTCCTCGTGGTCATGGGCAAGACCGATCCGAACGCGCCGCGGCACCGCCAGCAGTCGATGATCGCCGTGCCCAAGGACACGCCGGGCATCTCCTTCGGCCGCACGCCGCACGTCTTCGGCTACGACGAGGGCGGCGGCCATCCCGAGATCATCTACGAGAACGTCCGCGTGCCCGCCGAGAACCTCCTCGGTGACGAAGGCAGCGGCTTCGCCATCTCGCAGGCGCGGCTCGGACCCGGCCGCATCCACCACTGCATGCGTTCCATCGGCGTGGCCGAGCGCGCCCTCGAGATCATGATCAAGCGGTCGCTGCAGCGCTCCACGTTCGGCACGCTCGTGGCCCAGAAGGGCCTCGTGCAGGACTGGATCGCCGAGTCCCGCATCGAGATCGACATGGCCCGCGAGTACGTGCTGCGGTGCGCCTACCTGATGGACACCGTAGGCAACAAGAGCGCGGCCACCGAGATCTCGGGCATCAAGGTCGCCGTCCCGCGGATGACGTGCCAGATCATCGACCGGGCCATCCAGGTGCACGGCGCCATGGGTGTCACCCAGTACGCGCCGCTGGCCCGCATGTACGCGTCGCAGCGCACGCTGCGCATCGCCGACGGCCCGGACGAGGTTCACAAGATGACCATCGCCCGGCGCGAGATCCTGAAGTACAAGCCCGACTTCCGCATGAACCCCGCCCTCGGCCAGCCCAAGGGCGAGCCGCAGGTCTTCATGCGCCCGTAGTCGAGCGGCCCGCGGTAACGAACAACGGGGTGGCCCACCGGCCGGGCCACCCCACGTACCGGCTCAGCCGACGATGCGCACCACACCGGTGTCGCCGTCGACCTCCACCAGGTCGCCGTCCCTGATGCGACGGGTGGCGTCGGTGGCCGACACGACGCAGGGGATGCCGAGCTCGCGGCTCACGATCACCGCGTGCGACATCGCCGCACCGACGTCGACGACCACGGCGGCGGCGGGCACGAACAGCGGGGTCCACGACGGGTCGGTGCTGGGGGCCACGAGCACGTCGCCCGGCTGCAGGCCGGTGGGGTCGAACGAGTCGAGCACGACCCGCGCCCGTCCGGTGGCCTTGCCCGGGCATCCGGGAAAGCCGGTGAGCGTCTCGCCGGCCGTGAGCATCGCCGCCACGCCCTCGCCCCGGCGTCGCCACTGATCGGTCGGCGGCGCTTCGCCGTCGAAGACGAACGGCTCGCGCAACCCCGCGAACACGGGCATGAGCGCCGCCCGCTCGCGAATGACCGTCCGGAACGGCGCCGGGTCGGCGAGGAACGCGTCGAGCTCGTCGTCGCGCAGGAAGCCGAAGTCGTCGACGGCGTCGAAGTGGCCGGCGCCCACCATGCGCCGGCCGAGCTCGTACATGCACAGGCGCGCTTCCTGGATCATGCGCACGACCGTGGTCTTGCACCGCTCGCGCGCTGGCAGCATGAGCATGCCGGCGCGCAGTGCGCCCTCGAACTGGGCCAGAAGATCAGGGTCGCCGGCCAACTTGGTGCGCATGATCGCGGTGGCGGCCAGGCGCAGGGCGGCCATGGAGGCGTTGTGCCCGGCCGGATCGGCCGAGGCGTCGGCCAGACGCATCCGGTCGATGGCGGCCAGCGCCAGCTCGGGGTTCGTCTCCCAGTTCGGCGACCGCATCTCCCACTCGTTCGGGCCGCGCGAGCCGAACTCGTAGATGAACTGTCCGAAGGCGGTGAGGAAGGCGGTGGCCTCGGCGCCGCCGAGGCCCTGCACCCGTTCCAGCAGCCCGTGGAGGCCGGCATCGAAGGCACCCATGAGCGCGGGTGACGCCGCCACGAGGCGCCCGAGGCGCCACATGCCCACCGACGGCTTGGCCGACGCCACGTCGCCCAGCCCGCCGAGCAGCGTGAGAGCCAGACCGGGCTCGCCCACCGCGGCGGTGAACTGCTGGATGGCGCCCACCGGCAGCGACCCGGCCAGCGAGAAGAAGATGTGGCGGGCGAACAGCTGGCGGAAGTGGGCGCCCATCAGCTCGCGCATGCGGGCCACCAGCGCCTCGTCGCTCATGGACGCGATGTCGGGCCGGTCGGCGCGCAGCCGGGCGATGCGGGCTTCGTCGTCGTCCAGCTCGGGCAGGTCGGCCACGGTCATGCACCAGCCGAACGTCTCGCCCAGCTTCTCGGTGAGGTGGGGCTGGTCGTCGCCATCCAGCTTCACGTAGGGCGGGATGCCGGGTTGGGCGCCGAACCACATCTCGTCCATGGCCTGGGCCGACAGGCCGGGGGCCCGCTCGCCGAAGATGCGGAAGATCGAGCCGTTCAGGTACGCGTAGCCGCCGGTGATGCCGATGAAGACGTTCTGGTCGTCGGGGAACTCGCGGTACTCGAACGAGCCGAGGCGCACGTGGGCGTCACGGAAGCCCATCTCGCCGTAGCCCTTCCCCCGACCTTGCTCGTCGTAGAAGTACAGCGTCATCGTGAGGGGCACGACCGGATCGGGGAAGACCTCCCCGATGTTGGCCCGCGTGTACAGCGTGAACCGTGGCGACAACGACGTCTTGACCGGCCATTCCATGCTCATGTCCCCCCCACGCGCGTGAATTGGGCCGGGAGCGTACCGGAGGGCCGACGGCGGGCGTGACAAGCCCCGGCGGTGGCGCCGACCTACGGGTGCCGGGCGACGAACTGCTTGATCAGCTCGGCCAGCTCCAGCGGCTTGTCGCCCTGCACCGAGTGGCCGGCGCCTTCGACCATCACGACCTCGGCGGTGGGCTGGCGCTGCAGCAGCTCGGCCACGTCGGCGTCGTCGACCACCGGCGACGTGCTACCCCGCACCAGCAGCATCGGCGCCTGCACCGCCGCGACGTCGGCCCACAGGGCGTCGTGCTCGATGCGGCGCGGCGCGGGCTGGTCGGTGCTCTCGGGCGTGCCCCTGCGGTCGTAGCGCCACTGCCAGCTGCCGTCGGGCAGCTGCTTGGCGTTGTGCAGGATGCCGCGCCGCAGCGACGACACCGAACGCGTCGGGTTGTGCTCGACGGTGCGGGCCAGGATGGCGTCGAAGTCGGGGAAGCCGGCGGGGCCGTTGACGAAGTCGATGATGGCCTTGGCCTTGGTCTGGTTGACGCCCGGGGTCACGTCGACCACCACCAGCCGCCGCACGAGCTCGGGGTGCTTCGCAGCCAGACGCAACGACGTGAGCCCTCCGAGTGACATGCCGGTGACGACCTTCGCCTCGGGCGCCAGGGCCCGCACGGCCACGGCGACGTCGTCGGCGTGCTGGTGGGGGTCGTAGCCGCCCTCGCGCCAGTCGGAGTGGCCGTGGCCAGGCAGGTCGACGCACAGCGCCGCGGGCGAGCCGACGGCCAGGATCACCGTGTCCCACGTGTGGGCGTTCTGGGCCCCGCCGTGGACGAACACGCACTCGGGCGTGGAGCCCGGCGCGCCGAACACCAGCGCGCTGACGCGGCGACCGGTGGCGGGGTCGACCACCACCGCCTCGCGCCGCACCGGCGGCGGGCCGCTGAAGGCCAGACCGTGCTCCCGGGCGTTCTCGTGGAACAGGCCGAACTCGTCGTAGGGGATCATCGCCGGCTGACTCATGACGCGTTCGTAGCGGATGGACGCGGCGCGGTGCGAGTCAGCCGACGTGGCTCGGGGGCTGCGCGCCCCCGGACCCCATCGGCGCCCGGCTCGCTGGCGCTCGCACGGTCGCTCGGCCTCGCTGGCGCTCAGCCGACGGGCAGGCCCAGGTTGCGGGCGATCACCAGGCGTTGGATCTCGCTCGTGCCCTCGCCGATCTCCAGGATCTTGGCGTCGCGGAAGAAGCGCACGACCGGGGTCTCCTCAATGAAACCGGCGCCGCCGAACACCTGGGTGGCCACGCGCGTGGCCGACACGGCCGCCTCGGTGGAGTACAGCTTGGCCATGGCCGCCGCCTGGCCGATGGGCCGGTCGTGGTCCTTCAACCACGCGGCCTTGTACGTGAGGTTGCGGGCGTTCTCGACGGCGACCGCGAGGTCGGCCAACGCGAACGCGATGGCCTGGTAACGCCCGATGGGCCCGCCGAACGCGTTGCGCTCCTTGGCGTAGGCGACCGAGTGGTCGAGGCAGGCCCGGGCGCAGCCGATGGCGAGCGCCGAGATGGCGATGCGCCCGTCGTCGAGGATGGCCAGGAAGTTGCGGAAGCCCTGGCCGAGCTGGCCCAGCAGGTGATGGGCCGGCACCCGGCAGTCCTCGAGCACGAGACCGTGCGTGTCGGAGGCGTGCCAGCCGAGCTTGCGGTACGGCGGTTCCACCGTGAGGCCGGGCGTACCGGCGGGCACGAGGAACGCGGAGATGCCGTCGTCGGTGCGGGCGGTGACAGTGATGATCGACGTGATCGAGGTACCCGAGTTGGTGATGAAGGCCTTCGAGCCGTCGATGACCCATTCGTCACCGTCGAGGCGGGCGCGGGTGCGGGTGGCGCCGGCGTCGCTGCCGCCATCGGGCTCGGTGAGGCCGAACGCGCCGATGGCGCGGCCGGCCACCAGATCGGGCAGCCAGCGGTCGCGCTGGTCGTCGTCGCCGAAGCGGTAGATGGGGTTGGCACCCAGACCGACACCGGCCGACAGCGTGATGCCGACCGACTGGTCGACGCGGCCGAGCTCTTCGATGGCCACGCACAACGACGCGAAGTCGCCCGCGGACCCTCCCCACCGTTCGGGGAACACCAGACCGAAGAGGCCCAGCTCGCCCATCTGGTGCACCAGTTCGACCGGGAAGTGCTCCTCGCGGTCCCACCGGTCGGCGTGGGGCGCGACCTCGGCCTCGGCAAAGTCGCGCACGACCTTCCGGAACGCTTCGTGCTCGTCGGACAGCTGCCAGCTCATGCGGTCGCTCCTTCGCTCGGCGAAGACGATTGACCTTAACGGTGACTAAGCTGGATGTCGAGGCGACGAACCAGGAGGACCCATGGCGACACGGCGCCAACCCCGCCGCCGTTCCCGGCGCGAGCAGCTGCTCGGGCTGGCCGCCGACCTGTTCGCCGAGCGGGGGTTCGCCGGCGTCACGGTGGACGACATCGGCGCCGCCGCCGGCGTCTCGGGCCCCGCCCTCTACCACCACTTCGCCGGCAAGGAGGCGCTGCTGGGCGAGATGTTGATCGGCATCAGCCAGCGCCTGCTCGACGACGCGGTGCGCATCGAGCGGGCGGCCGAGGTGCCGGGCGACGTGCTCGACGCACTGGTGGCCAACCACGCGGTGTTCGCCGTGGACAACCCGTCGCTCATCACCGTCCACCACCGTGATCTCGTGCACGCGGCCGAGGCCGACCGTCGCCGGGTCCGCCGCCTGCAGGCGCGCTACGTGCTGCACTGGGTCGAGGCGCTGCAGCACCGCTCCCCCGGGCTCGACCGCCGCACCGCGGGTGCCGCCGTCCACGCCACCATCGGCCTCGTGAACTCCACGCCGTACAGCAGCCGGCTGCCGCGCGACGAGATGGTCGACCTGCTCACGGTCATGGCCGGCCAGGCGCTGGCCGCCATCGCCCGATCGGGTCGCGCCCTGTTGCCGTGACCGGCGAACGTTCCACACTTCGTTGACGGATCGACGCAACCTTGTAGGATGACGAACCGAAGGAAGGGGCCGACGGGGTGACGCCACAACACATCGACTTCCAGACCGATCCGTCCCGGTACCGGCACTGGGCCGTCACCATCGACGCGCCCGTCGCCACGGTGACCATGCAGGTCGACCCGGCCGCCGGCCTGCGCCGTGGCTACGAGCTGAAGCTCAACTCGTACGACCTCGGCGTCGACATCGAACTGCACGACGTCGTGCAGCGCCTGCGCTTCGAGCACCCCGAGGTGCGGGCCGTCGTCCTCACCGGCGGCGTCGACAAGGTGTTCTGCGCCGGCGCCAACATCCAGATGCTGGCCACCTCGACCCACGCCCACAAGGTCGGCTTCTGCAAGTTCACCAACGAGACCCGCAACTCGATCGAGGACGCCACCGCCCACTCGCACCAGACCTGGATCGCCGCCGTGAACGGCACCGCTGCCGGTGGCGGCTACGAACTGGCCCTGGCGTGCGACGAGATCGTCCTCATCGACGACCGCTCGTCGGCCGTGTCGCTGCCCGAGGTGCCGCTGCTGGCCGTGCTGCCGGGCACCGGCGGCCTCACCCGCGTCGTCGACAAGCGCCACGTGCGCCGCGACCGCGCCGACGTGTTCGCCACCCGCACCGAGGGCATGAAGGGGGCCCAAGCCGTCATGTGGGGACTGGTCGACGCGGTGCACCCACGCAGCCGCTTCGAGGACGAGGTGCAGGCCCGCGCCCTCACCCGGGCGGCAGCGTCGGACCGCCCGGTCGACGTCACCGGCATCGCCCTCCCTCCGCTGGCGTGGACCGACCGCGGCGACGAGCGCCGCTACGGTCACGTGGCCCTGCGGTGCGAGCGCGGCCTGGGTGCGGTCCACATCACCGTGCGCGCGCCGGGCACGCCGCAGCCGGCCGACGGGGCCGCCCTGGTGGCCGCCGGTGCCGACGCCTGGTTGCTGGCCGCGTGCCGCGAGCTCGACCACGCCTTCCTGCACCTGCGCACGAACGAGCCCGAGTTGGGCACCTGGGTGCTGCGCACCGAAGGGTCCGTGGCCGCCGTGCTCGCCGCCGACGACGTGCTGCGGACCGGCAGCGACCACTGGCTCGCTCGCGAAGTCCGTCTGTTCTGGGCCCGCACCCTGCGCCGCCTCGACCTGTCGGCGCGCACCATCGTGGCCGCGGTGGAGCCGGGCAGCTGCTTCGCCGGCACCCTGGCCGAGCTGCTGCTCGCCGCCGACCGCTCGTTCATGCTCGACGGCACGTGGCCCGATGCCGGGGGTGCGCCGGCCACCGTGGTGCTGCACGACGGCAACGACGGCTGGTACCCCATGGTCAACGGCATCACCCGCCTGGCCGCCCGGGCGTGGGGCCGGCCCCCCGCCCTCGCCGCCGCCCGGGCCCGTTTCGGCGATGCGCTCGACGCCGTCGGCGCCGACGAGATCGGGCTGGTCACGTTCACGCCCGACGAGCTCGACTGGGACGACGAGGTGCGACTCACGCTCGAAGAGCGCAACAGCTTCTCGCCCGATGCCCTCACCGGCATGGAGGCGAACTACCGCGTCATCGGCCCCGAGACCATGGAGTCGAAGATCTTCGCCCGCCTCACCGCCTGGCAGAACTGGATCTTCCAACGCCCCAACGCCGTGGGACCCGACGGTGCCCTCGCCCGGTTCGGTACCGGCGCCCGCCCCACCTTCGACCGCCACCGCGTCTGACCCGAGGAGCTGACCATGACCACCGTCGACTACGACGCCCTCATCCCCAACAACGTCGACCTGGCCGGTGACCGCCGCCTGCAGCGCGCCCTCGAGGCCTGGCTGCCCAAGTACATCCAGTGGTGGAAGGACCTCGGCCCCGCCGCCTTCCAGGATGCCGACGTCTACCTGCGCACCGCCATCTCGGTGCAGCAGGACGGCTGGGCCAACTTCGGTCACGTCAAGATGCCCGACTACCGCTGGGGCATCTTCCTGGCCGACGCCGAACCCGACCGGCGCAACGCCTTCGGCGACCACAAGGGCGAGGCGGCGTGGCAGGAGGTGCCGGGCGAGCTGCGCGCCGACCTGCGGCGTCTGGTGGTCGTACAGGGCGACACCGAGCCGGCATCGGTGGAACAGCAGCGCCAGCTGTGCCACACCGCGCCCAGCCTCTACGACATGCGCAACCTGGTCCAGGTGAACGTGGAGGAGGGCCGGCACCTGTGGGCCATGGTGTACCTGCTGCACCGCTACTTCGGGCGTGACGGGCGTGACGAGGCCGACGAGATGCTCGAGCGGCACTCGGGCGACGCCGACCATCCCCGCATCCTCGGCGCGTTCAACGAGCCCACCCCCGACTGGTTGTCCTTCTACTTCTTCACCTACTTCACCGACCGCGACGGCAAGTACCAGCTGGCATCGCTGGCCGAGAGCGGCTTCGACCCGCTCGCCCGTACCTGCCAGTTCATGCTGAAGGAAGAGGCCCACCACATGTTCGTGGGCGCCAGCGGCATCGGCCGCGTGGTGCAGCGCACCGTCGAGCTCATGAAGCAGCACGACACGCTCGACGTGCGCCCCTATGGCGGCATCGACGTGGCCACCCTGCAGCGCTACCTGAACTTCCACTACACCGTGTCGCTCGACCTGTTCGGCGCCGAGACGTCGACCAACGCCGCCAACTACTTCGCCGCCGGGCTGAAGGGGCGCTTCCAGGAGGAGCAGCGCGACGACGACCACGTGCTGGCCGACGCCACCCGCGCCGTGCCCCACGTGGACGGCGGCGTCATCGGCGAACGCACCGTCGCGGCGCTGTCGGCCTTGAACGAGACCCTGCGCGACGACTACACCGTCGACTGCGGCAAGGGCCTCGACCGCTGGAACCGCACGCTCGAGGAGGTGGGCCTGCAGCTCACCCTGCCCCACATCGGGTTCAACCGGCGCGTGGGCACCTTCGGCAAGCACCGCGTGAGCCCGACCGGTCGCCTGCTCACCGAGGCCGAGTGGGAGGCGAACACGGCGTCGTGGCTGCCCTCCGACGACGACAACGCCTTCGTGCGCTCGCTGATGACGCCGGTGCAGCGGGCCGGCCTGATGGCCGGGTGGATCGCGCCACCGTCGGCCGGCATCCACCGCCAGCCCGTCGACTACGACTACGTCCGGGTGTGAGACTGCGCCCGTGTACAACGCCACCGCCTGGTTGATCGACCGCCACATCGACGGCGGCCGCGGGGACCGCGTCGCCGTTCGCTGCGAGGGTGAGTCGCTCACCTACGCCGCCGTGCAACGCCAGGTGTTCCGGGCCCAGCACGCGCTGCGCACCCTCGACGTGAGGCGCGGCGAGCGCGTCGCCATGGTCGTGAACGACGAGCCCAGCTTCGTCGCCTGGTTCCTGGGCGGGCTGCGCTCGGGTGTGGTGCCGGTACCGTTGTCCACCATGCTCACGGCCGACGACCTGGCCGCCAGCATCGACGACGCCAGCGCCGGCGTGGTGGTCGTGTCGGCCGAGTACGCCGCCCACCTGCCCACGATCGCCGCGGGCTCGCCCGAACTGCGCCACGCCGTGGTGCTGGGCGACGGTCACGACTTCGGCGGCGACATCGGTGTCCCGGTGCACGCGTGGTCGTCGTTCACCGACGTCGGGCCCGCGCCGGTGGCCGCCACCAATGCGGACTCGCCGGCGTTCTGGCTGTACAGCTCGGGCACCACCGGCGTGCCCAAGGGCGTCATGCACACGCACGGCAACCTCGAAGCCACCGCGGTCACCTACGGCGCCGAGGTGCTGCGCATCGGGCCCGACGACCGTTGCCTGTCGGTCGCCAAGCTGTTCTTCGCCTACGGCCTGGGCAACTCGCTCACGTTCCCGTTCGCCGTGGGCGCCACCACCATCCTGAACCCGGCCCGCCCCACGCCGGCGGGCGTGGCCGAACTGGCAGGGCGCGAGCGGCCCACGCTGTTCTTCGCCGCACCGGGCTTCGTGGCCGGGCTGCTCGACGTGGGCGTCGAACCGGCGGCGCTGGCCTCGGTGCGCCTCAGCGTCACCGCCGGCGAGTCGCTGCCTGGTGACCTGGCCACGCGGTTCAGCGCCCACTTCGGCCACCCGGTGCTCGACGGCATCGGCTCCACCGAGGCGCTGCACATCTTCGTGTCGAACCGTGAGGGCGACGTGCGCCCGGGGTCCACCGGCACGCCGGTGCCCGGCTACGAGGTGAAGCTGCTCGACGACGCCGACGAGCCCGTCACCGAGCCCGACACGCCGGGCTACCTGCACGTGCGGGGGCCATCGGTGGCCACCGGCTACTGGGCCCGAAAGGACGCCAGCCAGACCGCGTTCCGCGGCGACTGGCTGCGCACCGGCGACGTGTACACGTGCTCGGCCGACGGCTACTACACGTTCCTGGGGCGCAACTCCGACATGATCAAGGCCGGTGGCATCTGGGTGTCGCCGGCCGAGGTGGAGTCGGTGCTGATCGAGCACCCCGACGTGCTCGAAGCGGCGGTGGTGGGTTCGCGTGACGCCAACGGGCTCGAGACGGTGGTCGCCTTCGTGGTGCCCCGCGCTGGGCACACCGTGGCCGACGCCGACCTGGAGGCCCACTGCCGGGCCCGAATGGCCGTGTTCAAGCGCCCCCGCCGGGTCGTGGTGGTGGACGCCTTCCCCAAGACGGCCACGGGGAAGATCCAGCGCTACCAGCTGCGCCAGAACCTGCAGCAGCCGTAGGCGCCCGTGCTCGTCACCGTCGGCCGCGGGTCGATCGACGTCGAGGTCACCGTCGCCCGGCCCGGCGCCGCCGACCGCCCGACGCTGGTGTTCCTGCACGAGGGCCTCGGCTCGATCGGGCTGTGGCGCACGTTCCCCGCCGACGTGCGCGCCGTGCTCGGTGGGGTGGCCACAGTGGTGTACTCCCGCCACGGCTACGGGCGCTCGGCCGTGGTGCCCGAGGCCCGCGCCGCCGACTACATGCACCGCGAAGCGCTCGACGTGCTGCCGGCGCTGTTGCGCGAGCTCGGCGTGACCCGGCCCGTGCTCGTGGGCCACAGCGACGGCGCGTCGATCGCGCTCGTCCACGCCGGGGCCGGACACCCGGTGGCCGGGCTGGTGGTGATGGCGCCGCACGTGTTCGTGGAGGACGAGTCGATCGCCGGCATCGAGGCGGCCCGGGTCGCGTTCGCCACCACCGACCTGCGGGCCAAGCTGGCGCGCCACCACGACGACGTCGACGCCACGTTCCGCGGGTGGAACGACATCTGGCTGGCGCCCGCGTTCCGGTCCTGGAACATCGAGTCGTACCTGCCCGGCATCACCGTGCCGGTGCTGGCCGTGCAAGGCCTGGACGACGCCTACGGCACCCTGGCCCAGCTCGACGCCATCGACGCCGGCGTGTCGGGCCCGTTCGAGCGCCTGGTCGTGCCCGGCGGCCACACCCTCCACAGCGGCGACACCACGGCCCTGGTCGCCCGCGTGGCCACCTTCATCGCCCCCCTCTGACGCCGGCGGCCCAGCGTCGTCTCCCCTTTGCGTTCTGGGCAGCGAAGGGGTTGCCGGGCATCGCTTTCGCTGCCCGAAACGCATCCCGTCCACCCTGCGGCCTACGCTGACACCACTTCCCTCCTCGTCCAGACACGCGCGCAGGAGGGACCCATGGGCCCCAAGCAGAAGTTGTCGCGCTGGTCCGCGACCCACCACGGAGTCGTGACCAGCGCTGACCTCGCCCGGTTCGGCTTCACCGACATGCAGCGGCGCCAGCTCCGAGACGACGGCACCCTCACCGCGGTGCGCCGCGGGCTAGCCATCGCCAGCGCCGCACCGACCAGCGAACGACAGCGCATCGCACTGGCGTGCATCGCCACCGACGGCACCGCCTCCCACTCGACCGCGGCCCGGTCGGCGGGGTTCCGGCGGGTGCCGTCCGACGACTTCATCCACATCACGATCGCCCACGCACGCTGGATCGATGTCTCCCGGCTCGTGCACGTCGTGCTTCACCGTACGCGCGACCTGCCGAAGAGCGATTGTGTGTCCCACGCCGACGGGGTCCGCACCACGTCCGCAGCGCGAACGGCGTTCGACATGGCCGCTCTGCTCGACGCCGACGCGCTCGAGTCGCTGATCGAGCAGGGACTGGAACGGCACCTGTTCACGATGACCACGCTCTGGTCCACCGCCCGTCGCCTCGCCCGGCGCGGACGCCCGGGATCGACGCGGTTCGTCGAGGTCCTGGCCTCCCGTCCCGCGTGGTGCAAACCGGTGGGGTCCGATCTCGAGCTCCGGCTGGAGAAGGCCCTCGTGGCCCGCGGGCTGCCGAGCCCGGTCCGCCAGCACGCCATCGTGCTGTCCGACGGCGCCACGGTGCATCCCGATCTCTGCTGGCCCGACGTCCGCCTAGCGGTCGAGGTCGACCACGTCACCTGGCACGGCGGCCGGCTCGACGTCGCCTACGACAAGTGGAGGGACCGCCAGATCCGTCTCGTGGGGTGGGAGGTCGACCGCGTCACCGACAACGACGTGCGCCGACGGTTGGCGTCGACGACCCGGGACATCGTCGCGCTGCACCGCCAGCGCACGTGCGAAGAGCGTTCTGGGCAGTGACGACGATGCCCAGCAACGTTTGCACTGCCCAGAACCGAGCCGGCGGGTGGGCCGGCCGGCGGGTGGGCCGGCCGGCGCCGGCGGCCGGGCCGGGCGCGTCAGGCGAATGCCGCAAGGATGTCGGCGGCGACCTGCTCGGGGGCCTGGAACGGGCCGAAGTGGCCGAGGTGGGGGTACTCGAGCAGGTGGCCGTTGGGAAGGGCGGCGGCCAGCGGGGCGGCGATCTGCGACGGACCCACGCCGCCGTCGGCCCGGCCCACCCCGACCACGACCGGCATGGACACCGAGCCGACCAGCTCGATCGTGAGCTTGTCCTCGGCCTCGAACGTGCGGGCCTCAGTCTCGGCCCGGCAGGCCAACTGCACCGTGCCGTCGGGCAGGTCGATGAAGCCGTGCTGCACGTACAGCGACAGCGCGTCGGCGCGCAGCAGGTTGAGCGGCGGCCGGCCGGCGTAGCGCCACATGACCTCCTCACGCGAGGCGAACACCTCGCGCCGCCGGCGGGCCGGACCCGACATGGGGTTCTCGCCGCGCCGGGCGATGAACTCGGCCGACATCACGATGGGCTCGTAGGTGTAGGCGGCGATGATCGAGCCGGGTCGGCCGTGCTCGGCCAGCAGCACCGCGCCACCGCCCATCGAGTGGCCGACGGCGTAGGCGCGCTCGGCCCCCACCGCCGCCATGCCGTTGAGCAGATCGTCGGCCATGCCCTGCCACGAGAAGTCGCCGTCGTCCGGCGCGCTCGACGCGCCGTGGCCCCGGAAGTCGAGGGCCCACACGTGGAAGCGCTCGCGCAGGCCGGCGGCGAGCGGCGCGTACATGCGGCCGTGAAAGCCCGTGGCGTGGCCGATGAACAGCGGCTCGCCGTCCCCGCCCAGGTCGTGCAGCGCCACATCGACCCCTCTGCTCGATGGCACCGTCCGCATGCTCATGCCCGACCCGTCCTCCCGGCTGCGCCGCCACCCGGGGTGGCGCGGCACCGTCGTAGTCGGCAGGGACACCCTCGCGCAACGTCAGCGCAGCAGTGCGGGCGTCTCCCATGGGCGGCCGAGCACGTGATGGTCCAGGAGCGCCAGCACCGTCTGGAACCAGACGATGGGGTGCGCGGTCATGAGCCCGTCATCCATCGAACACCACGGGGTAGCGGCCGAAGTAGGGCCGCGTGGTCGACGCGTCCATCTCGGGCGGATCATCAGGGTCGGGGCGGCAGCCGTGGTCGATCATGGTCTGCACGGCCACGGGGACGAGACCGAACAGGTGGGCGTCGTCGTCGCCACCGACGCGCAGGCCGGCGGCCAGGTCTTGTCCGATGCAGGCGTGCATGCCCTGCCCGAAGCTGAGCCCCCACGGGCTCACGTCGCCCGGCAGGATGCGTTCGGGGTCGAACGCGTCGGCGTCGGCGCCGAACAGGGCGGGATCGCGGTTCACCGCCAACAGGTCGATGATGACGCGGTCGCCCTTGGCGATGGTGAGACCCGACGACAGCGTGAGGTCGGCCAGCGCCCACCGCATGCCCGTGGGGCTCGACGGCTGCAGCCGGATCGTCTCGTGGGTGCAGCGCTGCACGAAGGCACGGTCGTGGCGCACGCGGTCGGCCGCCTCGGGTTGGGCAGCGACCCATTGGAACAGGTGGTGCATGACGCGCGTGAACGCGGTGGCGCTGGTGTGGGCCCCGGCCAGCAGGTAGAAGGCGATCTCGCGGCGAAGACTCTCGTGCGTGAGCGGCACCTTGTCCTGGTTGTCGAGCAACACGGTGAGCACGTCGCGCGGCAGCGCGTCAGCCGCGGTGGTACCGGCCGCCACGGCGTCGAGCAGGGCCCGTCGCCGGGCGATGCCGGGCGCCAGGAACTCGGCGTCGAAGCGCTCGAGGGCCTGCTGCACCTCGGCGGCCTTGGCCGCCTTGTCGCCCGTGTAGTGGGCCAGGGTGGCGCCCTCGATGAACGTCTTCAGGTAGTCGTAGAGGCGGAAGGTCTCCTCGGGCGTGCCCGCGGGGCGGTCGACGCCCGCGGTGAGCGCGGCCAGGTTCATCATGAGCTGGTGGCCGAAGCGCACCAGCTCGGCCCGGCCGGCGGCCACATGCGGTGCGACCGTCTCGTCGATGATGGCGGGGAACAGCTCGTGCTCGAAGTGCTGGAACGTGTCGCGCCGGAACAACCGGTTCTCCAGCCGGCGCCGGGCCCGGTGCTCGTCGCCGTGGAGGTTCACGACGACGTCGGCCATGATCACCTCGCCGGCGTCGTACAGCGCCTGGCGCAGGTCGCGGCTGCGGTAGCACTCCTGCGCGTCGGCGAACGTGGTCACCCGCACGTCGGTCATCGGGCCTCCCGGATCATCAGGTCTCCTCGGTCGGTGCGCCCGCGAGCCAGGCGACGAGGCGCGCCAGCAGGGCGCGGTGGGCGGGGTCGCCCAGCGAGCGCTCGTCGTGGCCGAGGGCGTCGTAGGCGACGCGCGCCGAGCCGACGCGGTGCAGCCAGACCTGCGGGTGCGCGGTGCCGTCGGTGTCGGTGGCGTGGGCGACCACCTCGGCGCCGGCTGCGGGCGTCACGAAGCGGTAGAGCTCGTCGACCACCGTGAACGGCGCCAGACCGCGGCTCACGGCGTGGTCAGCCACCGGCGTGACCACGAACGGACCGGGCGGCGGGTGGTTCGAGCGGTCCCATTGCCAGGTGGCGCCGCCCAGGTCGGGCCACAGGGGCCAGTCGTCGAAGCTGATCGGTGCGGTGTGCAGGGCCAGCAGCGGACGCTCGGCGGACAGATGAGCCCGCACCGCGGCGCGCCACGCCACCGGCGTGAGCTCGGCGAAGTCGCGCCGCTGCTCGGCTGTGTAGCGGTCGTCGAGCATCTGGAAGCGGCACGTGTGCACCACCAGCAGGTCGGGCCGTTCGGCGCCGAGCGCCGCCGCGGCGTGCTCAGTGTCGTCGACCACCGTGGCGGTCACCCCGCACGCGGCCAGCGCGGCGGCCAGCGGCGGGCCGGTTTGTTCGGCCGGGTGGGCCCAGCCGCCCACCAGCGCCACCGCCGTGGTCACGTCAGCGGGCCCGGACGCGGTCGTACGTGAGGATCTCGGTGGCCCAGTTGGCGACCTTGGCCCCGGGGATGGGGCGGTGCTGGGGCCACGGACGGTTCAGGTCCACGGGTCGACCGCGCGAGATCACGTGGCGCAGGCGCGTGCGGTCGTTCAGCACGCGGATGTCGACCGTGGGGTCACCGTCCACCACGAGCACGTCGGCCAGGCGGCCCGTCTCGATGGTGCCGATGCGGCCCTCCATGCGCAGGGCGATGGCGCCGTTGCGCGTGCCGCACGTGATCGCCTCCAACGGCGACAGGCCGAGCTCGTTGACGAACACCTCCATCTCGCGCCCGTGCCAGTGGCCGTAGGGGGTGAGGGCGAACCCGCTCTCGGAGCCGCACAGCAGCGGCACGCCGGCGTCGTAGGCGGCGCGCATCATCTTGGCCGTGGCCTGGATCTCGCCGCGGAAGACGTCCTCCTGCCCCACGCCGGCGCCGACCACGGGCCCGTAGTCGGCCAGGTTGGCGAGGAACGTGAACGTGGGGCACACCGCCGTGCCGTGGTCGACGAAGGCCTGCACCGCGTCGGGCGACAGGAACGACCCGTGCAGCACCAGGTCGACGCCGGCCCGCACGGCAGCCAGCGTGGACGCGTCGTTGCGGCAGTGGGCCATGACGGGCACCCCGAGCTCGTGGGCGGTGTCACACGCGGCGCACAGCTCGCGGTCGCTCCACACGAGCAGCTCACCTTGGTGGCCGGGGATGGAGCCGGTGGCGTGGATCTTGATCCAGTCGGCGCCGTACTTGATGTGCCGGCGGGTCCACAGGATCACGTCGTCGACCGAGTTCACGATCTGGGCGTAACCCACGGCCCCCTCGTCGGGGATGAGTCGGCCGGCGGTGCCGCCCACCGCGGTCAGCAGCGCCTGCACCCCCGTCTTCATGCGCGGCCCCTCGATGACGCCGCACTCGATCGCGTCACGGATGGACGGGCCGATGCCGAACGCGGTGTCGGGATCGACGAACGAGGTGACCCCGGCCCGCAGCACCTTCTGGAGGTTCTGGGCGGTGGTCAGCGCCGTCATGGTCGGGTCGCGATGGAAGAACAGCTCGTCGTTGGACTGCACGTCGTCGAAGGTGACGTGCAGGTGCGTGTCGATGAGCCCGGGCATCACGGTGTGGCCGGTGGCGTCGATGCGCAGGACCTGAGCGGCGGGGCGGGTGGCGGTGACCGAGCCGGGGCGGCCCACGGCGACGATCTCGTCGTCACGCAGCAGCACGTCGGCGGCCCGGGGGCGCGCGCCGGTGCCGTCGATCAGACGCCCGCCGGTGATGAGGACCTCAGCCATCGGTGACACCCAGGCCGAGGCCGCCGTCGACGGTCACGACCCATCCCGTGGTCCACTCGGCCCGCACGAGGTACTCGAACGCCTCGGCGATCTCGGTGACGGTGCCGATGCGGCCCAGGACGTGTGCGGATGCCATCGCCTGCAATCGAAGCAGCACCTGCTCGTCGTCGACCAACCCTGCGCGCTGATTGATCTCGGTGAACACGGCGCCAGGGCGCACGCAGCCCACGCGGATGCCGCTGGGGCCGAGCTCTGCCGCCAGCACGCCGGTGAGCGTCTCCAGCGCCCCCTTGGTGGCGGCGTAGGGCGACGCGCCGGGGAAGGCCCGCTGGGTGTGCACCGAACCCACGAAGAGCACGCAGCCCTTCGTCGCCTCCAGGTGGGGCTTGGCCAGCCCGGTGAGCATCATGCCGGCGACGACGTTCGTGTGGAACAGGGCCAGCAGCTCGCCCTCGTCGAGGGTCTCGACGGGGCCGCGGTACATGTTCCCGGCGTTGCTGATGAGCGCGTCGAGACGGCCACCGCCGTGGTCGAGCGCGGCGGCGATCATGGCCCGCCGGTCGGCGTCGACGGTGACGTCGCCGGCCACCGCCCGGCACGGCGTTCCGATGGCCTCGGCGACGGCGCCCACCCGGTCGGCCCGCCGACCCGAGACGGTCACCCGGGCACCGAGGCCGGCGAAGTGGGCGGCGGCGCCGGCGCCGATGCCCGACCCGCCGCCGGTCACCAGGATCGACATGCCGGCCACGTCACGCATCAGCGGTCACCCACCGAGTCGACCGACGCCGGCCGGGGCAGGCCGGCGATGACCGACATGGTGACGCCCCCGTCCACCAGCAGCTGCTGCCCGGTGATGTAGCCGGCCGCGTCCGACAGCAGCCACAGCACGGCGCCGACCACGTCGTCGGTGCGGCCGAGACGACCAAGCGGCACGCGGCCCTCGCGGCGGGCCCGGATGTCGGCATCGGCGTAGATGGGCGCCGACATGCCCCCGTCGATGAGCCCGGGGGCCACTGCGTTCACCCGGATGCCGTGCGGCCCCCACTCCAAGGCCATCTGCTGGGTCAGCAGGGCCACGGCGCTCTTGGTGGCGCCGTAGGCCCCGGCGTTCGGGCCGGGCATCACCCCGTTCATCGACGTGATGTTCACCACCGCGCCTGGGCGACCGGCGGCGACCCAGCGGCGGGCCACGGCCCGGGCCACCACGAACGTGCCGGTGAGGTTCACGTCGACCACGCGGCGCCAGTCGGACAGCGACTGGTCGAGCAGGGGCCCGAAGCGCACGATGCCGGCGTTGTTCACCACCGCGTGGGGCACGCCGAACCGGTCGAGAAAGGCCTCGACGGCGTCGGCATCGCTGGTGTCGGTGATACCGGCCGTCGAGCCCGGCAACGCCGCCGCCGTGGCGTGCACCGCGGCGTCCACGTCGAGCAGGCCGACCCGCCAACCGGCCGCCGCCGCCGCCGTGGCGATGGCGGCGCCGATGCCGCGCGCCGCGCCGGTGACCACCAGCGCGCCGCTCACCCGCCGGCCCCGAACACGATCGGGTACGACGAGAAGTGCCGGCGGACGCTGTTCGGGTCGAGCACCGGTGGTGCCGCCGGGTCACGCCCGGCCCCGTGGGCCAGCACCGCGTGGGCCATGACGGCCACCGTGCCGAACAGATGGGCGGCGTCTCCGCTGGCGGTGTCGGGCACGATGCCGCCGTCGAGCTCCTGACCGATGCAGGCGTGCATGCCGGCGCCGAAGCTGAGCCCCCACGGCCACAGGCCGACGGGCACGGTTCGGCCCAGGTCGAAGCGGTCGGCGTCGGCGCCCCACACCCCGGGGTCGCGGTTGGCCGCCATGAGGTCGAGCACCACCAGCGTGCCGGCCGGCACGGGGCGCCCTGCCACGGTCGTGTCGGCGACCGCCCGCCGCCACGCCACCGGGCTGGCCGGCCAGAGCCGCAGCGTCTCGTGCACGGCGCGCTGCACGACGCCCTTGTCGGCTCGGGCGGTGGCCAGGTCGGCGGGGTGGGTTTCGCCCCACGTGAGCAGCTGGTCGACGGTGTGGGTGAAGGCGTTGGCGGTGGAGTGGGCCCCGGCCTGCAGGTAGAAGGCGATCTCGCGGCGCACGACCGCGGCCGGCAGCTCGAGGCGGTCCTGGTTGCGCAACAGCGTGGTGAGCACGTCGTGGGGCACGGCCGTCCCGTCGCACGCGGCCAGCAGGGCCCGGCGTCGGGCGATGGCCGGTTGCAACAGCTCGGCGTCGAAGCGTTCCAGCGTGGCGGCGACCTCGGCCCGCACGGCGCCCTTGTCGCGCGTCGAGTGCACCAGTGTGGCGCCCTCGCTGAAGTGCTTGACCACGGCGTACAGACCCTCGGTCGCCTCGGCATCGGTGGCGTCGTGGTCGATGCCGGCGATGTGGGCGGTGAGGCTCATGGCCAGGCGATAGCCCAGTACCACCAGGTCGGTCTGTCCCGCGGCGACCGCCGGCGCCAGGGTGGCGTCGAGCGTGGCCGTCAGCAGCTCGTTCTCCCACGCCTCGAACACCGACCGGCGGAAGAGCCGGTTCTCCAGGCGCCGCCGTTCACGGTGGGGTTCGCCGTGCAGCGTGAGCAGGCAGTCGGCCATGACCACTGCGCCCTCGTCGTACAGAGCCTGGCGCAGCCCCTTGTGGCGCAGGGCGTCGAGCACGTCGGGCCAGCGTGACAGCGCCAGGGTGTCGTCCGTCATCGGCGGACTACCCGTCCACCAGCGTGATGGCACCGGCCGGGCAGTTGCGGGCGATCTCGACCAACACGTGATCGGGCAGCGGCGGTGTCGCCGGATCGACGGTGGCCAGCTCGTCGTCGTCGAACACGAAGTGGCCGTCGCCTGCCGCGACGCAGCGACCGGCGCTCAGGCACGCCTCGCGGTCGACCTCGGCACGCAACCCCACCGCATGAGCGTAGGCGACCACCGGGTCGGCCTGACTATCGTCCCGGTGTTCGACGTGTGCGCCATCCGGCGCCCGACAGGGGGACAGACCATGGGAGACCGTTTCAGCGGCAAGGTGGGCGTGGTGACCGGCGGGGCCAGCGGGCTCGGTGAGGCGACGGCCCGCCTGATGGTGGCCGAAGGCGGCCGCGTCGTGGTGGCCGACCTGCTCGACGAGCGCGGGCAGGCGGTGGCCGACTCGCTCGGCGACGCGGCCACGTTCGTGCACTGCGACGTGACCGACGAGGCCCAGGTGGCCGCGGCGATCGACGCCGCCACCGCCACGTTCGGGCGCATCGACGGCGTGTTCGCCAACGCCGGCATCGTCGGTGCCGCCGGGCCGATCGCCGAGACGCCGATGGACCACTACGACAAGACGATGGCCGTGCTGCTGCGCGGCGTGTTCATGACCGTGAAGCACGGGGCACGCGCCCTGATCGCCCAGGGCAGCGGCGGCGCCATCGTGTGCACGTCGTCGGTGGCCGGGGTGCAGGGTGGCCTCGGCCCGCACGTGTACACGGTGGCCAAGACCGGCGTGATCGGCCTGGCGCGTGGCGCTGCGTCCGAGCTGTGCCAGTACGGCATCCGGGTGAACGCGGTGGCGCCGGGCTCCATCCCCACCGGCATGACGGCCCACGTGATGACGGGCAACCCCGACGAGGTCGACAAGGCGGCCCAGCTGATGGCCAAGACGTCGCCCCTCGGTCGGGCGCCCCACGCCAACGACATCGCCGAGGCCGTCCTCTACCTCATGAGCGACGGCGGGTCGTACGTGAACGGCCAGTGCCTCACCGTGGACGCCGGCGTGACCACCGGCGCGTCGTTGTCGCCCCGCTTCCGCGCCACCGAGATGGTGGTCGCCCGCCCGTCCTGACCGTGGTGGCCGCGGTCAGCGCTGCACGCCGGCGTGGGCCGCGGCCACGATCAGCTCGACGCACACGTCGAGGGTGAGCGCGGTGGCGTCGAACACCACGTCGTAGTGGGCCACATCGGCCACGTCGGCGCGGTAGAAGCGGCGCCAGTAGGCCGCCCACGCCCGGTCGAGGTCGCGCTGGCGCTGCTGGGCGGTGACCTGGTCGATGTCGCCGAGCAGCACGGCCTGGGCCAGCCGCCGGTCCTTCGGACCGTCGAGGCGCACCCGCAGGGTGTCGGTGCGCGCCCCGAGCACCAGGGCGCCGGCTCGGCCGAGGATCACCCCGCCCGTTGCGTCGGCCGCCTGCCGGATGACCGCCTCGGTCTGCTCCTGGAAGCGGGCGTCGGGTTCGGCCACCAGCAGCGGCCCGGTCATCTCACCGGGCAGGCCCACGCCACCGGCCAGGGCCAGCCCGGCCCAGAAGCGCGACTGGACGCGTTCGTCGCGCGACAGCGCATCCTCCACCGGCACCGACATGCTCTCGGCGACCCGGTTGGGGATGGCGCGATCCAGGAAGGGCAGGCCGAGCCGTTCGGCCACCTGGGGGCCGACGATGCTGCCGCCGGCTCCGTAGCTGGCCGAGATGGTCACGACTCGGATGGCGTGCTCGTCGC
Source organism: Actinomycetes bacterium (assembly GCA_031359995.1). GTDB lineage: Bacteria > Actinomycetota > Acidimicrobiia > Acidimicrobiales > Ilumatobacteraceae > JANMAT01. The sequence continues at coordinate 90,099 of JANMAT010000007.1, forward strand.
TCATGGTTCCCCTTCGCATCGACGGGCCGCCCGGCCCTTGTGGCGCGATCGTACGACCGGGCGCAAGGGGTCGCCGCCGAGCGGCGTCGGCCCTGTCAGATGCGTTCGAGGGCAGCGCCGTCGAACAGCACGCCCATGGCCAGGTCGGCCACGTCGGCGTCGAGCTCGGCCGCGGTGGGCGCGTCGAGTGGACCCGCCGCCGCCGCGCCGATCGCCGGCAAGAGCCGGGCGTCGCTGGACGAGTTCAGGAACAGCTCGGGCCGGCTGAGCACGTACCGCACGCCGCGCTCCAGTGCGGGGCCGTCGGGCAGGGGCTCGTACCAGGAGTAGTGACGCTCGGTGCTGTCGGCCTCCCACCGGCGACGGGCCACCGACTTGATGGTCTGCACCGCCACGCCGCGCGCCGTGCACGTGGCCACCAGTGCCTCGAAGTCGGCCCGGTAGTCGGGGTCGCTGAGCATCAGGTGGTTGCACGGCAGCAGCACCGCGTCGAAGGCGAACCGCTCGAGGCTGCGCCGGTGCATGCCGGCGATGCGCGTGCCGTGCCCGGTCACGCCGATGAAGCGCACCAGGCCCTCGGCGCGGGCCTGCACGAGCGCCTCGACCGCGCCACCGGGGCCGTGGGCGACCTCGAACTCGTCGGGCTCGACCAGGTTGTGGAGCTGGATGAGGTCGACGTGGTCGACGCCCATGCGCTCGAGTGAACGCTCGAGCTCGCGGCGGGCCGCAGCGCCCGTGCGCTCGCCCGTCTTGGTCGCCAGGAACACCTCGCCGCGGTGCGACTGCAGGAACGGGTGCAGGCGCACCTCGGAGTCGCCGTAGGACGCCGCCGTGTCGACGTGGTTCAGGCCCTGGGCGAGGAAGACCTCCATCGTCGCGTCGGCGCGGGCCTGGCTCATGCCGCCGAGGGCGGCCGCACCGAAGATGACGCGGCTGCTGAGGTGGCCGGTGGAACCGAACGAAGCGCGAGGGATCATCCGGTGATCGTAGGCCCGCGCCGCGCCGGGTCACAGCGCGGCGGCGGCCGCCCACACCGCGGCCACGTGGCGGCTCACGTCGGTCGCCTCGCCGAGGGGCAGTTCCATCGTGAAGGCCCACTTCCCGGGATTCGCCTCCATGTAGGTGTTGGTCATGGTGCCCGAGATGTCGATGTAGCCGTTGCGGTTGTAGGGAACGCCTGACGCCGCCGCGTAGGCCTGACAGATGCCGGTGAGCTTCGGCCCGCGGTACGGCGAGCAGTCCACCGTCACCAGCGGCTGGTGGTACGACACGATCAGGTCGAAGTGCTCGCGCTGGATGAAGGCCAGGAACGCGACCGCTTCGGGCTCCGACATCGGCCCCGGCCCCGTGTCCACCGCGAACGCCCCCACACCGCAGCCGGGTGCCGGGCACCACGGGAACGAGCCACCGGTGAAGTTGCGGTTCAGGTCGACCCCGCGGCCGTTCACCCGCGTGCGGGCGGCGGCACCGTCGGGGTTCATCGTGTCCATGAGCCACAGGTCCACGGCGGTCGGCACGGGCGCGTACCGCAGCGCGGTCACGATCTCGCGCCCGGCCTGCTCGTCGCCGTGCATGAAGCCGAGCACGAGCACCTTGTGGACCGCGCCGGGATGGACCACCACGTGGGTGGCCACGAGATCACGCCCGAGCACCGAGCGCCCGATCACCTCGTCGGCCGCCGGGGTGGGCGGCACGATCGTCACCAGGGGAGGGCCCACGAACACCCCGGCGACGTCGACGACGACGTCGCCGCCGTTCTGGGCGAACACGGCCACCCCCCGGTCGGCGATGCGGGTGATGGCGGCGTTGGCGACCGTCTGACGCGCCGCCGTCGCGTTCACGGTCGACGTGGGCGGCAACGGCGTGCCGTCGGCCCACACGGTGAAGTACCCGGGCGCGGTGGCATCGACGGCGGTCAGGTTCACCCACGCCGCCGCGCCCTTCGGCACCGCGACCGACGTGCTCCTGCCCGCCGTGAGGCGCGAAGTCGCCGTGGCGCGGGTGTCGAGCACCCGGGCCGCCACCGCCGGAGCGAAGAGCCCGTCGCGGCCCAGGTCGGCCGAAGGCCCGGTGAAGTACCCGACGAGATCGACCAGCACGTGCGCGCCCGACTGCGAGAACACGCGCACCGCCGTGGCGGTGGGCACCACGGTGAAGACGGCGCGGGTCTGCCCGGCCGAGTCCACGTTGCCGGTCGACACGGCCGGCAGCGGGCCGTCGCCGTAGGCGGTGAAGTAGCCCGGTTGCGTCGCCTCGGTGAACGTCAGGTTCACGGCCACCGCCGCGGCGTCGGCGGGCACGCCGGTCACGGGCGCGACGGCCACCTCGCCCGCGGCGACCTTGGCGGTGGCGCGCGTGTCGAGCAGGCGGGCCGGGGTCACGGCCACGTACCGACCCGACCGGGCCGACTCGGCCGGCACGAAGGCGCCGACCACGTCGACGACCTTGTCGGTGGGCACGTTCGAGAAGAGCGACACCGCACCGCCGCCGAGGCGCACCACCGCGGTGTTGGCCACCGTGGTGCGGGCCAGGTAGTTCACGTTCGACGCGGTGGGCAGTTCGGCGCCGGCGGGGAAGGCGCTCAGGTAGCCGGCGGCGGCGGGGTTCACCACCGTGAGGGTCACGACCACGGCGGTCGCGTCGGCACTGACACCGCACGCGCCGGCCATGGCGACCGTCATCGACTGGTTGCGGCCGCCGGACGCGCGCGAGTCGGCGACACGGCAGGGAGCGACCGGCACGTACGCCGACGTGGCCGACGTGGCCGCGGCGGCCGGCCGCGGCGCGGCGGCGACCACGATGACGGATCCGACGACCGCGGCCAGCAACGTGGCGACGACGGCCCGGCCCCTCATCGCTGTGGTTCGCACCCGAGCATCATGGTGGCCGGCGGGCACCCCGGGTGGTGCTCGGGCCGGTGGTCACTTCCGCTTGGCCACGAGCACCGGGATGACGCGATCGGTCTTGGCCTCGTAGTCGGCGTAGTTCGAGAACGCGGCCACCGACCGGTCCCACCACTGCTGGCGCTCCTCACCCTCGACCTGGCGCACCGTGACGGCGAACGGCTCGGGTCCGTCCTGGATGGCGACGTTGTCGGGGTCGGCGACCAGGTTGTAGTACCAGACCGGGTTCTTGGGCGCCCCGCCCATGGAGGCGACCAGGGCGTACTCGCCCTCGTGCTCGACCTTCATGAGGGCGATCTTGCGCACGGCACCGCTCTTGTTGCCCTTCATCGTGACGATGATGACGGGCAGACCGGTGTCGAGCAGGGTGTTGCCCTCCTGGCCGCCGGTGCGCTCGTAGCGCTCGATCTGCTCGCGGACCCAGGTCGACGGGCTCGGGACGTACTCGCCTTTGAGATGCATGGCGCCACCCTAGGGCGGCCACCGGTGCCGATCGTCGGCCGGGAAGTCCTTGACCTTCAGGTCGACTCGAAGGTTTACGCTCACCGGGTGACCTACCGCATCCAAGACGTGGCCCGCCGCAGCGGGTTCAGCGCCACCACCCTGCGCTACTACGAGGAGATCGGGCTGCTGCCGGCCACCGGGCGCACGCCCGCCGGTTACCGCTTCTACGACGATCGGGCCCTCCAGCGGCTGGCCTTCATCGCTCGGGCCAAGCAGCTCGGATGCACCCTCGACGAGGTCGCCGACCTGGCCACGGCGTGGGACGGCGGCCAGTGCGGTCCGGTCCAGGACCGCCTGCGCACCCTGGTCACCCAGAAGCTGGTCGACGCCCAGAACCGGGTCGCCGAGCTCATGGCCCTCACCACCCAGCTGCAGGTGGCCGCGGCCGCGCTCGACGCCGACCGCCCCGACGGCCCCTGTGACGACCGGTGCGGCTGTCTCAGCGAGCCGGCGGTCACCACCCCCCGGGCCGTGTCGCTCACGGCCAAGCCGATCCGGTCGACGGCCGCGGCCGCCGACGCGCCGCCCGTGGCCTGCACGCTCGCGACGCGGGGACCGGCCGACGCCCGACCTGTCATCGACGCCGTCTTCGGCGTCGACCCCGTCCGGGAGGTCGCATCGTGAGCGAGAAGAAGGAAGCCGTCGCGCTGGCCGGGGTGGGCGTCGTGGCCTGCGCGGCCTGCTGCGCGGGGCCGATCCTCGGCGTGCTCGGCACGATCGGTTTGGCCGGCGCGCTCGGTGCCGCCGTGTTCGGGGTGGCCGGCGCTGTCGCCGCGGCGGTGATCGTCACGGTGGTGCTGCGACGCCGTCGGGTCCGTCGCTCCGCCGCCGGCGCGACGCCCGGCACCGTCGGCACGGTCGCCGTCGAGCTGAGCTCGACCCGGCGGTCGGCGTGACCGCCGTGGCGACCCGCCCGGCCCGCTGGTGGCTGAGCGCGCTGCTGCTGGCCGGGGCGGCACTGTTCACCGTGGGTGCCGTGCGCGAGCGCTCGAGCGGTGACCACCACCTCGAGACCGCGGCACCGGCCTCGACGGGGGTCGCGGCCGAGACGGGCGACGAAGGGGCCGAAGCCACCGCGTCGGCCACCATCCGACCCGCCACGGAGTCGTCCGAAGGCACCGTGCTCGGCATCAACCCGGAATCGACGGCTCTCGTCGTGCTGGCCGTGGCCGCGTCGGCCGCCCTGGCCGCGGCGCTCCTGCGGTGGCGCCGCCGCGAGGTCGTGTTCGCCACCATCGCCTTCGCAGGACTGTTCACCGTGTTCGACGTGGCCGAGGTGTTCCATCAGTCAGAGCGGTCACGCACCGGTCTGCTGCTCGTGGCGCTGGCGGTGGCCTTCACGCACGCCGGCTCCACGCTGCTCGGCTTCTGGCTGCTGCCGGCGCCGGTCACCGTGCCGGTGGCGCGGCCAGCCGCGCCAGTGCCCTGAGCGCGTCGGCCACCCGGTCGACCGGCACGAGCACGTGGTCGTGGTGGTGCCCGGCGAGCACGTTGGCGCTGATGCCCTCGGCCGTCAGCGCCGCGCTCACCGCCGCGGTGAGGCCCACCGCGGCCAGCGACGAGTGCACCTGCAGCGTGATCCAGCCGGCGACGAAGTCGTAGGCCCAACCGCGGGCGTCGGCATCGGCGCGCGGCACCACGTAGGTGATCCCCTCCGCCTCCACGACCATAGCCGCGGCGTCGACCGCCTCGGGGACCGCTCGGGTGACGTACACGTACTCATCGGCCCGTACCGACGGACGCAGCGTACGCAGCAGGGTGGGCAGATCGGTCTCTCCGGCCATGACGGTCACGGATGGTACGCAACGTGGGTCATCATCGCGGCGTGCTCGATCCCCGCACCGCCACCCCCGAAGTCCGTCCGCTGGCCACCACCGAACGCCATGCTGCCGTCGCCGCACTGGCCCGCGCCTTCTACCCCGACCCGCTGTTCGGTCACTTCGCCCGCACGCCGCGACAGGAGTACCACATGCTGGCGTCGGTGTTCGACGCGTTCGTGCGCGACGGCATGCCCTTCGACGAGTCGCTGGTAGCCGCGGTCGGGCCGCGCATCGTCGGCTGTGCGGTGTGGCTGCCACCAGGCACGATGCCGCGGGGCGCGGCGCGCAACGCGACCCTCAACGCTCGTGCGGCCAGGTTGCTCCTGACCGGGTGCAACCGCATCTCGGGGCTGCGGCTGCTCGACGCGGTCGACAAGGTGCACCCGAAGGAACCGCACTGGTACCTGTTCCTGCTGGGCACCGATCCGATCGTGCAGGGGCGCGGCATCGGCGGGCGGTTGGTGCAGCCGGTGCTCGACCGGTGCGACGCCGAGGGCCTGCCCGCCTACCTGGAGACGCAGAAGGAGTCGAACCTGGCGTTCTACGGGCGCCTCGGGTTCGCGGTGGGCCAAGAGCTCGAGCACGCCGGTGCGCCGCCCATCTGGACGATGACGCGCGCGCCCCGCTGAGGGTGTGCGTCAGGACGCCGGACCGCGCCGCAGCGTGATGACGCGCTTGTGGACCCGCCATCCCTGCGCGGTCTTCACGACCTCGTCGAAGTACGACGCGGTGCCCACGCGCCGCTCCGGCAGCAGGGCCACGATCCGGAAGCACATCGTGACCGCGGTCGGCGTCTCGTCGACGTAGATGTTGGTCATGAGGTGCGTGCGCGGGTGGTTGGCCTCGGTGTCCATGAAGCGTTGGATCTCGGGCAGGCCGTCCAGGTGGGGGCCGCCGAGGTCGGTGAGGTCGAAGGTGGCGTCATCGGTGAAGATGCGAGACAGGCGGGGCCAGTCGCGATCGTCGATGGCGTCGCCGTAGCGACCCGGCAGTTCGTGCAGTTCGAGGCGATCGGCGACGTCCATGGGCCGATGGTAGGCCCGGCTTGCGCCTCGCCCCGACCGAGCCCGGCGTCAGTAGATGAACTGGCTCACCAGATCGTCGAGCTCCGCGGCCATGCCGGCCAACTCGTGCGCGGCACCCTGTGCCGCCCGGGCACCCTCGGACGTGACCGCGGCGGCGTTGGCGACGTCGCCGATCACCTCGAGGATCGATGTGGCCCCGTGCGACGCCTCGGACACGCCGTGGAGCAGCTCGCTGGCCGTCGCGCTCTGCTGGCTGACGGCAGCCGAGATCGACTCCTGGCTCTCGCTGATGCGGTTGGCCACCTCGACGATCTGACCGATCGCCGCCGCGGCCGCCGCGGTGCGCTCCTGCACGGCGGCCACCGTGTCGGTGATCTTCCCGGTGGCCGTGGTGGTCTGGCGGGCCAGCTCCTTCACCTCACCGGCGACCACCGCGAACCCCTTGCCGGCCTCGCCGGCCCGGGCCGCTTCGATGGTCGCGTTCAGGGCCAGCAGGTTGGTCATGTCGGCGATGTCGGTGATGACACCGACGACGTGGCCGATCTGCTGCGTCGCCTCGCCCAGCTCCTCGATGAGAACCGACATGCGCGAGGTCACGCCCACAGCGGTGGCGGCCACCTCGGTGGCCTCGTGGGCCGACGCGGCGATGTTGCGCACGCTGGTGCCGATCTGGTCGGTGCCGGCGTAGGCCATCTCGACGCGGGTGGCCACCTGGGTGGCCGCGCTGCTGACGGTCTCGGCGTGGGTGCTCGTCTGCGCCGACGACGACGCCAGCTCGGTCGCCACGCCGGCCAGCCGGGCCGACGACTGCCCGAGGTCACCGGCCCGGGCGCCGATGGCGGCGACGGCGGCCTGGATGCGCTCCGACGACTCGTTGAACGCCCGACCCAGTTCGCCGAACTCGTTGGTGCCCTCGGCGTCGACCCTCGTGGTCAGGTCGCCTGCCGCCAGCTGACGCAGCGCGTCCATGACCCGCCGCAGCGGACGCACCACGCTCCGGGTGATGGCGATGGCGACCGACACGAGCACGAGCGCAGTCAGCGCGGTGAGCCCGAGGGTGACGAGGCGGGCCCGGCGTACCTGGTCGGCGGCGGCGGCCACGGCCCGGTCGCTGTCACCTTTGATGACGTCGGACAGCGACGGGATGTTCGCCTCGAGCTTGCGGAACAGGTCAAGGAACTCGGGCAGCTTGGCCCGCGCTCCGGCCTGGTCGGTCTTGGCCTGATCGATGATCTCGGTCGCGAAGGTGACGTACCGGTCGAGATCGGTCTGCAGGACGGTGAGGGCGTCGTCCGCGGCCTTGGTGCCTGTGGCCGCGGCGGCATCGTGCAGCCCGCCGAGCAGGCTCTCGCCGTCGCCCTTGATGCGGTCGAACGCGCTCTTCTTGCCCTCGGGCGTGGGGCCTATCAGCACGGCAGCGATCACGTCGGCCCGGATCGCGTCGTGCGACATGTCGGCTTCCATCTCCATCTGGCGGGCCGCTCCCGCCGCCTCCACTGCGTTCGCCTTGGCCTGCAGGCCGCCGTAGTTCCGCCATGCGCCGAACCCGAGCAACGCCATCGCCAGGAGCGCCACCGACACCAGCACGGCGAGCTTGTGGGGCACCTTCATCGTCTTCGATCTCATCCCTGACCTCCGCACGACCGCAGCTCCGTGGCGCTCACACGACAGTCATCGGGTCCGCCAAGGGGTTCCTGTAGGGCCAACTTGTCGGCACCAGGGCCGTTGGTCCCCTGGTTGGGGTAGGTTCCGCACGTCGCGCGCACGGGGCCGCCGCCGGTCGGCCCTGCCCCGCTGGAGGAACGATGCTGAACAGACTCGACGACTACCCGATCCACCAGACGCCGGAACCGATCGCCCATCCGGCCACGTCGGATCGCAACGTCTACGACCGCACCTGGTTCAACGGGTACACCGCCGATGGGTCGCGGTACTTCGGCATCGGCATGGCGATCTACCCCCATCGCGGCGTCCTCGATTGCGCGTTCAGCACGGTGGAGTGCGACGGGCGGCAGCATGCGTTCTACGGCTCGCGCCGCGCCCCGCTGGAGCGCACCGACATGCAGGTCGGCCCCTTCCGCATCGAGATCATCGAACCGCTGCGGCGCACGCGCGTGGTGCTCGACGACAACAGCACCGGCATCGCCTGCGACCTCACGTTCTCGGCCCGCACCTCGGCCATCCAGGAAGCGCGCCAGACGCTGCGCCACGGCGCCCGCCGCGTGATGGATGCCACCCGGTTCGACCAGTTCGGGCGATGGTCGGGTGTCGTCAAGCACCCCGACGGTGAGTTCACCGTCGGCGAGGCGACGTTCTTCGGCACCAAGGACCGCTCGTGGGGTGTGCGCCGGGTGGGCGAGCCCGAGCACGGCGGCGCGCCGCTGCCCATGGGCAGCGCGTTCTTCCTGTGGGCCCCGCTGATCTGGGACGACCACATCACCCACGCCATCTTCTTCGACGGCCAGCGCGGCGAGGCGCTGGTGCGCGAGGGCATCGTGGCGCCGTCGTTCCCGAGCGAGGCCGAGATCCCCGCCGCGCTCGAAGGCACCGACGAGCGCATGGCCACCGCCGTGCACCGCGTGCGCTACCACCCGGGCACGCGGCTGGCGTCGAGCGCCGAGATCGACCTGATCGACGTGTACGGCAAGGTCCGCACCATCTCGCTCGAACCACTGTTGAAGTTCCAGATGAAGGGCCTCGGCTACGGGCACCTCGAGTGGGGGCAGGGCGTGTACAAGGGGGAGCTCGCGGTGGGCAGCGAGTCGTTCGACCCGCTCACCCTCGACCCGCTCGGCCGCGACAACCTGCACGTGCAGCAGGTGGTGCGGGCCACCGATGGCGACGGCCGCGTCGGCACCGGCGTCCTGGAGCAGATCGTCGCCGGCCCGTACGCGCCGGGCGGGTTCACCCAGTTCCTGGACGGCGCCCAGGCGTAGCCGCGGTCGCGTCACCGGACTCCCTCGGTAGAGTGGCCGCCGGGCGGCCAACGTGGGACACGGAGGTCGGGGATGCGACGGATGCGGACCGTTGCGGCGGGCGTGGTCGCCGCCGCGCTCGGCACGGTGCTGCCACTGCAGGTCGAGCGGGCCGGGGCGACCGCTGCGATACCGAACCGCGTGCTCGACACGCGAGACGGCACCGGTGCACCCCTGCGCCGGCTGACGCCGGGCGAGGTGCTCGTGCTGCCGGTGCGCGCCGCGGTCACCGCCGGCGCCACGGTCGCCTCGCTCGACCTCACCGCGGTCGACGCCGTCGGTGCCGGCTACGTGACGGTGTGGCCGTGCGGCCAGAGCGTGCCCGCCACGTCGATCCTGAACTTCGTGCCCGGCCGGGTGGCGGCCAACCACGCCATGGTGGGCATCGGCACCGGCGGCGTGTGCCTCAGCACCTCGCAGCCCGTCGACCTGGTGGCCGACCTGATGGGCTGGTTCACCGATTCCGCCGACTACACCGGCGCGGCCCCCACCCGGCTGGTCGACACCCGCATCACGGCGACGCCGTTCGCCGCCGGCGAGGAGCGACGCATCCGCGTCACCGGTGGCGCCGGCTACCGGTCCGCGTTCGGTGCGGTGGCCCTGAACATCACTGTGGTCGACCCACGGTTCGACGGCTTCGTGGTCGTGTACCCCTGCGGCGCCCCGCCGCTGGCGTCGACCGTGAACTTCCGCGCCGGCGAGATCGTGCCCAACTTCACGGTGGTCGGCTTCAGCGGCGGCGACGTGTGCCTGTCGAGCAGCGCGGCCACCGGCATCGTGGTCGACAGCTTCGGCTGGTCGACCGGCACGGCGCGCCTCCACTCGACGGCGCCGTCGCGCCTGATCGACACGCGCGATGGCACGGGCTGGCCGAGCGGCACCGCTGGCGGCTTCGTGACCGCGTGGCCGTGCGACCAGAGCATGCCGCTGGCGTCGGTGCTGAACCTGCGGCCCGGCTACCTCGGTTCGAACTTCACCTACCTGCCCCTGTCGGCCGCCGGCACCGTGTGCCTGTCCGCCTCCACCAACGACAGATCGCCCGTGCACCTCGTGGCCGATGCCGTCGGGTGGGAGACGGGTGGCCCGGCCCGTCAGCCGCCGCCGCCCGACCCGGTGCCGACTGGCGATCACTTCGCCACCCTGCCGCCCGGCTCGGCCCTGCCCAGCGAGGCGGCTTGCGCCAAGGCCGTGCGGCCGGCGGCCGAGACGCGCGCCGACAACGCCGCGCCCAACGGCACGAAGGGCACGCAGCCCAACTCGCTGCACCCGCGGGTCACCGGCAACTTCACCGGCACCACCGACGAGATCCTGCAGTGGGCCGCGTGCAAGTGGGGCATCGACGAGGACGCCGTGCGGGCCCAGATCGCCAAGGAGTCGTGGTGGCACATGAGCACCGTGGGCGACAACGGTGAGTCGTTCGGGCTGGGCCAGGTGCGCGTGCCGTTCCACGGCACCGCGTTCGTGGACGACAACGCCGAGCGCTCGTCGGCCTACAACGTCGACGACACGTACGCCGTGTGGCGCTCGTGCTTCGAGGGCGAGCTCACGTGGTTGAACACCGTGGAGCGCGTGGGCACCTACGCCGCCGGCGACCTGTGGGGCTGCACCGGCGTGTGGTTCTCGGGTCGCTGGCACGTGCCCGGCGCCGACACCTACATCGCCGCCGTGCAGGACTACCTGGCCCGCAAGGTCTGGGCGACTCCCGAGTTCCTCGCCGGCTGACGCGGTGGTCGACCGGTCGGCCGGCGAGGCTCGCTCGTGCTCTACCCGCGCCCGTGGCGCAGCAGCCGCCCGGGCGTGGCGCCCGTGCACTCGCCGTGCTCGAACGTAACCTCGCCGTTCACGAGGATGGCGTCGTAGCCCTTGGCCCGCTGCACGCGCCGCCACTCGCCACCGGGCAGGTCGTACACGGCCTCACCGATCCACGGCGGGTCGATGGCCAGCTCCTCCATGTCGTACACCACGACGTCGGCCGCCGCTCCTTCGCGCAGCACGCCGCGGTCGCGGAAGCCGGCGGCGTGGGCCGGCAGGTTCGACAGGCGGTAGTGCGCCTCCTCGAGCGTGACCACACCTTCGTCGCGCACGAGCCACATGAGGAAGTCGGTGGTGTAGGCGCCACCGGTGAAGAACTTCGTGTGGGCGCCGCCGTCGGACACGCCCGGGATGGCATACGGCGAGTCGTTCATCATCTCGGCCATGAACCCGGCGTTGGAACCCTTGTCGGGCCCGAGGAACTCGACGTTCAGGTCGCCGGCCAGCGACAGGTCGAGCATCGCTTCGATCACGCTCTTGCCCTCGGTGTCGGCGATCTCGCCAACCGAACGACCGACGTACTTCTGCAGATCGGCCTGGCGGTTCACGCCCTGGATCACGAGGTCGCGCGGGTTGCCGCCGACGCCGGCCTGGATCACTTGCAGGCGCCGGTCGGCCTCCTCGGCCTCGGCCACCAGCGCGGCCCGCAGTTCGGGGTCGCGCATCTTGGTCGCCTTCTCGTTCTTGGTGCCGGTGGTGACGGCGCGCCACGCCGGCGACGCGTCGTACAGGTTCCAGTGCTCGAGCGTGAACGCGAAGCCGGCCCGACCGGTGCCGCACTGGGCGAACATCGGCAGCCCCTGCTCGCGGCACTTGTCGATCCACTTGAGCGGGCGCTGGTGCACCATCGGGTCCTTGCGCGACGGCGCCACCACGTTGTGAAGGATGGGTCGCTGCGCGGTAGCAGCCAGCTTCTCGAGGAAGGCGAGGTCTTCGCGGATGTCGCCCGCGGCCTGGGTGATCTGGATGAAGCCCTCGTCGCGCTCGGCCAGCACCTGGGCGAGGGCGAGGATGTCGTCGTCGCACATGGTGTCGGTGACCATGGGCGAGCCGTCGAAATCGGCCTGCACGGAGTTCGGGCCGAGGCGCTGGATCGAGAAGCCGCACAGGCCGGCGTCCATGCCCTCGTGCAGCAGGCGCTGCATCTCCTTGCGCTCCTGCTCGGTGGCCGGCCGGCTCTTGGCCGCCTCCAGCCCCATCACGTAGGTCATGAGCGACGCGGTGGGCATGTACTGGATGCAGTTCACGCCCTTGGCGATGCGGTCGAGCGAGTCGAGGTACTCGGGGATGGTCTCCCAGTCCCACGCCATGCCCTGCTCCATGGACGCGTACGGGATGGCCTCGGTGCGCGTCATGGTCAGCATGGACCGCTCGCGGAAGTCCGGGCGCACGGGTGCGAAGCCGAAGCCGCAGTTGCCCAGCACCACCGACGTGACCCCGTGCCACCCGGAGATGGTGCACCACGGGTCCCAGCGGATCTGGGCGTCGTAGTGCGTGTGCAGGTCGACGAAGCCGGGCGCCACGATGCGGTCGGTCGCATCGACGACCCGTTCGGCCGTGCCCCGGGGGCGGCCTCCGATCTGGACGATGCTGCCGTCCTTGATCCAGACATCACCGCGGTAACGAGGCACGCGTGTGCCATCCACGATGGTGCCACCCTTGATGTGCACGTCGAAGTCGGTCATTGGATCCCCCAACCCTTGCTGACGACAACCACAATGGTACTGCCTGTGGGCGCCCGGCGATACTGGGTGTTCGGTGCCACCTGGGGGTGCGCACTTGGTCGTGGGGAGGCCGTCGTGCTGTTGTCGAACAAGATCGCCATCGTGACGGGCGCCGGGTCGGGCATCGGCGCCGCCAGCGCGCTGCGCTTCGCGGCCGAGGGCGCCGCCGTCGTGGTGGCCGACATCCGCCTGAACAAGGCCCAGGAGACGGTGGCCACCATCACCGATGCCGGCGGCCACGCGGTGGCCGTCGGTGTCGACGTGGCCGATGCCGAGTCGGTACGGGTCATGGTCGAGGCGGCTGTCACCACCTACGGCGGGCTCGACGTGCTGTTCAGCAACGCGGGCACGCTGCGGCCCGGCACCGCGGTGGAACTGAGCGTCGAGGACTGGGACTTCGTGATGGCGGTCAACGTGCGCTCGGTGTTCCTGGGCGCCAAGTACGCGGTGCCGGTCATGGAGGCGCGCGGCGGCGGATCCATCATCAACACCGCGTCGATCTCGGGTCTGCACGGAGACGGTGGGGCCGTCGCCTACGCGGCAAGCAAGGCGGCGGTGATCAACCTGACGCGCGCCCTGTCGACCGATCACGCGCCGTCGGGCATCCGCGTGAACGCCATCTGCCCCGGCACCATCGCCACGCCGCCGGTGCAGCGCATGGCGAAGGTCGAGGGCTTCATGGCGCTGAACGAGGCCGCCCACGCCCTCGGCCGCGTCGGCCAACCGTCGGAGATCGCGGCGGCGGCCGTGTGGCTGGCGTCGGACGAGTCGTCGTTCGTGACCGGCGAGGCGCTGGTGGTCGATGGCGGTCTGCATGCCCGCTCGCCGCTCGGTCGTCTCGTCGACCCCCGACCGGCCCACAAGCGCTGAGGCGGTGACGACCGTGCCCCGCCGCAACCGCGTCGACCCGTGGGGCGATTTGCACGCGGTGCCCGAGCGCGGCCTGTTCACCGGCAACCGGGGCTGCGTGGTCGACGACCACGAGCGCGTCGTGCGTCATCACGGCAGTGCGTTGTGGATCGTGTGCCGCACGTCGTTTCGTGGCTGGAAGGTGGCGCTCGCCCGCCCGCGCCGGTGGACGCCGCTGTTCTTCCTGGACGACGCCGTGGCCCTGGCCGCCGGCCACCGCCCGTGCGCCACGTGCCGACCCGACGACCACGTGGCCTACCGCGATGCCGTCACGCGGGCCGTGGGCGCGCCGGCGCCGCTGAAGGCGGTCGACCTGAACGCCCGCCTGGGTGCCGAGCGGCTGCGGCGTGGCCGGGGGCTCGACCGGGCCGGCGATCGCCTCGTGTGGTCGGCGCATCGGGTCGACCTGCCGGACGGGACCGTGGTGATCGACGCCGACGGCGGGACCCGGCTGGTGCTCGGTCCGCATCTGTGGCGGTTCACCTTCGGCGGCTGGACCGACCCGGTGACCCGACCCGACGACGGTGTCGTCGACGTGCTCACCCCGCCCACGTCGGTGGCAGCGCTGGCCCACGGCTTCGTGCCCACCCTGCACCCGAGTGTCGGCGCGTAGCTGCCCGGCTCCGGTCACTCCTTGGCGACCATCACCTCGGTGGCCTTCACGATCATGACCACGTCGTCGCCCTTGGCGATGTCGAGGTCGTCGGTGGCCTCCTGCGTGATGGTGGCGGTCAGCGTCTGCCCGTCGCCCAGCACCGCCTTCACACTGGCCATCAGCTCGCCGCGCTGCACGCTGACGACCCGACCGCGCAGCTGGTTGCGGGCGCTCAGCCGCATCTCGGGCCGGGCCGGTGCCGCGCCCGCCGGCGGGGCCAGCGCCTGTTCCAGGAAGCGCCGCACCGCCCGGGCGTGCTCACGTCGCCACAGGTCGACCAGGTCGCTCTCGGGCCCGGTGGTGAGAGCGTCGATGGCCGGCGCGAACACCTCGAGCTGGGCCCGCAGCAGGCGCTCGTTGTCGAGCCCGGCGCGGGTGAGAAGCAGGGACTTCACGAGCAGCATGGTACGTACGTCGCGCAGGTGCGGGACCGGTTCGTCGAGCCAGGCCGCGGTGGCGCGGCGGCCGGCCGCCCTGGCGCTGAGCACGGCCCGGTCGCGCCCGTGCCCGGTGGCCTGGGCCTTGCGGGCGACCAGGCCCTTGTCCACCAGCCCGTCGACGGCGCGGTAGGTCAGAGGACGCGACAGCGTCCACACCCGGCCGACGTCGCCCTCGGGGGCCAGCAGCGTGCCGATGGCCCACCCGTGCGACTGCCCCTCGACCACGAGGGCGAGGCACACCTGCTCGGCCACCGAGAGGGTCGGCGTACCGGCCGCCGACCGTCTCGTTCGAGAAGCAGAGTCGGTGGTGGCCACGGGGCGAGCCTACTCAGCGCTATCTCTCGTAGGTATCGGCCGGAGTGGTGTCGTGGGCGTCGAAGCGACCGTTGAGCGCTGGCCGTTTCGCGGCCATGCGGGGATGGGCCAGCTTGACGAGGTTCCGCGGATCCCGTTCACCGGCGATGAGGGCCTCGATGATCGCCTGGGACGACTTGCCGAGCAGATCGGACACGACCGAGGACAACGACGCTCGGTGGCAGCGTGCCCCGTTCAGCCGTGAAGATGCTCATCCGGATCGTCTTGATTCGTGTCCCTACTGCCATCGGTGCGAGTGGTCGAGCGCAACCGGGCTTGGGTCAGCGCCGGCCAGGGAACGAACCCGGACCGGGGGATCCGGCGCTGGTGCGTGACGTCGAATCCCGAGCTCGTGAGGAGTCGCCGCAGTCGTCGTGGTGTCAAGGCGTGGATCGGTTGGCCCGTTGCAGATGAGAGCCTGTGCACCACCGAGTCCCCAATGTCGGTGACCGACGAGATCGATGCGATCAACAGGTGACCACCAGGTCTGAGGATGTCTGCCAGCCCGGCGACGACGTTCTCCTGGTCAAGATACCAATGGAACGACTCGGTGCACACTACGACGTCGACGCTGGCGTGGCGCAGCGGCAGTTCGAGCGCATCGGATTGGAGCAGACTCGCAGCCACGTGCACGCGACCGGCGGCCTCGCTCAGCATCCCCGCCGAGTAGTCGATACCCACGACAAGAGCATCAGGGAATTGAACCGTCAGACGTCGCGTGAGCTGGCCGGTTCCGCATCCCAGATCAACGACCACGCCAGGTTGCATGTCTTCGAGTCTGGCGAGGACCGCATCGTGAACGGGTCGGTACGTCGCGTTCTGGAAGCTCGGGCGGTCGTATGTCGCAGACCATCGATCGAACAGAGTCGACCGTGTGCGGGGCATGTCCGAGTGTGACACACGATGGTGAGCCCACAATCGTGCTGGGCGTGAGTATCGCCCCAATGACTCGGTCGATCGCGCCGCCACCGCTGCCCGGCAGCTTGGCGGACGCCGAGCGGGGCGAGACGAACGAGGCTCGGGACTGCGAGCGATCCAATGCGCCCCACACACCCAGGATTGCCGGCGGCGCGCGGGCAGTGCCTGATGTAGGTCCGAGCGGGCTGGTGCGCCTGGAGCGGTCGGCAAGGGGGCGTGGTGCCCTTCTTCCTGTCGACGGGTCGATCAAGCCGCCGGGGCTGTTCGGGCGGCGGCGCGTTGCTCGGGCGTGAGGT
>JANMAT010000036.1:0-51646 GCA_031359995.1 Actinomycetes bacterium
TGTGCCTACGACCGAAAGAAGCGCACCGGCACCGACGCCTGCCCGTTCACCACGCTCTACTGGGACTTCCTGGCCCGCCACGGCGAACGCTTCGCCCGCAACCCGCGCGTCGTGCAACAGGTACGCGCCGCCGGCAAGCTCGCCGACCTGCCCGCCGTGCGCGAGCGCGCCGTCGAGGTCCTGCTTCGGCTCGACCGGGGGGATCTGTGATCCTCGCCCCGGGTGCCGCCGTTGGTGTCGAAGGGGGGACTTGAACCCCCACGGGTTATACACCCACTAGCACCTCAAGCTAGCGCGTCTGCCATTCCGCCACTCCGACGTAGCGCAGAGAGCCTACAACAGCCCCCCGTCACGCTCCTACCTGGTTCAACCCTGCAGGAACAGCCCCATCGACACCGTCGTGAAGATCCAGACCAGGGCCAGGACCATCGTGATGCGGGTGAGGTTGCGCTCGGCTGCGGTGGACCCGAGCGCAGCACCGGAGGCCCCACCGAACATGTCGGAGAGGCCACCACCACGGCCCGAGTGGAGCAGAACCGCGGCGATCATGGCCAGCATCGAAAACACGTTGAGGATGGCCGTGAGCCACAACAGCAGCGTACGCACGGGGAGCGATCTTACCAGGTGAGGTCCCCGAACACCCGGCACAGCGACCGGGATCGGGCGTCCCGAGCGGTCCCTGGCGACCCACCGCCGGCGTTGGGTCACGTCGGCGCACCCGTGCGCGCCGCAACGACCCAGCGCGGCGGGCGGCGGCGGGCCGGCAGCGTCAGACGACGACGGCGACCTCGGGGAAGTGGCAGGCCACCGGGTGGCCGTCACCCCGGTCGACCAGCGCCGGCTCCTCGGCCGCACACTGGGCCTGGGCCTTGGGGCAGCGCGTGCGGAAACGGCAACCCGACGGCGGGTTGGCCGGGCTGGGCACGTCGCCCTCCAGGATGATGCGGCGGCGCTGGCGCTCGGCCCGTGGGTCGGGCACCGGCACGGCCGACAGCAGGGCCTGCGTGTAGGGGTGGTTGGGCCGGTGGTACAGGTCCTCGGCCTTGGCGATCTCGACGATCTTGCCCAGGTACATCACCGCCACCGTGTCGGAGATGTGGCGCACCACCGACAGGTCGTGGGCGATGAACAGGTAGGCCAGGCCGAGGCGCTCCTGCAGATCGTCGAGCAGGTTGACCACGCCGGCCTGGATCGACACGTCGAGGGCCGAGACCGGCTCGTCGAGGATGAGCAACTCGGGGTCGACGGCCAGCGCCCGGGCGATGCCGATGCGCTGACGCTGACCGCCCGAGAACTCGTGCGGGAACCGGTTCACGTGCTCGGGGTTGAGGCCCACGAGCGCCATGAGCTCCTTGACCCGGGCGACCTCGTTGCCGTGGTGCAGCCCGTGCACCTTGGCCGGTTCGCTGATGATGGCCTGCACCGTCATGCGCGGGTTGAGCGACGCGTACGGGTCCTGGAACACGAGCTGGATGTGACGGCGCATGGGCCGCATGGCGCCGGCCGACCGGCCGACGATCTCCTGGCCCTTGAACTTCACCGAACCCGACGTCGCCGGCAGCAGGCCGAGCAGGGTGCGGCCGACGGTGGACTTGCCACAGCCCGACTCCCCCACCAGACCGAGCGTCTCGCCGGCGCGCACGCGGAACGAAACGTCACTGACCGCCTGCACCTGTCCGACGACCGTGCGGAACACACCGGCACGGATCGGGAAGTGCTTCACGAGGTGACTGACCTCGAGCACGGTCTCGCCGAGCTCCGCCATCATCCGACCCCCACGCTCGTCGCGATCTCGTCAGCCAGGAAGCACGCCGACGCGTGCCCGGCCCCGACCTCGTGCAGCTCGGGGCGGCCGCTGTCGCACACGCCCACCCGGGCGTGCGGGCATCGCGGCGTGAACGCACACCCCGGTGGCAGGAAGATGAGCGACGGCGGCTGGCCCTTGATGCGGTGCAGGCGCTCGCCGGCCTTGGAGCCGTCGACCCGGGGCAGCGAGGCCAGCAGGCCCTGGGTGTAGGGGTGCGACGGCCGGTAGAACACGTCGTCGACGGTGCCCAGCTCGACCTGGCGGCCGGCGTACATGACCATCACGCGGTCGCTCACGCCGGCCACGACCCCGAGGTCGTGGGTGATGAGCATGACCGACGAGTTGGTGCGGTCCTGAATGCGCTCGAACACCTCCAGCACCTGGGCCTGGATGGTGACATCGAGGGCCGTGGTGGGCTCGTCGGCGATGAGCACGTCGGGCTCGTTCACGATGCTCATGGCGATCATGGCCCGCTGGCGCATGCCGCCCGAGAACTCGTGGGGGTACTGGTCGACCCGGCGCTTGGGTTCGGGGATGCCGACGACCTCGAGCAGCTCGATGGTGCGGTCGTGCAACTGCTGGCGCGACACCTCGGGGTGGTGCACCCGGATGGCCTCGGCGATCTGGTCGCCGACCTTGTGGGTGGGGTTCAGGGCGGCGAGCGCGTCCTGGAAGACCATGGCGATCTTGTTGCCGCGGTACGTGCGCAGCTCGTCCTCCTTGAGGCCGAGCAGCTCGGTACCGCGGTACTTCACCGATCCGGTGATCTTGGCCGACCTGGGCAGCAGCCCGAGGATGGCCATGGACATGACGCTCTTGCCCGAGCCCGACTCGCCCACGATGCCCAGCGTCTCGTTGGCGTACACGTCGTAGGTGATGCCGTCGGCGGCCCGGACCACGCCGTCATCGGTTTTGAACTCGATGCACAGGTCGCGCACCGACAGGACGACTTCGCGAGACGACATCAGTGCTTCGCCTGCGGGTCGAAGGCGTCACGGAGCCCGTCGCCGAGGAAGTTCACGGCGAGGGTGGTGATGATGATGAACAAACCAGGGAAGTAGATCAGGTACGCCTTCGTGGCGATGGTCTCCTTGCCGTCGGCGAGGAGCTTGCCCCACGAGCTCTTCGGCGGTGAGATCCCGAACCCGAGGAACGACAGCGTGGACTCGGCGATGATGGCGCCGGCCACCGCCAGCGAAGCGTTCACCATGATCGGCCCGACCAGGTTGGGCACGATGTGGCGCATGACGATGCGCGTTCTCGAGCATCCGATGGCCCGGGCCGCCTCGACGAACTCCTTCTCCTTCAGCGAGAGCACCAGACCGCGCACGATGCGGGCGATGCCCATCCAGCCGAGGCCGGCGAGCACGAGCACGATGGCGAACTCGGACTGCCCGAACTTCTGTAGGGCGATGGCCAGCACCGCCAGCGGCGGCAGCAGCAGGAACAGGTCGGTGAGGCGCATCAGGAGCTGATCGGACGCCTTGCCGAGGTAGCCGGCGACCGCGCCGGTGGCCGTACCGACGATCGTCGAGATGATCGACACGAAGATGCCGATCTTCAACGAGATCTGGCCGGCGTAGAGGTTGGCGGTCAGGAAGTCCTTGCCGACAAGGTCGACGCCCAGGAGGTGCTTGCCGCTGGGTCCCGCGGGGTCAGCCAGCAGGTCGGGCACGTTCTTGTAGGGCGCGATCCAGCGGGCGCCGAAGCAGCACACGACCAGCACGACCAGGATGAACAGACCGAACATGGCCAGCTTGTGGCGGAAGAACCGCCGGCGGAACAGCTGCCACTGGGTGCGGGCGACCGGCTCGGCGCCCAGCACCAGCTGGCGGTCGCCCTCGTCGGGCGTGGACGTCGTCGTTGGTGTGAGCGATGTCATGCGAGCCTCACCCGGGGATCGAGCACGCCGTAGATCAGATCGGCGATCAGGTTGAAGAGGATCACGAACACGCCGGTGACGACCATGAAGCCGAGCACCGCGTACACGTCACCCTGTTGCAGCGAATCGATGAACAGGCGACCCATCCCGGGAATGGAGAAGATCGCCTCGGTGATCACGAGACCGCCCATGAGCCCACCCGCCTGCGTGGCCACGTCGGTGACGAGCGGCGTGAGGGCGTTGCGGAAGGCGTGGCGCCACACCACGTCACGGCGGGACACGCCCTTGGCCCGGGCCGTGCGGATGTAATCGCTCGAGAGGACGTCGAGCATGGACGAGCGCTGGAAGCGGCTCCACTGCGCCACGAGCTGCACGCTCAGGGTCAGCACCGGCAGCACCAGATGGCGCAGGTAGTCCAGGTTGATGCCCTTGGACCCCGTGGAGTGGAGGCCCACGAAGTTGAGCGGCGGTTTGTCCCAACCGAGCTTCGTCTTGAGCCACACACCGAAGATCTGGATGAGGATGAGACCGAACCAGAACGGCGGCATGGCGACACCGATGTAGCTGAGCCCGGTGAACAGGTAGTCGCCGACGGAGTACTGGCGCAGGGCCGACAGCACGCCGATGCCGATGGCCAGCACCAGAGCCACGAGCATGCCCCAGAAGATCATCTGCACCGTGAAGCCGAGGGCCCGGGTGAGCATGGGCCACACGGCGCCACCGGTGCGGGTGGAGGTTCCGAAGTCGCCGTGCAGAACCCGGCCCAACCACTTGAAGTACTGGATGGGGATGGGCTTGTCGAGGCCGAACTGCTTCTTGGCCCGGAGGAACGCGGTCTGATCACGGAGCTGGCGGAACTTCAGCGTCGGATCGAACGTGAGTCGCACCGCGACGAACGTGATGAACGACGCCACGAGCAGCACCGGTATGGAGTACAGCACTCGCCTGGTGATGTAGCTGATCATGCGGCGGAACCTCCCTGGCCCAAAAGAGTAGATGGTTTGGAGAGCGGGCCCGGCCGAAGCCGGGCCCGCTCTTCAGTCACCTTGCTGCAGGAAGCTCACGGAGCTCCCTGGTATCAGCCAGCGCCGATGGTGTTCAGGTTCCACCACGGGCCGAGGACCGGGTTGTCCGACACGGAGCCGGCAACCTTCTTCGACCACAGCAGGATGTTCGGCAACGGGTCGAGCGGGATCGACACGGCGTTCTCGGCGAGGAGCTTGTCCGCCGCCTTCGAGGCCGCGATGCGCTTGGTCTCGTCGACCTCGGTGTCCACCGTCTTCAGCAGCGGGTCGACCGCGGCGACGTTCACACGCTGCCAGTTCTGACCCGAGTTCTTGTTGGCGTCCGAGGGGATGTTCTCCGACAGGAAGATGTTCGACAGGCCCGGATCCACGAACGTGGCGACCTGGGCGTAGAGCGCCACCTGGTAGTCACCGCTCGGGGCGATCTTGCCGAACAGGTCGCCAGCCTTGGCGTTGTCGGTGGTCATCTCGAAGCCGGCTTCCTTCAGCTGGGCGATGAGCACTTCCTGGGTGAGCTCACGACGCTTGTTGCCAGCGGTGGTGCGCAGCGCGAAGGCGGCCTTCACGCCACCCTTGGCGTAGATGCCGTCGCCGCCCTTGGCGTAGCCGGCCTTCTTCATCAGCTCGTCGACCTTGGCCAGGTCCTTCTTGTAGACGCTGAAGTCCGTGCCCGCGAACTTGGCGAGGATCGGCGGGTTGAAGGACTGCACGGCCTTGGTCACGCCGAGCGGACCGAAGAGGCGGTTCACGATGGCGTCACGGTCGATGGCGTAGGCCAGAGCTTGGCGGACGTTCACGTCGTCGAAGGGAGCCTTCGAGTTGTTGATCCACAGGGCCTCGACGTTGCCCGTCTCGCCGGTGAAGGCGCTGTTGCCGTCGACACCGGCCTTGATGGCGTCGACCACCGCGATCTGCGGCTGCGGGTAGATCATGTCGACTTCGCCGGCCTTGTAGGCTTGGAACTCGGCGGCCGTGTCGGCGAGGAACTTGAACACGACCTTGGCCAGCTTCGGCTTGTCACCGGGGTACTTGTCGTTCGGCACGAGGGTGATGGAGACGCCCTTCTCCCACTTCTCGATCTTGAACGGGCCGGCCGACCAGGTGTAGCCGTCCTTCATCTCCGCGCTGCGGTCCTTGCCCGTCAGGATCTTGCTCGGCAGGATGCCGAAGCCGCCACCGAACAGGCCCTTCCAACCGGCGTAGGGCTCCTTGAAGGTGACCACGGCGGTATCGGGCTTGGAGGCGTCGACCGACTCGATCTTGTTGTAGCCGGACGCGTCGTAGATGTCCTTGGCGTCGGGGCCGGCGATCTGCTCCCACGTGTACTTGAAGTCGGACGAGATGACAGGGTCGCCCGTGCTCCAGACCGCCTTGGGGCTGATCTTGTAGGTCACGACCTGCTTGGGCGAGGCCACGACGGTGGGCTCACCGGCGAGGTACTCGGACGCCTTGGGCGTCCACACGCCGTTCTCCTTCACCGTGGTGAAGGCACGCGGCATGGTGTTGACGTTGCCCATCCAGTAGCCCCACGACGAACCGCCGCAGCTGCCGATCCAGTCCATGCAATCGGGTTCCTGCTCGGCACCGACGGTCAAGGTGCCACCGGACTTGATGGCGACCGTGGTGGGCGCCGCCGCGGTGGTGGGCGCCGCCGTGGTGCTGCCGCCGCCGGCCGCGGCCGTGGTGGTGGCGCCGCCACTGGCTGCCGCCGTGGTGGTGGTGTCTGCCTTCTTGGTGTCGCTGCCGCACGCAGCCGCGACAAGAGAGGCGCCGAGCAGCAACGCTGCTACTCGTGCGCCCCGGGTGGTCCGCATCACGATGTTTCCCTCCTGGGTGTGTCTCCGGGCCCGAAGGCCTTCTGGACTAGGCATCGACGTTAGCACCGAGCTACCAGCCGGTAGGGACAAACCACGTGACTGTCACGGTCACGCAAAGTGTTCGAAACGAAACCCTTGCTCCGACATCGTTGTCGGGGGGAACAGATCAGCCGGCGTTCCGGAACTGCACGATGCGCCCGAACTCGTCGGGGTCCAGGCTCGCGCCGCCGACCAGCGCGCCGTCGACGTCGGGCTGCGCCATGAGCTCAGCAGCGTTGGCCGCCTTCACGCTGCCGCCGTACTGGATGCGCACGGCGGCGGCCGCCTCGGCACCGGCGAGGGTGGCCACCTCGCCCCGGATGGCGGCGCACACGGCCTGGGCGTCGTCGGCCGTGGCCGTGCGGCCCGTGCCGATGGCCCAGATGGGTTCGTAGGCGATGACCAGCGCGGACACGTGCTCGGGGGCCCGGTTGGCCAGGACCGCCCGCACCTGGCCGAGCACCTTGGTCTCGGTGTGGCCCGCCTCCCGCTCCTGCAGGGTCTCGCCCACGCAGGCGATGGCCGTCATGCCCAACGCCTGGATGGCGGTGACCTTGCGGGCCACCATCTCGTCGGTCTCGCCGAAGATCTCCCGCCGCTCGGAATGACCGGCGATCACGTACTTCACGTTCAGCTTGGCCAGGAAGTGGGGCGACACCTCGCCGGTGTACGCGCCCTTCTCCTCCCAATGGCAGTGCTGGGCGCCGAGACCGATGGCGATGTCGTCGGCCTGGAGCACCGTCTGGATCGACCGCAGGTCGGTGAACGGCGGGTGCACCGACACGTCGACCGTCTCGTAGGACTCCTTGGCGATCAGGTAGCTCAGCTTCTGCACCGTCTGGATGGCCTCGAAGTGGTTGAGGTTCATCTTCCAATTGCCGGAGATGAGCGGCTTGCGGGGGCTAGCGGGCATTGGGGGCTCCTCGCAGCGCGGCCAGGCCGGGCAGGTCACCGAGCTCGAGCAGCTCGAGGCTGGCGCCACCACCGGTGGACACGTGATCGACCTCGTCGTCGAGGCGGAACTGGGCCAGGGCGGCCGCGGAGTCGCCACCGCCCACCACCGTGAAGGCCTTGGTGTCGGCCATGGCCTGGGCCACGGCGCGCGTGCCCATGGCGAAGCGGTCGTCCTCGAACATGCCCATCGGTCCGTTCCAGAACACGGTGCGGGCATCCATGATCACGTCGGCGAAGGCCGCGGCCGAGCCGGGGCCGATGTCGAACCCTTTGGCCCCGTCGGGCAGGTTGCGGCCCCACGTGAGCACCTCGCCGTCGGCGGCCACGCCCACGATGTCCTCGGGCAGGTGGATCGGCTTGCCGACCCCGAGGAGCCGCGTGCACGTGGCGACCTGGTCGGCCTCGAACAGCGAGTCACCGATCGTGTGGCCCTGGGCGGCGAGGAACGTGAAGCACATGCCGCCGCCGATGACGAGCGCGTCCACGGCGTTCAACAGCGCCTCGACCACACCGAGCTTGTCGGAGATCTTGGAGCCGCCGAGCACGGCGACGAACGGGTGCCTCGGGTGGTTGCGCAACCCGAGCAGCACGTCGACCTCCTTCTCCAGCAACCGACCCATGGCCGACGGCAGCGTCTTGGGCGGACCGACGATCGACGCGTGGGCGCGGTGGGCCGCACCGAACGCGTCGTCCACGTACAGATCCACGCCCTCGACCAGCCGGGCCACGAACGCCGGATCGTTGCCCTCCTCACCGGGGTCGAACCGCAGGTTCTCGAGCAGCTCGACGCCGGGCGCCAGCTCGGCCAGCCGGGCCCGCACCGCGTCCATGGCGTACTTCGGGTCGGGCTTGCCCTTGGGCCGCCCGAGATGGGACGCGGTGGTGACCCGCGCCCCACGATCGGTCAGCCAGGTGATGGTGGGCAGAGCGGCACGGATGCGGAAGTCGTCGGTGATGCGGCCACCGTCCATGGGGACGTTGAAGTCGGTGCGCACGAGGACCTGCTTGCCGGCCACATCGCCGAGGTCCTCCAGCCGCGGGAGCTCAGCCACGGGGACCGCTCACTTCTTCTTGGCGGCGGCCCTGGCGGGCGCCGCCGCCTTCGTGGGTGTGGCCGCCTTCTTGGCCGCTTTGGCCGCCCGGCCGGCCTTCTTGAGCTCCTTGCCCATGTACAGCGTCATGTCGACGAGGCGGTTCGAGTAGCCCCACTCGTTGTCGTACCAGCCGAGCACCTTCACGAGGTTGCCCATGCTCATCGTGAGGCCCGCGTCGAAGATGCACGAGTGCGGATCGGTGACGATGTCGCTCGACACGATCGGGTCGGTGCAGTAGCGCAGGATGCCCTTCAGCTCGCCCTTGGCCGCCTTGGCGTAGGCCGCGTTGATCTCGGCGACCGTGGCCGGCTTGTCGAGCACGGCGACGAAGTCGGTGATGGAGCCGGTGGGCACCGGCACGCGCAGCGAGGTTCCGTCGAGCTTGCCCTTCATGGACGCCATCACGAGCGACGTGGCCCGGGCGGCACCGGTGGAGGTGGGGATGATGTTGATGGCCGCGCCACGGGCCCGGCGCAGGTCGCTGTGGGGGCCGTCGACCAACTGCTGGTCACCGGTGTAGGCGTGCACCGTGGTCATGAGGCCCTGGGTGATGCCGAACGCGTCGTCGAGCACCTTCACCAACGGCACGAAGCAGTTGGTGGTGCACGACGCGTTCGAGACCACCTTGTGCTTGTCGGGATCGAACGTGGTGTGGTTCACGCCGTACACGAACGAGGCGTCGGCGCCGTTCGACGGGGCCGACACCATGACGGCCGGGGCGCCGGCGGTGAGGTGGGCGGCGGCCTTCTCGCGATCGGTGAAGAAGCCGGTGGACTCGATGACGAGGTCGACACCGAGCTCGCCCCACGGCAGCTCGGCGGGGTTGCGCACCTGCAGGACCTTCAGCACGTCGCCGTCGACCGATACGCCGTCCTTGGTCGCCTTGATGGTGTTCGGCAGCACGCCCAGCACCGAGTCGTACTTGAGCAGATGCGCCATCTGCTCGAGCGAGCCGAGGTCGTTCACCGCCACGAAGTCGATGTCGGCGCCCCGCTGCTTGGCCGCCCGGAAGAAGTTCCGGCCGATCCGGCCGAAGCCGTTGATGCCCACCCGTACCGTCATCATGAATCCTTTCCCCGGCGTCCCACCGGGATGCTGGCCTGCGGGTTGAAACCCGGAAGACTCTAACCAGAACCCGACGCTCCGGACCGGGTACCCGGTCCCGGCGTGGTGCGGACCTTCAGCCCTGCCGGTCCAGATCGCGATGGACGACCTGGGGCGCATAGCCGTGGCGCTGCAGCCGCTTGGCGAGCTCTTCGGCGACGGCGACCGACCGGTGCCGACCGCCCGTGCAGCCAATGGCCACCGTGAGGTAGCTCTTGCCTTCGGCGACGTAGGCCGGCAGCAGCGACACCAGCAGATCTTCGACGCGGTCGAGGAACGGACCGGCGGCCTCCTGGCCGAGCACGAAGGCGCGCACCGGCGCGTCGAGGCCGCTCTGGTCGCGCAGGGTCTCGACCCAGTACGGGTTGGGCAGGAACCGGCAGTCGAGGACCATGTCGACGTCGAGGGGCAGCCCGTGCTTGTAGCCGAACGACTGGACCGTGGTCTGCATGGTGACGCCGGGGCCGTCGGGGCTGAAGCTCTCGACGATGCGCGCCTTGAGCTGGTGGATGGTCAGGCTCGAGGTGTCGATCACCAGATCGGCCGACTCCCGCACCGCTTCGAGCAGGGCCCGCTCACGCTCGATGGCACCCATGATCGTGCCGCCGTCGTTGCCCAGCGGGTGCTTGCGCCGTGTGGACCCGTAGCGCCGGACCAGCTCGGGCGTGGACGCCTCGAGGTACAGGACCCGTACGCGGTGCCCGGCGGCGCGCAGCTTGGTCACCTCGTCGATCACCGCGGTCTGGTGCAGGATGCGCCCGACCACGAGCCCCAGGCCGGCGCCGGCGAGCTCGGACGTGGCCGCCAGCTCGACCACCTTCTCCACCAGCGACGTGGGCAGGTTGTCGACCACGAACCAACCGAGATCCTCGAGATCGGCCGCGGCCTGGGAGCGCCCTGCGCCCGAAAGGCCGGTGATCACGAGGATGTCGGTCATCGTGCCTCCATGCTATGGACCGGTGAGCTTCTTGGCGCGGAGGAAGAGCAGACGGGGGATGGTGGCGGCGGCCTCGTACTCCTGGGCGCGGGCCAGGAACCCCGCGGGCGGGGCCGGTTCCTCCATGCGTTCGAGCACGAGACCGCAGTCGGCCATGGCGTTGATGTAGCGCGACAGCGGCCGGTGGATGAAGGGGATGAACACGCCCTTCTCGACCTCCTCGATCGTCTCGTCCTCGATCAGGTAGGGCCCGATGCGCCAGTACTGCTCGGGCGGGTCGAGCACCTGATCGTCGATCCACCCCGAGCTCGGGGTCTGCAGCAGCGGGTGGTTCAGGAAGAACAGGAAGCGGCCTCCGGGTCGCAGCACCCGGCCCACCTCGGCGATGGCGGCGTCGACGTCACGGATGTGCTCGAACACGAGGCACGCCACCACGGCATCGAAGGTGCCAGCACGGAACGGCAGTGCGGCGGCGCCGGCCCGGCCGTAGCTCGCGCCGCCATCGCGCGCCTGGGCGGCGACGAGCTGGTTCCACGTGGGGTCCACACCCACGACCCGCGTGGCGCCGCCCCGTACGGCGAGGCGCGACACCTGGCCGTCGCCACAGCCCACGTCGAGCACGTCACCGGCCCCGAGCAGGTGGTGGGCCGCCAGCGGCAGGATCTGCTCCACGTACTCGGGGTCGGCCCCGTCGGTGAAGCCGTCGATCCACCACTTGGCGTGGGTCTCCCACAGGTCGTCACTCACCGCTGTGCTCCTCGTCGGTCGGATCGTCGGTCGGATCGTCGGTTGGATCGTCGGTTGGATCGATGGTCGGATCGATGGTCGGGACCGGCGCCGGTCGCACGGCCACGGGGCGGCTCCGCGGGCCGCCGTTGAAGTGCTCGTGGATCGCCGTGGCGACGGTGTCGGGCAGCCAGCTGAGCGCCGTCAGCTCGGCCAGCGACGCCTGGCGCACCGCCTTCACGCTGCCGAGCTCGGTGAGCAGGCGCTTCTTGCGCGTCTCGCCCAGCCCGGGCACGCCGTCGAGCACGCTCTTGGTCATGCGCTTGCCCCGCAGCTCGGCGTGGAAGGTGTTGGCGAAGCGGTGGGCCTCGTCACGGATGCGCTGCAGCAGGAACAGCGCCTCGCTCCCGCGAGCGATCGGCACCGGCTCGGAGTGGCCGGGCACGAACACCTCTTCGAAGCGCTTGGCCAGCGAGGCCACCGGGATCTCGTCGGTGAGGCCGAGCCGATCGAGCACGCGCACCGCCACGGCCAGCTGCCCCTTGCCGCCGTCGACCAGCAGCAGCTGGGGTGGGTAGGCGAACTTGCCGGGCTTGTCGCCCCGCTCGGTGACCGGCTTGTCGCGCTCCACGACGTAGGCGGTGAGCCGGCGGGTGAGCACCTCCTCCATGGCGGCGAAGTCGTCGTTGCCCTCATGGCGCACCTTGAAGCGGCGGTACTCGCTCTTGCGGGGCAGACCGTCTTCGAGCACCACCATGGAGCCGACGTAGTCGGACCCCTGCAGGTGGGCCATGTCGTAGCACTCGATGCGCAGCGGGGCCTCGGGCAGGCCGAGGTGGTCCTGCAGCTCGGTCAGCGCCCGGCTGCGGCTGTTGTGGTCGGCGGCCCGCCGCAACCGGTGCCGCATGAACTCTTCCTTGGCGTTGCGGGTGACCGTCTCGTGCAGCTCGCGCTTGTCGCCCCGCTGGGGCACGCGCACCTGCACCCGGCTCCCCCGCTCGTTGGTGAGCCACTCCTCGTACACGGCCATGGCTTCGGGCTCGTCGGGCACGAGCACCTGCTTCGGCACGCCGAGGGGCGGCTCGTCGCCGTACAGCTCCTCGAGGATGCGGGCCACCAGCTGGGGTCGGTCGAGATCTTCGACCTTGTCGAGGATGAAGCCCTTGCGACCGACCACACGCCCCTTTCGCACGTAGAAGATCTGGACCGCGGCTTCGAGGTCGTCGTCGACCAGACCGATCACATCGATGTCCTCGCTGCGCTCGGCCACCATCTGCTGGCGCTCGATGGCCCGTTGCACGGCGGCCAGGCGGTCGCGCAGGCGCGCCGCCTTCTCGTACTCGAGGGCCACCGCGGCGGCCTTCATCTGGGCCTGCAGGCGCTCCACGATCTCGTCGGTGTCGCCGTCCAGGAACTCGCACAGATCGTTCACCAGCGCGTCGTAGCCGGCCTTGTCGATCTCGCCGACGCACGGCCCCGAGCACTTCTCGATGTGGAACAGCAGGCACGGCCGACCCAAGCGCTCGTGCTGGTTGAACTTGCTCGGCGAGCACGTGCGGATCGGGAACGTGCGCAGCAGCAGATCGAGGGTGTCGCGGATGGCGTACGCGTGGGCGTAAGGCCCGAAGTAGCGCACGCCCTTGCGCTTGCGGCCCCGCATGACCATGGCCCGCGGCCACTCCTCGTCGAGGGTGACGGCCATGAACGGGTAGCTCTTGTCGTCGCGCAGCCGGATGTTGAACCGGGGCCGGTGCTGCTTGATGAGGCTGTACTCCAGCATCAACGCCTCGACCTCGTTGCGGACCTGGATCCACTCGACCGTCTCGGCCGTGGCCACCATCTGGGCCGTGCGCGGGTGCAGGCCGCGGGGGTCCTGGAAGTAGTTCGAGAGGCGCTGGCGCAGGTTCGAGGCCTTGCCGACGTAGATCACCCGCCCGAGCGCGTCCTTGAACTGGTAGGAGCCGGGCGATTCGGGGATCGTGCCGGTGGGCGGGCGGGAGACCATCACCGTCGAGGTTAGAGGTCCCGACGTACTGATGACCGGAAGGAACCGAATCGGCGCGTTCACGCTCCCGGTTGCCGGTCCTCCACTACCGTCGAGACCGTGATCGAGGTCGCCGGGCTCAGCAAGCGGTTCGGATCGGTGCTCGCCGTGTCCGAGCTCACCTTCGCCGTGGCGCCGGGCCGCGTCACCGGGTTCCTCGGCCCCAACGGTGCCGGCAAGTCCACGACCCTTCGCTGCATGCTGCAGCTCGACCGGCCCGACGCCGGCACGTGCACGTTCGACGGCAAGCGACTCTCCGACATGCGGCACCCCCTTCGCGAGGTCGGCGCCCTGCTCGACGCCCGCGCCGTGCACCCGACCCGGTCGGCCCGCAACCACCTGCGCGCCGTCGGCGCCGCCAACGCCATCGGCCGGGCCCGGGTCGACGAGGTGCTCGACATGGTCGGGCTCACCGAGGTGGCCGGCAAGCGCGTCGGTGGGTTCTCCCTCGGCATGCACCAGCGGCTCGGACTGGCCACCGCGCTCCTGGGCGACCCGCCCGTGCTGCTGTTCGACGAACCGGCCAACGGGCTCGACCCCGAAGGCATCCTGTGGATCCGGACGTTCATGCGCCACCTCGCCGGGCAGGGCCGCACCGTGCTCGTGTCGAGCCACCTGCTGGCCGAGATGTCGCTCGCCGCCGACGATCTCGTGGTGATCGGCAAGGGCCACCTGATCAGCCAGGGCACCGTGCAGGCCTTCGTGGACGCCGCCGCCGGCACGTGGGTGCACGTGCGCAGCCCGCACGCCACCCACCTCGCCTCCCTCGTGGTTCACCTGCGCGGCGCCACCGCCCGCGCCAACCCCGACGGCTCGGTCGACCTGTTCAACACCACCACCGATGCCGTCGGCGAACTGGCTGCCCGCGCCAGCGTGGTGCTCCACGAGCTGTCGAACCACCAGGCTTCGCTCGAGGAAGCGTTCCTGGAGGCCACCCGAGACGCCCAGGAGTACCGGGCCCACGGGGCCGAACCCGCCCCGCCACCGCCGCCCGGCCCACCGGGCTGGGGTCCACCACCCGCGGGAGGGCCTTCGTGATCGCGCTCGTCCGCGCCGAGATCCTGAAGATCCGCTCGGTGCGCTCCACGTTGATCATGCTGTTCGTCGTCGTCGGGTTGTGCCTGGTGCCCGCAGTGCTCATCTCCCTGCTGGTGGGGGCCGACGACCTCGCCGTGATGGAGCCCCACGACAAGGCCAGCGTGCTGCTGGTGGGCGTGCTGCTGTCCGAGACGATGCTGGCCGTGCTGGCTGCGCTGGTGATCACCGGCGAGTACCGCTTCGGCACCATCCGCACCACGTTCCTCGGCGAGCCCCGCCGCGTGCGCGTGTTCCTCGCCAAGTTGGTCACCGTGATCGGCCTGTCGGCCGTGATGGCCACGGTCATGGTGACCGTCACGATCGGCGTAGGCAGCCTGATCCTGAACGCACGCGACGTCGGGCTGGTGCTCGGCTCGGGCCAGGTGCCCCGGCTGCTGTATGGCACCGTGCTCTACGCCATCGTGTATGCGGTGATCGCGCTGGGGCTCGGCACGGTGCTGCGCAACTCGGCCGCCAGCATCGTGCTGATCATCGTGATCCCCTGGATCGTGGAGAACATCGTCGCCGGAATCCTGAGCGCCCTCCACCACGGCAGCTGGGGCCGCTGGCTGCCCTTCCAGGCCGGCCAGCGCATCACCGCCGACGTCAGCGGCGAGTCGGTGCTGGGCGACCGCCTGTCACCGTGGGCCGGCTACGGCTACTGCTGGCTGTGGGCCATCGCCTTGTGCGCCCTCGGCGCCTGGTTCCTGCACCACCGCGACGCCTGAGGGTGTGACGGTCCGCGAGCTCGGCGTCCCATGACGATCGGGCGACGCGAGCCGTGGGCCCGGGGCCGCGAAGGTGACGCCTGGCAGGATGGCGGCCATGCGTCTCGATCGGCTCCTCGCCAACCTCGGCCACGGCAGCCGCCCTCAGGTCCAACGGCTCATCAAGACCGGTCGCGTCCTGGTGGACGGCGCTCCCGTCAAGGACCCCGCCCGCCACGTGGACGCCGCCGCCGTCACGCTCGACGGCGAGGCCCTGGATCACGCCGGCGGCATCACCGTCCTGCTTCACAAGCCCGCCGGTCACGTGTGCTCGCACGCCGAGGACGAAGGACCCAGCGTGTACGACCTGCTCCCACCGATGTGGGCGTATCGCTCACCCCGCCCCGAGACGGTCGGCCGGCTCGACCGCGAGACCTCCGGGCTGCTGATCGTGACCGATGACCACCAGCTCCTGCACCGGCTCACCTCACCCAAGCACCACGTGCCCAAGGTCTACGTGGCCGAGCTGGCCCGGCCGGTGACCGACGAGCTCGTCACGACCTTCGCCTCCGGCACCCTCGTGCTGCGCGAGGAGTTCGAGCCGTGCGCGCCGGCCCAGGTGCGGGTGCTCGACGATGGCCGCGCCGAGGTGACGCTCACCGAGGGCCGGTACCACCAGGTGCGCCGCATGTTCGCGGCGTGCGGCAACCACGTGGAAGCGCTGCACCGCACCACCGTGGGAACGTGGACGCTGGACGACCTGCCCGCAGGCGAGTGGTGCGACGTCAGCGAGCGGCCGACGCCTTCTTGACCGCCTTCTTGACCGGGGCCTTCGCCGCGGTCTTCGCCGGCGTCTTGGCCGCCTTCGCACCGTTGGTCGACGCGGGGACGGCGGCGGCGCGGTCGGCGGGCAGCAGCGGCTTCAGGAAGCGACCGGTGTGGCTGGCCGCCACCGTGACCACGTGCTCGGGCGGACCCTCGGCCACGACCGTGCCACCGCCGGAGCCACCCTCGGGGCCGAGGTCGATGATCCAGTCGGCCGTCTTGATGACGTCGAGGTTGTGCTCGATGACGAGCACCGTGTTCCCCTGGTCGACCAGGCGGGACAACACCGTGAGCAGGCGACGCACGTCTTCGAAGTGCAGGCCGGTGGTGGGTTCGTCGAGCAGGTAGATGGTGTGGCCTGTGGAGCGCTTGGCCAGCTCGCTGGACAGCTTCACCCGCTGGGCCTCGCCACCCGACAACGTGGTGGCGGGTTGGCCCATCCGCACGTAGCCGAGGCCGACGTCGACGAGGGTCTGCATGTGCCGGGAGATGGCGGGCTGGTTCGAGAAGAACGTGAGCGCCTCCTCGCACGGCATGTCGAGGACCTCGTAGATGTTCTTGCCCTTGAACGTGATGTTCAGCGTGTCACGGTTGTAGCGCATGCCCTTGCAGACCTCGCACGGCACGTACACGTCGGGCAGGAAGTGCATCTCGATCTTGATGGTGCCATCGCCCTGGCACGCCTCGCAGCGGCCGCCCGACACGTTGAAGCTGAACCGGCCGGGCAGGTAGCCGCGCACCTTGGCCTCGGCCGTGGTGGCGAACAGCTTGCGCACGTGGTCGAACACGCCGGTGTACGTGGCCGGGTTCGAACGCGGCGTGCGCCCGATGGGGCTCTGGTCGATGTCGATGACCTTGTCGAGGTGCTCGATGCCGTCCACGCTCTTGTGGCGGCCGATGGCGCCCTTCGAGTGGTAGATGCGCTGCATGAGCGACGGCAGCAGGATGTCGCCCACGAGCGTGGATTTGCCCGAACCCGACACACCCGTGACGGCGACGAAGCAGCCGAGCGGGATGCCGACGTCGAGGTTGCGCAGGTTGTGCTCGCGCGCCCCTCGAACCGTGAGCCACTTGTCGGACGGGGTGCGCCGCTGGGCCGGCACCGGGATGCTGCGCGTGCGGGCCAGATACTGACCGGTGATGGAGTCCTTGGCCGTCAGGATGCCCTTGACGGGTCCGGAGTAGATGACTGCGCCGCCGTGCTCGCCGGCCCCGGGCCCGATGTCGACGATCCAGTCGGCCTCCATGATGGTGTCCTCGTCGTGCTCGACGACGAGGACGGTGTTGCCCAGCTCGCGCAGGCGGATCATGGTGTCGATGAGGCGGCGGTTGTCGCGCTGGTGCAGACCGATGGACGGCTCGTCGAGCACGTAGAGCACGCCCACGAGGCCGGAGCCGATCTGCGACGCCAGGCGGATGCGCTGGGCCTCGCCGCCGGCCAGGGTGGCGGCCGAGCGCGCCAGGGTGAGGTAGTCGAGGCCCACGTCGAGCAGGAAGCTCATGCGGGCGTTGATCTCCTTGATGACGCGCTCGGCGATGAGCCGGTCGCGCTCGCTCATCTCGAGGGCGCCGAGGAACTTGGCCGACTCGCCGATGGAGAGGTCGCACACCTCGGAGATGGAGTGGTCGCCGACCTTCACCGCCAGCGACGCCGGCTTCAACCGGGCGCCCTCGCACGTGGGGCAGGGCACCTCGCGCATGTAGCTCTCGTAGCTCTCGCGGGTGTACTCGCTGTCGGTGTCGGAGTGGCGGCGCTCGAGCCACGGGATGACACCCTCGTAGCTGGTGGCGTACTGGCGGGTGCGGCCGTAGCGGTTCTTGTACTTGACCGTCACCTGGCCCTTGGCGCCGTACATGATCAGCTTCTGCTGCGCCTTGGTCAGCTTGCGCCACGGGGTGTCGACGCCGAAGCCGTTGGCCTCGGCCACGGCTTCGACCATGCGGACGAAGTACTGGGACGTGCTCGACCGCCACGGGGAGATGGCGCCCTCGCTGAGCCCCAGGTCAGGGTTGGGCACGATGAGCTCGGGATCGACCTGGTACCTGGTGCCCAGACCGTCGCACGCCTCGCATGCGCCGTACGGCGAGTTGAACGAGAAGTTCCGGGGCGCCAGCTCGTCGTAGCTGGTGCCGCACGTGGGGCAGGCCAGGTGCTGCGAGAACGTCAGTATCTCGCCTTCCTGCTCGCCGTCACGGGAGACGAGCTCGACTTCCGCCACGCCCTCGGCCAGCTTCAGCGCCGTCTCGAGCGAGTCGGTGAGGCGCCGCTCGAGGCCGTCACGCTTCACGAGGCGGTCGACCACCACGTGGATGGTGTGCTGCTCGTAGCGGGCCAGCCGCTCGGGCCGCTTCAGGAACTCGGCGATGTCGACGGTCTCGCCGTCGACGATGGCCCGGACGTAGCCCTGGGAGGCCAGGTCCTGCAGCAGGGTGTCGTACTCGCCCTTGCGGCCCCGCACGACCGGTGCCAGCACCTGGAACCGGGTGCCGTCGGGGAGGGCGAGGACCCGGTCGACGATCTGCTGGGGTGTCTGGCGCTCGATGCGGGTGCCGTCGTTGGGGCAGTGGGGCACCCCCACCCGGGCCCACAGGAGGCGCAGGTAGTCGTAGACCTCGGTGATGGTGCCCACGGTGGACCGGGGGTTGCGCGACGACGACTTCTGGTCGATCGAGATGGCCGGCGACAGGCCCTCGATGAAGTCGACATCGGGTTTGTCCATCTGCCCCAGGAACTGGCGGGCGTAGGAGCTGAGCGACTCGACGTAGCGACGCTGCCCCTCGGCGTAGATGGTGTCGAAGGCCAGACTCGATTTTCCGGAACCTGAAAGGCCGGTGAACACGATGAGCCGGTCTCGCGGCAGATCGACCGAGACGTTCTTCAGGTTGTGTTCGCGCGCCCCACGGACGACCAGGTTGTCGGACATCGCGGCGAGGCTACCGAGCGCCCGGGTCGGGCATCGAAGGGATCTCCACGAACGTCGATCGTACCAGGATTCGTCGAACAGACGTTCGTGAGAACACCGCGGAGAGCGTCCAGCACCCATGATGGTGGGCAATGACGACCTGGGATCCGCCCTCCTCGCCACGCGTCAGCGCACCTGGCATCCCGCCCGCTCGCGGTGGTGCGCAGCCGGGCGCGGCCCCTCCCCCGCCGGCCGTCCCCGCCGAACGCCCCCGGGGCGCGGCCACCGCGCGCCACGTGGTCGCCACGGTGCTGGGCGTCGGCGCGGTCGGCGCCGTGGTCGCCCTGGCCAGCCGAGCGGGCGGACTGCCCGGCGACCACGACGCCGGCAGGGCCGTGCCCGGCGAGCTCGTCCCCCGGGTCGTGCTCGGGGTCGTCGTCGGCTGCGCCGTGGGGGTCGGGCTGTCGTTCCTGTTCCATCTGCGGGCCGCCCCGCGGACCCGCAGCGGCCGCCGGCGCCGCTTCAGCCGCACTCTGAAGGTGACCGGGCCACTCGTCGCCCTCGCTGGCGGCTTCGGCGCCCTGGCGGGCGCTTCCACCACCCCGCTGCGCCTCGGAGGCGCCACGACCCGCGACGCCGGCTTCACGCTGGTGGCCCGGCCGGTCGACGCCGACGGCGACGGGCGCGTCGACGTCGACAGCGCCAAACGGGCCATCCTCGGCCTCGACCTCGACAGCGATGGCCGCGTCGACCGCGAACTGCTCAACTGCCCCAAGGCGGCGGCGTTCACCGCCGAACAGATCGCCGCCGCCCGTCTGCCTGGTGCCGCCCGTCTCCAGGTCCGCATCGACACCGACTGCGACGGCCAACCCGAGCGCATCGTGTACCTCGATCCCCGCCCGGCGCCGCTCGCCGCCGATGCCATCCGACCGAACCAGCCCAGCAAGTCGCCCGACCCGCTCGCCGTGGTCGACCGCGGCATCGACCAGATGCGCGGCCTGCTGAGCGCCGTGGCCATCGGAGCCCTCGTGGCCCTCGCCGCCGCCGTGGTCGGCGGGCTGGTGCTGGCGCTGCGCGGCGGTCGCCCGCGACCGAACCCACGCAACCACCCGGTCGCCTCGGGGAAGCTGCCGATCGCCGATCCGGTGCAGATCGACGAGCAACGCGCGTTCGAGGCGTTCGGCGAGTCGATCGACGCCATGCTCACCGACGCCGACCCGCGCACCGGGATCATCGGTGCGTACGCGCGCCTGCTCGAGGGCCTCGGCGCCGCCGGCATCGCGCGACGGGCCGAAGAGGCACCGCTCGAGCACCTGCGTCGCTCGCTCGAGATCCTGCAGGTGCCGCCGGCTCCGCTGGAGCGGCTCACCGAGCTGTTCGTGCTGGCCCGCTTCTCCGACCACCCCATGCACGAGGGCCACCGCCTCGACGCGCTCGACGCGCTGCGCGCCGCCCTCGGGCACCTCGACACGCGACGGCCGGCCGCCATGACGGGGATGCTGCGGTGAGCCTGCGCCCTCCGCTGTCGGTGCCGCGCAAGAGCCTCGCGGTGCTCGCGCTCGGCGCCGTCGCGGCGGCCCTCGTGGTGCCGGGCGCCGCCGGGCCTGCGGCCCGCATCGTGCTCGTTTCGACCGGCGTGCTGTTCGCGGCCGTCGGCGCCACCAGCCTGCTCCGCTCGGTACCGTTCGCGTCGGCCAGCCGTTTCGAGCCCAGCACGGCGGGCCGAGAACGGCGCGAGGTGCCGCCCGGGCTCGAATCGCTCACCAGCGCGGTGCGGGCGTCCACCGACGTCGCGGGTCGCCAGGTGATCGACGAGACGATCCGCGCCCACATCCACACCATCGCCACGCGGCGCCTCTTGGCGGTGCGTCTCGATCCGAACGACCCCGCCGACCACCAGACCATCCAACGCCGCATCTCCCTGCCCCTGTGGGCGATCGTCTCCGGAGGTCCCCGCGCGGGCGCGCCGGGGCATCTACCCTCGACGGAGATCCCCGCGTCCTCGTTGGCCGGCCTGTTGGACGAACTGGAGGGGCTATGAGCCATCGCCACCGCGGCGGGGCGTCCCACGGGCGTCACCGTGCTGCGAGGAGGACCTGACGTGACCACCACCCCGACCGAACTGGCGCCGCCCTCCCCCGAGGACGCCCGTGCCCGTCTGGCCCGCGTGCTGGCGGCGTCGAGCGAGCTGGCGTCGCGCATCCTCGACGAGGTCGAGCGGGCCGTCATCGGCAAGCGCCCCCAGCTCGAGCTGATCCTGGCCGGCCTGCTGGCCGACGGCCACGTGCTGCTCGACGACCTGCCCGGCGTGGCCAAGACCCTCACGGCCCGCTCGGTGGCCACCGCAGCAGGGCTCACGTTCTCGCGCGTGCAGTTCACGCCGGACGTGCTCCCCAGCGACATCACCGGTGCCACCGTGCTCGACCTGGCGACGAACGTGCCCGTGTTCCGCGCCGGCCCCGTGTTCGCGCAGCTCGTGCTGGCCGACGAGATCAACCGTGCGCCGGCCAAGACGCAGGCCGCGCTGCTCGAGGCCATGCAGGAGCGTCAGGTCACCGCCGACGGCGCCACCCACCGGCTGC
Organism: Actinomycetes bacterium; assembly: GCA_031359995.1. Lineage (GTDB taxonomy): Bacteria > Actinomycetota > Acidimicrobiia > Acidimicrobiales > Ilumatobacteraceae > JANMAT01. The sequence goes on from JANMAT010000036.1 coordinate 21,524, forward strand.
CCCGGCCGTTCCTGGTGGTCGCCACCGAGAACCCGGTCGAGTCCGAGGGCACGTACCCGCTGCCCGAAGCCCAGCTCGACCGCTTCCTGCTGCGGGCCCGTCTCGGCTACCCCGCCCACGACGACGAGGTCGAACTGCTGCGGCGTCGCATCGACCGGCGCACCGACACCGTGCCGATCGGCCCCGTCACCGATCCGAACGGCTTCGTCACCATCCAGCAGGCCGTGGAGCACGTGCACGTGCACCCTGCCCTCGTGGCCTACATGGTCGACCTCGTCACCGCCACGCGCGACGAGCCCGAGCTGGAGGTGGGCGCCAGCCCCCGCGGCAGCCTCGCGCTGCTCAAGCTCTCGCGGGCCCGGGCCCTCCTCGCCGGCCGCGACTTCGTGACACCCGACGACGTGCGGGCCATCGCCCTGCCCGCGCTGAGCCACCGCGTGGTGCTCACCAGCGAGGCATGGGCCCGCCGGTTGCCGCCGGAAGAGGTCGTCCAGCGCGCCCTCGACACCGTGTCCACCCCGAGCTGGCACTGACCCCGTCACCGTGAACCAGCAGTCGCCCAGCGAGCCGCCATGGCGCTGATGGAACCGCGCCGCGACCAGCGCGCCGGCGCGTACCTCGCGCTCGGGCTCGGTGGCCTCGCCGCCGCGCTCATCACCGGACGACCGGAACTGGCAGCGATGGGCATGCCCGCGCTGGTGGCACTGGTGCTCGGGCTGCGCACCCGCGGCGCGGTGCACATCGTGGGCGACGTACGCACGGCCCGCACCCAGGTGATCGAGGACGACGAGCTCACGGGTTCGGTCGTGGTGCGCGTGCCCGTGCCCATGGAGCTCGAGGTCTGGCTCGACGTCGGCAGCGGCGTCGTGGCCCTGGACCCGAACCCGGTGCTGGCGTGGCACCTGACCGCCGAGGCCGGCGAGCTCGAGCTCCCGTTCCGCGTGCGGGCCACCAGCTGGGGTCGCCTGAGCCTCGGTCAGCTGCGCGTGCGCGCCCGGGTACCCAACGGCCTGCTCGTGTGGGACGGCCCGGTGGCCGAGGCGCCCCGCCTGAACGTGCTGCCGGCGCCGTCGCGTCTGAAGACCATGCTCGACCCCGCCGCCGTGCACGCCTCGTCGGGGATGCACATCAGCAGGTTCGTGGGGCACGGCCAGGAGTTCACCGAGATCCGCAACTACGAACCGGGCGACCGCCTGCGCGACCTGAACTGGCGCGCCACCGCTCGCCACCGCCAGCCGCTCGTGAACCGGCATCACCCCGAGCGCTCCGGCGAGGTCGTGGTGCTCGTGGACACGTTCCTCGACGACCGCGGCGGCTCGTCGTTGCTGGGCCAGGCCGCGCTGGCCCGCTGCGCCCGTGCCGCGTGGGCCATGGCCCAGGTGCACCTGGCCGCCCAGGACCGCGTCGGCTTCCTCGCCTTCGGACGCGTCGGGGGCTGGCTGCCGCCCGGCGGCGGCGACCGGGCCCGGTACGCGCTGCTGGAGACGCTGCTCACCGTGGGCGGCACCCTGGCCAAGGGCGAGCTCAGCTGGAGCCGCACCCCCGAGCGCGTGGTGCCACCCGCCGCGCTCGTGGTCGGCTTCACCCCGCTGTGGGACGCCCGCATGGTCGACACCATGCAATCCCTGCGGGCCCGCGGTCGCGCCGTCGGCTGCGTGGTGATCGACACCGAGGACCTCCTCGACCCCGACGCCGATGACGCGGCCGTGCTCGCCCGCCGCCTGTGGAACGCCGGCATCGACGAACGCCGGCGCCAGCTGCAGGCGGCCGGTGTGCCCGCGGTGAAGTGGCAGGACGGCGCGTCGATCGCCGGTGTCGTCGCCGCCCTCGCCCGCCAGCGCCATGCGCCCAGCACCCTGGGGCCACGATGAGCACCGCGCCGACGCCGGCCTCGACGTCGAGCCCCACGCCGGCCTTCACCCAGGCCCGCCGCGGCCCCACCAGCGTCGTGGCCCTGCTCGCCATGCTCGCCGCCGGCGCTGTCGGCACCGCCGCGTGCGCCCGCGACCTGCAGCTGCCATCGCTGGGCGCAACGGCAATCGCCGCCCTGCTGCTGCTGCCGGCCCTCCGCCACAACCGGGCGACCTTGGCGCCTGCGTTGCTCGTCGGTGCGGTGCCCGGTGTGCTCGCCCTACGCGCCCACTCGTTCCCCCGCTACGACGTCGCGGCGATCGGGCTGTTGCTGGTGCTCAGCGGCGAGTGCACCAGCCGCTCGCGCTACGTGCGCAGCACCGCGCCACGCGCCGGCCGGGGCGAGTGGGTCGGTCCCCTCCTGGTGCTGCTCGGCGCCGGCGCGACCAGCGCCGCCGTGGTGATGGCCGCGGGTCGGGCCCGCGTGGATGGCGCCGTCGTGCTCACCGTGATCGGGGCCGCGGCGTTGACGGCGAGCGGCCTCGTGGTCGCCCGCGGCGCCCACCGCTGACAGCGACGGTGCCAGCGCACCCCACGCCACCTGGGGGAACACCAGACGGAAGCCAGAACGTCCGGTGCTCCACCCAGCGCCCCGACCGCCGACCTCACTCCCGTGACTCGTGCAGGCCACTTCCGCCACCTTCTCGCCGTCACCGTCGCTGTGGCTGGTGCCGCCGCCAGCAGCGCGGTGCTGACGCTCGCCACGTCGTCGGCGTCGGGTGTGCCCCCGGTGATCATCGGCTACGTCCCCCTCCCCGCTGACGATCTGGTCACCGCGCTCCGGGCGGTCAACGCGTCGGCCAACACGACGCTCGACTTCACCGTCGGCGTCACCAACGCCGGTGCCGGCGCCGTGCTCACCTACGACCACTGGGAGGACGGCTTCGAGAGCGACATGGCCAACCCCACCCAGACGACCACGAAGGTGTGGGGCGACGGCAACGCAACGAACGGCGACGCGGCCGCGGTCTGCTCGGTGTGCTCGGGCGATCTGGTGCCCCAGGGCGCGGTGTTCGTGCTGCGCAACAACCTGACGACGCCCCGCAACACCTCGTCGGTCCTGTACGACGGTCGCGACAAGATCGGCTCCACTCGTGGCTTCGCGTTGACGGCATCGGGCTGGACCACACCGCTCGGCTCCGTGCTGGCCTCGGCCGTGTCGGCCTACGACCGCACGAAGTACGGCACCGCGTTCGTGGTGCCCGTCGGCCAGAACACGACCGTGCGGTCGGGCGCCTCGCCGGCCTTCGCCTACACGGGCGCCTCGATCATGGCGGCCTACCCCGGCACGACGGTGTCGGTCGACCTCGACGGCAACGGCGTCAGCGACTCGACCGTGACCCTCGGCGAGGGTCAGGCCCACCTGGTGAACGGCGGCCTGCTGGAGGGCGCGCGCATCACCAGCTCCAAGCCCGTGCAGGTCGACCTGATCACCGGCGACATCGGCGCCACCTACGAGTCGCGCTCGTTCTTCCTGTTCCCCACCGATCTCCTCACCGACGACTACGTGAGCCCGGTCGGCTCCAGCGTCGCCAACCAGGAGACCGTGATCTATCTGCACAACCCGGGTTCGGCGACGATCACCATCACCCCCACGTGCCCGGGCTGCTCGGGCACGCTGTCGGTGCCCGCCCACGGCACCGTGTCGTTCCCGACGCCGTCGGGCAAGGCCGTGCACTTCGCCTCGGCCGGCGGCGCCACCTTCAGTGCCATCGGTGCCAACGGCGCCGAGAGCGGCGCGTTCGGCGCCAGCTCCGACGCCAGCGCCACCTACGACTGGGGCTTCACGCTCGTGCCCACCCGCATGCTCACCACCCAGGTCGTGCTGGGTTGGGCACCGGGCAACTCGGCGCTACCGCCCAGCGCGGCCGACGACGACCCGGTGTGGGTGTCGAGCATGGCCGACACGACCGTGCGCATCGACCTCGATGGTGACCCCGCCACCGGCGCCCTCGGGCCCGACTGCTACGGCAAGCACGACAGCGAGATCGCCGTCACCGCCCTCACGTCGAACCGGCTCACCGACACGACCGACAAGGACATGACCGGCGCCCGCATCTACACGTGTGACGGCACCGCACTGGTGGGAGCCTGGGGTGAGGATCCGGCCAACGCGCCGGCCGGCTCGCCCGGCCTGGACGCCGGCTACACGCTCATCCCGTCGACGGCGATGGTCGTCGACAAGACCGCAGCCGTGCAGGTCGACGACGACGGTGACGGCCTGCCCGGCCCCGGCGACACCCTCGAGTACCGGGTGCTCATCTCCGACGCCGGCAGCCTCGCCTTCACCGGTGTGCAGGTGCAGGACCCGCTCGGCAGCGGCATGACCTACGTGCCCGGTTCCACCGTGCTGATCGACGGCGGCACCACGACACCGATCGCCGACGACACCGTGCCGCCCGCCGCCACGGTCATGCCCATGGACGAGGCCCCGATCGGCCTGCCCACCCTCGGGGCCGGCGCCTCGTACGAGCTGCGCTACCGCGTCGTGCTCGACCCGTCGTACGCGCCGGGCGGCTCGGTGACCAACAGCGTGACCGTCACGGCCAACGAAGGCCGCTCGTACGACCGACTCGTCACGCCGCTGGCCACCAACGATCTGTCGGTCGCGGTGAGCCAGACGGCGTCGCCCGTCGCGGTGGGCGATGGCGGCACCTTCAGCATCACCGTCGCCAACGCCGGACCCGACCTCGCCGCCGGCACCGTCGTGCACGTGCCCCTGCCCGCCGGTGCCAGCTACACGTCGTCGAGCACGGCGACCGGCACGTACGACCACACCAGCGGCGACTGGACGGTGGGCACCCTGGCCAGCGGGGCGTCGGCCACGCTCACGCTGAACGTGACCCTCACGAGCACCACCGTCACGGCCTACGCCGAGGTCACCGCGGCGAGCGGCAGCGATGTCGACTCGCAACCGGCCGAGAACGCCTTCGGTGCCGGCCACGCCGGCGATCAGGACGACGAGTCCAGCGCCTCGGTCGCGGTCGCGCCGCGCATCGACCTGGAGCTGACGAAGGTCGTCACGACCGGACCGGCGCTCGACGGCACCATCGTGTTCCGCCTCACGTTGCTCAACCGCGGCCCGTCGACGGCCACGAACATCACCGTCGCCGACCTGCCCGCCCCGGGCACCACCGACGTGTCGGCCGCCGCGTCGTCCGGCACGTTCAACCCCGGTACGCACACCTGGTCGGTCGCCTCCCTCGCCGCCGGCGCTTCGGTGACGCTCGATCTGACCCAGGTCGTCGGCACCCTGCCGTCGACCCACCTGGCCCAGGTGACGGCGGCGACGCAGACCGACGTCGACTCCCAGCCCGCCGAGGACGCGCTCGGCCAGGCCGCGGCACCGAACCAGGATGACGAGGCCAGCGTGCTCGTCACGGCGACGTCGTCGGCCGCCGGCGCCGTCTGGCTCGACCTCGACCACGACGGCGTGCGCGACGCCGGTGAACCCGGTCTGGCCGGGGTCACCGTGACGCTCGTTTACGCCGGGGCCGACACCACCTTTGGCACCGGCGACGACGTGAGCTGGCCGCTCACCACCGCCGGTGACGGCTCGTGGTCGCGGGCCGCGCTGGCCGCCGGCAGCTACACCGCCACCGTGAGCCCCGGCACGCTGCCCCTGGGCGCCACCGAGCCCACCGCCGACCTGGACGGCATCGGTACGCCACAGCTAGCGGCTTTCTCCCTCACCGCGGGTGTGCCCCGCAACGACGTCCACTTCGGTGAGGCCGGGACCGCGCGCCTGTCGGGCGTCGTGTTCCTCGACGCCGATGGTGACCACGTGTTCAGCTCGAGCGAGGCACAGGCCGGCGTGCCGGTGCACGACCACTGGGCCGGCCCCGACGGCACGTTCGACACCGCCGACGACACCACGACCACGACGGTCACCGCCGCCGACGGTTCGTGGACGTTCGCCTCGGTGCCGTCGGGCCCGCATCGCATCACCGTCGACCGCTCGGCGCTGCCGTCGGGTCACGAGGTCGTCGTGGACCCCGATGCCACGCTGGACGGCATCACGACGCTGGTGCTGATCGCCGGCGAGCTGCGCAGCGCCCTCGACGTGGGTGTGCGCGTGGCCGTCAGCAAGAACGTGGGCGTACGACAGCAGATCGTCGGCGAGCCGGTGGTCGGCGGTGACGTGGAAGTTCGCGTCGCGGTCACCAACACGGGCACCGACGTGAATGGTCCGATCACCGTGGTCGACACCCTGCCCACCGGCTTGCAGTTCGTGAGCGGCGGCAACGACGGCTGGTCGTGCGGCGCCGAGGGTCAGGTCGTGACCTGCGTGCACGGGGGTCCGCTGGCCGCGGGTCAGACGACGACGTTCCCCATCGTCACCAAGGTGCTGGCCGCCGGCGTGATGAACAACGTGGTCACGGTGAACGTCGCCGGCGACATCCAGCCGTCCGACGACGTGGCCGCGGCCGAGGTGCAGGCGGGCAGCCGCCTGCCCCGTACCGGCGCGGCGGAGACGTCACTGCTGCTACGCCTGGCCACGGGCTTCGTGGTGTTCGGCGTGGCCGAGATGGTGCTGTCGCGACGCAGGCGCCGCCCGAGCGTGACGACCGACTAGCACGGCCCACACGGGTCAGATCCAAGAGCGGCGGCATGACGTGGGTCGTGGCCGGCCGAGCGGCGCTACGCCGCCGGGCCGCGCTGGTAGTTCGGGGCCTCCTTGGTGATCTGCACGTCGTGCGGGTGGCTCTCCTCCCGACCGGCGGTGGTCACTCGCATCAACCGGGCCTGGATGCGCAGGCTGTCGAGCGACCCGGCCCCGGCGTAGCCCATGCCCGAACGCAGGCCACCCACCAGCTGGGTGACGACATCGACCAGGCGGCCGGCGTAGGGCACGCGACCCTCCACACCCTCGGGCACGAACTTGCCGCTGCCCGAGCCCCCCTGGCGGGAGCCGTAGCGATCGGCACCGTGGCCGGCCAGCGCGCCCAGACTGCCCATGCCGCGATAGGTCTTGTAGCGCCGGCCCTCGAGCAGCTCGAGCTCGCCGGGCGCCTCGTCGGTGCCGGCCAGCAGGCTGCCGAGCATGATGGTGTCAGCGCCGGCCACCACCGCCTTCACCAGATCGCCCGAGTACGTGACGCCACCGTCGGCGATCAGCGGGAGGCCTCGCCGCGCTGTCGCCTTGGCCGCCTCGTGGATGGCCGACAGTTGGGGCATGCCCGCGCCGGCCACGACACGCGTGGTGCAGATGGACCCGGCGCCCACCCCGACCTTCACCGCGTCGGCCCCGGCGTCAGCCAGCGCGTCGACGCCTTCGGCGGTGACCACGTTGCCCGCCACCACCGGCAGCTCGGGCCAACCGCCCTTGATGCGCTGCAGCGCCTTCACCACGCCGGCCGAGTGGCCGTGGGCGGTGTCGATGACGATGGCGTCGACCCCGGCGGCCACCAGCGCATGCACGCGTGCCTCCACGTCGTCGCCCACGCCCACCGCCGCGGCCACCCGCAACCGGCCCCGGTCGTCGACCAGCGCGTTCGGGTGGTTCTCGTGCTTCACGATGTCCTTCACCGTGATGAGGCCCATGAGCATGCCGTGGTCGTCGACGAGGGGCAGCTTCTCGATGCGGTGCTTCTGCAGCAGCGCCTTGGCCTGCTGGCGGGTGGTGCCCACCACCGCGGTCACCAACCGGTCGGCGGTCATGAACTCGCTGATGGGCCGGGTGCGCTCGGCATCGGTGGTGAACCGGATGTCGCGGTTGGTGAGGATGCCGACGAGCTTGCCCCGGTCGTCGGTGATCGGCACACCCGAGATGTGGAAGCGGGCCATGAGGGCGTCGGCATCGGCCAGGATGGCGGTGGCCGGCAGCGTGATGGGGTCGGTGATCATGCCCGACTGCGAGCGCTTCACCCGCTCGACCTCGGCCGCCTGGGACTCGACCGACAGGTTGCGGTGGATCACGCCGATGCCGCCCTCACGGGCCATGGCGATGGCCATGGCCGCCTCGGTCACCTTGTCCATGGCCGCCGAGACCAACGGCACGTTGAGCACGATGTCGCCGGCGAAGCGGGCCCGCACGTCGACCTCGCTGGGCAGCACTTCCGAGTAGCCGGGCACCACCACCACGTCGTCGAAGGTCAACGCCTCGAAGCGGTGGAACAGTTCGTCGTTGCGGTCGCTCATGGGTCAGCCTCCGTGGGGGTCGTCAGCGGGTACGAAGCGGTCCTCGGTCAGCATGCCACCCTCGCCGGCCACCAGGTGGCCGATCGCGGTGACCAGCAGCTCGTGCTCGGCGCGGTGCACGCGTTCGGTGAGGGCCACCAGGGTGTCGTCGGGCAGGATCGGCACGGTCGCGGTGGCCAGCACCGGCCCGTCGTCGACGCCCTCGTCGGGCACCAGGTGCACCATGACACCAGTGGCGGTGCGGGTGCCGCCGAGGGCCTCCTGGTGGGCCCGCTCGATGGCGTGCAGGCCGGGGAACTGGCCCGGCAGTGCCGGGTGCAGGTTCACCACGCGGCCCGGGTGGGCGTCCAGGAACGCGGACGAGAGCAGGCGCATCCAACCGGCCAGCACGACCCAGTCGGGCGCGTACGGGGCCACCCCGGCGGCGAGCCGGGTGTCGTAGTCACGGCGCGGCTCGCCCCTGGTGGCCGGGAGCACGACGGCCGGGATGCCGGCCCGCTCGGCCCGGCCGATGGCGCCGGCACCGTCGACGTTGCTGACCACCGCGACGACGCGCCCGTCGATGGCGCCGCGGGTGCAGGCGTCGATGATGGCCTGCAGGTTCGAGCCGCGGCCCGACGCCAGGACCACCAGCCGCGCGCCCATCAGCGGGGTGCCACCTCCAGCAGCCGGACCTGACGATCGCCCGGCACGATGCGACCGATCACCCAGCTCTCCTCCGAGAGCTTGCTCTGCACGCTGCTCACGTCGTCGGGCGCCACCACCAGGACCATGCCGATGCCCATGTTGAGCGTGCGGTGCAGCTCACGGGCGTCCAGGCCGGTGATGTCGCGCACCAGCCGGAACAGGGGCGGCACGGGCCACGAGCCGAGCTGCACCTCGATGGCGAGACCGGCGGGCAGGATGCGCGGTGGGTTCTCCACGAGGCCACCACCGGTGATGTGCACCAGCGCCTTCACGACGTCGGTCTGCAACAGCGGCCACAGCACGTCGAGGTAGCTGCGGTGGGGCGCACACAGGGCGTCGACCAGGGGCACCTCGAGCGGCTCGGGCTGGGCGTCCAGGGGCAGGCCGGCGAACACGCGGCGCAGCAGCGAGTAGCCGTTGGTGTGCGGACCGCTGGAAGCGAGCCCGATGAGCACGTCACCCGGGGCCAGGTCGGTGCGGGGCAGCAGCTGGTCACGCTCGCCCACGCCCACCAGCGTGCCGGCGATGTCGAACGCTCCCGGCGTGTACACGCCGGGCATCTCGGCCGTCTCGCCGCCGAGCAGCGCGCATCCGGCCGCCTCACACGCCCGGGCCATGCCGGTGACCACGGCGGCGGCCATGGCCGGGTCGAGCTTCGACGTGGCGATGTAGTCGAGGAAGAACAGGGGGCGGGCCCGCTGCACGAGCACGTCGTCGATGCAGTGGTTCACGATGTCGGTACCGGCCACGCCGGGACGGCCGGCCCGGGCCAGCAGCTCGACCTTGGTGCCCACACCATCGGTGGAGGCCACGAGCACCGGGTGGTCGTAGGCACGCAGCACGCCGGCGTCGAACACGCCACCGAACGCGCCCACCCCACGCAGCACCGCCGGGCCGTGGGTGCGCTCGACCGCTTCCTTCATGCGGGCCACGGCGTCGTTGCCGGCGTCGATGTCGACCCCCGATGCCGCGTAGCCGCCGGCGGCGGCCTGGCGGGCCAGCGCCCGCCAGCCGATGTCGCGTCGGAACCGTCCGCCGGGCAGAACGATCGAGCGCAGCGCCTCGTAGGCGCGTTCACGGGCGACGTGCACGTCGGCGCCCACGCCGGTGACGGCGAGCACGCGGCCTCCGGTGGCGACCACCGCGTCGCCCAGGGAACGGGTGCCCGCGTGGTACACGGTGGCACCGGGCACGGCCGCGGCGTCGTCGAGCCCGGCCAGCACGCCGCCCGCGACCGGCGCCTCGGGGTAGCCGTCGGCGGCGAGCACCACGGTGAGGGCCGCGCCGTCGTGCCAGGCGACGGGCAGGTCGCCGAGACGACCATTCAGGCAGGCATCGACGACATCGAGCAGATCGGTGGCCAGCAGCGGCAGCAGCACCTGCGTCTCGGGGTCGCCGAATCGGCAGTTGAACTCCAGCACGCGCGGGCCCGCCGCCGTGAGCATGAGCCCGGCGTACAGCACGCCCACGTAGGCGTGGCCTTCGGCCGCCATGCCCGCCACCGCCGGCTGCAGCACGGTACGGGTCAGGTCGGCCGCCAGCTCGGGCGGGCACACCGGCGCGGGGGCGTAGGCACCCATGCCCCCGGTGTTCGGGCCGCGGTCGCCCTCGCCGATGCGCTTGTGGTCCTGGGCCGGCGGCATGGCGACCACCGACGTGCCGTCGCTGAAGGCGAGCAGCGAGACCTCCTCGCCCTCCAACCGCTCCTCGAGCACGACCTCGTGGCCGGCGGCACCGAACGCACCGCCGAGGGCGGCGTCGACCGCCGCGAGCGTGGCGTCGCGGTCGTCGGCCACCACCACGCCCTTGCCGGCGGCCAGCCCGTCGGCCTTCACCACCGCGTGGTCCAGGCCCTGCGCGTCGAGCCACGCCGCCGCAGCCTGACGGGACACGACGGACACCGAGCGCGGGCCGGCGATGCCGTGACGCTCGCAGAACGCCCGGGCCCAACCCTTCGACGACCCCCGGCGTGCCGCGGCCTGCGTCGGGCCGAAGGCCCCCACGCCCGCGGCACCCAGCGCGTCGACCAGGCCCGCGGCCAGCGCGACTTCGGGCCCCACGATGACCACGTCGATCGAGTGGTCACGGGCCGCGGCCACCAGGCCGGGCACGTCGTCGGCGGCCACGGCCAGGTGGTGGCCGGGCGTGCCGGCGTTGCCGGGGGCCACGTAGAGCCCCGTGCAGCGCGGAGACCGCACGACCGCATCGGCGATGGCGTGCTCACGGCCACCGCTGCCGACCACGAGCACCTTCACCGCAGCACTCCCTCGAACGCCGACTTCTCGGAGCGTCGGCCGACGTCGATGGGGTACTCACCGGTGAAGCACGCGTTGCAGTAGCCCTCGAGACGACCGATGGCCTTCATCATGCCGTCGAGCGACAGGAAGTGCAGGCTGTCGCAGCCGATGAGCTCGCGCAGCTCCTCGACGCCGTGCTTGTGGGCGATGAGCTCTTCATAGGTGCCCATGTCGACCCCGAAGTGGCACGGGTGGGCGATGGGCGGGCACGTGATGCGCATGTGCACCTCCTTGGCACCCGCGTCGCGCAGCAGCTGCACGAGCGGTGCCGACGTGGTGCCCCGCACGATCGAGTCGTCGATGACGACCACGCGCTTTCCGGCCAGGTTCTCGGGCAGCGCGTTGAACTTCATGGCCACCGCCCGCTTGCGCAGCGTGGGCGTGGGTTCGATGAACGTGCGACCGATGTAGCGGTTCTTGATGAGGCCGTCGTTGTAGGGCAGGCCGCTCTCGCGAGCGAAGCCGAGCGCGGCCGGGATCGACGAGTCGGGCACGGGGATGACGACGTCGGCGTCGGCCGGTGCCTCGCGGGCCAGCTCCTCGCCCAGGCGCTGGCGCACGGCGTGCACGCTGCGACCGTCCCAGTTGCTGTCGGGACGGCTGAAGTACACGAACTCGAACGTGCAACGGGCCTGGAGGGGGGCGGTGAAGAACGCTCGCCGGGTGGTGAGCTCGCCCGCCTTCAGGGTGAGGATCTCGCCGGGCGCGACCTCGCGCACGTCGGTGCAGCCGAGCGTGGCCAGGGCGCACGTCTCCGACGCCACTGCGTGGCCGCCGCCGGGGAGGCGCCCCACCGACAACGGCCGGAAGCCCCACGGGTCGCGCACGGCGATGACGCGGTCGCCGGCGAGGATCACCAACGAGTAAGCGCCCCGCCAGTGCGGCATCGTGCGCTCGACCCGGTCCTCCCACGAGGCGCCGATGGCCTGGGCCAGCATGAGCATGAGCACTTCGGAGTCCGACGACGCCGCCAACGGGTAGCCGCGCGTGAGCAACTCGTCGCGCAGTTCGCCGGCGTTCACCAGGTTGCCGTTGTGGGCCAGGCCGAGCATGCCGTGACGCGTCTCGACCAGGAACGGCTGCAGGTTGCGCTCGCTGGAGGAACCGGTGGTGGAGTAGCGCGTGTGGCCGATGGCGTGCCCGCCCACGAGCCGGTTCAGGTCGTCGGGCTGGAACACGTGGGCCACCAGGCCGACGGCCTTGTGAACGTGGGCCATGGTGCCGTCGGAGACGGCCAGACCGGCACCCTCCTGCCCGCGGTGCTGCAGCGCATACAGGCCGAAGTAGCCCATGCGCGCCGCTTCACCATCGGGTGTGGAGATCCCGATGATCCCGCACTCGTGCTTGGGCACATCGAGGGAGGGGTCATCCATGGAGCACTCCTGCGTTGGTGAGGTTGGCCACGAGCCGGCTCGGGACCGGGTAGGTGCCGGGCTCGAAGCGTTCGCGCGTCAGCCGTTCGAGGGCGTTCACGTAGCGGCTGCTGGTGACGGCCCACACACCCGGGTCGAGGTCGGGGAGAGTGCCGTCGCCTCGGAACCCCGCCGCGGCCAGCGCCAGGCGCACGGGCTCCTTGTCGAGGCTCTCGGGCTCGTCGCCGGCGGCCAGGCGCTCGGTCAGGGTCTCGGCGACCCACCAGCGCGACGAGTCGGGGGTGTGCACCTCGTCGATGAGCAGCAGCTCCCCGTCGGGGGCCAGGCCGAACTCGTACTTGGTGTCGGCCAGCACCAGGCCGGCGGCCCGGCCCACGTCGGCCCCCCGGGCGAACAGCGCCAGCGCCGCCTCGGTGGTCTGCTCCCACACGCGGGCGGGTACGAGGCCGCGCGTCACGACCTCGGCCGACGACAGCGGCTCGTCGTGGCCGCCCATGTCGGCCTTGGTGGTGGGCGTGATGATCGGCCGCGGCAGCTCGTCGTGCTTGCGCAACCCGCCGGGCAGGTCGTAGCCGTCGATGTGGCGCTGCCCCGCCGCGTAGCGCTGCCACAGGGACGTGGAGGTGGAGCCGGTGATGCGGGCCCGCACGATGACCTCGACCGGCAGCGGCGTGGCCTCCTGGGCGACCAGCGCGTTCGGGTCGGGGATGCCGAGGGCGTGGTTGGCCACGATGTCGGTGGTGGTGGCGAACCAGAACCAGGCCAGCTGGTTGAGCACCTGACCCTTGTACGGCACGCCGGCCACGACCCGGTCGAAGGCCGACAGGCGGTCGGTGGTCACGAACAGCCGCCGCCCGTAGGGCAGCTCGTAGGAGACGCGGACCTTGCCCTCGCGCCGGCCCGGCAACGGGAGGTCGACGGCGACGAAGGGCGCCGGCAGCACACCGCGCTCGGAGCCGCTGCTCATGAGGTGGCCGCGTGGCGCACGCCGTTGCGGAACAGGTCGAGGGCGTTGCCACGGGCGTCGCCCCGCCTCCAACGTGGGTGCTGCCAGGTGTGCACGTGGTTCTCCGGATGGGGCATGAGCCCGAGCACCAGCCCGGTGGGATCGCAGATGCCGGCGATGTCGGCGGCCGAGCCGTTCGGGTTGGCCGGATAGGCGCCGTCGGCCACGCGTCCGTCGTCGTGGGCGTATCGGAGCGCCACCTGGCCGTCGGCCTCGAGCGCGGCCACGACGCCGGCGTCGGCGTGGAACCGGCCCTCGCCGTGGGCCACGGGGCAGGTGACCGTGCCGGCCAGACCGGTCGTCCACACGCAGCGGCCGGGCGCCGGCGCCAGCGTCACCCAGCGGCACTCGAAGCGACCCTGCGCGTTGGGGGCCAGCACGGCGGGTGCGTCGCTGGTGCCGGGCAGGACGCCCAGGCGCACCAGCGTCTGGAAGCCGTTGCAGATGCCGAGCACGGGCCGACCGGCCGCGAGCAGGCTGGCGACGCCCTCGCCCAGGATCTCGGCCAGCTCCAGCGCGAACAGCTTTCCTGAGCCGAGGGCGTCGGCGAACGAGAACCCGCCGGCCACCACCACGAGCCGGGCCGCGTCGAGCAGCTTGGGGTCGTCGCGCAGTTCGGCCAGCGTGACGATGCGGGTGGACGCGCCGGCCAGGTCGAGAGCGCCGGCGACGTCGCCGTCGCGGTTCGTGCCCGGCGCGGCCAGCACGACGGCGGGCACGCCGCTCACGGCTGCAGCCCCGGCACGTGACCGGCCCAGCGCTGCACGAGCGTGGCGACGGGCACGTCGATGGTGACGTCGCGCACGATGATGCGCAGCGTGGGGTCGTCGGTGACCGTGCCCAGCCGCAGGGCGTCGCCGTCCATCAGCTCCACGAACTCCTCGGCCTGCTCCGGGGCGACCTCCACGAGGAGGCGGCCGTTGGACTCGCTGAACAGCGTGACGACCGGGTCGCCGTCGGCGGCCAGGGCGAGGCCGAGCCGGCCACCGATGGCCATCTCGGCGGCGGCGACGGCCAGGCCGCCCTCGGCCAGGTCGTGGGCGGCCCGCACCAGCCCGGCGGCGATGGCGGCGTGCAGGCGCCGGTAGCGGGCGGGCGCCTGACGGTCGGGGCCGGGCACGGCGCCACCGGCGTCGACCCCCAGCACCACGTCGAGGTGGCTGCCCCGCAGTTCGTCGAGCGTGCGCCCCACCAGGAAGACGATGTCTCCCGGCGTCTTGGCGTCGCTGGTGCAGGTGCGCAGGCGGTCGGGCACCACGCCGAGGGCGTGGATCACGAGCGTGGGAGGGATGGCGTGCCGCTGGCCGTCGTTGCCCAAGTACTCGTTGTTCAGGCTGTCCTTGCCCGACACGTAGGGCGCCCGGTGGGCGATGGCGGCGGCGCAGCAGCCCTCGACGGCGGCGACGAGCTGGCCAAGGGTCTCGGGCCGGCGTGGGTCACCCCACGAGAAGTTGTCGAGCAGGGCGATGCGGTCGGGGTCGGCGCCCACCGCCACCACGTTGCGAATGGCCTCGTCGACCACGCTCCACGCCATGCGTTCGGCATCGAGGGCGCCGTAGCGCGTGTTCACCCCGATGCCGATGGCCGCGGCCCGATCGCTCACGGCGCCCACCGGCACGATCACCGCGGCATCGGCCGGACCGTCGTCGGCCGCGCCACCGTACGGCCGCACGACCGTGCCCCCCAGCACCTCGTGGTCGTAGCCGGTGACCACGTCCTGGTTCGAGCGCAGGTTCACGTGGCCGAGCAGGGCCAGCAGCGTGGCGCCGGCGTCGGTCACCGTGCGCTCGCCGTGGGGCACAGGGGCCACCGGATGGGCGGCCACCAGCTCGCGGGTGGGCCGGCCATCGTGCAGGAAGGTGACGTCCAGTTCGGCGGCCACACGACCACCGGCACGCACCACGAGGCGGCCGTCGCCGGTGAAGGCACCGATGTCGGACAGCTCCACCTCGTAGCGGGCGCACACGGCCCGCAGAGCCGTCGTCTGGTCGGGCGCCACGGCCAGCACCATTCGCTCCTGGGCCTCGGACAGCCACGTCTCCCACGGTGCCAGGCCGGGGTACTTGCGGGGTACGAGGTCGAGCTGCACGTCGGCGCCGAGCACTGCGGCCATCTCGCCCACGGCCGACGACAGGCCGCCCGCGCCGCAGTCGGTGATGGCGTGGTAGAGGCCGGCATCCCGCGCCGCGAGCACCACGTCCAGCGTGCCCTTCTCGACGATGGGGTCACCGATCTGCACGCTGGCGCCGGCGACCTCGCCGGTGGTGGCGTCCATCGTCATCGACGAGAACGTGGCGCCGCGGATGCCGTCACGGCCGGTGCGGCCGCCGATGACGATGACCCGGTCGCCGGCCTGCGGCTCGCAGCGGTGGCCGCCCACGGGCAGCACACCCACGCACCCGCAGAACACGAGCGGGTTGGCGGTGTAGCCGTGCTCGTAAGCGATGGCGCCGGCCACGGTGGGCACGCCGAGCTTGTTGCCGTAGTCGGCCACGCCCGCGATGACGCCGTCACGGATGCGGCGCGGGTGCAGCACCCCGGCGGGCAGGGTGGCCGGGTCGGTGTCGGGTGGGCCGAAGCACAGCACGTCGGTGACGGCGATCGGGCGGGCCGACACGCCGAGCACGTCACGCAGCACGCCACCGACGCCGGTGTTGGCGCCACCGAACGGCTCGACCGCCGAGGGGTGGTTGTGGGTCTCGGCCTTGATGGCCAGTTCGACGGCGTCGTCGAAGGCGACGATGCCGGCGTTGTCGACGAAGGCCGACACGACCCATGGTGCGGCGATGGTGTCGGTGGCATTGCGGAGCTGCTCGAGCAGCGGCGTGATGGGCGTGCCGTCGGCCCACGAGAGCCGGGCCCGGAACGTCTTGTGGGCGCAGTGCTCACTCCACGTCTGGGCCAGCATCTCGAGCTCGACGTCGGTGGGCGGGCGGCCCAGGGACGCGAAGTGGGCCTGCACCACGAGCAGTTCGGCCGGGTCGAGGGCGAGACCGCGTGACACCGACAGGGCGGCCAGGTCGGCCGGCGCCAGACCGGCGAGCGGCACCGGTGTGACATCACCGTCGGCATCACCGTCGGCGTCACCGCCGGTGTCGTGCGGTTCGATGCACCCGATGGCAGCGTGCTCGACCACGGGGTTGGCCAACAGGCGGGCGATCAGTCGGTCGAGGTCGTCGTCGTCGACCGTGCCGTACACCTCGAACCGAGTGCCGGTGGCCACGTCGAAAGCCGACTCCATGCCGATCAGGCGGGCACCGCGCGTCACGGCCTGGGCCACCGGATCGGTGACGCCGGCGTGGAGCACCGTCTCGACCACGCGGCCGCCCTCCACCACCGCGCTGCGCTCCCAGGTGGCGTCATGCAGCAGCGGATCGGTGAGCACCGAGCCCACCAGGCGGTCACGGTCGATGGGCCCGTGCGCGCGCACGAACACCAGGGCGGCCCGCTCGATGCGCGTGACGCCGGGCACCCCCAGCCAACGAGCCTGTTCGGCCAGCTCGTGCGCCTCTGATCCGCGTCCGCGCGCGCGGACGGTGAGGCATCTCCATCCACCCGGCCCAGGCACAGGTCGACCCTAGCGGCCGGGCCGCTTGCCATGCCGTTCGGCGGGTTGACGACTTGTTCAGAACGGAACCCGACGGGCGCGGCGCGGCCTCCGTACACTGGGCGGGCTCCCCTCCAGAGACGACGCCATGACCCTCTCCGACCAGGTCCACCTCGAAGCAGCGCGACGTCGGACCTTCGCCATCATCTCCCACCCCGACGCCGGCAAGACCACCCTCACCGAGAAGTTCCTGCTGTACGGCGGCGCCCTGCAGTCAGCCGGTGCGGTCAAGGCGCGCGGCGGGCGACGGTCGGCCACGTCGGACTGGATGGAGATGGAGCAAGAGCGCGGCATCTCGATCACGTCCACCGTGCTGCAGTTCCCGTATCGGGACTTCGTCGTGAACCTGCTCGACACGCCGGGCCACAAAGACTTCTCCGAAGACACCTACCGCGTGCTGTCGGCCGCCGACGCCGCGGTCATGGTGCTCGACGCGGCCAAGGGCATCGAACCCCAGACGCTGAAGCTGTTCGAGGTCTGCCGGGCTCGCGAGATCCCCCTGCTCACCTTCGTCAACAAGTGGGACCGCCCGGGCCGCGAGCCGCTCGACCTGCTCGACGAGATCGAGCGTCTGCTCGACGTGAAGGCCACCCCCATCACCTGGCCCGTGGGCGTGGCCGGCGACTTCCGTGGTGTGGTCGAGGTCGCCACCGGCGAGTACACCCGGTTCACCCGCACCAGCCGCGGGGCCAGCGAGGCGGGCGAAGAGGTCGTCGACACCGCCCGGGCCGAGGCCGAGGAGGGCTCGGCGTGGACCCAGGCCCGCGACGAGGTCGAGTTGCTGTCCATCACCGGCGCCGAGCACGGCCTCGACACGTTCCTGGCCGGCATCACCACGCCGGTGTTCTTCGGGTCGGCCATCACCAACTTCGGGGTGCGCAAGCTGCTCGACGGTGTCATCGACCTGGCCCCGGCGCCCACCGACCGCGCCGACGCCGACGGCAAGGTCCGCGCTCTCGACGAGCCGTTCTCGGCGTTCGTGTTCAAGGTGCAGGCCAACATGGACCGCAACCATCGCGACCGCATCGCGTTCGCCCGGGTGTGCTCGGGCCGCTTCGAACGGGGCATGGTCGTGACCCACGCCCGCACGGGCAAGCCCTTTGCCACCAAGTACGCCCACTCGGTGTTCGGCCAGGAGCGCGAGACGGTGGAGGAGGCCTTTCCCGGCGACGTGGTGGGCCTGGTGAACGCCACCGACGTGCGTGTGGGCGACACGCTGTACTCCGGCCCGAAGGTCGCCTTCGCCGGCATCCCGAGCTTCTCCCCCGAGTTCTTCGCCACGGCCCGAGCCCTCGACCCGGCCCGGTACAAGCAGTTCCACCGCGGCATCGCCCAGCTCGACGAGGAAGGCGTGGTGCAGGTGCTGCGCCAGCCAGACAACCCCGAGCAGCCGCCGGTGCTGGCAGCCGTGGGTCAGCTGCAGTTCGAGGTCGTGGCCAACCGCATGGCCCGCGAGTTCGGCGCCCCCACCGAACTGTCGAGCAGCCGGTTCACCCTGGCACGCCGCACCGACGAGGCGAGCCGGGCCAAGCTGGCCCGCATGAACGGGGTCGAGGTCATGCGGCGGTCCGACGGGCTGCTGCTGGCGCTGTTCGAGTCGAAGCACTGGCTCAACCACCTGAAGGCGAACCAGCCCGAGCTCACGCTGGAGCCGTTGGTGGCCGGGGCGCTGGCCGACCTGTCGGCCTGAGCGCCCCGCTCACGTTCGTCAGCCGAGATCAGAAGCCGTCGACGATGACGGCGAAGCCGTCGGTCGAACTGTGACGCATGCCGATGATCGCCTGGTAGGCGTCGGAGTCGTACCACGCCTTCAGCGCCGCCCGGTCGGGGAACTCGAGGATCACGACGCGCTCACCGGCGGGCGTGCCCTCCAGGACCTCCGCGTTGTTGTTGACGACGATGGGCTTGACGGTGTGCCCGGCGAGGGTCGGACCGGCTGCGGCGCTATAGGCGGCGAGACCTTCCGGATCGGTGATGCGGGCGTTGACGACGAGGTAGCAGGCCATGAGCAGGCATCTTGCCAGGCCGACGAGCGCCCTCCGAACCGGCCCGGTCGGGCGGGCACCCCGGCCGCCGCCGAGAATCGTCGCCGCGGGTGGGTCGTCCTGCCGTACCCTGGCGGTGACCCCTGCCCCACCCCACGACGGCGGCCGGGGGCCGAAGCGAGCGAACCCCGTTGATCTGTCCATCCTGCAGCCGCCCCACGCCCGAGGGGGCCGCGTTCTGCCCCTCGTGTGGCGCGGGCCTGGCCGCGCTGGCCTCCGCGCCGGGGCGCGGTGACGAGCGCCGCATCGTGACCGTGCTCTTCGCCGACGTCGTGGGCTTCACCGGCCTGGCCGAGCGGCGCGATCCCGAGCAGGTGAAGCGGCTCATCGACGGTTGCCTGCAGCGGCTGGTGGCCGACATCGACGCGCACGGCGGCCGGGTCGACAAGATCCTGGGCGACGGCGTGCTCGCCCTGTTCGGGGCACCCGTGGCCCACGAGGACGACGCCGAGCGGGGCGTCCGCACGGGACTGGCCATGCAGTCGACCATCGAGTCCTACGCGACATCGGCCGGTGTGCCGGTGCGGTTGCGCGTCGGTGTGGCCACGGGCGAGGTGCTGGTGGGCTCGCTGCGCGCCGGCGGCGACTACACCGCCCTGGGCGACGTGGTGAACCTGGCGTCGCGCCTGCAGAGCGAGGCGCCGCCCGGTGGCGTCCTCGTGGCCGCCAGCACCCACGCCACGACCAGTCGGGTCATCGCCTACGAGCCGTTCGGGCCGCTGCAGGTGCGCGGCCGCATCGAGCCGGTCGACACCTGGTTGGCCGTCGAGCCGCTGGCCCTGCCGGGCGCCCGGGGCGGACGGCGCCTGCCCCTCATCGGCCGGGACGACGAGCTGAGCGCGCTGGTCGCCGCCGCGAACCTGGCCATCGAGCGTCGGCGGCCGCTGGTGATCGCCATCGAGGGCGAGGGCGGCATGGGCAAGAGCCGCCTGGCCGAGGAACTGGTCGACGGGTTGGGCGAGCGCCCCGGCGTGCTCACGGTGGCGGGCCGCTGCCTGCCCTACGGTGAGACGGCTCCGCTGGCCCCGTTGGCCTTCGCCATCCGGCCCGTGCTCGGCCTGGCCGACGACGGCCCGGTGGAGCGTGAAGCGGTGGCCGAGGCGATCCGCCAGACCGGTTCCGAGCTGCCGCTCCCTCTGGAGCGCGTCGTCGACGCGCTCCTGTACCTGCTCGGCTCGGCCTCACCGCTCGATGCACTCGAGCCAGCCAGTGCCGACGAGGAGGTCGTGCGCGGTCTGGCGGCCACGCTGGCGTCGGCCTCGCGCCGGCGGGCCATCGTGATCCGACTCGGCGACCTCCACTGGGCCGACCCCACGCTGCTCGACGTGCTGGCGTCGGTGCTGCGGCGCCTGCCGTCGGTGCCCGTGGTGATCGCCACCACCGCCCGACCGGAGGAAGGGGTGGCGTGGCCACCCATGGGCGCCCGCCACAGCACGTACCTGCTACGTCTCGATCCCCTCAGCGGCGCCGACGCCGAGGAGCTGGCCAGCCTGGCGCTGGGCGACGCCGACGACCCCACCCTGCGCCACGAACTGCTGCGCCGCAGCGGCGGCAACCCGCTCTTCATCGAGCAGCTCGCCGCCCTGGTGGCCGAGGTCGGACCCGACGCCGCTGGCCCCACGTTGCCCCAGACCCTGCGCGGCCTGGTCGCCGCCCGCCTCGACGCGCTGGCGCCCGACGAGCGGGCCATGCTCGACAACGCCGCCGTGCTCGGCGTGTCGGGTCGGTGGCGCACGCTCGAGCGCTTCGGCATGGCCATGAACCAGCAGCCCCGTCGATCGACGCTGGAGGCGTTGGCGTCGGCCGACCTGCTCGTGCTCGAAGGCAACGGCTGGCGCTTCCGCTCCCCCACCGTGCGCGAGGTCGCCTACCAGACCCTCACCAAGACGGTACGCGCTCAACGCCACGCCGGCGTGGCCGTCGCCATCGAGGACATGGCGAAGGGCAAGAGCGACGTGGCCGAGGTGCTGGCTCACCACTGGAGCGTCGCCGCCGGTCTGCTCGTGGAGATCGGCGCGGTGCCCGGGATACCCCACGATGTCGTCGACAAGGCGGTGCACTGGTCGTTCCTGGCCGCTCGTCACGCCCTCGACCGCCAGGGCTTCCTGAACGCCGAGCGCTTCGCCGACGCCGCGCTCGGCATCCTCGCCACCGCCGGCGAGCACGCCGTGGTGCCCCGCGATGCCGCCGACGTGCATCGAGCCCGACGGCGGCTGCTGCTGGCCCGGGGCGAGGCCCGTCTCGGCCTGCGCCACTACGACGCCGCCCGGGCCGATCTCGACGCGGTGTTCCAGAGCGCGGCCGACGCGCCCGAGACGGTGAGCGACAAGGCCCGTGGTCACGCCAAGCGGCTGCTGGGTCAGCTCGAGTTCCAGACCGGTCGGGCCGAGGTGGCCATCGCCACCTTGCGCGAGGCGGTCACCGCCATCCGCGCCACCGATGATGCCGCCGCACTGGCGTTGGCCCTGCGCACGCTCGGGATGGTGCTCGTGCTGGCCGGCTTCGCCGCCGAAGCCGAGGCGCCGCTGGCCGAAGCCCAGGAGCTGTACACGGCGCTCGGCGATCAGCGGGGCCTGGCGTGGGTCAACCAGCACCGGGCGTGGACCGCGTTCGTGAAGGGCGCCCGGGCCGAGGCCGACGCCCGCCTCGAGGACGCCGACATCGCGTTCTCGTCGCTCGGCGACCACAACGGGCGCTCGTGGGTGCTCGGGTTGCGGGCCTTCATCCGCTTCCAGCAGGGTCGCCTGGACGATGCCGAGGCGCTGGCGTCGCTCGTCATGCGCGAGGCCGACGAGCACGACGACAAGTGGGCCGCATCGATGATGCGCGTGCTGCTCGGCGGGCTGCGCCTCTGGTCGGGCCGCGTCAGCGAGGCGCTGACCTTGGCCGAGAAGGCACGCGTCGGCTTCCGGGCCCTGGGCGACCGCTACGGCGAGGCGCAGGCCGCCGGGTTGCTGGTGCGGGCCGAGGTCGCCGGGGGCCAGACCGCCGACGCCCAGCGCGAGCTGGAGCGGCTGGCCGCGGTGGCCGACACCGATCCGCGCCGGGCCTGGGTCGCCCTCGTCACCGCGGGCGCCGCGGTGCACGCCGGCGATCCCCGCCGGGCGGTGGCCGCCGCGGATGCCGCACTGGCCAACGCCGCCCTCGATGGCATCGGACTGTCGGAGCTGTGGGCGGCGCTGGCCGTCGCCCGGCTTCAGCTCGGTGACGTTGACGGTTCGCTGGAAGCGGCCAGCCGCGCCACCGACCTGGACGCCGAGTCGATCTACCCGAAGGGCGTGGCCGCCATGGCGCTGGTGGCCTCGGGTGCCGTCGATGACGCGATCGACCGGGTCGTCGAGGTGCTCGCCCACCCGGGAGCGTCCTACCTGGACCGCATCACCGCCGCTGCCGCCGGCGTGCTGGCCCGCATCGCCACCGGCGAGCTCGACGGTGCCAACGTGCTCCTGAGCGAGGTGCAGGCCACCGCGGCGGGCTCGGAGGACGTGCTGGCCGGCACGATGGCCCATGTGACCGCCGGCCTGCTGGCCGCGGCGCGCTTCGGGTCACCGCTCGAAGTGCCCACCGGCGTGCTGCCCCAGGGTTGGACCACCGCGTGGATGGCCATGGCCGCCGGTGCCGACGGCGTGCGCCGCACCCGCCGAGAACCGGCCAGCACCGACCAGCGCGCCTGAGCTCAGCCGGCGTCGCGGTACTCGCGGCGGAGATCGTTGACCTCGTCGCGCAGGCGGGCGGCGTACTCGAAGCGCAGGTCGGCGGCGGCCTCGTGCATCTCCTCTTCCAAGGTCTGGATGAGGCGGCCGAGCTCCTGCTGCGGCAGCGACTTGAGCTCCTGGCGCCTCTTCTCCTCGCGCGGGTTCTGCCGGCGGCGGTCCTTGCCCGGCAACGGGGCACCCTCGTCGGGACGGAGCATGGACAGGATGTCGGTGACGGCTTTGCGGATGGTCTGCGGGTTGATGCCGTGCTCGGCGTTGTGGGCGACCTGCAGACCGCGGCGACGGTTCGTCTCGCTGGTGGCCTTGCGCATGGACTCGGTGAACCGGTCGGCGTACATGATCACCTGGCCGTCCACGTTGCGGGCGGCACGACCGATCATCTGGACGAGCGACGTCTCTGACCGCAGGAAGCCCTCCTTGTCGGCGTCGAGGATGGCCACCAGCGACACCTCGGGCAGGTCGAGTCCCTCTCGGAGCAGGTTGATGCCGACGAGCACGTCGAACTCGCCGAGGCGCAGGGCGCGCAGGATCTCGATGCGCTGGATCGTGTCGATGTTGGAGTGCAGGTACCGCACGCGCAGGCCCTGCTCGAGCAGGTAGTCGGTGAGGTCCTCGGCCATCTTCTTGGTGAGAGTGGTGACCAGCACGCGGTCGCCCTTGGTGGTGCGGAGGTTGATCTGCTCGATGAGGTCGTCGATCTGGCCCTTCGTGGGCTTGATGATGACCTCGGGGTCGACCAGGCCGGTGGGGCGCACGATCTGCTCGACGATCTGGGTCGACAGGCGTAGCTCGTACTCGGCCGGCGTGGCCGACAGGAACACGATCTGGTTGATGCGCTCCATGACCTCTTCGAAGGTGAGCGGGCGGTTGTCGCGCGCGCTGGGCAGCCGGAAGCCGTGCTCGACGAGCATGTCCTTGCGGGAGCGGTCGCCGGCGAACTGTCCGTGCAGCTGGGGCACCGCCTGGTGGCTCTCGTCGATGACGAGCAGGAAGTCCTTCGGGAAGTAGTCGAGCAGGGTGAACGGCGGCTGGCCGTGGACACGACCGTCGATGTGCATCGAGTAGTTCTCGATGCCGTTGCAGTAGCCGACCTCCTGGATCATCTCGAGGTCGTACTGGGTGCGCATGCGGAGGCGCTGCGCCTCGAGGAGCTTGCCCTCCTTCTCGAAGTGGGCCAGGCGCTCCTGCAGTTCGGCCTCGATGCCCTTGACCGCGCGCTGCATGCGCTCCTCACCGGTGACGTAGTGGGTGGCGGGGAACACGATGGTCTCGGTGAGCTCGGCCAGCTGCTCACCGGTGAGCGGATCGACCATGGTGAGACGATCGACCGTGTCGCCGAACATCTCGATGCGCAGCACCGACTCGGCGTAGGCCGGGTGCACCTCGATGGTGTCGCCCCGCACGCGGAACTTGCCGCGCCCGAGCGCCATGTCGTTGCGGTCGTACTGCAGGTTCACCAATCGGCGCAGGATGGAGCGCTGGTCGTAGTCGACCCCCGTGTGCAGCTCGACCAGCTGCCCGCGGTACTCGGCCGGATCGCCCATGCCGTAGATGCAGCTGACCGAGGCCACCACGATGGTGTCCCGCCGGGTCAGCAACGCCGCGGTGGCCGAGTGGCGCAACCGGTCGATCTCGTCGTTGATGGACGAGTCCTTCTCGATGTAGGTGTCACTCGAGGGGATGTACGCCTCGGGCTGGTAGTAGTCGTAGTAGGAGACGAAGTACTCGACCCGGTTGTGGGGGAAGAACTCCTTCATCTCGCTGGCCAACTGGGCGGCCAGCGACTTGTTGGGCGCGAGGATCAGTGTGGGCCGCTGCACCTTCTCGATCGTCCACGCCATGGTGGCCGACTTGCCCGACCCGGTGATGCCGAGCAGCGTCTGGAAGCGATCGCCCCGGGTGATGCCCTCGGCCAGCTTCTCGATGGCGGCGGGCTGGTCGCCGGCGGGTTGGAACGGCGACACCACCTGGAAGTCGGGCATGGCGTCGATTCTACCGGATGCGAACACGTGTACGTAGCGCCGTGTCCGTGACACGCGCCTAGCCTCGACCGGGTGGACAGACGCGTCTTCCTCCTCGGGTCCCTCGCCGCGCTGGTGACGGCGTGCTCCTCGTCGAAGGAGGCCGGGTCGCCCACGACCGCCACGTCTCCCGCCACCCCGGCCACCCCGACGCCGAGCACCACCACCACCGCGGCGCCGACCACGACCGCACCGGCCACGACCGCGGCGGCCACGACCACGACCTCGGCGACACTGCCACCGGCGGCGCCGCCGTTCACGTGGGGCGTGGCATCGGGTGATCCGCTCCCCGACCGGGTGGTGCTGTGGACCCGCGTCGACACGAGCGGCGACGCCGAGGTCACGTGGGAGGTCGCCACCGACGCCCAGTTCCGCTCGGTCGCGGCGCGGGGCGCGGCGACGGCCACGGCCGCCGACGACTACACGCTGCACGTGGACGCCGCCGGCCTGCAGCCCGACACGCGCTACTGGTACCGGTTCACCTCCGGGGCCGCCAGCGTGGCGGGCCGCACCCGAACGATGCCGGCGGCCGACGCCACGCCCGAGAAGCTCCGCTTCGGGTTCGGGTCGTGCCAGGACTGGCAGGGTGGGTTCTACGCCGCCCACCGTGACGCGGTGGCCAGCGACCTCGACCTGTTCGTGTGGCTCGGCGACTACATCTACGAGTACGGCGCCGCCGCCGGCGCGCCGCGCCGGCACACGGGCGACACGTGCCTCACGTTGGCCGACTACCGGACGCGGTACGCCCTCTACCGCAGCGACGTCGATCTGCAGGCCGCCCACGCCGCCTACCCGTGGCTGGTGGTGTGGGACGACCACGAGGTGCAGAACAACTACGCCGCCGCCGTCAGCGAGGACGCCACGGTGTCCGAGGCCGACTTCCTCGCCCGCCGGGCGCAGGCCTACCAGGCGTGGTGGGAGTGGATGCCGACGCGCCTGCCCAAGCCGACCGACGCCACCCTGCGCATCTACCGCGAGGTCGCCTTCGGCACGCTGGCCCGCCTGTTCCTGCTCGACGGCCGCCAGTACCGCAGCGACCAGGCCTGCGGTGACGCGGTGCTGAGCACGGCGGCACCGTGCGCCGAGTGGGACGACGCCGGTCGCACGATGCTCGGCGACGAGCAGGAGGCGTGGCTGCTGCAGGGCCTCACGGCATCGACGGCGACGTGGAACGTGCTCGGCAACCAGGTCGTCATGGGCGACGCCCGCCTCAACGGCGCGGTGCTGAACTACGACCAGTGGGACGGCTACCCCGTCGCCCGTCAGCGCCTGCTCGACGGCATCACCGCCTCGGGCAAGCGCAACGTGGTGGTCGTGACCGGCGACATCCACCTCTCGGCCGTCGCCGATCTCGCCACCACGCCCGGCGCCGCGCCGGTGGCCACCGAGCTCGTGGGAACGTCGATCTCGTCGGGCGCGCTGCTCCCCGAACAGCTCGAGTCGGCCATCAACCTGTTCCCTGCGCTGAAGTACATCAACGCCCACCAGCGCGGCTGGGTGCGCAACGAGATCACTCGCGACGGGTGGACCGCCGAGTACCGCGTCGTCACCGATGTGCGCGTCGCCGGCAGCCCGGTGCAGACCGACGCCACGTTCACCATCGCGCCGACCACGCCCGGTGCGGTGCGCCGCTGAGCGTTCGAGATCGGCCCCACCCGTCGTAGGACGTCGTAGCCGCCCCGGTCGGACCCCCGCATCGGTGGTGGAGGGGTTTGGTTCCGGCTCGGTTCGGGCCGGCCACGAGCGTCCCACCGAGTGGTGAAGGTTTGGTCAGCGACGGCCAAGTGAGTGGAAACAAAGGTGGTACGACGAAGGTCCACTGGTGGAAGAAGTCCTGGTCAACGCACGATTTGTGGGCCGCCAACGACGGTCGGTGCACGACGGAAAGGGACGCTCCATGGACGTTCGGAAGATGATCATCGCGGGAGTCATGACGGCGGCGCTGGTGCCGGCGGCGGCATCGTTCGCCAAGGACGGGCACAACGGGGGCGCCAGTCGCCAGAACCGGGGGGGCCGTACGGCGGCTGCGGCGGCGCCTGCAGCGGGTACGGCGGCCGTTGCCGGCACGACCACGGCCTCCAGCGTCGATGACAATGGCGGGAACAAGGGCGGCGGCAACGGCGGCGGCGGCGGGAACAAGGGCGGCAACGGCGGCGGGAACAAGGCCGGCCGTGCCCGCGCCAAGGGCACGTGCGACATCGCCGCGCCGTGCGATGTCGTGAACCCGGCCGACGGCACCGCGGTCGGCACCGTGACCATCACGCAGGATGCGGCCACCGGTGCGCTGACCGCCACCGCCACGGGCGCCGCCGGCTTCACCGCGACGGTCGAGTCCGAGTCGGCGGACGCCGCGGCCAGCACCACCACGGTCGCTGGCACCCCGGCTGCCGCCCCGGCCGAGGTCGAGCGCGAGGTCGAGGTCAAGTTCACGAGCGCCACGGCGACCGTGAAGTTCTCGGCTGAGCTCGAGGGCACCGGTACGGTCGCCAAGACGGAGACGGCGAGCCGGGCCGCGAAGACCACCACCACGACGGCGGCTCCGGCCACCACCGTGGCTCCCTGAGTCGAACCAGCACGACGCACCACGGCTCGAAGGCCGGCGACTCCATGGGTCGCCGGCCTTCGCCGCGCCAGGGGTCAGCCCAACGCCACGAGGGCGGCGTTCACGATCGACGGAGGGTCGAGCTGGAACAGCTCGTGCAGCTCGGCCAGCGAGCCCGACTGGCCGAAGGCGTCGACGCCGACCGGCACCACCGGCGCGCCGAACACCGACCCGACGAAGGCCAGCGCATGGCTGGCGGCGTCGTGCACCGTCACGATCGGTGCGTGGCGCTCGGCGACCGGGATGATGCGGGCCAGATGACCGGCGCCGGGGTGCACGGCGGCACCTCGCACCGCGGCCCGCAGACCGCCCTGCCACGAGTGGTACACCCGGCTGGGGCTGGTCAGCTCGATCACGTTGGCGGCCACCCCTTCGGCCGCCAAGAGCTCCGAGGCGACCAGCA
The DNA here is from genome assembly GCA_031359995.1 of Actinomycetes bacterium. Taxonomy (GTDB): domain Bacteria; phylum Actinomycetota; class Acidimicrobiia; order Acidimicrobiales; family Ilumatobacteraceae; genus JANMAT01. Next base: position 49,333 of record JANMAT010000036.1, read on the forward strand.
CCTCGGGCACGACGGCGCCGCATGTCATCAGCTGCACGACGGGCGCACCGGGCAGTTCCGCAGCGCGGTCGACGAGTCGGTACGCGCCGGCCAGCACGTCGGCGCGCAGCGCATCGTCACCGATGTGCGCGCGTAGCTGCTCGAACGGGCGCTGGTCGACCGGTCGGGTCGACAGACGCAGGTAGAGCGAGGTGGGGTCGTCGCCCATGAGGCGGTCGAGACCGTCGCACAGCAACCAGTCGAGCGCGGTGGCGTAGGCCGGCTCGGCCACGCACAGACCGGGGAGCTCGATGCCGAGGGACGCGGTGACCGACGACTGGTGGGCGCCACCCTCGGGGCTGAGCGTCACGCCCGATGGCGTGCCGACCACGACGAAGCGGGCGCCGCTGTAGAGGGCGTAGATGAGTGCATCGAGGCCCCGGCACACGAACGGGTCGTACACGGTGCCGACCGGCAGGAGCACCTCGCCGTGGTGCTCGTGGCCGAGTCCGAGCGCACCGAGGAGCAGGAACAGGTTCATCTCGCTGATGCCGAGCTCGATGTGCTGGCCCGCCGGTGACTGCTGCCAGCGCAGCAGGCGGCCCTCGCCGAGGAAGTCGGGCTGCAGCTCGGCGGCGAACACGCCGACCTTGTTGATCCAGCCGCCCAGGTTCGTGCTCACCGACACGTCGGGCGAGGTGGTGACGAGCCGCTCGGCCACACCGGGCTCGTTGCCGAGCGCGGTCAGCAACCGGCCGAACGTCTCCTGCGTCGACACCGGCCGCGCCGTCAGCGCGCCCACGGCGCGGGGCACGGCGATCCGGGCCCGGGGTGGTACGGGCGCGTTGTTCAGGTCGGCACCCACCGCCGCGCACAGCCGTCCCTCAGGGCCGTCGGGCACGAAGCGGTCCCACTCGTCGGTGAGGTCGAGCCCCACGTCGGCGCGCAGCGCGTCGATCTGCGCCTCGCTCAGGAGCGCGGCGTGGTTCAGGGGATCACCGGCGATGGGCAGGCCCCAGCCCTTCACCGTGTACGCGAACACGATGCTGGGCCGGTCGACGACCGCATCGCAGCGCCGGTAGGCGTCGATCAGCGTCCCGAGGTCGTGACCACCGAGGTTCTGCACCAGGGCGGCCACGTCGTCGTCGGGCACACCGATCAGCGAGCGCACGACGTCGTCGGGCGCGCCGGTGAGGAAGCGGTCGCGCAGCTCGGCGCCGTGCCGCGCGAAGAGGCTCTGGTACTCCTCGTTCGACATGTCGTCGATGTGGTGGCGCAGCGCCGTGCCGCCCGGCCACGCGAAGGCCCGCGTGAGACGTCGCCCGTACTTGGCTTCGACCACGTGCCAGCCCGAGTCCTCGAAGAACTTCTGGAGCTGGCGGATCTTCATGCCCGGGATCACGCGGTCGAGGCTCTGGCGGTTCACATCGACGATCCACAATACGTTGCCCATGCCCTGCAGCGACGGGTCGGCGATGGCCTCCCACACGTTGCCCTCGTCGAGCTCGGCGTCGCCGACGAGCGCGATGTGGCGGGCCGGCGGGCGGGGGCCGAAGTGGGCGTCCACGTAGCGACGGGTCGCCGCGGCGAACAGCGGCGCCACCGCGCCGAGCCCGACCGACCCGGTGGAGAAGTCGGCGACGTCGGGGTCCTTCGTGCGCGACGGGTATGCCTGCAGACCGCCGACCTGTCGCAGCCTCGTCAGGTACGAGCGCTCGAGCTCGCCCGTGAGGTACTTGATGGCGTGGAAGACCGGCGACGCGTGCGGCTTCACGGCGACCTTGTCGTCGCCACCGATGTGCTGGAACCACAGCGCCGTCATGATCGACACCATCGATGCGCTCGACGCCTGGTGTCCGCCGACCTTCACCGCGAACTCGGCCTCCCGGCCCGGCGGCGCCACCAGGGGGCGTTCGCGGTTGGCGTGGTCGATCATGCGCACCGCGAGCCACAGCACCCGCCGCTGGATCGACTCGAGCACGTTGAGGGGCGGCACGGGCTCGGTCACGGGGCGGAGCCTACGCGGGCCGCCGCACCGGCCCGTCCGGCCGGCCCCCGGCACGACCTCACCCGACCGTGGCATGACCGACAGCCCGAAACGGGCGGCCTGAACGCTTCAGCATCGACCTGTTCGACGAGGTGGCGCGCCGGGCCGGCTACGCGCCCGCGTACACGACCGCTGGTTCGGCCCGACCTAGGAGCGACCTAGGACACGTCGTCGGCCGGCGGCGGGTCGGTTTCGGCGATGCGCTGCTCATAGGGCGCCAGGTCGTCATCGGTGGCGGGGGTCAGCGTCTGCATCCAGCGCCACAGTTCGTCGAGCTGGGCGTCGAGC
>JANMAT010000038.1:0-75337 GCA_031359995.1 Actinomycetes bacterium
CCCGCGGGATGAGCCGCCACGACACCGCGGTGCGGGCCACGGCCAAGCTCGTGCCCCAGGTGCACGCCGGCAACCCCGGCGCCGCCGACGCACTCGACGAGATGCACGCTGCCTTCGTCACCGCCGTCGCCGACCGGTCCACAGAGCCACAGGCCGAGAAGGAATGGGCGGACATGGTCGCCAGTGCCGACAGCAAATTCTCGAGCACGCTGGCGCCCCACGACCCCCAGCACGGCGGCGCCCGCACCCGTGAACGCATCGACGAGCCCAAGGTGGTGATGCCCGACACCGCCGCCACGTTGCTGCCCGCCACGTTCTACGATGCGCGGCCACGCCTCGCCCACATTCGCGACGCCGCCTACTCACGCGGGCGCGGCGCCGACGCCGTGTTCGCGTGCACCCTGGCCCGCGTCGACGCGCGGGAACGCCCGACGACCAGACTTCCCGCCATCGTCGGGTCGGTCGCGTCGCTCAACCTGTTCGTGGTGCTCGTCGCCGATTCGGGCGTGGGCAAGACGACATCGAACGCCGTCGGCGGTGAGCTGGTGCCGTTCCACCGGAACGCCGACGGAACCTACGAGGTCCACGAGGCGCCCATCGGCTCGGGCGAAGGGTTGGCCGAGCTGTACATGGGGCCCGACTCCCAGGCGCCCCCGGGCAAGCCGGCGCCCCGGGTGATGATCCGCGACCGCGTGTACTCCTACAACGATGAGGGCAAAGCCATCCTCGACATCGGAGGGCGAAACGGGACCATCACGTTCGCCACGCTCCGTTCGGCGTGGTCGGGCGCCCTGCTCGGCCAGAGCAACGCCGAAGCTGCTCGCACCCGGCGCCTACCCGCGCACAGCTACCGGCTGGCTCTCAGCATGGGACTGCACCCCTCAACGGCGGGCGCCCTCTTCGCCGACGTCGAGGAAGGACTCGCGCAACGGTTCCTGGCGTTCAACGCCTCCGACCCCCACATTCCCGACCGAGCGCCGCCGTGGCCCGGACCGCTCGACATCGCCCGCATCGGAGGACTGGCCGAGCACCTGATCGTCGTCGACCCCGACGTCGCCGCCGAGGTGCGAGCGCATGACCTCGCCGTGAACCGCGGCACCATCGTCCTGCCCCTCAACGAGAGCCACGGCTACCTGCAACGACTCAAGATCGCCGCACTGTTGGGCATCATCGACGGGCGCCACGCGGTCACCGTCGCTGACTGGCAGCTCTCCGGCACCGTGTGGGACACGAGCCAAGCCGTCAAAGCCCGCTCCGTCGCCCTGGCCGTGGTCGCCACCCGCGAACGCCACCAGGCAGGCGACCGCCTGGCCGTGCAACGGGAGCTGGCCATCGTTGGATCGCGAGAGCAACGAGCCCTCGACACGATGGTGCGGGCCATCGGCAGGCACGTCCACAAAGGTCACGACGACCCGTGCAACCGTGCCTGTCTCACCCGGGCCACGCCGGGCGCGAGCCGGGCCCTGGTGGCCGTGGATGACGCCATCGCGGCGTGCGTCGCCCGCGGCTACATCGAGCGCGTCGGCGCCCAGTTCAAGCCGGGCGATTCGCGCCCAACCTGAGGTCACCTTCCAACAGGTTGGAAGGTTGGAAGGTTCCAACCGACCCCGTCTCTCGCCCCCTATCAGAATGTTGTTCTTATCTATCTATTTAACCTGGTCAGAGCGTTATGGGTGAGAAGTTGTCCACACCCCGATTTCGCGGGAGAGAGACGGGGATGTTGGAAACCTTCCAACTTCCAACATCACCCGGCGCCCACTTAGCGACCTAGGTCCGTAACCCGAAAGGAAGACACCGATGCCCAGACAGAACCGCAGCCGCACCCGCGCCCGAGCCGCTCGCCGCGTGGTTCACACCGCAGCGCGAAGCGAGCCCGCCGCGAACGCCGACGCCAGAAGTGACGATGGTGGGGAGGGACCTAACCGGGTGATTCATTTGGCCTTCGTTCGGCATACGGCCGGCCGGTCGGCATGGTGGCATCGACTTCCGGTGCAGGGGCGGAGGGTGGCCGCGGGTCGTTACGTAAGACCTTCCGGCAGCTCGCCCCGACGAAGTTGCGGGATGCTGTCGAACAGATACACCAGGTCTTGGGCGTACATCCTGTTTACGTAGAAGCCGACGGCGTTGGGCCCGTCGACCGAGCAAACCGTCAGGGTGAGCGACCGGGGCATGAGTCGCGAACCTGGACCGACGTCAAGGCGCCCTATGACGTCCCAGTCGAAGGAGAGGAACCATCGAGGGTCGCCTTCCACTATGTGCAGCAAGCGGTCGCTGGTCGCGAAGAGCACGCCCGTGCCCCGGTCACGCCGCGGATACTGGCTACCCATGTCCTTCGGCACACCGACCCCAGCGTTCACCGGCAGCTCACCGTCGCGCAGGTGCAAGTTGAGCAAATGGCGGTAGCGCTCGGTCAGCGCCAAGTTCCCCAGCTGACGACCCATGGCATCAATGCTAGGTGGGCAGCTCGGCCCTCGGTGCCGGTTCGACACCCGACCCAACATCGACTTACGAATGCACCTTCGAGCCGGGTTCGAGGTGGTCACCCGATGCCCGCATCGACTTTGGTATGAAACCGGTCCATTATGGTTCCATGGCCAAGCCGACAGCACCGACCGCGGGCGAGCGGCTCAAGGCGTCGATTCTCGAATGGCGCCCGCAAGGCGACGTCGAGCCGATGATCTTCGGGCCCGGCGAGCGGCTCGTGCTCGACGCGGCCGCAGGTGTCGCCGACACGATCGAGCGCCTTGAGCACGCCAGCGCCGATGCACCCCCGTTCGTCGATGGGCCCGGCGGGCGCGTCGTGATCCACCCCGTTCACTCGGAGCTGCGCTCACAGCGTGTCGCCCTGGCCACGCTGTTGAGCCGGCTACACCTGCCCGAGTCTGGTGAGAATGACGAGAAGTTGACCGCGTCCCAGCGGGCCCGCAAAGCCGCACGAGCGAGGTGGTCGTAGCCATGCCCCTGCATTCCGGCACCACGAACTCGGCCGGCCGTGGTGATGCCGTCCACGCCGGTTGGTGGACGGTTGAGCACCACCAGGCCGTCGACCGTCTCGCCGGCCGCACACCGGCACCGGCGCACCTCCTGGTGGCCGCCGTGCCTGGGCTCACGCGCGACGAGCGCCGGTTCCTGGTCGCCTTGTTCGAGGACCGGCTCATGGGTTCCGTCAGTCAGCTCATCCGCGAGCGTTTCGGCCCGTACGACTCGACGACCATGCCCGATGTGCTCGACATCATCGAACCCGCCGGTTGGGCGACACCGCCGCCGGCACCGGCGCCCCCGGGTGCCGTCTCGCTCACCGTGGAACGCCGACGTAGGCGACCCATCGCCTGACGCGACGGGCCGTTGCATGGCGCTCGGCCCGGCGCTCGGCGCGCGGTGGTGGCCTGTCGTCGTCGTCGGGCCACCACCGCAAAGCACGAACCACGAATCTTCCGGCCGATCGGCCGGGAGATCACAACCGAAAGGCCCACGCCATGCCAGATGTCCGAACCGAAGCACCGAGAGCCGACCAGCCCAACCCTGGCTCGATCGTTCCGCCAGACTTGAACATGGCCAGCGCCGTCGAGCTGGCGACCTCGATCCGCGCTGACGCGCTCGGCCAGGAAGCACCGCAAGACTTCGGGCTCGTGCACGTCGGCGCCCCGCTGCCCTCGTTCTTGCGTGACGTCGACGTCGACCGCGACAGGTACGAGCAGTTGCGCCCCGGTCGTGAAGTGCTCGGGCTCGGCCTCCCCGCCCTCGGCGCGTGGCAGGCCGCCGACGACATGGTCACGCTCTGCCACGACGCCGCCCACGACGGCGTCGGCGGGGTACAGGTCGCCGCCCGCAACGATGAGCTGGCCGCCATCGACTCCGTCACCAACGGCACCAAGCTGGCCGCCGCCACCCGGCCCGCAGCCGAAGCCAAGGCGGTCAACGACGCCCGGTTGTACCGGGCGGCGCTCGACGTGGCGTTCACCAAGCTCGGCGACGTCCGTGACGCGTTGCGCGAGCACTGGTCGGCCGGCACCTGGCGCGCCCGGGCCATCGCCGACATCGGCGAAGCGCAGGCCGCCGCCCTCCGCTCCCGTGACGACTTCGCGCAGTCGCTCGCCCGGTTGCACGGCGCTCGTACGACGTTGTTGTCGATGGACCGCGCCTTTGGGACCGCCGAGCCTGGCGCCCTGCTCATGGCCGACGTCTCGGACCCGCGCGTGCGACTGTCCCCGCCAACGTGGCACGGGCTCGCCGTCGCCCAGGTGCTCGCCGGGCAAGCCGGCTCGATGAACCGCGCCGCCTTGAACGTGGGCAGCTTGGCCGAGGCCGAGCGCTTCATCCTGGCCGACCTCGTCAACGAGCACGTCGTCATCGAGGGTGGCGCCACCGGCGCGGCGTGAGGGCGTCAAAACCCGAAACCCCCGTAGCGAGGGTTCGCACGATTTCGCTATCCTCCCGTCTCGTGAACCCACTCTCCGAGAAGCTGGACGTCCGTAACGTGGCTAGCTGGGAGGCGCACGCGCACGACCAGCGCGACCGCTTCGGTCGGGGGGCCGGGTTGCCGTGGACGGTCTGGCTGGCGTTTTCCGCCCTAAGGCTTCCACGATCCCGCGGGCTCTGACCACCGAGCCGCCAGACCTGCGCCACCACACGCCCACCAGAGGCGCCACACGGCCCGCCACGCCCCGCAACCGGGCGCGGGCGACGTCGGGGCCCCTGACGGCCCTCAGGCCGCCACGGGCCCGCCGCGGATCGCGTCACGCTCGTGGGCGTCCAGACCGCCCCAGATGCCCGACAACGGCTCGCGCGGCCACGTGATGGCCGAGGTCATCAACGAGCACGTGGTGGTCGACGGCGCGGCGTGAGCGCCGCGGCTACTTAGAGACGCTCGCGTAGTTGGCGGCGGTGGTCCCTCGGAGCAAAGGCCGGCCGCGCGAGACTTGGCGGCCGTGATGGCTGCCGCGGGTGACAAGACGACGGGCTACGACGTTCTCATCGTTGTGCTGCCGGCCACGGCAGTGTTGCTGGCCGGGATCGCGGTCCCGCCGATCACCCATTGGCTCGCACGTAGGCGCGAGCGAGCCGCCGAACGTGTGGCTGCTGTGGTTGCGTTCGCTGCCGTCGTGCGGTCGACGCGCGTGGCCATCGACCGCAACTGGATGGGCCAGCACTTGAGCGGCGAGAGCAACGCCAACACGGCAGTGACCCCGGATCGCTTCACCGTTGTGCGCGAGCTGCATCAAGCCGAGGCCCGACTGGCGCTCGCCGTTCCGGAGGCGGCCGACAAGGCGCGTGCCATCACGGCCGACCTCGTCGTGGCCTCGACGGGCGAGGCGGCGCGGGACACGCCCAAGCTCGATGAGGACCTTGCGGTGCTCGTCAAGCTCGTCTACTAGCGGCGAGCGGCCATCGGGCACCTTGAGAAGTCACCAACAACCTCCTCCCCGTTTGCAGCACGCACCATCACTGCATCCACGACCGCGGCTGGGCCGTCACCATGAGCCCCGACCGGTCACTGCGCATCGATCTGCCCGACCACACCACCATGACCACCGGACCCCCGAGCCGACGCCAGGCCGCCTGAACAGGGCGGGCACCACCAGCATCACGCGATCAGCGGCGTTGCCCCACCGAACGTCGCAGCCCCGGACCCGGCCCCTTGACAACCGAACCCGCGCCGCCGGGGGCCGGTGGACTCGCCCGGGGCGTCCCGTACCGGCCGCCGCCGGTACGCTCGACGCGACCATGACCAGCGGCTCCCACGACGACGGCGCGCTCGACGCCGGCCCCTACTCGGCGTGGGTCGACGGCATGCATCGAGCGCTGAGCGACGGCTCCGACGCCGACGTGCCCTGCGGCCCGTGCGTGGCGTGCTGCGCCTCGTCGCAGTTCGTGCACATCGAGCCCGACGAGACCGACGCCCTCGCCCACATCCCGCGCCAGCTCCTGTTCCCCGCGCCCATGCTCCCCCGCGGCCACGTCCTCATGGGCTACGACGAACGCGGCCGCTGCCCCATGCTCACGAACGCCGGCTGCTCCATCTACGAGCATCGGCCCCGCACGTGCCGCGTCTACGACTGCCGCGTGTTCCCCGCCGCCGACGTGACTCCCGACGGCGACAAGCCGCTCATCGCCCGCCAGGCCCGGCGGTGGCACTTCGAGCACCCGTCGCCCGACGACCAGATCCGCCACGACGCCACCCGATCGGCGGCAGTGTTCCTACGCCGCCATCGCGACGAGCTGCCCGACCACCTCGCACCGCGCAACGCCACCCAGCACGCCGTGAGCGCGCTGGCCGTGCACGATCTGTTCGTGAGCGAGGAGCCCGACCCCGCGGTGGTCCACGCCGAGCTCGAGCGTCGCCGGCGCTGACCCCTGACGCCGCGAGGGCGCCCCGGGGAAGGGGCGCCCTCGTCGAGCCCGCCGCTCGATGGTGTCGGGATGCTCAGGTCAGCTCCCGCGCCTCGGCGTCACCGTGACGGCGAGGACCAGCACGCCACCGAGCAGCATGAGCAGGAGCGCACCGAGCACCAGGTTCCCGGCACCCTGCGCACCGGTCTTGGCCAGTTCGGCGGCGGTGGTGCTGGTGATCTCCTCACCCAGCACCTGAGCGGGCGCCTTGGTCGTGGTCGACTCGACCCAACCGATGATCTTCGGACCCGCCAGCGTGGTGGTGGTGGTGGTGCCGACCGGCGCGACCGTCGTGGTCGTGGTCGCCGGCGTCACCGTGGGTGTCGTGGTCTCGGGCACCGTGGCCTCGGTGGTGTCAGGTGCCACGGCTTCGGTGGTGGTGGGCGCCGCCTGCTCCTCACACGTGAGCGACGGCCGGTACAGCGTCACGTTGTAGGTGATGTCGGCGCCCGTGCCGTAGCGGCCGGTGTAGGTGAGCAGCGCTCCGCCGGTCGTCAGCGGGATGCCGACGGCGCGCAGCGTGGTCGCTTCGCCGGGCTGGAGCATGAGCCCCTTGGCCAACCCGACGACCGCGGCGCCGGGCGCCCAGGCGGACGTGTCGAGGGTGGCCGTACCCACCGTGTAGGTGGTGGACGCCCGGTTCGTGATCGTGACCGTGGCCTCCCAATGATGCTTGTCCGGAGCACAGACCTCGTCAGCGGTAGCGCGTACGTCCCAGGCACTGGCCGAACCGGCCAGGAGGGCGATCGTGGCAGCACAGGTGACCGCGGCGGTGAGCCAGCGGAGCGAGTGCACGTGGTGCCTCATGGCAGCCTCCCTTCCTTCCCTTACACCTCTCAACATAAGCTAAGCAGTACCCAAGGCACAGAGCCCTTAGTCCCCCTAGCTGGCAGTTCTCACGCTCCATTCGCTAAGCGTCACCCAAGACCGACGAGGCGTCGTCGCCGGGGGATCCGCGCGGACCGGCTCACATGTAGCCGAGGGGGTGGAATCCCCACCCGGCGTCGCCGGCCACGATGCGCCGACCGGTGATGGTGACCGGCGCGATCACCAACCACGAGTCGCGCCCCGCCGCCCACGGGTGCGGATCGGCCCACGGCAACAGGTCCTGCAGCTCGGCCACGGGGACGTGGTGAAGGGCGCCGCGCACCAGCACGCTCCAGCCCGCGTCGACACCGGTGTCGATGCCGTCGATCTGGAACCCGACGGCCTCGCCGGAGGAGTCGATGGTGCTGCCGGGGCGGGTGCGCACCACGATCACCGGTCCACCGGTCGGCCGCTCGACCAACTTGTAGTTCACGGGGAACACCAGCGGGTAGCCGTGGGCGACCACCGCGATGCGTCCGATCGCTGTGCCCGACAGGAAGCCGAGGCACTCGGAAAGGGTGAGCTCGTCGAACGAGCCGACAGAGGGTTCTGGAGCCGTCATGACCGCGATCATGCCTCCCGTTGGTGCACGACCACGACCGGGCAGGGCGCGTGGTTGGCGACCTGGTGCGCCGTGGAGCCGAGCAGCAGTGACAGGAAGCCACCGTGACCACGCGAGCCCACCACGAGCAGGTCGGCGTCCTTGGCCTCTTCCATCAGCACCTTGGCGGCCGAGCCGCTGAGCAGGCGCGGGTGCAACCTCACGGCGGCACCCTTGCGGGCCTGCAGCGCCTTGCACGCCTCCTCCAACGTCTTGGCCGCGTCCAGGCGCACCAGTTCGGGTGGCTCCTCGACCGTCACCCGCGCGCCGCCATAGCCGTAGGGATACGCCCACGCGTGGGCCACGAACAGCTCGGCATCCCAACGGGAAGCCTCGTCGTAGGCCCAGTCGAGGGCGTTGTCAGCGGTGTGGGAACCGTCGGTCCCCACCACGATCTTCTTCATGGTCTTCATCATCGTCTCCCTCCTCGGAGGGTCTCGTCGCGGTTCAGGCCCGCATGCGGCGGGTGGGCGGCCGTGGCGGTGAGCTCGCCGGCCGGTCGACCGACGGCACCGTTGGCCCACTGCGGCTCGAGCGCCCGCTCGTGGACGACGCAGTGGCGCGTCGCCAGCACAGCGACCAGCCGGGCCGATCACCCACTTCCGCATCTCGGATCCCACTGCCGGGGACCCACTTCGAGAATGGCCCGTTGGACGGTCTGCCGGAAGGGCCCTTCGCCACCACCGGTCCCGCTGTTGATCGACGGCCGGCGGCGGGCCGACCGGCCTACGCTCGATGGCATGGTGAACCTGAACGCGGTCGATGTGATCCTCGCCAAGCGCAACGGGCAGGTGCTCACCGACGAGGCCATCCGGTGGTTCGTCGGCACCTACGCGCGTGGTGAGGGCGCCATCGCCGACGAGCAGGCCAGCGCCCTGCTCATGGCCATCTACTTCCAGGGCATGGATGCACGCGAGCTGGCCACCTGGACCGACGCCATGATCGCCAGCGGTGAGCGCCTCGACCTCAGCGGCCTCGGCCGACCCACCGTCGACAAGCACTCCACCGGCGGTGTGGGCGACAAGACCAGCCTGATCCTGTGCCCGCTGCTGGCCGCCGCCGGCGCCGCCGTCCCCCAGCTGAGCGGGCGGGGCCTGGGCCACACCGGCGGCACCCTCGACAAGATGGAGGCCATCCCCGGCTGGCGCGCGCAGCTCACCAACGCCGAGCTGCGCACGCAGCTGAGCGCCATCGGCGCCGTCATCGCTGCCGCCGGGGCCGGGCTCGCTCCCGCCGACCGTCGCCTCTACGCGCTGCGCGACGTGACCGGTACCGTGGAGTCGATCCCGCTGATCGCGTCGTCGATCATGTCGAAGAAGATCGCCGAGGGCACCGAGGCGCTCGTGCTCGACGTGAAGGTCGGCTCGGGCGCGTTCATGACCGATCTCGGCCGGGCCCGCCAGCTGGCCGAGACGATGGTGGGCCTCGGCACTGCCAACGGGGTGCGCACCACCGCCGTGCTCACCCGCATGGACACCCCGCTCGGCCGCAACGCGGGCAACGGCCTCGAGGTCACCGAATCGGTCGACGTGCTGCGCGGCGGCGGGCCTGCCGACCTGGTGGAGGTCACGCTCGTGCTGGCCCGTGAGATGGCGGCGCTCGTGGGCCGGCCCGATCCGTCGGGCCACCTGCACGATGGCACGGCCCTGGCCGCGTGGGACGCCATGGTGCGGGCCCAGGGCGGCGACCCCGACGCCCCGCTGGCCTCCGCAGCCCACGTGGAGACGGTGGACGCCACCGCCAGCGGGTTCGTCACCCGCCTCGAAGCCCGCGGGGTGGGCGTGGCCGCCTGGCGCCTCGGTGCCGGCCGAGCCCGCAAGGAGGACCCGGTCAGCGCCGCCGCCGGCGTCGTGTGCCTGGTGCGCGAGGGCGAACCTGTCGTCGCCGGCCAGCCGGTGCTCGAACTGCACACCGACGACCCCGGCCGCATCGCCGCGGCGCGCGCCGCGCTGGTCGACGCCATCGTCATCGGCGCCGAGGCCACGCCGGCGCCCTCGGCCGTGATCGACGTGCTGCGCGCCTGAGCAGGTCACCAAGGGCCGATGGTCCCTCACTCCGGCGACCCACGCCCGTGGTCGCCGGGCACCGATGCCGCGCATGCTCGGCGCGATGCCGTTCGAACCAGCGCGGTGGTCGACAAGGACCTCGCCGCCGCCATGGTCGCCGACGTGCTGCACGCCGACGGCCTGCTGCTGCTGACCGACGTACCGGCCGTGCTCGACCGCTTCGACACGCCCGCACCCCGCCCCATCCGCACGATGGGCAGCACGGGCGCACGCGCCGGCGTGTGGGAGACGCGTACCATCGGACCGAAGATCGAGGCGTGCTGCCGGTTCGTGCAGCACACCCGACGTTGGGCCGCCATCGGCGCGTTGGGCGATGCGGCCCGCATCGTCGACGGCGCCGTGGGTACCCGCATCGTGGACGGCGACGCCGCCCTCACCTACTGGGATGAAGATCGGGGACAGAGATGACTGTGATCGTGGTCGGCATCGATGGATCGGCACCGGCGCGCGCCGCGCTGCGGTGGGCGGCACGGGAGGCGGAGCGGCGACAGGCGAGCGTGCGCGTCATCGGCGCCTTCGACTTCGCCGTGGTCGACGTGCTCGGCGCCAACGTGCGCCTGCACCCCTTCGCCGACGACCCGGCCAAGGCGTTCGAGCACGTGCTCGCCGCCGTCGACGAGGTGCGGGCGCTCACCCCGACGGTGACCTTCGACCCCGAGGCGGTAGAGGGCGATCCGGGCCGCGTGCTGTGCGATGCCGGCAAGGACGCCGACCTCGTCGTCGTCGGCCGTCACGGCACCCGCAGCGGATCGCACCGCCTCGGTGCAGTGGCCTCCTACGTGGCCCACCACTGCCCGTGCCCCGTCGCCGTGATCCCGAGCGATGCCTGAAGGGTCGCCCCGCCCACCGACACCCCGCCGGTAGCCCTCCTGGACGCGGACCTTCAGCCCTGCCTGGCCCGTCGACGCCGGTGCCACGGTGTTGCTATGACCGATCTCCATGCGTCGACGACGGTGGTCTGCTCCGACGGGCCAGTGGAACGCGGCACCTTCACCACCCTCGCCGATTGGGACGGTGGCCCCTGCGTCACGATCTCGGTACCCCTCGATCCCGCCCGACCCGACGCCCGGCGTGACCACATCGCGCTCGAGGACCTCGTGCAGCGGGCCGACGAACTGCTCCACGGTGTCGACCGGCAGGTCGCCGGCGCGCTGCTCGCCCGCTTCGACGACGTGCTCGCCCGCGAGCGCTTCGACGGGCCGGACGCGCGCGGGCTGGTGCTGGTGGCGGCGCCCGGCCGCTACGCCGAGCTCAGCCTGCCCACGCCGGTGCACCCCACCGTGCACGTGGGCCCCCACGTGAACCTGCTGCCGCTGTTGCCCGCCCGCCGCACCGGCGATCGCTACGCCGTGCTGTGCCTGAGCGAGGCCCACGTGCGCTACCTCGAAGGCGACCGCTTCCACCTCTGCGAAGGCACGTTGCCCGACATGCCTCGCAGCCTCGAACAGGCCCTCTGGTACGACGGGCACGAACGCCACGAGCGCCAGCAGCCGGCGCCGGTCCCCGTCGCCATCGACGTCGACGAGATCCGCGGCGAGCACCTGCGCCGCTTCCTGCGCCGCGTCGACTACGCCGTCGTCGCCCACCTCGGCACCGCCGACCGCGTGCCGGTCGTGCTCGTGGGCGCCGAGGACATCGTGCGCCGCTATGCCGACACCAGCCACTACCCCTGGCTCGTGGTGGTCGGCGGCGGCACCGCCGACCACCGTCCGGCGAGCGACCTGCACGTCGCCGCCTGGCCCGAGGCCCGCGCCCAGCTGCGCGCGCCGCTGGTGCGGCTGCTCGCGTCCATCGCCGACCAGCGCGGCACGGGCCTCAGCGCCGAGCACCCCGTCGACGTGGCCGCCGCTGCGGCCAACGGCCAGGTCGCCACGGTGGTCATGGCGGCGCGATGGTGCGGCCCGCTGCCCACGGCCACGCCCGGCGTGGGTGCGCCCGATCCCGGCGCCCAGACCCAGATGAACGAGGCGGTCGTGCAGACGCTGCGGCACCGGGGCATCGTGTGGACGGCCGCCGACCGCGAGCTGTCCCCCACCGGTGTGGCGGCCAGGCTGCGCTACTGAGCAATCTGGCCCGCCAGGGCGCGGCTCAGCACCGCCGCGCTGCGCACCACCTGGCCGCGCACCGGTTCGAGGTTGCGACCGTGCAGGCGGTAGCTGGGCCCGACCACGCTGACGACGGCCACGACCCGACCGTCGGCGCCCCGCACCGGCGCGGCCACCGCGGTGACCCCCTCCTCGACGGCGTCGTGGCGCACCACGGCACCGTCGGCGTCGACGCGCCCGGCGAGCGCGGCGCCGACCGCAGTGGCCCGGCGGGGCACGTGCTGACCCAGCCAGCTGGTGTGGCGCACGGCGTGGCGGCTGGGCGCCATGGCCGCATAGGTGGCACGGCGGCCATCGGCCGGGACCGCCAGGTAGGCCGACTCGCCGGCGTGCTCGGCAAGCTCGTCGAGCACGGGCTGGGCCAGGGCGGGCAGGGGTCGGGCGGCGGCGAGGGCCAGCCCTATCCGCAGCAACTCGGGGCCGGGTCGGTAGCCGTCGTCCACCCGCTCCACGAACCCGGTGGCCTCGAGCGTGCGCAGGTGCCGCAGCGTGGTGCTGGCGGCCAGGCCCACGGCGCGGGCGACCTCGGTCAGCGGCACGCCGGGACGGTCGGCCACCGCGGCGAGCACGCTCAGCACCCGCTCGCCCGAGCGACCGGCACCCTCACCGTCGGGCCCTTGTGTCGCTTTCCGTTGAGTGGCAAGCTCTTTCACTGAGTGGAACCTAGCGCACACCTCCCGCCCGTGGTTCTCTCGGGCACCGACCTCACCGAGGCCAATGTCGTGGCCGTGGCCCGCCACGGCGCGTCCGTCACCCTGGCCCCGCAGGCGCGGGCCGACATGGCGGCCAGTGCCGCGCTGGTGGACGGCTTCGTCGCCAGCGGCGATGCGGTGTACGGCGTCACCACCGGGTTCGGCTCGCTGGCCAACACCCGCATCCCCGCCGAGCGCACGGCCGAGCTCCAGCTCGCCCTGGTGCGCTCCCACGCCGCCGGCATGGGCGACCCCGTGGCACCCGAAGTCGTGCGGGCCATGATGCTGCTACGGGCCCGGAGCCTTAGCCGGGCGCGCTCGGGGGTGCGGCCCGAGGTGGTCGACGCCATGCTGGCCCTGCTCGGTGCCGGCATCACGCCGGTGGTGCGCGAGCACGGGTCGCTCGGCGCCAGTGGTGACCTCGCGCCGCTGGCCCACTGCGCCCTCGCCCTCGTCGGCGAGGGCGAGGTGTGGGAACCCGACGGCCGCGTCGTGCCCGCCGCTCAGGCGCTGGCCGCCGCCGGCCTGGCCCCCGTGGCCCTGCGGGCCAAGGAGGGCCTGGCCCTCATCAACGGCACCGACGGCATCCTCGGCATGCTCGTGCTCGCCCTGCACGACCTCGACGCCCTCGTCGCTCAGGCCGACGTGGTCGCGGCCATGACGGTCGAGGCCCTGCTCGGCACCGACCGCGCCTTCGCCGCCGATCTGCAGGACCTGCGCCCCCAGGTGGGCCAGGCGGTGAGCGCCACCAACCTGCGGCGTCTGCTGGCCGGCTCTCCCATCGTCGCCAGCCACCGCGAGGGCGACACCCGCGTGCAGGACGCGTACTCGCTGCGGTGCACACCCCAGGTGCACGGTGCGGCGCGTGACACGATCGACCATGCCCGCACCATCGCCCGGCGCGAGCTGCTGTCGGCCATCGACAACCCGATGATCCTGCCTGACGGGCGCGTCGAGTCCTGCGGCAACTTCCACGGCGCGCCGCTGGGCTTCGTGTGCGACTTCCTCGCCATCGCGGTGGCCGAACTGTCGGCCATCGCCGAGCGCCGCACCGACCGGCTGCTCGACACGACGCGCTCGCACGGTCTGCCCCCGTTCCTCACCGACGACCCCGGCGTGAACTCGGGATACATGATCGCCCACTACACGCAGGCCGCCATGGCCATGGAGAACAAGCGGCTCGCCGCGCCGGCCGGTGTCGACTCGTTGCCCACCAGCGGCATGCAGGAGGACCACGTCTCGATGGCGTGGGCCGCGGCCCACAAGCTGCGGCGCGCGGTCGCCAACCTGCGCCGCATCGTCGCCGTCGAGCTCGTGTGCGCCGGCGCCGGTCTCGACCACCGCGCGCCGCTGCACCCCGGCGCCGGCACGGGAGCCGCCCTCCGCGCGCTGCGCGCCGTCGTGGCCGGCCCCGGTCCCGACCGCTGGCTGTCGCCCGACCTGCGCGCCGCCGAGGCGCTGCTGGCCGACGATGGGTTCCTGTCCGCCATCACCGGGGCCATCGGCCCCCTCGCCTAGGAGTCCGCCATGGAAGGCGCCCGCCCCGTCCGTGCCCCGCGGGGCACCACCCTCACGTGCCGCAGCTGGCCCACCGAGGCCGCCTACCGCATGCTGCACAACAACCTCGACCCCGAGGTGGCCGAGCGGCCCGACGACCTCGTCGTGTACGGCGGCACGGGCCGGGCCGCCCGCTCGTGGCCCGCGTTCGACGCCATGGCCCGTACGCTCACCACGCTGGCCGACGACGAGACGATGCTCGTGCAGTCGGGCAAGCCGGTCGGCGTGTTCCGCACCCACGAGTGGGCGCCGCGCGTGCTCATCGCCAACTCGAACCTGGTGCCCGAGTGGGCCAACTGGGACGAGTTCCGCCGGCTCGAGGCGCTCGGGCTCACGATGTACGGCCAGATGACCGCGGGCTCATGGATCTACATCGGCACCCAGGGCATCCTGCAGGGCACCTACGAGTGCTTCGCCGAGATCGCCCGGCGCCGCTTCGGCGGCACCCTCGCCGGCACCATCACCCTCACCGCCGGGCTCGGTGGCATGGGCGGCGCCCAACCCCTGGCCGTCACCATGAACGACGGCGTCGCCCTGTGCATCGACGTCGACCCGTGGCGGGTGGAACGCCGCCACGAGCACCGCTACCTCGACGAGATCGCCACCTCGCTCGAGGACGCCATCGCCCGGTGCACGCGGGCGCGTGACGAGCGCCGCCCGCTGAGCGTCGGCCTCGTCGGCAACGCCGCCGTGGTGCTGCCCCGGCTGCTGGAGATGGACTTCGCCGCCGACATCGTGACCGACCAGACCAGTGCCCACGACCCGCTCAGCTACGTGCCCGCCGATGTGGCGCCCGAGGCGATGGCCGAGATGGCCCGCACGAACCCGCAGGAGCTCATCCGCCGCAGCCGCGAGAGCATGGCCGTGCACTGCCAGGCCTTGGTCGGCTTCCTCGACAAGGGCTCCGAGGTGTTCGACTACGGCAACAGCCTGCGCACCGAAGCGAGGCTCGGCGGCTTCGGGCGGGCCTTCGACTACCCCGGCTTCCTGCCGGCCTACATCCGCCCACTGTTCTGCGAGGGCAAGGGCCCGTTCCGCTGGGTCGCGCTCTCGGGCGACCCGGCCGACATCGCCGCCACCGACCGCGCCGTGCTCGAGGAGTTCCCCGACAACGAGCACCTGGCCCGCTGGATCCACATGGCCGGCGAGCGCGTCGCGTTCCAGGGCCTGCCGGCGCGCATCTGCTGGCTCGGCTACGGCGAGCGCGAGCGTCTCGGTCTGCGCTTCAACGACATGGTGCGGCGCGGCGAGGTGTCGGCCCCCATCGTCATCGGCCGCGACCACCTCGACTCGGGCTCGGTGGCGTCGCCCTACCGCGAGACCGAGTCGATGGCCGACGGCTCCGACGCCATCGCCGACTGGCCGCTGTTGAACGCGCTGGTGAACACCTCGTCGGGGGCAACCTGGGTCAGCATCCACCACGGCGGGGGCGTGGGCATCGGGCGCTCCATCCACGCCGGCATGGTATGCCTGGCCGACGGCACCGATCTGGCCGGTGAGAAGCTGTCGCGCGTGCTCACCAACGACCCGGGCATGGGCGTGATCCGCCACGCCGATGCCGGCTACGACCTCGCCGTCGACGTGGCCCACGAGCGCGGTGTGCGCCTGCCCATGCGGGAGGGCTTCGGTGGCGAGGTCGTAGACTGAGGAAATGCTCACTCGGTTGGAGGTGCGCAACTTCAAGACGTTCGACGAGTTCGCGGTCGACGTCGAGCCGTTCGCAGTCGTCCTCGGGCCGAATGCGGCGGGCAAGTCAAACCTGTTCGATGCCCTCCGACTCGTCTCCGCTCTGGCGTCGTCTGAGGTCAACACTGCGATGCAGTCCGTCCGCGGAAGACCACACGAGCTCTTTCGCGACCCGAGTGAGCACATTTCCATTGCCTGTGAGGTCTTACTTGACCCGCAGCTCTTCGATCCATTTGGTCAGGCACACACCATAAAGAACACCCGGCTCCGCTACGAGGTCGAGCTTGTCTGGCGTGAGAATGGAAGCTCAGCTCGCCCTCTTGTTGCCCGCGAGCGAGTTGTGAGAATTGAGCCTGCGAACGATCGACTCAAGGGTCAGTACATCAAGAGTCCAGTCCAGCCGCGCTACTTCTCGCACAAGGACTACTTGGCGACTCTCTCGAAGAATAGTAAGGACTACTTCGTCGTTAGCCAAGATGGAAAGCAAGGACGGAACCGAGAGATTCCGGCAGAGACCGCGAGCGCAACAACACTCTCGACCGTCAGGGACGCGACTTTTCTCCATCTGTTCGCGCTCGCGACTGAGTTTCGGTCGTGGCGATTCCTTCAGTTCGACCCCGCCGTGCTCCGACAGCCAAGCGATGAGTCAGCGTCGGTTGACCGCCTAGCACCGGATGGTCGCAACCTGGCTGCGGTTCTCGGGCGAATGCAGGAGAGCGGCAATGAAGCGGTCTTGAAGGAGATTGCCGACGAACTTCACGAACTCGTCGGCGGCATCGACGCCGTAGTACCGCGCTTTGTCGATGCTACCAGGCAGTGGGAACTGTGGTTTGACTCGGCGCGTGACGGCGAGATCAGCGCCAGAGTGGTGTCGGACGGTACGATACGGCTCACCGCGCTCCTGACAGCGGTGCTGGATCCCGAAGCCCGCGGACTGATCTGTTTTGAGGAGCCCGAGAACGGCGTACACCCACAACGACTCCGGCAGCTGATGGAGTTGCTTCCTCGCTTCTCTACGGACCTGAGAGACGCATCCGAGCAACCTCCGCTTCGACAGGTGGTCGTCAACAGTCACTCGCCGGTGGTACTCGCAAGCGTTGATCTCCGTAGCGTCTACTTTGCCGATCGCGTAGCGAGAGTTGGAGGCGGACGCAAAGAGGCCGCATGGGTGACCCGACTCCGTCGTGTCGAGCACGCCTTGGTTTCCCCTGACGACGGATCCGTTACTGATCTTGAGGTAGATCACTACCTCAATCAGGCCCGCCCGCAGTCAGGCCCGTAGGGCCGTGGCGCGCCGCCTGAACTGGCTGCTCGACCCCGAGGGTGGCAGTGACCAACAGTTCCTGTCCCCATTGCTGCGGCGCTTGCTGATGGAGATGTGCACTGACAGCCCCGCTCAGATGGAGATTCCGGAGGGCATCGACCTTCGAACCCTTGATGGCTACAGTCGGAGCAGGACGACGGCCGCCGCGATCGTGGGTCGCGCCACTGGCTTCTCACTTGTGTTCGTGCACGCTGACGGTGGCGCGGACCCCAACCGTGCCCGCATTGAGCACGTCGGCCCGATTGGGGCCGGAGCACCTGAGACCATGCGAGTGATTCCCGTAGTTCCCACCCGCGAGACCGAGGCGTGGATTCTCGCCGACCGCGAGTCGCTCCGAGTGGTAATGAACGCGTCGGAAGGGACGCTCAACCAGGCAGGCGCACCGAAGAAGCCGGCACACGTCGAACAGGTGACCGATCCGAAGGCCGTGCTCAACTCGCTAGCAAGCCAGTCGAGCAGACGGGGCCAGCGCCGACCGATCCCGTTTGGACGGCTAGGTGAGTGCATCTCACTGGAGGCGCTGCGTGCAGTTGCTTCGTTCGCATCGCTCGAGAGCGACTTGATGCGCGCGCTTCGGTCGCTCGGCGTGTTGAAGGAGGGCGCGTGACGATCCGCAAGATCGCCACCGTGGGGCACCCGGTGCTGCGTCAGCGCGCCCGCGAGCTGACCGCCGACGAGCTGGCCGCGCCCGCGGCGCAGCAGCTGATCGACGACCTGATCGAGACCATGCGCGACGCCAACGGTGCCGGGCTGGCCGCCAACCAGGTGCACGAGCCGGTGCGCATCGCCGTCATGGAGGTCACGAAGAACCCGCGCTACCCGTACAAGCCGCCGCTGCCGTTGACGGTGCTGGTGAACCCCGTGATCGAACCGCTCGACGACGAGATGGTCGAGATCAACGAGGGTTGCCTGTCGGTGCCGAACCTGCGAGGCAACGTGATGCGCCACGTGAACGTGCGCGTCCACTACCTGGACCGTGACGGCAACCGGCACGACGAGGTCAAGCGCGGCCTCACCGCCGGCACGTTCCAGCACGAGATCGACCACCTCGACGGCATGCTGTTCCTCGATCGCGTCCAGGACACCACCACGCTCACCACCTGGGAGCAGTTCGAGCGCTTCCACCGCGAGGCCTTCGTCGCCCGCATCACCGAGTTCGTGGCCCGGGTCGGTTCGTGACCACCACCTACTGGTGCGAGCACGCCTGGCTCGGCGGTGACGACGCCGCCGCCGGCGTGACCATCTCGGTCGGCGGTGACCACATCGCCGCCATCGCGGCCGGCACGACCGCGCCACCCGGCGCCACCGTGCTGCGCGGTCTGACCCTGCCCGGCCTGGCCGACGCCCACAGCCACGCCTTCCACCGCGTGCTGCGGGGTCGCACCCAGCGGGGCACGGGCTCGTTCTGGACGTGGCGTGAGCAGATGTACGCGTTGGCCGCCTCCTTGGACCCCGACCGCTACCACCGCCTGGCCCGGGCGGTGTACGGCGAGATGGTTCTGGCCGGCGTCACTGCGGTCGGCGAGTTCCACTACCTGCACCACGGCCCCGGCGGCATGCCGTACGCCGACCCCAACGCCATGGGCGAAGCGCTGGTGACCGCCGCCGCCGATGCCGGCGTGCGTCTGACCCTGCTCGACACGTGCTACCTGCACGGCGGCATCGGCGTGGAGCCCGACGAGGTGCAGCAGCGCTTCAGCGACGGCGACGCGCTCTCGTGGGCCACGCGGGCCGGCGCGCTCAGCACCGGGCCGACGGTGCGCGTGGGCGCCGCCATCCACTCGGTGCGCGCCGTCGACCCCGCGGCCATGGAGATCGTGAACGCGTGGGCGGCGGCGGCCGGCGCGCCGTTGCACGCCCACGTGTCGGAGCAACCGGCCGAGAACGACCAGTGCCGCGCCGCGTACGGCTGCACGCCGACCGAGCTGCTGGCCCGCCACGGCGTGCTGTCGGAGCGGTTCACCGCGGTGCACGCCACGCACCTGACGGAGGCTGACATCGCCCTGTTCGGGCGGCACCGGGCCACCTGCTGCTTCTGCCCCACGACCGAGCGCGACCTGGCCGACGGCATCGGGCCGAGCCGTGCCCTGGTGGACGCGGGCGCCCGGCTGGCGGTGGGCAGCGACTCGCACGCGGTGATCGACCTGTTCGAAGAGACCCGCGCCGTCGAGCTGCACGAGCGCCTGGCCTCCAACGTGCGGGGCAACCACACCGTCGGCGCACTGGCGACCATGGCCACCGCCCACGGCCACGCCAGCATCGGCTGGCCCGAGGCCGGGCGTCTGGCCGTGGGCGCGTTGGCCGACCTGGTGACGGTGCGGCTCGATTCGGTACGCCTCGCCGGTACGCCCGCCGCGGCCACGCTGGCCGGCGTCGTGTTCGCCGCCACCGCCGCCGACGTGCGCCACGTGGTGGTCGGCGGCCGCGTCGTCGTACGCGACGGCGCCCATGCGGGCTTCGACGTCGCCGCCGAGCTGTCGGCGGCCTTGGAGGCACCGTGACCACCACCGTCATCGACGACATCGGCGTGCTCGTGACCAACGACCCCACGGTGGGCGAGGGTCCGCTCGGCGTGCTGCGTGACGCGTGCGTGGTGGTGGCCGACGGGCGCGTGGTGCACACCGGACCGGCGGGCCAGGTCGCCGACGAGCGCCTCGACGCCGCCGGCCGGTGCGCGATCCCCGGCTTCGTCGACAGCCACACCCACCTCGTGTTCGCCGGCGACCGGGCCGAGGAGTTCGCCGCCCGCATGGCCGGTCAGCCCTACGCGGCGGGCGGCATCCGCGTGAGCACCGACGCCACACGTCGCGCTACCGACGACGAGCTGGCCCGCCTGGCCCGCGCCCGACGCGCCGAGGCGCACCGCGCCGGCATCACGACCATCGAGATCAAGACCGGCTACGGGCTGAGCGTGGTCGACGAGGCCCGCCTGGCGGCCGTGGCCGCCGGGCTGACGCCCGAGGTGACGCTGCTGGGTGCCCATGTGGTGCCGGCCGAGTACGAAGGCCGGGCCGACGACTACGTCGAGCTCGTGTGCGGCCCGATGCTGACCGCAGCCCGACCCCACCTGCGATGGATGGACGCGTTCTGCGAGCAGGGTGCCTTCGACGCCGACCAGTGCCGCGCCGTGCTCACCGCCGGGCGCGCCGCCGGGCTCGGCCTGCGGCTGCACGCCAACCAGCTCGGCTTCGGGCCGGGCGTGCAGCTCGCCGTGGAGATGGGCTGCGCGTCGGCCGACCACTGCACGTACCTCACCGACGCCGACGTCGCCGCGCTGGCCGACAGCGACACCGTGGCCACGTTCCTGCCGGCGACCGACTTCTCCACCCGCCAGCCCTACCCCGACGCCCGGCGCGTCCTCGACGCCGGCGCCACGGTGGCCATCGCCACGAACTGCAACCCCGGCTCCAGCTACACCACGTCGATGGCGTTCTGCATCGCGCTCGCCGTGCGCGACCTGCGCATGACGATCGACGAGGCCCTCGTGGCCGCGACCCTGGGCGGGGCGCAGGCGCTGCGACGCGGCGACGTGGGCCACCTGCGCGTCGGCGCCCGTGCCGATCTGGTCGTGCTCGACGCACCGTCTCCGGCGCACCTCGTCTACCGACCCGGCGTCCCCCTCGTCGCGCTCACGATGGAGGCCGGTGTCGTCGTGACGACCGCTCAGTAGCGCTCGACCTGGGCCTGGGCGGCGGCGAGGTGCACGTAGCTCTGCGACCGGATGCGAAGGGCGCGCCCGCAGAGGCGGACCACCGGGCGGGCGCTGCCCTCGATGGCCGTCAGCACGCGCTCGAAGCTGGCGTCGTCGGCCGCCCTGGGGTTCGCCACCTCGGCGGCGACAAGCAGCTCCTGCCAGATCGGGTTCACGTCGACCCCGAAGATGCGGGCCAGCGCGTCGTAGGCCGTGGTGAGATCGGGCCGGGCCAACCCGTATGCGGACACGGCACTCTGGCTCATCGACGCACCTCCATGGTGGCCCTATCGGCCGCCGCGGGCGTGGTGTGAGGCCAATGACCGGGACCGGGCCAGGAACGGCGGACGGCGGCTCACCACGGCACGACGTGGGTGACGAGCGAGCCGTCGAGCCACAGGTGCACCGCCATGGCCGGCGCCTCGTCGGTGCGGCTGAACGAGAGCTCGGGCCCGAACGTGGGGGCGAACTGGCGGATGCTGCTGGGTGCCATGGTGACCGTGGTGCCCCGCCAGCGGGCGGTGACCGGACGGTGCCCGTGGCCGCAGATGATCCGCTCGACGTGCGCGTGCCGCTCGATCACTGCGCCGAACGCGTCGGCGTCGTCGAGGTACATGGTGTCGAGCCCGGTGTGTCCGATGCGCAGCGGCGGGTGGTGCACGGCCACCACCGTGGGCCGCGGGTCGGCGGCCAGCTGGGCGTCGAGCCAGGCGAGCTGGTGGGTGCCCAGGTGGCCGCGCTCGGCACCGGGCACGAGCGAGTCGAGCACGACGACCCGCACCGCGCCGGCGGTGGCGACGCAGGCGATCGCCGCCGTTGCGATGTCGCACGACTGGGCCGCCGGCAGCACCGCCCGCAGGGCGTCGCGATCGTCATGGTTGCCGGGCAGCAGCACGTAGGGCGCCCGCAACCGGGCCAACCCGGTCACGAGGGCCTCGTACTCGGCCGGGCGGCCGTGGTCGGTGAGGTCGCCGGTGACCACGACGAGGTCGACGGCGATGTCGAGGCCGTTCACCGCGGCCACCGCCCGGGCCAGCGCGTCGTCGGCGGTGGCGCCGTCACGGGCCAGGCGACTGCCGAGGTGCGGATCGGAGAGCTGCACGAGCACGGCAGCCGGGCGGGGGGTGTCGGACACGGACCCCAGCGTACGGCCTTGTCGATCGAACACATGTTCGGTACGCTCGACCCATGGCGGCCCACGATGACCTGCGACCCCGGGTGGAACGCACCCGGCGGTCGGTGACCATGCTCCCCCCGCACTCCACCGCGGCCATCTCCCGCGAGGAGCTGCTCGACCTGCTCTCGCTGGTGCTGGCGCTGGCCGAGGCGGCACCGGCCCGCCCGGCGCCCGCGGCCTGAGCCGCGGCCCGGGGGGACGCACCACGCTCGTCGGGCAGGGCTAACCTCGCCGGTCCGCAGGGGGCGCGCCGAACCGTCACCGGCCGCCACCAGCATGCTCGCATGATCCCCGACCCGCCCGAGCCGACCTCCCCGCCCACCGACGCGCCGCGCCGGCGCGACCTCGTCGTGGTGGCCAACCGGCTGCCGGTGCGCCGCAGCGCCGATAGCGAAGAGTGGGAGCGCAGTCCCGGTGGCCTCGTCGCCGCGCTGGAGCCGGCGGTGCGGTCGAGCCGCACCCGCTGGGTGGGCTGGACGGGTGACGCCAACGACGACGTCGCGCCGTTCGAGCTCGACGGGCTCACGCTGGAGCCGGTGCCGATCGACAAGGCCGAGGAAGCCCTGTTCTACGGCGGCTTCTCCAACAGCACGCTGTGGCCGCTCTACCACGACGCCATCTTCGTGCCCCAGTTCCGCGACGACTGGTGGGACGGCTACGTCGCCATCAACCAGCGCTTCGCCGACCGCACCGCGGCCGTGGCCCCTGCGGGCGCCACGGTCTGGGTCCACGACTACCAACTGCACCTCGTGCCCGAGATGCTGCGGGTGCAACGGCCCGACGTGCGCATCGGCTTCTACCTCCACATCCCCTACCCGGCCCAGGAGCTGTTCCTGCGCATCCCGTGGCGGGTGGAGCTCACCCGGGGCATGCTCGGCGCCGACGTCGTCGGGTTCCAGACGATGGTGGGGGCCGAGAACTTCCGCCTCGTCGCCAAGCGGCTGCTGGGAGCGCGCACGTTCGGCAACCTCGTGGTGCACGACGACCGGCAGAGCTACGTGGGCACGTTCCCCGTGGGCATCGACGCCGCCCGCATCGCCGCCATCGCCGCCGAGCCGGCCACCGTGGCCCGGGCCCGCCAGATCCGCCGCGAGCTCGGCAACCCCCGCACGATCCTGCTCGGCGTCGACCGTCTCGACTACACCAAGGGCATCGAGGTGCGCCTGCGCGCGTACCAGGAACTGCTCGACGAGGGTCGCATCGACCCCACCGAGACGGTGCTCGTGCAGATCGCCCAACCGAGCCGCGACGACGTGCCCGGCTACGCCGAGATCCGCACGATCGTCGAGCAGATGGTCGGTTCGATCAACGGCGACCACAGCGGTCTCAGCCACGTGGCGGTCAAGTACCTGCACCAGAGCCAGAGCCTGCACGAGCTGATCGCCCTCTACCGGGCGGCCGACGTGATGCTCGTCACGCCCTTCCGCGACGGCATGAACCTCGTGGCGAAGGAGTATGTGGCGGCCAAGCTCGACCGTTCGGGCATCCTGATCCTGTCCGAGTTCGCCGGGGCCGCCCACCAGCTCAAGCGGGCCGTGCTCGTGAACCCCTTCGACGTGAAGGGGTTGAAGCAGGCGATCGACGAAGCGGTCAACGGTGACCGCAGCGCGTACCGCCGCCGCATGATGTCCCTCGCCCGCAACGTGCGCCACGACGACGCCGGCCGCTGGGCCCGTGAGTTCCTAGGAGTGCTGGAGGCACCATGATGTTGCCCGACCTCGATGCGGCCATCGACGCCGTCGCCGCGTCGCCGGTGGTACTCGTCGCCTGCGACTACGACGGCACGCTCGCCGAGCACGTCGACGACCCCGACCGGGCCTTCCCGGTGCGCGAGTCGATCATCGCCCTGCGCTCCCTGGCCGCCCTGCCCGACACCCATGTGGCGGTGATCTCGGGGCGCGCCATGCGCGACCTGGCATCGCTCAGCCGGCTGCCCGACGAGATCCACCTCGTCGGCTCCCACGGGTCCGAGTTCGAAGCCGGCTTCGTCACCGGGCTCGACGACCCGGCGCGGGTGCTGCTCGACGGCCTCACCGCCGACCTGCGCCAGATGGCGGCGTCCGTGCCCGGTTCGCTGGTCGAGCGCAAGCCGGCGAGCCTGGCGTTCCACTACCGCTCGGTCGACCCGGCCACGGTGCCCGGACTGGTCGACAGCATCCTGAGCGGGCCGGCCATGCGGGCCGGCGTGCGGGTCAAGCACGGCAAGAACGTGATCGAGCTGGCGGTGGTCGACACCGACAAGGGTGCGGCCATCACCCGGCTGCGCCAGCTGGTCGGCGCCGACGTGGTGCTGTTCATGGGCGACGACGTCACCGACGAGGACGCCTTCGCCGTGCTCGCCGGGCCCGACGTGGGCGTGAAGGTCGGCGCCGGCGACACCAAGGCCGGCCACCGCGTGGCCGACCCGCGCGCCATCGCCCAGTTGCTCGCCACCATGTTCGAGCGGCGGCGGGCCTGGCTCGAGGGCGACGCCGCGCCGCCCATCGAACGTCACAGCCTGCTCTCCGACCAGCGCACCCTCGCGCTCGTCACGCCCGATGCCCGCGTGTCGTGGCTGTGCCACCCGCGCGTCGACTCGCCCGCGGTGATGGCCGAGCTGCTCGGCGGGCCGTCGGCCGGTGGCTTCGGCGTCTCGCCCGACCCGTACCGTCCGCCCCTCGAGCAGCGCTACGTCGGCGACTCGATGGTGGTGGAGACGCGCTGGGCCGACCTGCGCGTCACCGACTACCTCGACGTGTCGCACGGCCGCGTGTACGAAGCGCCGGGCCGCACCGATCTGGTGCGCGTGCTCGAGGGCCACGGCCCGGTGCTCATCGATTACGCACCCCGATTCGACTTCGGGCGCGTCGAGTCGCACTTCGAACCCACCGAGGACGGCCTCACCCTGCTCGGCTCGTCCGACATCATCCGCCTGCGCGCCCCGGGCGTCACGTGGGAGATCGTCGCCGAGGGTCAGCACCAGCGCGCCCGCGGCCGGGCCGTGCTCAAGCCGGGTGAGCCCCTCGTGCTCGAGATGCAGCTCGGCGGCAACGGCGCCGGCGCCTGGGCCGCCAACGAGCCCGACCGCCGCCGTGGCACCATCGAGCACTGGGACCGCTGGGCCGCCGCCCTGCGCCTGCCACCGGTCGCGCCGACCATGGTGCGCCGCAGCGCTCTGCTGCTCAAGGCCCTGTGCTACCAGCCCACCGGGTCGATCCTGGCCGCCGGCACCACCAGCCTGCCCGAGTCGATCGGCGGCGTGCGCAACTGGGACTACCGCTACTGCTGGCCGCGCGACGGCGCGGTGGCGGCCAGCGCTCTGCTCGCGGTGGGCAGCTCGTACGAGGCGGTCGCCTTCCTCGACTGGTTGAGCGACCGTGTCGCCAACGTGAGCCACCCCGAGCGACTGCGGCCCCTGTACCAGGTAGTCGGTGACGACTACATCCCCGAGGCCGTGATCCCCACGCTGAAGGGCTACCTGGGGTCGCGGCCGGTGCGCATCGGCAACCTGGCCGAGCACCAGGTGCAGATGGACATGTTCGGTCCCATCGTCGATCTGGTGCGCCGGCTCGGCCAGGCCGGTGTGATGATCGGCGACCGCTACTGGAACCTGGTCGTGGCCATCGGTGACGCGGTGTGCCGCCGCTGGTCCGAACCCGACCACGGCATCTGGGAGGAGCGCCGCCAGCGCCGCCACCACGTGCACTCGAAGGTCATGTGCTGGCTCGTGCTCGATGCCGGCATCGCCATCGCCCACGCGTCGGGTCGACCCGTGCCAGAGCACTGGACCACGGCGCGCGCCGAGGTCCACGCCGACGTGCTGGAGCACGGCTGGAACGCGCGTGTCGGCGCGTTCACCGGGGCCTACGGCGACGACGACGTGGACGCCGCCGTGCTGCAGCTCGGCCTGGTGGGCTTCCTACCCCACGACGACGCCCGCGTGCGCTCCACCGTGGCCGCGGTGGAGCGCGAGCTGCGCACCGGCGAGATCGTGTACCGCTACAAGCACGACGACGGCCTGCCCGGCAAGGAGGGTGGTTTCCTGCTGTGCACGGCCTGGCTCATCGAGACCCTCGCCCAGACCGGCCGTGAGGCCGATGCCCGCTCGTTGTTCGAGCGCTACATCGACCTGGCCGGCCCCACCGGCCTGCTGGCCGAGCAGTTCGACCCCGACACCGAGAAGGCGCTCGGCAACATCCCGCAGGCCTACAGCCACGCCGGGCTCATCCAGTCGGCCTGCACCCTGGCCCGCCTGCCCACGCGGGGCTGGTAGGCGCGGCCCACCTACGCCCGGTTGGCCACCAGTTCGGTCTCGGCACCGTGCTGGTGGTCGACCACGCCGGCCAGACGCCGGTGGCCCTTGTGTCCGGTGACGCCGTACACCACGCAGAACAAGGCGAAGTTCACCAGCACGATGGTGGCGCCCGACGACACGTCCAGGTGGTAGCTGAGGTACATGCCCACCAGCCCCGACAGGCCGCCGATGGTGCTCGACAGCACGAGCATGCGCTTGAACGAGTGGGTGAGCATGCGGGCGATGACCGGCGGGATCACCAGCGCGGCGGCGATGAGGGTGACGCCCAGCACCTTCATGCTGGCGAGGATGGCGAAGCTCAGCAGCAGCATGAGCAGCGCGTCGATGCGGCTCGTGTTCACGCCGTACACGTCGGCGACCTCGGGGTCGAACGTGGTGAACAGCATGGGGCGGTAGAAGGCGATGACCACCGCGGCGGTGACCACGGCGACCACGAGGATGATGACCATGTCGGTGGTGGACACGCCGAGCACGCTGCCGAACACGGTGGCCTCGATGCTCTGCTTCACCCGGCTGTAGAGGCCGAGCAGGGCGATGCCGAAGGCGAAGCTGGCCGTGGTGATCACGCCGATGGCGGCGTCACCACCGATGATGCGCCGCCGCGTCACCCGGCTCACCGCCAGACCCGACGCCAGCCCCCAGAGACCGGCACCGAAGAAGAAGTTCACCCCGATCGCGGCGCACACCGCGGCCCCGCCGAAGATGGCGTGCGACAGGCCGTGGCCGATGTAGCTCATGCCCCGCAGGGTGACGAACACACCGAGCAGGCCGCACAGGGCGCCGGCCACGGTGCACACCACGAGGGCGTGGCGGAGGAACTCGAACTGGAACGGTTCGATCAGGCTGTGCCACATGTCAGGACACCCCGCCGAGCCGGCTGGGCGCCCAGCGGCCTTCGACGACCAGCGGCATGCCGGCGTGCTCCAGCACCTCCATGGGAGCGCCGTAGGTCGCTTCCAGCACCGCCGGCGTGAGCACGTCACGCGGGGCGCCCTCGCCCATGATGCGCGTGTGCAGGCACACCAGCCGGGGCAGGTGGGCGGCGATGCCGTTCAGGTCGTGGGTGGTGACCACCACGGCGAGGCCGTCGTGGTGCAGCTCTTCGAGCACGTGCAGCACCTCGTGGCGGGTGCGCACGTCGACGCCGGAGGTGGGTTCGTCCATGAGCAGCAGGTCGGGTTCGCTGAACAGAGCGCGGGCGATGAACACCCGTTGCTGCTGACCACCCGAGAGCTGGCGGATGTGACGATCGGCCAGGTCGCCGATGCCCAGACGGGTCAGCACGGTCTGCACCCGCTCGCACTCGGCGTCGTTGGCCCACGGGCCGCGGCGCCGGCCACGTGACGACATCAGCACCGTTTCGAACACGGTGACGGGGAAGTTCCAGTTGATCGTCTCCACCTGGGGCACGTAGCCGACGCGCACGCCGGGGCGGCGCACGACCGAGCCGTGGTCGGGGGTGACCAGGCCGAGCAGCACGCGCAGCAGCGTGGTCTTGCCCGACCCCGACGGGCCGACGATGCCGAGGAAGTCGGACGGGCGCACGGCGAGATCGATGTGGTCGAGCACGGCGGGGCCACGGCCGTAGCGGCACGTGACGCCGCGCAGGGCCACCAGCGGATCGATGGACACGGGACGTTCGGTGGCGGCGGACGTGGCGATCACTGGGGGTACTCCGCGCTGTCCTTGGACACGTCGCTCGCATCGAACGCGGCGAGCTTGGTGCCGTCGCCGCCGAGGGCGGTGACCATGGTGACGAAATCGAACTTCATGAGCCCGAGGAACGAGTGGTCGGCGTCGCCCGGTGCGCCCGGCAGGTCGTCGTCACGCAGCTTGTCGACGTACTTGACCCCGGTCTCGCTGGCGAGCTGTTCGAGCACCGGGCTCGGGAACACCTCGGAGCCGAAGATGGCGGGAACCTTCGTCTTCTTGATCTGGGTGATCAACGAAGCGACCTCCTTGGGTGTGGGGTCCTCGAAGTTCGACACCTGGATGGCGCCGATCACGGTCCACCCGTAGTGGGCGGCGAAGTAGGCGTAGGCGTCATGGTAGGTGAGCAGCACCCGGTTGGCGGGCGGCACCGACGCGGTGGCGTCCTTCATGAACTGGTCGAGTTGGTCGAGCTTGGCCGCGTAGGTGGTGTAGTTGGCCTGATACGTCGCCGCGTTGCCCGGATCGGCCTTGCCGAGCACCGAGGCGGCGATGGCGGCGTAGCACCTGGCCATGGGCGGGTTCGTCCACAGGTGCGGATTCGGCTTGCCGCCGTCCTTCGGGAACGAGAAGTCGAAGATGTACTGCTCGGGCACCAGGGTGAGCGTGCCGACCTCGACGATCTGGCCGCCCTGGGGGACGTTCTTCTCGGCGATCTCCTTGGTGGGGTCCTCGAGCTTGAGGCCGTTCACCACCACGACGTCGGCCTTGCTCATCACCTCGGCCACGCTCGGCTTGGGCTCGTAGGTGTGGGAGTCCTCACCTTCGGGGATCACCCCGGTGACGGCGGCCGCCTCGCCGGCGATGTTGGCCACGATCGACGTGATCGGCGCCACGGTGGTGACCACCTGCAGCTTCCCGCCCGCCCGCGGACCGGTGGCGGCGGTGCCGGCGCCGGTGGCGGCGGCCGGGCAGGTGAACGCGGCCACCTTCTCCTTGGCGGCGGCACTGTCGTCGGCCGCGGCACCCGACGAGGAACTGCTCCCGCATGCGGTGAGCGACAAGGCCCCCACGAGAACCACACCGGTGACGACTCGACGCATCTGCACTCCCCCGAACCTAGCTTGTTGCGAGCAGCTCGCCATTGCGGATTGCTCGCAACAGCTCGCCTAGTGTTCGATGCCGATGGCGGCTCCGGATCATCGGACGACATCTGTCACACGACGCGGTCCACGGTTCCGCCGTCGTAGGGTGACCTCGCACGAAAGGCACCCTCGATGACCACACCCGGTCGTAGCAGCCCCGCCGCCCCCGAGACCGAGGACGACGCACTGGCGCGCCTGCGGGCCCAGGGCGGGCGCATCACCCGGGCCCGCCGCGAGCTGGTCGCCTACTTCTTCGCCACCGCCGAAGGTGTCACCGCCGAAGACATCATCGAGCACTTCCCCGACGTCGATGCCGCCACCGTCTACCGGTCGCTGGCCAGCCTGGAGCAGGCCGGCATCATCGAGCACACCCATCTCGGCCACGGCCCCGCCACCTGGGTGCGGGCCGGCCTGCTCGCCGTGCCCGTGGTGTGCGAGCAGTGCGGCGCGGTGGTGCACGTACCGCGCGACGAGTTCGCCGCGCTCAGCGAGCGACTTCAGGCCGGGTACGGCTTCACCGTCGACCTCCACCACTTCGCCATGACCGGCCGCTGCCGACGCTGCGCCGCCGGCCGCAAGCGCCCGACGAAGCCCTGACCCGCGGCGCCCTCAGGGGGCGACGGGCAAGCGGGCCACGGCGCGCTCGACGAGCTCGTCGACGGTGACCGACCCGGCGTTCACCGCCCGCACGAGGTCGGCGCGCATGTCGAGCTCCCAGAACGCCGACAGGTGGCCGGCCACCGCGCCGACCGCGTCGTGCGGCGGCAGGTGGGCGAACTGGCGGGCGATCTGGTTCGCCATGCGCACCAGCGCGCTCAGACGGTGCTCGGGGTGGTCGATCTCGACCGTGGCCGCCGAGCGGCCCGGCGACACCTGCACCGCGGTCACCTTGTACTCGGGGCAGTTCGTGGCCCAGTCGCTCCACTCGGTGGTGACGACGTTGGCCCCGCTGACCGGGTGGTGGAACGTGGTGTACACGACACCCTGGGGCATGCGGTCGCTGATGACGGCCCGCAGCGTGGTGGCGCCCACGCGGCTGGCCATGGTGACCTCGGCTCCCTCCGCGATGCCCCGCTCCTCGGCGTCGTGGGCATGGAGCTCGAGCACGTCCTCGCCGTGCCAGCGCTGGTTCTCGGTGCGGCGCGTCTGGGCGCCCACGTTGTAGTGGCTGAGGATGCGGCCGGTGGTGAGCAGCAGCGGGTAGCGCCGGCTGGACCGTTCCTCGGTCGGTACGTACGGCGTCACCGTGAACTTGCCGAGCCCCCGCACGAAACCGGCCTCGTGCATGATCGGCGTGCCCAGCGGCTTGGCGTCGTTGCACGGCCACTGCACGCTGCCCACCTGGTCGAGCTTGGAGAACGACACGCCGGCGAACGTGGGCGTGAGGTGGGCGATCTCGTCCATGATCTCGCTGGTGTGGGTGTAGCGCATGGGTGCGCCCAGGGCGGCGGCGAGCTCGGTGACGACCTCCCACTCCTGCTTGCCCGTGCGCGACCGCATGACCGGCCGCACGCGGTTGATGCGCCGCTCGGCGTTGGTGAACGTGCCGTCCTTCTCCAGGAACGACGTGCCCGGCAGGAACACGTGGGCGAACCTGGCCGTCTCGTTCACGAACAGGTCCTGCACGACCACGAGCTCCATCGAGCGCAGCGCGGTGGTGACGTGCACGGTGTTGGGGTCGCTCTGGGCGATGTCCTCGCCCTGCACGAACAGGCCCTTGAAGTGGCCGTGGATGGCGGCGTCGAGCATGTTCGGGATGCGCAGGCCGGGTTCGGGCTGGATGGCGTGACCCCACAGCGCTTCGAACATGGCGCGGGTGGCGTCGTCGCCCACGTGGCGGTAGCCCGACAGCTCGTGAGGGAACGATCCCATGTCGCACGCGCCCTGCACGTTGTTCTGGCCCCGCAGCGGGTTCACGCCCACGCCGTCGCGGCCGAGGTTGCCGGTGGCCATGGCCAGGTTGGCCAGGCCCATGACCATGGTGGAGCCCTGGCTGTGCTCGGTGACGCCGAGGCCGTAGTAGATGGCGCCGTTGCCGCCGGTGGCGTACAGGCGCGCCGCGGCCCGAACGGCGTCGGCGGGCACGCCGGTGTGCGCCTCCATGGCCTCGGGGCTGTTCTCGGGGCGGGCCACGAACTCGGCCCACTCGGCGAACGCGGCCGGCTCGCAGCGCTCGCTCACGAAGCGGTGCTCCACCAGGTCTTCGGTGACCACCACGTGGGCCAGCGCGTTCACCACGGCCACGTTGGTGCCCGGTCGCAGCTGCAGGAAGTGTGCCGCCTCCACGTGGGGCGTGCGCACCAAGTCGATGCGGCGGGGGTCGACCACGATGAGCTGGGCGCCGTCGCGCAGGCGCTTCTTCAGGCGGGAGGCGAACACCGGGTGGGCATCGGTGGGGTTGGCCCCCACCAGCAGGACGACGTCGGCGTGCTCGACCGACTTGAAGTCCTGGGTGCCGGCCGACGTGCCGAACGCCGTCTTCAGGCCGAAGCCCGTGGGCGAGTGGCACACCCTCGCGCAGGTGTCGACGTTGTTGTTGCCGAACGCGGTGCGCACCATCTTCTGCACGACGAAGACCTCTTCGTTCGTGCAGCGAGACGACGTGATGCCGCCGATCGAACCGGCGCCGTGACGGGCCTGGATGTCCTGCAGGCGGGCGGCGGTGTAGCTGATGGCCTCGTCCCACGACACGACCCGCCACTCGTCGTCGATTGACTCGCGGATCATCGGCTCGAGCACGCGGTCGGGGTGGCTGGCGTAACCCCACGCGAAGCGGCCCTTCACGCACGAGTGGCCCTCGTTGGCGCCGCCGTTCTTGTACGGCGTCATGCGCACGACCTGCTCGCCCTGCAGCTCGGCCTTGAACGAGCAGCCCACGCCGCAGTAGGCGCAGGTGGTGATGACGCTGCGCCGGGGCTGGCCCAGCTCGATGACGGTGTTCTCGGTGAGCGTGGCCGTGGGGCACGCCTGCACGCAGGCGCCGCATGACACGCACTCGCTGTCGAAGAACGAGCCGCCGGCACCGGCGTTGACGCGCGAGTCGAACCCGCGCCCGGCGATGGTGAGGGCGAACGTGCCCTGGACCTCTTCACACGCCCGCACGCAGCGCGAGCACACGATGCACTTCGACGTGTCGAACGTGAAGTACGGGTTCGACGTGTCCTTCGGCAGGCCCAGGTGGTTGTCGCCGGCGTACCCGTAGCGCACGTCACGCAGGCCGACCGCGCCGGCCATGTCCTGCAGCTCGCAGTCGCCGTTGGCCGCACACGTGAGGCAGTCGAGCGGGTGGTCGCTGATGTAGAGCTCCATCACGCCGCGGCGCAGTCGCTCGAGCTTGGGTGACTGGGTGGTCACCTGCATGCCGGGTGCACACGGCGTGGTGCACGACGCCGGGGTGCCCTTGCGCCCGTCGATCTCGACCAGGCAGAGCCGGCACGAGCCGAACGGGTCGAGGCTGTCGGTGGCGCACAGCTTGGGCACCTGGACACCGGCCAGGGCGGCGGCGCGCATCACGCTGGTGCCTTCGGGCACGGCCACGCTCTGGCCGTCGATGGTGACCTGCACCGTGGCCGGCGCGGGCGTGCGCTCGCGGCGGTCGGGGGCGGGGGTGCCCAGGTCGCGGTCGTCAGTCACCGTCATGGCCGGTCTCCTGTGGGGCGCTGGAAGTCGTCGGTGAAGTGCGTCAGCGCGCTGCGCACCGGGAGCGGTGTGAGGCCGCCCATGGCACACAGCGACCCGTCGGCCATCACCTCGCACAGATCGAGCAACGTGGCCAGGTTGGCTTCGCGGTCGGTCCCTGCGGTGATCTTGTCGATGAGCTCGACCCCGCGGGTGGAGCCGATGCGGCACGGCGTGCACTTGCCGCACGACTCGATGGCGCAGAACTCCATGGCGAAGCGGGCCTGGGCGGCCATGTCGACGGTGTCGTCGAACACGACGATGCCGCCGTGGCCCACCAGTGCGTCGGCGGCGGCGAAGGCCTCGTAGTCCATGGGCAGGTCGAAGCGATCGACCGGCAGGTACGAGCCGAGCGGCCCGCCCACCTGCACGGCCCGGATCGGACGACCGTTCGCCGTGCCGCCACCGAGGTCGTGGATGAGCTCGCCGAGCGTGATGCCGAACGGCGTCTCCACGATGCCGCCGCGGGCGATGTTGCCGGCGAGCTGGAACACCTGGGTGCCGCGGCTGCGGCCGGTGCCGAGGGCGGCGTAGGCGGCGGCGCCGTCGGCCATGATGGCCGGCACGGTGGCCAGCGTGAGCACGTTGTTCACCACGGTCGGGCGACCGAAGAGGCCTTCGAGCGCGGGCAGGGGTGGCTTGGCCCGCACCACACCGCGCCGGCCTTCCAGGCTCTCGAGCATGGCCGTCTCCTCGCCACACACGTAGGCGCCGGCGCCCACGCGGATGTGGAGACGGAACGAGAAGCCCGAGCCGAGCACGTTCTCGCCCAGCCAGCCGACCTGCTCGGCGCGGGCCACCGCGGCCCGCAGCGCCTCGATGGCGTCGGGGTACTCGCTGCGGACGTAGACGAAGCCGTCGTGGGCACCCACGGCCCAACCGGCGATCATCATGCCCTCGATCAGCGTGAACGGGTCGCCCTCGATCAGCATGCGGTCGGCGAACGTGCCGCTGTCGCCCTCGTCCGCGTTGCAGGTGATGTACTTCGTGTCGCCGGGGGCGTCGAGCACGGTGCGCCACTTGATGCCGGTGGGGAAGGCGGCCCCGCCGCGACCGCGCAGGCCGCTGTCGGTGACCTCGGTGACCACGTCGGCCGGCGCCAGCGAGAGCGCCCGCCGCAGCCCGACGAGGCCGCCGTTCGCTTCGTAGTCGACCGCCGAGCGCGGATCGACCACGCCGACGCGCCGGAACGTCACGCGCTGCTGGCGGGCCAGCCACGGGTGGGCCGCCGGATCGCCGATGCGCAGCGGGTGCGCCGCGCCGTGGATCACTCCGGCCTCGACCAGTCCGGCCACGTCGTCGAGCGCCACGGGGCCGTAGGCGACGCGGCCCGACGCGGTGGCCACTTCGATCATCGGCTCCAACCACAGCATGCCCCGCGAGCCGGTGCGCACCACCCGCACACCGGGCACCGCCGCGAGGGCCGCGGCCACCGCATCGGCGCCCACGGCACGGGCGGCGGCGTCGCGGGGCACGTACACCACGGTGGCGGCGGCGTTCGGGCTCGCGACCGACGGCACGCCGGGCGCAGGGGCGGCCCAGCCCGCCGGCGCCGCCGGGGTGGCCCCGGCGATGATCGCCTCGACGCCAGCCACGTCGACCCGGCCGTACAGCCGACCGCCGCAGGCCACGGTGGGACCGAGCGCGCAGTTGCCCAGGCAGAACACCTCGTCGACCTCCACCGGCGCGCCGGCGGCGGCCAGGGCCGAGGCCCGTTCGTGCACCGGGGCCGACCCACGCGCCTGGCACGCCTCGGCCCGGCAGACCTGTACGACCGGGCCCGCCGGTGGCGTGGTGCGGAAGTCCTTGTAGAACGAGATCACGCCGTGGACCTCGGCGGTCGACAGGTTGAACGTGTCGGCCAGCACGGGCACGAGCGCCGGATCGACGAAGCCGGCGCAGTGCTGGACCGCGTGCAGTGCCGGCAGCAGCCCGCCGGGCCAGTCGGCGAAGGTCCGGACGACCTCGTGAAGGTCGGCGAGGTCAGGCGCGGCAGCTTCCACAGCGCGCGATGGTACGGCAAAATGGGACAGTTCCGTATGCCGGACCGCCCGGCCGCCGCGGACCCCTGGGGGAACCATGACCGACCAGCAGAGCTCACCCCGCCAGCAGGGCTGGTTCGCCGAGGTGCCGCCCAACGGGGTTCGGCCGCGGCCCCTCACCCAGGCCACCAACGACAACCCGCTCGGCCTGGACGCGCCCGAGACCTACCTGGAGACCACCCCCGAGCACCGCAACCTCACCGCCGGTGACCCCAGCGTGGTCGGCTGGACCCGCGCCTACGACGACCCGAACGTGGTGGCCCGACGCGAGCACCTGCGCCGCCACAGCGGCATCAAGGGCCTCGAGATCGTGGCCCCCGACGACCTCGACAAGGCCGCCGCCCTCTTCCACCGTGACGGGTTCGTCGTGGTGCGCGACGTGCTGGCGCCCGACCACCTGGCCCGCATGAACGCCGCCGTCGACCGCGTCATCGCCGCCATCCTGGCCGTCGACCCCACCTGCGCGGTCGGCGGTGGCGCCGGCGGGCTCCCCCACCGCTACTCGTTCGGCTCCAGCTCGGCCACGCGCCACATGGTGCACACGCCCGAGTGGGCCGAGCTGATCGACCTGC
Source organism: Actinomycetes bacterium (assembly GCA_031359995.1). Taxonomy (GTDB): domain Bacteria; phylum Actinomycetota; class Acidimicrobiia; order Acidimicrobiales; family Ilumatobacteraceae; genus JANMAT01. Next base: position 35,538 of record JANMAT010000038.1, read on the forward strand.
CCACCACCACCCCGCTGCTCAGCCACATCTTCGGCTCGCCGAACTACCTGTGCATCGGCGGGGGCGGCGACGTGGCCATGCCCGGCGCCATCGAGTACCAGGGCCTGCACAGCGACAACCTGTGGACCGAACTGCACGATCCGGCCGGGGGCCTGAGCATCCGCGACCTCCCCGTGCCGGTGGTCACCATCAACTTCCTGGTGTGCGACACGACCACCGAGAACGGGCCGATCCGCCAGATCCCGGGCACCCAGCGTTCGCACTCGCCCATCCCGTCGCTGACCGACGAGCCCGAGTGGATGAAGCTCTCGACCGTGGGACCGGCGCCGGCCGGCGCCGCCATCTTCCGCGACAACCGGGCGTGGCACGGCGGCACGCCGAACCTGTCGCACGAGGCGCGGCCCATGCCGAACCTCGAGTACTTCGCGCCGTGGTTCCGCAGCGAGGCGATCATGCGCTGCATGCCCCACGACATCTGGAACGGGCTGACACCCTACGCCCGGCGCATCTGCCGCTACATCGTGGTCGACGAGGGCCGACCCGTGGTGGGAGCCGGCTACGTGCACCCCCGCCGCCAGATGCGTGAAGACGCCAAGACCGCCCAACTCGCCGCCCTGGGCGACGCCGCCGCCGAGGAGTGGCGCCTGCGCCTGTAGTGGACGACCGACCTAGCCGACCGGGGGTTCCTTGGGCAGACCGAGGACACGCTCGCCGATGATGTTGTGCTGGATCTCGTCGGTGCCACCGGCGATGCGCAGGCCCGGAGCCGAGCACAGGAAGTGCGACCACGTGTACGTGCCCCACTCCCCGGTGTCGGCCAGCAACGACGGGCCCAACAGCTCACCGGCCAGGTTCGCCAACCGGCTGTTCTGCTTCGAGCCCATCAGCTTCACCAGCGAGCCTTCGGCCCCGCGCTCCCTGCCCCCGGCCACGGCGGCCTCGGCGCGCGCCGTGAGCCACTCGATGGTCCTGCGCACCGTGTAGGCCTCGGCCAGCTTCTGGCGGATCACCGGGTCGTCGGCCCGGCCCACGTGGCGGGCCATGGCCATGACGACCTTGACCGGATCGATGGTGGCCGCCTTGCCCGATCCCACCGACGCCCGCTCGGACATGAGGGTGGTGAGCACCGCCCGCCAGCCACCGCCGGGCGCACCGACGCGGTTGGCGTCGGGGACGCGCACGTCGGTCAGGAACACCTCGTTGAACTCGGCGCCACCGTTCATCTGCTTCAGCGGGCGGACCTCCACGCCCGGCGTGTCGAGCGGCAACAGGAACATGGTGATGCCCTGGTGCTTGGGCACATCGGGATCGGTGCGGGCCATGAGCTGGCCGAGCTGGGCCTTGTGGGCGTAAGAGCTCCACACCTTCTGCCCGTTCACCACCCACTCGTCACCGTCGCGCACGGCGCGGGTGCGCAGGCCGGCGAGATCGCTGCCCCCCTCGGGCTCGCTCAGCAGCTGCGAGCACAGCAACTCGCCCCGCATGATCGGCTTCAGGTAGCGCTGCTTCACGTCCTCGCTGCCGCGCACCAGGATCGCCGGCGCCACCATCTCCCACGCCACGTTCCAGGCGCTCTGGTCGGGCACGTCGAACCCGGCCTCGAGCGCGCGGTAGAGGTGGTCGAGCTCGGGCGAACGGCCAGAGCCGCCGTACACCATCGGCCCGCCCAGCCAGCCGAAGCCGGCATCGAACACCTTGGCCCGCCACTGCCGCGCCGCGGCCAGGCGGGCGTCCTCGTCGCCCTCTTCGCCGCCCATCAGGCGCATGGCGTCAGGCCCCGTGCCCCACGCGAACTCAGCGGTGGGTCGGCGCGTGGCGTTGGCTTCGAGCCAGGCCGTGGCCCGGGCCACGAACTCGCGACGCTCCTCTTCCGGCGACGAGTCGGCCGTGACGGTGCTCATGATGCGTCCCCCATCGGCGTCCGCGGAGGACGCGCCCGCCCTCTCTAGCAAATGGCCGGTCGACGGCTCAACCGCGGCGGTAGCGTCGTGCCGATGGATGACACCGGCGGCCACCACGTGTACCGCGTGACGGTGCGCGGACGCTTCCACGAGCTGAGCGACGAGGCCCGGAGCCAGCTGGCGGCGGCGCAGGCCGAGCATGACATCTTCGTGTCGGCCTACACGCCCGAGGGCACGCTCACCTACGACGGCCGCCTCGACTTCTTCAACCTGCGCTACGAGGTGCGGGCCGCGTCGGGCGACGACGCCGCGACCCACGCCATGGTCGAAGCCGACACCTTCCTGCGCACCATGCGCTACGGCGCCCGAGACCTGCGCCCCGACGTCGTCGACGTGTCGGCCATCTGGGACGACGTCGAGCACCGGCGGCCGGCCCGCGGCTGACGCTCGGTCAGGGGCGGTGCCCCGGCATGGGCACCCAGCCGAGGACGTCGTCGAGGTCGCGCGGTGCGAACCACACGCTGGTGGCGTGGGCCCGCTGGATGCGGTGCAGGTAGAACAGGCGGCCGGCGTCGCGCCACTGGCACCACGCCACCAGCGCCCACCACCCGTCGGCGGCGTAGAAGCCCACGGGCTCCACCCGACGGCTCGAGGCGGCACCGTTGCGGTCCACGTAGTGCAGGCGCACCACCGTCTGGGCGTGCACCCCGTCCTCCAGCACCGAGCGCACACGGGGTCGCACCCGCACCGGTTCGGGTGCGGCCACGCGGAACCGACCACGCAGCTGGTCCACCGCGCGCCGCTCGCCGGGGTCGAGCACCGCAGCCAGCTTGGACACCGCCGTCGCCGCAGCACCGGCGTAGGGGGCATCGCGGCTCAGGTGGGCGGCCACCAGCAGGCCCACCAGCTCGGTGTGATCCAGGGTGACCACCACCCGCCGCGCCGTCGCCACCGAGCCGCTGCCGCCCCGCCGACCCGGCTGGCCGTACACGGGCGCCCCGGCCAGGCGCAGCGCGGCCAGGTCTCGCTCGATGGTACGGCGGGTGACGCCGAGCTCGTCGGCCAGCACGCGCGCCGCCACGGTGGCCGGCGCCGCCTGCCGGAGCCGCTCGCTGATGGCGTAGAGCCGTTCGATGCGTCGCACGGCCGACAGTCTGGCGGAAACTCCGACATACCTCTGTCGCACACCTCCGGTACCGTCGCGGCATGACCACTTCACCGTCGTTCGGCTGGGTCCTGTTGTACGTGACCGACGTGAGCGCGTCGACGCGCTTCTACACCGAGGCGATCGGCCTGAGCGTCCGCTTCGCCGACGACGCCGGCCGGTACACCGAGATGGAGACCGGCGCCACCACCTTCGCACTGTGCGATCGCACGCTCGCCGCCGACAGCAGCGGTCTGACGCTGTCGGCGCCGGCCACGCCGGCGGGCAACGTCACGTTCGTCGTGAACGACGTGGCCGCGGCGTTCGAGCGCGCCGTGGCCCACGGCGCCACGCCGGTGCTCGACCCCACCGTGAAACCGTGGGGCCAGACGATCAGCTACGTGCGCGACCCCGATGGTCACCTGGTCGAGCTGGCCACCACCGTGCCGACCTGATCGGTCGCCAGTTCGCCGCCTCAGTGCGATCGGGGCAGACCCAGAACGTGCTCGGACACGTAGGCCAGGATCAGCTCCTGGCTGATCGGGGCGATGCGGGGAAGCCGGGCCTCACGGAAGTACCGCTCCACGTGGTACTCGGTGGCGTAGCCGAACCCGCCGTGGGTCTGCACCGCGCGGTCGGCGGCGAAGAACCCCGCCTCGGCGGCGAGGTACTTGGCCAGGTTCGCCTCTTCCCCGCAGGGCAGCCCGGCGTCGATGCGCCACGCCGCTTCGCGCACCATGAGTGCCGCCGCCCGCAGGTGGGCGTGGGCCTCGGCCAGCGGGAAGGCGATGCCCTGGTTCTGCCCGATGGGCCGGTTGAACACGACGCGCTCGTTGGCGTACGCCACGGCGCGCTTCAGTGCCACGCGGCCCATGCCGAGCGCCTCGGCCGCCACCAGGATCCGCTCGGCGTTCAGGCCGGCCAGCAGGTACTGGAAGCCGCGCCCTTCGTCGCCGACGCGGTCCTCGATCGGCACGATGACGTCGTCGTAGGTGGTCTCGCACGAGGCGACCGCGTTGCGACCCATCTTGCTGATCGCCCGCGCCTCCACGCCGGGGGCATGGCGGTCGACGAGGAACAGCGTCATGCCGTCGGTGGGCTTCTTGCACTCGGCGAGCGGCGTGGTGCGGGTGAGGAGCAGGATGCGGTCGGCCTCGAGCGCCTTCGACGTCCACACCTTGCGGCCGTTGATCACGTAGTGGTCGCCGTCGCGCACGGCCTTGGTGGTGATGCGGGTGGTGTCGGTGCCGGCGTTGGGCTCGGTGACGCCGAAGGCCACGTGCATCGAGCCGTCGGCCACCAGGGGCAGGAAGCGCTGCTTCATCTCCTCGCTGCCGTGCACCACCACCGGGTGCATGCCGAAGATCGACAGGTGCACCGAGGAGGCGCCGTTCATGCACGCACCCGAGGCGGCCACCTCTTCCAGCACCACCGACGCGTGGCGGATGCCCTTGCCGCCGCCGCCGTACTGCTCGGGGATGGCGATGCCGATCCAGCCGCCCTCGGCCATGGCCCGGTAGAAGTCCCAGGGGAAGCGGTGCTCAGCCTCGCACGCCGCCCAGTAGTCGTCGTCGAAGCGCTTGCACAGCGTGGCCACGGCCTCGCGGACCAGTTCGACATCTTCGTCATCGGGCGTCTGCACGGCGCCACCCCCATGGTTGCAGCAGTGCCGCCGTCCTAGCGCACGTCGGCGGCTCGGCGCCAAGTTGGCGATACCGCGGAACGAGCTGCCGACCGGGCCGGGGAGCGGGCACCCGGTGGTACCTTCAGGCACCGAGGGGAACGCGGGCGCCGACGCTCGAAGCCCGAGGACACCCGTGACCGAACCCGTCGACAGCAGACCATCGGTGTGGAACTTCGAGCCCGCCGCGAAGATCTCCGGCACGAACAGGGTGCTGCCGGTCGACGCCACCGAGGCGCGCGCGCTGGCCGTCATGGCCCTGGTACCGATCACGCGCGTCTCGGACGTGACGCCGCTCGACCCGCTGGGCCTGCCGGCGTTCGCGGCGGTCACACCGTTGGCCGCGGACCTCACCAGCCACATGGGCAAGGGGCGGGACGCGGCGAGCGCGAAGGTGAGCGCCATCATGGAAGCGGTAGAGCGCGTGAGCGCGGAAGCGCCCGTGCCGGGCGCGACCCGACGCAGCTCCTTCGCCCAGCTCACTCGGGAGCACCCCGGCGTCATCGATCCGGTCAGTCTCTCGTTGCCGAGCGACTCCGCGTATCGACCCGACGCCCCGTTCACGTGGGTCGAGAGCCACGATCTGATGGCCGGCGGCCCGGTCTGGATGGCATCGGATCTGGTGACGAACCCTCCCACGGAAGGCATCCTGCGGGAGGTGGACACGAACGGCCTCGCCGCCGGCAACACCCTGCTGGAAGCCACCGTGCACGGTCTCTGCGAGGTGATCGAGCGCGATGCGTGGAGCCAGGAGGAGTTCGTGACCCTGTTCGGCGACGAGAACGACCCGACACCGGGTCGGCACCGGATCGACCTGGGGACCCTGCCGGGCGACGCCGGAGCATGGGCCGAACGCGTCCGCCGTGCCGGACTCGAGCTGGTGGTGCACGACATCACCAGCGACGTGGGGGTCGCCACGTTCCAGGTGTTCCTGACCGACCCCCGACATCTCACGGCGTTCGGGCCCCGGCCGATGCACTTCCTCGGGCTGGGCACCCATCCGTGGGCGGCGACCGCCGTGTTCCGCGCCATCAGCGAGGCGGTCCAGGGACGCCTGTCGTACATCCAGGGCGCGCGGGACTCGTACAACACCACGCCCGCCTCGTCCCGCAGCTCCACGGCGGCCCGCCGCGCCGCAGGCGTGACGCCCGGCACCGGTGTCGCGTTCTCCGACGTCGCCAGTGTCTGGCACGACGACGTGCGGGACGACCTGCGCTTCCTCGTCGACCGCCTGGTGGGCACGGGGCTCGAGCACGCGGTCGTGACCGATCTGACGCGAGCCGAGCTCGGCATCCCGGTCGTGCGGGTGCGGGTCCCGGGGCTGTCCGGGTTCGTCGTCAACCGGCGCAGGGTCGACTGGCGATGTCTTCGCCATCTCCTGTGACGCCGCGCCGGCCGACCGGCATCCCCCCGCTCGTGTTCGTCGGTCCGACCATCACCGAGCAGGAGGTGCTGGCCGTGCTGCCCGACGCCGAGATCCGTCCGCCGATCCGTCGGGGCGATCTCTACCGGGACCGCATGTTGCGGTACTCGGTCTTCGTCGTGATCGACGGTGTGTTCCATCAGCACGAAGCGATCCCGATGCGCGAGATCGTCGACGTGGTGCGCGACGACACCTGGGTGGTCGGCGCGTCCAGCCTGGGCGCGCTCCGTGCCGCCGAGTGCTGGCCCGCAGGGATGGAGGGCGTCGGATCGGTCTACCGCCTGTTCCGGCGGGGCAGCCTCGGATCGGACGACGAGGTCGCGGTGGCGTTCGACCCGGACCACCCGCACCGCTCGTCGGTCGCGCTGATCAACGTCCGCTTCGCCGTCTCCCGAGCGGTTCGACGCGGCGAGATCGATACCGTGCTCGGCCGTCGCATCGTGGCGGCCGCGGCCGCCACGTTCTACGCCGATCGCCACTGGAGGGACCTCCTGCATCGCGTCGCGGCAGACGACATCGACCGCCGGCTCGAAGGCCTCCTGAGCGGCTACGACGTGAAGCGCACCGACGCGCTGGCGGCGCTCCGGCACGTGGCCCGGCGGCTGGCGGCGTCGCCATCGCTGACCAACCGACCACGGCGCACGACGCGTCCGTTCGTGGCGAGCGAGGCGTTCCGCGAACGGGACCACTCGGCGCTCGACGGCCAGTCCGTGGAGGACGTGAAGCCGGCGTTGGCCAGGTTCCTGATGGCCAGCGGCCGGAACCGACGGGTCGCGGCCGACGGTACGCCGGATGACGGCGCCACCGACCTCACGATGACGGCCGAGCGCCTGTGGGACGCGCTCATCGCCAGCGGCGAACTGGACGCCGAGATCTTCCGGTGGCGGGCGGTCACCGGCGCGGCGGCGCAGGCCCGTCGGCTCGGCCGATCACCGCTCCCCGTGCATCACGAGCGGGCCGACGACGAGATCGCCCGGGGACACGGATGCGACTCGTGGACGGAGCTGCAGGAGCACCTCGGCGCCGACTTGGAGCTGTGGACGTGGGTGCTCACCCATCGCGAGGAGCTCGCCTGGGCGACGTCCCGGCGCGACGCGCTGTTCAGGGTCGGCTGAGCTCCGTACCGGCGGCGATCCGCTCGTCCGCGTGGTCGAGCACCTCCCGGGTCAGCATCGCCAGCGACGAGATGGTGCTCACGGCACTGGTGCCGATCGCCGCGGCGTGGCGCGGGGTCAGCGGCAGGCGGTCGACGAGGTCGTGGAGGTCGGCCTCGTGCTGCGGATCGACGCGGGCGTGCAGCAGCAGGGTTCGGAACCCTTCCCGACGCAGACCGGTCCTCGTGATGAAGTCCTCGAGGACACCTTCGGAGGCCACGCCCCCTTCCAGTGCGGCCATGTAGCCCACGAGAGCGATCGGGTGATCGTGGAAGATCCAGTAGTACTGGGCCCCGACGACGCGGGCCGCCGTCAGGGCGGGCGGCCGAGCCAGCACCTGGTCGCGCGTCGTCCCGAGGTGCTCGAGGTCCTCGAGCAACCATTCGGGGTGGTGGCGCTCCTCCTCGATGTGCCGGCGGAGGAACCCGGTGAGTCCGGCCGCCACCGCATCGCCCCTGGCGCGAGCCTCGCACTGGGCGAGCGCGGCCTCCATCAGCGGGATGCTCGCACGCGCCAGGTCATAGGTTCGCAGCTGCAGTTCGAGGAACAGCCGTGCCGCGTCGGGCCGTTCCCAGAAGCGCCGGTACACCTCGCCCACCGCGCCCCGCGCCAGCCCGATCTTCACCTCGAGGATCTGGCTGGCGCGCGGTCCGCCCACGGCTCAGAAGACGTTGGTCGTCGGACCGTGCATGGAGCCGACGCCCCCGAGCTTGGTCTGGACGCTCAGCAGCGCGTCGACCTCCTCGGCCGACAGATGGTTCTCGATGATGTCCTTGTGCTCGTCGGACAGCTGGTCGGGCTGGACCAGGCCGGCCGCTGCGAGCTTCGCCACGTTCGACACGTTTCGCTCCTGTTCTCTCATCTGTTGTTCAGCTGGTGTGCTCTTGCGCCCCGGACGCGCCGATCCCACCGACGAGCAGTGCCGCTCGCCTGAGGTCAGCGGTGTCGAGCCCCTCGGCGAAGCCCTGGTACAGGTCCGCGATCGATGCGAGGACCGGCGACCGCCCGCTGCTTGCTTCGAGCAGATGGGCCAGGCTCATCGCCGCCCGCAGCTCGAGCGAGCGAGCCCCCTGCTCGTGGGCGACGGCCACGGCCTGCCGCAGGCTCCGCTCGGCCCGGGCCGGGTCGCGCCCGGCGAGGAGCTCACCGCCGAGGCGGTGCAGTTCGGCTTCCCACGCCCGCTCGCCCGTCTCGCCGACCTCGGCCCAACCGGCGGCGATCGCCTCGAGCCCTTCGTCGATGAGGTCCAGCCGCAGGCAGGCATCGGCGAGCATGGTCAGGAAGTAGGTCAGGCCCACGCGCACGCCGATGCCGCGGTACGTGTTCACGCCGAGGCGTAACCGCTCGACGGCGTCGCGGTTGCCGGCCGCCGCGTCGAGCCAGGCCAGCGTCATGCCGCTGCCGAGCTCACCGAACGGGAAGCCGTACTCGGACGACAGCCTCGCCTCCTCCTCCGACCACGCCCGGGTCCTGGCCAGGTCGCCGGCCAGGTAGCCGACGAAGCTGGCCCAGTGCAGGCTCTGGACGCGGGCGAACGGGTGCCCGATGCTCGCCGCCAGGTCGATCCCCTGCTCGCTGCGCCGCACGGCCTGCTCCGCGAAGCCGAGGTGCCACAGCGCGATCGCCAGGTAGCCGAGCGACATGACACCGGCGTGGTGCCCGGTGGGCGACACGTTCTGCGTCCCGACCTGGCTGATGAAGAAGTCAGCGCCTTTCTCCAGTTCGTGACGTGCGGCGGTGATGTCGCCCAGGTAGAAGAGGCTGGTGCCCACGCCGAACTGCGCCTCGGCGAGCAGCTCGGGTCGGGATTCGGCCAGCTGTTGGATCTGCCGTCCCTTCTCCAGCGCTTCGGGGTACTGACCCCGCGCCTGGCGGAACGCGCCCAGCCCCCACAACACCCAGAACAGCTCGGGTGCGTCGCCGATCTCCTCGCACAGCTCCAGCGCTCGCGTGTACGCCCGCTCCGTGTCGGCGGAGCCGTACCCCCGGGACGCGTTGAGCGCCGGGCCGAGGCTCATGACCAGCGCCAGCTCCATCTGCTGGCGAACCCGGTCATCGGGCAACGCCGCGACCTCGGCGAGGCCCCTCGTGAAGTGGGCGATCGCCTCGGCGTTGGCCGAGCGGTCGATCGCCTGCTGGCCCGCTCGGAGCCAGTGCGTGGCCGCCTGGTCGTGCAGGCCGGCCTCGCTGTAGTGGTGGGCCACGAACTCGGGCTGCTCCACGAGCACGTCCCAGCCGTGGTCCACGGCGATCTCGGCGATCCGCGCGTGGTGGTCGCGCCGGGCCCGTTTCAACAGCGACTGGTAGGCCGCGTCCCGGATCAGCGCGTGCCGGAACGCATAGTGGGCCACGGGCGGCGAGCCGGTCTGCACGAGCAGCTCTGCGGCGACGAGCGCACCCAGGGATCGTTCGAGCAGGGCGTCGTCGAGCAGTCCGAAGCTGGCCAGCATCATCCAGTCGAACTCCCGCCCGAGCACCGAGGCGAGTTGGACCACGGCCTTGGCTTCGCCGAGTCGATCGAGCCTCGTGCGCAGCGAGCTCTCCAACGTGGACGGGATGGACAGGGCGGTGGCGACGCCGTCGGGTTCCCCCGAACCGCGTGGCGCGAACTCGGCCGACTCGAGCACCATCCGCGTCAGCTCCTCGACGAACAGCGGCACGCCATCGGCTCGTTCGACGATCCGGTCGATGACGGCGGGGCGCATGACCTCGGCGCCGGCGACGCCGGTGACGAGGTCCCGTACGTCGGCCGCACCCAACGGGCCGAGCGACAGCACCGTCACGTTGGCGGCGGTCGACGGCGAAGGCACGAACGTGGGGCGGTAGCTGAGCAATACCAGCACGCGCTCCTCGGCGATGGCGCCGGTCACCATGTCCAGGAGCTCCAAAGTCGATGGATCGACCCAGTGCAGGTCCTCGATCGTGATGACCAGCGGCGCCGTGCGGGACTGGTGGAGCAGCAGCGCCGTCAGGGTCTCCATCGTGCGGCGACGCTGGAGCTCGGGGCTGAACATCGGGGCGGCGTCGCCGTCGGGCTCCAGCGACAGCAGCGACGCCAGCAGGTGGACGGCCCACGGCTCGTCGAAGCCGACGAGCGCCTGCTCGAGCTGGCGGAGGCGGTCGACCCGGGAATCGCGAGCCACGAGCCCGAAGAGGCTGCGGAGCACTTCGAGCACCGGGTAGAACGCCGTGTTCCGGGTTTGTTCGGTGCACCGACCGGTCAGCCACACGCCGTCGGCGGCCTCGGCGTCCTGCTGGACGGCGTACAGCAGCCGGGACTTGCCGATGCCTCCGTCGCCGCTCAACCGCACGACCTGGCCGGCACCGGCCCGAGCCCGCCGATACCGGTCGCGGAGCGATTCGAGCTCGTCGGCGCGGCCGACGAGCGGCCGGAGCCCCTTGTGGATCGCGAACTCGAACGGCGTGCGGATGTTGCTCGCTTCCAACGGCCGATACGCCCGCACCGGTGCCGCGATGCCCTTGAGCGTGAACTCGCCCATGTCCTGCCACCGGAAGTACCCCTCCGCGAGGTGCTGGCTGTCGGCGCTGACGACGACGGAGTCGGGCACCGCGATGTCCTGGAGCCGCGCCGCGATGTTCGGGGTGCTACCGACCACGACGAACTCGCCCGTACCCGGCTCGAGCATGCCCGCGACGACCGGCCCGGTGTGGATGCCGATCCTCGTTTGGAGCAACGTCCCCTGGTAGCCGATTCCGGCGTTCAGACCCTCCATCGACTGCACGATCTCGAGCGCGGCGCGCACCGAGCGCTGGACGTCGTCGTCGTGGGCGATGGGATACCCGAAGAAGACGAGGACGCCGTCGCCGAGGTACTTCGCCACGTGGCCCTCGTGTCGTTCGACGATCTCCCGGCAGGCCGACTGGTAGGTGGTCACGACCTCGAGCAGCTCCTCCGGGTCGAGCCGCTCCGACATCGCGGTCGATCCCACGAGATCACAGAACATGACCGTGACGGCTCGCCGATCGGGCACAGTCGGTTCCGGTCGCTCCGCTGCTTGCCCCGAGGCCACCCAACCGCCCTTTCACACGCTTGCGGCAACGCTACACCAGGCCGTCGCGGACTCTCCGCGAGGGTGGACCCGCACCTAGTCTGAGGGTGTCGGCGGTGGCGAGGGGAAGGGGGAAGGCACGTGAGGCGCAGCCCGCAACAGCGGACGAACCTGCAGCGGAGTGCGACCTTCGGTGCACTGTCACTGCCGTACGACAACCGGTTCCGGCCGGACGAGGCCGCCACCCTTCAAACGGCGATCGTCGGGTCCGTGGTCGTCGCGTCCGACCCGCACTACGACCGCCGCCGCCTCGGGTTCTTCCGCGCCGAGGAGTCGCTGCCCCAGATGATCTGCTACTGCGAGGTGCCGCGGGACGTGCAGCTGTGCTTGGCGTTCGCGGCAGACCATGGGCTCACGCCGGTCTGTCGCTCCGGCGGCCACAGCACCGCCGGCTTCTCGGTCAACGACCAGATGGTGATCGACGTGAGCCGCATCAGTTACGTCGTGGTGGACGAGGTCAACCGCACCGCCCGGATCGGCGCGGGTACCAACTTCCAGAAGGTCGAGGCGGTGCTGAGCCCGTACGGTCTCCACGTGCCGGGGGGTGGATGCCTGTCGGTCGCGGTCGCCGGCTACATGCAGGGAGGGGGATACAGCTTCACGTCACAGATGTTCGGGATGAACTGCGACAACGTGGTCGGGTGCGTCGTCGCCACCGCGGCCGGCGACATCGTGACGGCCGACGAGGACACGAACGTCGAGCTGTTCTGGGCGCTTCGCGGTGGTACCGGCAACAACTTCGGGGTCCTGCTGGAGATCACCTACCGCCTGCACGAGCTCGGCGAACTGCGCGGCTTCGGCCTGCGCTGGCCGCTCGACACCGAAGCCGACCGCCGGCTGGCCAGCGAGGCGCTCGCCGTCTGGCAAGCCCACTGCACGGGAGCGTCGGCCGCGCCCGACATGGGCACCCAGGTGTTCATCGTCGACGTGGCGCGGCCACCGTCGGGTGCGCTGCGGCCGGAGCTGTTGATCCGCGGGATGCACCGAGGCGACGAGGCCGCGGCCACCGCGGCTCTGGCGCCGCTCGTCGCTCTCTGCCCCGACGGAGGGGCCCACGACGTCTGGGTCGCAGGGACGTACGAGACGCTCAACGACCACCTGATGAGCTACCCGACCGAGATCCCCGACGTGCCTCCGACGATCCGCGCCGCGATCGAATCGAGGATCGTGGCGGACCGCCTCACGACCCGCGACTGGCTTGGACTGCTCGATTCGTTCGCGAGGGCAGAGCCGGCCAGCACCATGATCGTGGCCGAGGGCTACGGCGGAGCGATCAACCGCCCCGCGCCCGACGACACCGCCTTCGTGCACCGTCGCGCCTCGATGGACGTCTTCATGTGGGCCTTCTGGATGTACGACGACGGGCGTGAACGAGCCGAACGGCACCTCGACGAGTTCCGAGCACTGATGGAACCGCTGTCCAACGGGCACGCGAACCAGAACTACCCGAACCGACGCACCCCCGCCCACGCCTACCCGCAGCTCTACTGGGGGGACAACTATCCCCGGCTGCAAGCGGTGAAGGCCAGGTACGACCCGACGACCCTGTTCGCGTTCCCGCACATGGTGCACCCGCCACAACCGGCCCGCTGATCCCGCGACCGGGCCCGGTGCGGCGGGTGTGCCGCACCGCTTCCCGGCCCCACGTTGGCGCGACGTCGCCGTCGTTGCGGCCGGCGCCACCTCCCGCCTACGCAGGGCCCAGGGACACCTCACGGCGCTCTGGCGTCAGCGCGTCGAGCAACCGACGGTGCAAGGCGCGCCGCGTGGTCGACGGGGAGGCCGTGGACGGCCACCAGGTTGTCCCACGTGCCGAACAGGACCGCGGTGTGGGCATCGGCCACGGCGTTGCGGCGCAGGTCGGCCGGCAAGACCGTCAGTTCCGGAGCGAACACGATCCCGATCGCGTCGACGCCCGCTCGCCGGTTCTCGGCCACGATCTCGGCGAAGTACGGGTCGGTGTAGGCGCCGGGCCTTGCTTCGCAGTGAACAGGCTGGTGCTGTGAACGAGCCTGTGCACCAGCCCGACGACCCCGATGTCGCCGCCGCCGCGTTCCGGGCCGACGCCGATCGCGAAGCGCTCCTCGCGTCCACTGCGCCGTACGACGGCCCCGACGCCTTCGTGATCGACGACCTCACCGACGACGAGTGGAATCGCTTCGTCGCCGCCCTCGACGCGTGAACGAACACCCCAACGCGATCTGCGTGGACACCGGCGTCGTCACGGCCACCCTTTGCGCCCGATCCGCGCTCGAGCCCCGCTACCGCCGCCACATCACCGGCCGCCGCCTGGTCATCGTCACCAGGTCGTCGACGCCCGCCTCGGTGCGTTGCGGGCCGGCTGGGGCGACCGGCGGCAGATCGAGCACGTGGTCCGCCTGCCGTGTGAACCCAGCCCGGACACCACCTCTGACGACGGCAGACAGGGTCCCGGGGCGACGATGACGGTCACCGCTTGCCACGTCTTCCCTCATGGTGGGCCAGGTGGGGATCGAACCCACGACCAAAGGACTTTGAGTCGCCTCCCGACCGTCCGGGCGGTGCCGCCCTGTGCCGTCTGATCAGGGAAATCGCCGATCGCCAGTCCGTCGAGTGCGGTCCTGTACCGTCCAGTGCCGCCGAGAAACTTGGATGGAGTCTTGGATGGCCGGCGACGACGAGCATCTGCCCGGCCCATCCCAGTTGCCTCGCTGGGTAGGCTGAAGCCGTGAACGATCCCGTACGCCAGCCCGACGACCTCGAGGTCGCTGCCGCCGCGTTCTGGGTCGACGCCGATCTCGAAGCGCTGCTCGCTTCCACGCCGCCCTACAACGGCCCCGAGTCCTTCGTGATCGACGACCTCACCGGCGACGAGTGGAACCGCTTCGTCGCCGCCCTCGACGCGTGAACGAACGACCCAACGCGATCTGCGTCGACACCGGCGTTCTCACCGCCAGTCTGCGCGCCGGATCCGCACTCGAAGCCCGCTACCGGCGCCACCTCACCGGTCGCCGCCTCGTGATCGCCAGCCAGGTCGTCGCCGAAGCACGGTTCGGCGCGTTACGAGCCGGCTGGGGCGACCGACGCATCGAGGAACTCGAACGTCTGCTGCGCAGCACACTCGTCCTCACGCCCGACGACCTCACCGCCACCACGTTCGCTCGCCTTCGAGTCGCCTGCGAACGCATCGGCCACCCACTCCACCAGAAGATCCACACCGGCGACCTCTGGATCGCCGCCACCGCGATCCGCCGAGACCTTCCACTCGTCTCCGACGACGCCGTCTACAACGGCTGCCCCGGTCTCAAGCTGCTACGTCAGCCCGCCTAGATGATTGGTTCCAAGGGGTGTCAGTGGTCGTAGGCGATCAGTGATCGTGCGGGGCCGGTTCGGTTGCTGGTTTCGTTGTGCCAGATTGCTGTGGTGAGCGCGAGGCGCCGCGTACCGTCCTCACTTGGTTGGCTCGTCCAGACGCCAGATCGACCGATGACACGGGCGTCCGGCAGCGTGCAAAGAAGGGCTGTACATGTACCCAGCTCGCGCCCTGCTGACGTTGCGCCAGATGACGGTCGACTGTGGGCCCGCCAGAGCGAGCCGGCCGCGAACCTCGGTGCGCTCGCCACGAAGGTCGACGCCATCGACCAGAAGGTCGACGGCCGCTACGCGTCGATGATCGACGACGTGCACGCACTCAGGGTCGGGCGCTGGCGGACCGGCTGCGGATCTTGCGGTACGCCGGTCAGCTTGCGGTCCTTGACCGGCCATTGACACCGCCACCGTCGACAACCTCACCGCCATCGCGGCCCAGGCTCGCGGCCGGCTGACCGGTCACGGCGACGCGGGCGCGGCCGCTGGCGGCGGGCTATCGGGGATGTACGACACCGACAGGAAGCGAATCTGGTCCGGCGCGAGAACCAACCGTTGGGACCCGAGGTCCACAAGGTCGGGCTCACCTGGGCGTCGAAGTAGCAGCGGGGGGCCCAGAACAATCGCCCGCGCCGGGTGCTCCTCGACCTCCGGGTTGTGGCTGACATGGCGGCCCTGCACCCATGTGCCGTCCGTGAGCTCGACACCGACGTGCGGCCACGCGTCCTTCACCTTGTCGACCACGAAGACCTTCTGCCACGCGGACGCCGGTTCGACCACCGGGACCTCCGTCACCTTCAACGAGCGGGCAACCAGTGGCAACCGGCTGGCCGACCGCTGCACCTGCGTGCGAACCCAGCTGGCCGGCTTCGCGACCTCCGCAGCGGCACCGCACGAGAATGCGAGCAGGGCGACACCCCAGCCGGCGACACTCCGCCATTCGCGCCGCGCGTAGCCGCCCGCGTCGTCCACCAGTCCTTGCATGGCCGGTCCGACGTTGAAGACGCGGTGGACGACGAAGAACAGCCCGAACGCGAGCACGTTGAACACCAGGCTCGTCATCACGACCGTGCCCGTCTCGCGCAGGACGGTCGTGCCGGCGGACGGTCTGATCGAGTCGCGGCGCGCGTGGTAGACGAAGCCAGGCGCGAGAAGCGCGACGGACAGGAGCAATCCGCTGAGGCTGGACGGCACCGCGCGTCAGCCTGCTACGAGCCGCTGGCGGGCGGCTTCGCCGGCGGAGGGGGTGGGGGAGGCGGCGCCGCTTGGGCTACCGGTGCCGGCGCCGGCGTGCTCGACGTCTGCTGGCCCCTGTGCTCGGTGGCGCGAGCCACGAGCTCCATGCGGTAAACGTGGGCTGTGTTCTCGGTCTCCGCCATGGGCCATTGACAGGCCGCGCCGCTGGCGTCCGCGGATTGTCAAGCCCGAGCTCAAGCTCGCCTTCAAGAGTCCTTCCTTGCGAAGGGGGCCGCGGACGCGCACGTCACGAGGACCCGGCCGGGGCAGCGATGTGGCTTGCGACCTCGCTGGCGTGGCCGCGTCCACACGCACCCACACCCACCGCACGCAAGCTCCTCGTCGGCCTCGGCGGAGGGTCCGCCCACCAACGGACGGCGTCGAGGTGATCGGCGGAAGCGTGCCGTCAGGAGGTGCCGCTCAGCGGAACGCTTCGGAACGGGCGAAGTGGAGCGTCTTCCCAGCTCAGGTGGTGGGCCAGGTGGGGATCGAACCCACGACCAAAGGATTATGAGTCCCGCGCTCTGACCACTGAGCTACTGGCCCAACCGGCGGGCGACACTACCGCAGGGCCCGAACCTTCATCCCGGCTGCAGCCTGGGCCAAGGACCGGCCAACGTCACTCCAGAGATGGGCAGGCTGCCTTCAGGGCGGCGGAGCCACGGCCGATGCTCTGGGCAATCCCCCCGATCGTGCTCCCGGCAGGAGGAGGCCACGCTGGCATGACCACCCCTCGTCCCTCCCCCACCCGCCGCCGCGCCGGCGTGCGCACCGCACGGGTCATCGCCGCCGGCGCCTTCGCCACCGCCATGGTCGGCACCAGCGGCGCCGTCGCCATGCGCACGGTGATGGCCGCCACGCCGGCCACCACCACCACCACCGTCGACCGTGCCGGTGACCGAAGCGCCCGTCACCGAGGTGCCGGTCACCGAACCGCCCGCCACGGAGGCACCCGCCGAGGCGGCCCCCGTCGTCGAGGCGCCGGTCGAGGACACGGTGGCGACCGAACCTCCCGCGACCGATCCCCCGGCCACCGACACGCCCGCCACCGCGACGCCCAAGGCCAAGCAAACGCCCCGCACCACCGCCTGCACCGGGAGCAAGTGCTGAGTCCCGGATGCCCGGGCTGACCCCCTCCTCCCGGTGCTCCCGAACTCTGGGACACCGGCCTGCGAGACTGCCGCCATGGCGTTCGGTCAGTCCTCCGGCCCCCCGGCCACAGCCAAGCAGGTGCAGCAGCTCAGCGAGCTCGTCACGGCCGCCGGCCATGACGACTTCCGTGACGCCCGTGGCCCTCTTGGGCTCAACCAGCGCCAGGCCGCCGGCAAGTTCACCCGTGACGAGGCCGACGCCCTCATCGCCCGTCTCCAGGCCGAGGCCGACGACACGCCCGCTCCGGTGAGCGCTCCCACCCAAGCACCGGCACCGGCGGCCGTGCGCGCCGCGCCGAAAGCCCGCCCGGTCGTCGACAAGACCAACCCGCTGCGCAACGTGCCGTCCAGCGTGCTCGCCGCCGAACTGCAGCGGCGCGGCTGGGTCGTGATGGAGCCGTGACTCACCAGTCGGTCGGCACGTAGTCCTTCAGGAACCGGCCCCACACGTGGTGGCCGGTGTTGAACCCGCTGATGATCGGGTCCACGATGCGCGCCGCGCCGTCGACGATGTCGAGCGGCGGGTGGAAGTGCTGCTCGTCGCGCTTGCGCGCCGCGATGGCGGCCGGGTCCTCGTCGCTGACCCAGCCGGTGTCGACGCTGTTCATGTGGATGCCGTCGGCGTGGTAGTCGGCGGCCGAGGTGCGCGTCATCATGTTCAGCGCGGCCTTGGCCATGTTCGTGTGCGGGTGCCGCGTGGTCTTCATGCGCCGATAGAACTGGCCCTCCACCGCGGAGACGTTCACGACGTGCTTGTCGCGCTCGGGCGTGCGCAGCATCAGCGGCTTCAGCCGGGCGTTCAGCACGAACGGCGCCACCGCGTTCACCAGCTGGGTCTCCAGCAGCTCCACCGACGACACCTCGGCCAGCGTGAGCCGCCACGAGTTCCGGTCGCGCAGGTCGACCTGCTGCAGGTCCTGGTCGAGCCGGCCCTCGGGGAACAGGTGGCCCTGGGGCGCGTCGTCGGACAGCAGCGGCGCCTGTGACAGCTGGGCGGCGTGGGTCAGGCCCAGCGGCGCCGCACCCAAGGGCAGGGCCGGGGCGCCGGATCCGTTGCCGCTGCTCAGCATGTCGGCGGCCCGCAGGCCCTCGTAGGCGCCGAGCAGGCGGTGCACCTCGGGCGGCATGGCGGCCAGCGACGCGTCCTCCGCGTCCATCATGTGCCGGTAGAAGTCGGGCGGCCGCCGCACCGTCTGGCACGCGTTGTTGACGATGAAGTCGAGGCGTTCGCGCGTGGCCAGCAGGTGGGCGCAGAACGCCTCCACGCTCGGCGTGTGGCGCAGGTCGAGGCCGAAGATCTCGAGCCGGTGACCCCACTCGGCGAAGTCCGCTTCGGCGGCGTAGCGCAGCGCCGAGTCACGCGGGAAGCGCGTCGTCACGATGAGATGGGCACCGGCGCGCAACAGCTTGATGCCGGCCTGGTAGCCGATCTTCACGCGCCCACCGGTCAGCAGGGCGACCCGCCCGCGCAGGTCGGCCGTCTCGCGGCGCTTGGCGTAGTTCAGTGCCGCGCACGACGGACACATCTGGTCGTAGAACGCGTGGGCCTCGGTGTAGTGGGCCTTGCACACGTAGCAGTGCCGCTCCGCCAGCAGCTCGCGCTCGGCGGCCGTGTCGATGTCGTCGTCGATGGCGTCGGGGCCCACGTCGAGCGGGGCGAACACGTTGGGCGTGGTGAACACCGGCTTGGCTCGCAGCACGCGGATGCCGGTGTCGGCCAGGGTCTGCTGATCGCGCTGGGCCTTCTGGGCCTTCTGCTGGCGGCGCTGGGCCTTGATCCGGCGGCGCCGCTCCTGCACGTCGGGCGCGTACACGTCGCCGGCGGCGTTGAGCAGACGGGTGCGCTCGGCCACCGGCAGCGCCTCGAGCAGGTCGCGGTCGGCCACCACCGCCTCCAGCGCCTCGATGGCCGCCCGCAGCCGATCCGCCATCTCGTCTCCGGCCACGACGTCCGAATCTACCGGCCGGCCGCCGGATCCGACTTGGCCGTGTCGGTGACATCGACCCGGTTACGGGCGTGATCCGTCTCACATGCGAGACGGATCCGGCTCAGACCGCGCCGACCCCACCCGCGTCGGGTCAGGACCGGAGCCCGGCCGTGGCATCCAGGCCGAACAGGCGGGCGAGCGCGTCCTCCACGGTGGCCGAGATGACGTGCTCCCACTTGCCCGCCTCGTGGCGAGCGTCGTCGGGGTCGAGCCCGAGGACGTCGACGAGGAGCTGCTCAGCCAGGCGCCGGCGGCGCACGACCCGATCGGCCAGGCTGCGCCCGGCGGGCGTCAGCTCGATGATGCCGGCGGTCACCTGCACGAGCCCGGCCACGCCGAGTCGGCGGATCATGCCCGACACCGCAGGGCGGGTCACGCCGAGCCGCTCGGCCACCCGGGCCTGGATGACCTCCACATCGGCCTGGCCCAGCTCCAGAATGGTCTCGCAGTACTCCTCCGACGCGGGGTGCCACTCGAGATCGCTCATCCCGCGCCGCCCACGGTCGTCTCGATGGCGCGGGCCAGGTCGTCGGCGGCCGTGCCGAACCCTGCGGTGGCAGGATCGCGCCCCCGCAGGGCGGCGAGCCGGCCGTTGAGCGCGTCGCGTTGGATCGCGGTGAGCCACGGCGCACCGTCGAACAACTGCCCCAGACCGGTGGCCGTCCGGTCGAGCACCAGGGTGGCGCCGCCGTCTCCCGACGCGGTGGCGGCGGCGGCCTGCTCGTGCAGGGCCAGGACACGGAGCCCGGCCGCCAGTTCGGTCGCCCGGGCTCGGGACCGCTGCAACTGGTCGCCCACGGTGGAGGCCGAGGCCCGGCCCAGAACCAGCCCGGCTCCGAGTCCGACGACGAGCCCGGCCAGCGCCGCCAGCATGCGGAGGCGACGCCCGCGACTCGGGGGGATGTACAAGGCCATGGTCAGCTTCTCCCGATGATGAGGAGCGGTCGGTCGTCGACCGCCAGGGCGGCCACGTGGGCGGCGTGACCCGCTGCGTCGGTGGTATCGAGCTCGACGAGTCGGCGGCCGGTGACCACCCACGCGCTCGGCGGCGACGCGACCGGACCCGAACGACGGGTGTGACGGCGCACGGCGTCGGCGATCTGGTCGTCGTTCGGCGCCACGAGCGCTTCGCCGGTGACGTCGATCACGACGTCGGCGTACCGGTCGAGCATCGCCACCCGCCCACCGTCGACCGCCACCCAGTGGCTGCCGGCCGGCGCGACCGTCGCGAAGCCACGGCGGTGGGCAGCACGGCCGGCCTCCTCGGCGGTGGCCGGCGCCCGACCGGGCAGGGCACCCGACGCCAGGGCCACGGCGCCCGTGGCCGTCACGCGCACCGCACCCCGCTGGGCGTTCTGGGTCACGCGGATGTCGAGCGACGCCTCGAACGCGCCGGCCCGCACGGCCTCGTCCTCTACGTCGGCGATGAGGTCGCGCACGTCGGTCGGGGTGATCCGGGCGAAGGTGCGCTCGCGCTCGGCTCGCACCAGCGACAGGGCATCGCCCACGGCGCTGATGACCTCGGCTCGATCGGGCACCACGACGGCCAGGCCCATGGCCCGGGCCACCGCTCGGCCGAGACCGCCGGCGCCGCCGCCCACGGCGACCAGCACCGGTGTGCGCAGGTGGTGCTCACGGGCGACGGCGTGGATCACGTCGGCCACCGCCTGGGTCGAGGCCTGCAGCATGCGACGGGCGACCTCGTCGCCGGGCAGGCGCAGGTAGGCGCCGGCGACAGCAAACGCCGCCCGTGCCGCGTCGGCGTCGCCGGCGGCGTAGTCGCCTGCCTCCACCACCCCGAGCACGTGGGCCGCGCAGGTGTTGGTGAGGGCCACGCGCCGGCCGTCGACGAGACAGAGCACAAGGTGGTCGGCGAGGTCTTGGGCGCGTGGCGCGATGAGCTCCACGGCGGCACCGTCGAACCGCTCGGCGGTCAGGTAGCACGCGTAGGGAAGGCCGGCGATGTGGGCGCTCCGCGGACCCACACCGTGGACCTTGCCCCGACGGGCCCGCAGCAGTGATCCGCCGGCGACCCCGACCACACGCACGTCGAGGGCGCGTATGGCCGTGGCGTGGCTCGCCACGCGCACGTACGCCAGCAGCGGTTGTCCGCCCTTCACGGCGGCCACGTTCGTGGACGTGCCACCCACTTCGACGACGACCGCGTCGTCGACTGCGGTGGTGCGGATCGCCCCGGCGACGGAGGCCGACGGTCCGGAGTAGAGCGTGCGTGTCGGCGCCGACCGGAACCCGTCGAGATCGGTCGCGCCTCCGTCGCCGCGCATCACCAGCACCGGCGCGGTGATCCCGACCGCGGCCACCCCGTGCCGCACGACCTCGGCGGTGTGCAAGGCGATCGGCAGGATCGACGCGTTGAGGGCGGCCGACACCGAACGGAGCTCCAGACCGTAGAGGCCGCTCAGCTCGGAAGAGGTGGTGGCGGGCAGGCCGGCCCGCCGGGCGGCGTCGGCCACGAGCCGTTCGTTCGTGGGGTCGTCGGGGGCGAACGCCTCAGCCACGGCGATCGCCTCGGCGCCTGCGGCCCGCAATCGGGCCACCACCGCGTCGGCGGCGCGCTCGTCGAAGCCGTCGGTCACATCGACGAACTCAGTCACGGTGGCCAGCGCGTGATCGACGTTGAGCTCGACGCGGGGAGCGATCGTGCGTCGGCGGGCCTTGCGTAGATCGGGTCGACGACCCATGCCGACCAGGCCGACCACGGCACCGTCACCTTCCAGGAACGCATTCACGGCCTGCGTCGTGGAGTGGGTGACCAGCTCGATGCGCTCGGCGCCGACGTCCTGCGCGATGCGGCCGATGGCGTCGACGACACCCGCGGCCGCACCGTCGACGTGGTCGTGGGAGGTGGGGATGACGGCCTCGGCCACGACTGCCTGTCGCTCGGTGTCGAAGGCGATGGCCTTGGTGAACGTGCCTCCAACGTCGACACCGACGCGTATCGCCATCGCTCAGCCCCCCTGTTCGACGTCGACGGTGATGCGCCGGTCGACGGTCGATCCGTCGGCCGTCGCCCCGGGCGCCATCGATGCGCGGTGGTGCCGAGGTCGCAACACGAACAGGTACCCCGCGCCCACCAGGTACACCGCCGCCAGCGCGGCCTGGGCCAGCAACGTCTCACGAGTGGGCCAGTAGCCGAGCGACTGCGACAGGAAGATGGGCGCTCGCGGCCAGTTCGGCCACCGGTGCAGGCTCACCACGTCGGCCTCCTGCAACGACCGGACCGCGTTCCCGAGGAATGCCACCGAGGTGGCCATCAGCATCACGACTGCTGCCGACAGGAAGGTGCGCAACGGGAGCCGCCGCCCGAGCCGGAAGATCGCCCACGCAACGGCGGTGAGCGCCACGAGGCCCAGCCCGACACCGAGCAGGATCCAGCGACCCAACCCGTCGCCGAAGGAGACCAGCGCCTGGTAGAAGAGCGCTGTCTCGAAACCCTCGCGGTAGACGGCGGTGAAACCGACGAGCATGAGCGCGGTGGTGGAGCCGATGGACACCGCCTTCCACACGCGGGCCCGCAGGAACTCGAGCCACCGCTTCTGCTCCAGCCGCGTGATGAGCCAGAACGAGACGTAGAACAGCATGGCCACGGCCAACAGTGCGGTGACCGCCTCCAGCACCTCGCGACCGACGGGGAGCGCGGCCAGCACGCCGCGGAGCACCACGAAGGTGAACACCGTGGCCCCCGCAGCGGCAGCCATGCCCCACACCACCGGCCGCCGCAGATGGGCCGCCTTGACCGCCTCCAGGTAGCCGAACAGCACCGTGATGAGCAACACCGCCTCGAGGCCCTCGCGAAAGATGATCAGGAACGACTGACCCACCACTACGGCCGGGGCCGTGAGACCGGCGTCGGTGAGGCGACGCTCGGCCCGGTCGATGAGCGCCCGCAGTTCGACGACCGCGTCCCGCACCTCGTCCACCGGGGCGCCGTCACCGATGGCGCCCCGGATCTCGGCGAACTTCGTCTCGGCGTCGGAGGTCAACGTCGGGTCGGCCACCCGGAGCGGTATCTCGACCAGCTCGAAGTGGCTGAGGTAGCCGGTCCGGGCCTCCTGCAGCGCGGCGTCACCCTGGCCCTCCTTGATGAGTGCGAGCGTCCGGTCGATCGAGAGCCGCACGACGCCGAGCTGGCGGATCGCCTCGGCCCGGGCACCGTCGTCGGCCGCGTGGGCCCGGGCCGCGCCCAGGCCGATGCCCGCCAGCACCACGACGAGCACGATCAACCACCGGGCCCGCCGAACCGGCCGGGCCCCCGCCGTCGAGCCGCTCATCCCGGGTGGGCCGCCAGGTAGGTGGCGACGGCCTTCGCGATGGCATCCGCTCCCTCCTGGGCCTTGACCGCGTCACCGGCGGACGCCGCCATCTCCAGGACGGCGAACGCATCCTCGATGGCGAGGTACGTAGCCGAGTCGTTCGCCTTCACCGCCCCTTCGACCGGCTTCCACGACGGCTCCAGCTGCTCCACGAGCTCGGTCGCCTTGGTCTTGTCGGCAGCCGCGGCGACCACCGCCGTGGCCGTGGTCTGGAGGGCCCGCAAGCCCGTCGCCACCTCGGCGTCACCGGCCCGGAGCGACTCCGGCACCACCGTCGCGACTGGTTCGGCCGCCTTCGAGCTACCGCAGGCGACACCACCGAACGTCAACGCCGCCGCCACCACGACCACCCTCATTGCTCGCATGCGCTGCACCTCTCTCGTCGGAGCCCACCTTTCAATGTTAAGCATACCTAACATCAACTGGCAACCACACCTGTCAACGGAGGGACGGCCAATGCCCGAGTGTGTTAGGAGGCCTGAAGATCACGAGATGCTCACGGCGGAACGCGCGACCGGGCCGGTCATCCGGCTCCTGATCGTCGACGACCACCCGGTCATGCGGCGCGGGCTGAGCACGCTGTTCGCCGGTGCGTCCGACATCGACGTGGTGGGGCTGGCGAGCGACGCTCGCGAAGCAGCCGCGTTGGTCGACAGCACGTCGCCCGACATCGTGCTGATGGACATCGCCATGCCCGACGTCGACGGCGTCGAGGCGATCCGCTCGCTGCTGGAGTCGCACCCCGAGTTCGCCGTGCTGATCCTCACCACGTTCGCCGAGCTCGATCGCACTCTCGCCGGCATGAAGGTCGGTGCCTCGACCTGGAGGGCCTCAGCGGTCGCGAGCGAGAGGTGCTCGAGTTGGTGTCGGCCAGCCTGGGCAACCGTGACATCGCCCACCGACTCGGCATCAGCGAGGGCACCGTCAAGGCCCACCTGAAGCGCATCTTCGCCGTGCTGGGCACATCCAGCCGGACCGAGGCCGCGGTGTGGGCGCGCAAGTGCGGGCTGTTCCGGCCGCCGTGAACGCACGCGGTCTCGTGACGACATCGCCGCGGCCCATGCCGAGGTCATGGCGCTCGGCGCCACCGTCATCGGGGCCGCCAGCACGTTCGACTCGCCCGCCGGCTTCCAGGTCTATGCCGACCCGGCCGGCCACCCCTTCTGCCTCTGCTGGGGCCCCTGAGCCCACGACGCGCCCCGGGCCGGCCGCTCGGTGGCGACCGGCCCGTGGACCGTGCATCAGCCCTGGTGGGGCCGGCTCCGGGAGCAGGGCTCGAACCTGCGACCCGCTGATTAACAGTCGTTTCGACCCGGTACCGGCTCGTACCATCCAATGCCGTTTGACCAGCTCACAGAGGGTTCGCCAGTCCGTCGAGTACCGTCGTGTACCAGCCGGTGTCAGACATTCCGTGACCACGGCGTGACCACGGACCGGTCACGGCACGAGCGTCAGCGCGTCGACGTGGTTCGGCCGCACGACCCGGAAGTGGCGGTGATCGAGCGTCGCCACGGTGTGGGCGCCGAGACGTTCGGCCAGAGCGACGACACTGGCGTCGGTGCCGCCGAGCGGCAGGTCGCTGTACCGATCGACGAGCTCGGCGATACGGACGTAGTCGGTGGCGGTGAGCGCCTCGACCAGGAGGTCGCCGGCGGCGATCGAGCGGAAGAACGCCGCCTCCGCCGCCGCGCCGAGCTGCCGGTCGATCAGGTAGGCCGCCTCGGCCACCACGAGGGGGCTCGTCACCAGCAGCGCCGCAGCCGCCTCGAGGAGGTCGGCGCAGGCGGCGTGGTCAGGGTCGTTCTCGTCCGCTGCGGCGAGCAGGACGCCAGTGTCGACGAGCAGCACGCTCAGGAGCGCCCGAAGCCTTCGGCGAGCATGTCGTCGGCCTCACGGGCGGTACGGCCAGACGTGGAGGCACCCAGGCCGACGAAGCCGAGCCGGCGACGAGGCGGCCGGTCCTCGGCCAGCTCGACGAGCAGCTGCTCCGCCGTGAGCCCGCGCCGTGCCGCCTCGTCGGTGAGCCGCTCGGCGATCTCATGCTCGGTCATGGCCATGCCGACAGCCTACGACGGCGGGCCGGGATCGGGGCGGCGACTTGCCGCCGGTGTGACACACACACTCGAAGTGTGCTTCCAGTGTGTGTGGTCCCGACCACACACTCACCGTTGGTGCAAGTGTGTGAGTTATCTGGGATCCCGGATAAACCACATCATCTGGTACGCGCGCTCATCCGGGGTGGGGCGGTCGCGCCCGTCTCTACGAAGGCGAGTCCGTCTTCGGGTCCCGGATAATCAAGGCGGCGCCGGAGATCAGCACCTCGCATTTGGCGACCCGCGCACGTCGGGCGCGTCCGCGACAGTCCTGCTCAGTACCACGGCACTCGCCAGCGGCTGGTCGGGCACCGTGGACTCAACGCCGGCGCCGGCTTCCTCGACCCAGCTGGTCATCCGGGGCCCGCCTTCGCCGATCTACGCGCTGACGGGCAGCGCAGCGACGCCTCCCGGATAGCCCCGCGCCCCGGATGATGTGGACCGTCGGCTTTGTTGATGCGGGACTCGCCGGAAGGGCCCCGGCTCGCACCCAGCCGTGAGGCCACCATGCATGATTGCTCCGCGCAGACGGCCGCCGACGACACCGCTGGTCCGCTTGTGCTCACCGCGTCACGCTCGAAGTGGTCGAGAGTCCTTGCGATGTCACTCGGGTTCGTCGCCATGGGCGTGGTAACAGCCATCGGCGAACCCACGCCATTTGGCTGGGTGGTCGTCGCCTTCTTCGGGTCGAGTGCTGTGATCTCCGCTGGGCAGCTCCTCTACCCGAGCAAGCTGGTCCTGGACGCGACCACGGTGACGGTGTCCGGCTTCGGACGAGGGTTCTCGCGCGATCTCGCTTCGTGCAGTTCCTTTGAGGTCTGGCGAAACCCTGTCGCCCGCCAGGAGCTCGTCGTGTTCAGTCATCCTCTCGACGTCGAGCGCCGAGGCGGCAGGGCCAGCACGCGGCTGTCCGGACACTCATCGGCGCTGCCTGACACGTACGGGCTCCCGGCCGCGGCCCTCGCCGCGCAGCTGAACCGTGCGAGGCCGGCCGCTCTGGCCCGAGGTGCTCGGCCTTGACCGACCGGTTGTACGGCGAAGACCTCGCGGTTACCCGACCCGTCCGTTCACCGCTTGGTGATTTCTGTGAGTGTGCTACTCGGCCCGCGACGCGTTGCCTCCGTCGGCCACGCCATCGGTCGGCGACAGGTCTCGGTCGTCGAGCGAATTCATGACCTGAACGGCGAACTCACGCAGACGATCGTTTGCCTCTCGAACGTGAGGTGGGAGCGCAGCGTCGACCATCGTCTTGCCATCGGGCAGGGAGACGCCGATCGTTCGGAGCGCCCTGATCGCCTTGATCGGCGGCGCGCCGGCTGCGATCAACGCCACGGCGATCGCCTCGGGCGCCTAGCCCGAGGCGTGCATCTCGGCGACCAGCGCCTCCCACCGTTCCATCGCGTTGTTCTACCAGCGGGTGCGAGCCGCCGGCCGCGCCATTGACTCCAACGACATCGCGGACGAAACGGCACTCGTTGGAATGGAACGGCACCGGACGGACAGCGGGCGTGCGGCCGACGGAACCCCGTGACACCGCAGGTCTACGGTGCGCGCATCCGACTCGTGGCGACCGTTCGTCGGGCGGCCGGCGCGACCAGACGAAGGGTGCGGGCATGGCAGCCGGAGGCAGCATACGCAAGGACCCCGAGCGCGGCACGTGGAGCTTCACCATCGATGTGCCCGGCGTCAGCGGTAACCGTCGGCAGATCAAGCGCCGCGGCTTCCCCACGAAGAAGGCGGCGAACGCCGCGATGGTCGAGGTTCTCGGCGAAGTGCGCCAGGGCGTGTTCGTCGCCCCGAGTCGTCTCACGACCGGCGCGTACCTCCGGTCGTGGCTCGACCAGCTGCCGTCCACCGGCCGGCGTCCGACCACGGTCGCCGGCTACCGCGGCCTCGTCGAGCGCCACGCATTGCCGGTGATCGGCGCGGTGCGGCTCGGTGAGCTCGGCCCGCTGCACATCGACGCCATCTACCGGGCCATGCACGCCGCCGGGCTCTCGGCCCGCACCATCCGCTTCCTGCACGCCGTGCTCGGCCGGGCGTTCGCCGACGCCGAGCGCAAGGGCCTCATCGCCCGCAACCCGGTGCGGGGCTCCACACCGCCCAGCGCGGCATCGGCCAGGGCGCCCGAGCAGACCGTGTGGACACCCGACGAGCTCCGCCGCTTCCTCACCGCCACCGCCGACCACCACCACGGCACGCTCTTCCGGCTTGCCGCCCTCACGGGCCTCCGCCGTGGCGAGGTGCTGGGTCTGGCCCGGGACGCCCTTGACCTCGACGTCGGCCGTCTCGTGGTCCGCCAGGCCCTCGTGGAGGTGAAGGGCGAACTGGTCACCTCCGAGCCCAAGACCGCCAGGTCTCGGCGCACCGTCGACCTCGACGCCGGCACCGTGGCTGCCCTCCGGGCCCACCGGGCCGAGCAGCACCGCATTCGGCTCCTGGCCGGCCCGGGCTGGGCGGCGTGCGGACTCGTGTTCGTGTCGCCCGACGGCACGCCCTACAAGGCCGAGAGCATCTCCCAGGCCTTCGAGCGGGCCGTGCGCCGCACCGACCTCCCCCGCATCCGGTTCCACGACCTGCGCCACACCCACGCCACGCACCTGCTCGCCTCCGGCGCCAACGCCCGCCTGGTGTCCGAGCGGCTCGGCCATTCGTCGGTCGCCTTCACGCTCGACACCTACGGGCACGTGCTCCCGGGCCAGCAGGCGTCGGCCGTGGCGGCCGTGGCCGCACTCGTGGAAAACCCGTGACCAAAACGTGACCACGGGCCGGCCGCTCGGTGGCGACCGGCCCGTGGACCGTGCATCAGCCCTGGTGGGGCCGGCTCCGGGAGCAGGGCTCGAACCTGCGACCCGCTGATTAACAGTCAGCTGCTCTGCCAGCTGAGCTATCCCGGAAAGCGACGACACACTATCGGCACCGACCGGTCGCTCGCTACCGCGATCGCCCGCGAAACCACGGAACGGATGCGCCGGTGCGTGTGACCGGTCGCCCCACCCTCAACATACGGTCAGGAGGTGACGCGGGCGGACGCCGAACCCACCACCCCGAGTGGCTTCCTGGCGCGCCTGATCGACTGCGTGGCCGACGCCATCGTGGTGCTCGACGCGGACCTCGAGCTCTGCTACGCCAACGCCGCCACCCGCGCCATCATGACCGGCCTCACCGACGGCACGATGTCGGCGTCGGTGATCGACTACGTCCACCCCGACGACGTCGAGCGGGTCGCCACCGTGTTCGCCGAGTTCGTCGAGCAGCGCGGCACCACCCGCGTCATCACCTTGCGGGTGAAGGCGGCCACCGGCTGGCAACTGGTCGAGGTGAACGCCACCAACCTGCTGGCCGACCCCGACGTCAACGGCGTGGTCCTGTGCTTTCGCGACCTGTCGAGCGAGGACGCCTTCCGCCATCAGTCCGAGGTCCTCATGTCGGCGGTGGAGGCGGCCACCGACGTCATCGTGATCCTCGCCCCCGACGGCACGGTCCTGCACACCAACCGGGCCGCCCTGCGCCTCTTCGGCGACCACGAACCCAGCAGCATCGAAGACATCGAGCCCACCGCCGCCCGCATGCTCATCCGCGATGTCGGCCTGCCCATGGCCCGACGCACCGGCTCCTGGATGGGCGAGACCACGCTCACCGGCGACGGCGGTGACCTGCCCCTCGACGTGTCGCTCGTGATCACCGCCCAACGCGACGAACGCCACCAGGTGCGGGCCCTGTCGCTCATCGCCCGCGACATGACCGAGCACAAGCTGATCGAGGCCACGCTGCGCCGCCAGGCCCGCGTCGACACCCTCACCAGCCTGCTCAACCGGGGCGGGCTCATGGAGGAGCTGGGCGCCATGATCGGGCGCTGCACCGATCACGACAAGGTCGGCGCCCTCTTCATCGACCTCGACCACTTCAAGATCGCCAACGACAGCCTCGGCCACACCCACGGCGACGAACTGCTGCGCCAGGTGGCCCACCGCCTGCACGTGGCCACCTCGCCCAGCGTGCTGGCCCGCTACGGCGGCGACGAGTTCGTGGCCCTCGTGCCGCGCGTGCACCGCGTCGGCGAGATCGCCGCCGTCGCCGAGCGGCTGTGCATGGCGCTGGCCGAGCCGTTCGCCGTGGCCGGCAACGCCGTGCACCTGTCGTGCTCCATCGGCGTGGCCATCGCCCAGCGCAGCAGCCTGCCCGACGACGTGCTGCGCGCCGCCGACCTGGCCATGTACCGGGCCAAGGAGCGGGGCCGCAACCGCTGGGAGCTGTTCGACCCCAGCCTGCACGAGGCGGCCAACCGGCGCCTGCAGCTCCAGACCGAGCTGCACCGGGCCGTGTCCGAAGGCGAGCTCAGCCTCTGCTACCAGCCCATCGTGACCCTCGACGACCACCACCTGGTGGGCTTCGAGGCGCTCGTGCGCTGGGCCCACCCCGGCGGGCGCCTGCTGTTCCCCGACGAGTTCCTCGACGTCGCCCGGCACGCCCAGCTGATGCAGGTCATCGACGAGTGGGTCCTGACCGAGGCCTGCCGGCAGCTGGCCTCGTGGCAGCGCGTCTACGCCCGCGCCGCCGAGCTGACGATGGCCGTGAACCTGTCGTCGGAGCAGCTGGCCCGCCCCGACCTGCTGGGGCTCATCACCGACCAGCTCGGGCTCAACGGCCTGCGGCCCGAGCGGCTGTTCCTGGAGATCACCGAGCACCAGTTGCTCGACGGTCTCGACACCACCGCCCGCCGTCTCGACGACCTCCGCCAGCTCGGGGTGCGCATCGCCATCGACGACTTCGGCACCGACCACTCCTCGCTCAGCTACCTCAGCCGGCTGCACATCGACATGCTGAAGATGGACCGCACCTTCCTCTCCAACGCCAGCACACCGGCAGGTGCCACCGTGGTGCGCGCCGTCGCCGCGCTGGCCCGTGAGCTCGGCATCACCTGCGTGGCCGAGGGCGTGGAGACCTTCCCCCAGGTCGAACTGCTGCGCGCCGTCGGCGTGGAGCGGGCCCAGGGCTTCTGGTTCTGGGCCGCGTTGGAGCCCACCGAAGCGGCCCGTCTGCTCGGCGACGCCCTCATGGCCGACTCGGCCTGACTCCCTCGCCTGGGTGTCCGGGACTCACTCGGTGTCGAGGAACTCCTTGAGCTTCTGGCTGCGCTGCGGGTGGCGCAGCTTGGCCAGCGTCTTGGCCTCGATCTGGCGAATGCGCTCGCGCGTCACCCCGAACTCGCGGCCGACCTCTTCGAGTGTGCGGGCCTGCCCGTCGACCAGGCCGAAGCGCAACCGCACGACCTCCTGCTCGCGCTCGGACAGCTCGCCCAGTGCCTCTTCGACCGCCCGCACCAGCATGCGGCGCGCCGCCACCTCGGCCGGTGCGTCGGCGCCGGAGTCCTGGATGAAGTCGGCCAGGTTCGAGTCGTCTTCCTCGCCCACCGGCGAGTCGAGGCTGAGCGGGTCCTGGGCGATGCGCTGGATCTCGCGCACGCGCTCGGGCGTGAGCGCCGTCTTCTCGGCCAGCTCCTCGACCGTGGGCTCGCGCTCGAGCTCCTGGGCCATCTGGCGCTGCACCCGCAACACCCGGTTCATGGACTCGACCATGTGCACCGGGATGCGGATGGTGCGGGCCTGATCGGCGATGGCGCGCGTGATGGCCTGGCGGATCCACCACGTGGCGTAGGTGGAGAACTTGAAGCCCTTCGTGTAGTCGAACTTCTCGACCGCCCGCATGAGGCCCAGGTTGCCTTCCTGGATGAGGTCGAGGAACAGCATGCCCCGACCCACGTAGCGCTTGGCGATGGACACCACGAGGCGCAGGTTCGCCTGGATCAACTGATCGCGGGCGTCGTCACCGTCACGCATCTGGCGGCGCGCCAGGCGCTGTTCGGTGACCTCGCTCACCCCGCCCTCGGCGGCCAGCTTCTCACTGGCGAAACGACCCGCCTCGATGCGCTTGGCCAGATCACGTTCGTCTTCGGCGGTGAGCAGGCTGACGCGCCCGATCTCCTTGAGGTACATGCGCACCGTGTCGCTCGTGCCGCCGCTCGGGTCGTCGGACCGCTCGACCGGGGCGCGGGCGGGCCGACGGCGCTTGGGGGCCTCGGCCGCCTCGGGCGGGGCGGGGGCCAGGCCGGCCTGGCGCAGCACGGCGGCCGACTCGTCGCCGGCGATGACCACGGGCAGGACCGCTTCGACCTCTTCGGGTTCGTCGAGGTGCTCGTCGAGGGCGATGCCGGCCAGCGCCAGCGCGACCCGCACCGCGGTGATCGCCTCTTCGCTCAGCTCGACGTCACGCATGATCAGGGTGACGTCTTCGGCGTGCAGCGCACCGGCGAGACGGCCCCGTTCGACGAGCGCGGCCCAGTCGTCGATTGCGATGCCGCCGATCGGCGGTTCGATGGGCTGATCTGCGGTCACCCTCGCTCCTCGCTCCGTCGAAGTAGCCAAGTTAGCAACCAATCGGCCGATTCCGACCCCCGCTGAGGATCATCGAGCATCTCTGCCCGTCTCTTGGCCTCACCCAGTTCGGCGGCATCGGCCAGGTCAGCGTCCTTGCGGATGTCGGAGATCATCCGCCGAGTGGCGGCATTGATCAGGTTGTGGGCCTCGGCCACCGGATCGGCCTCGATGTCTTTCACCGCGATCTCCTCGAGCAGCTCACGCGCCTCGGGATCGGCGACCTCGATCGCCTTGTTCACGTCGCCGGTCTCGGCCAGGGCGCGGAACGCGGCCAGGTTCACCGGATCGGTGAACAGCGGTTCCACCAGCAGCTCGGCGATCTCGTTCCAGCGGTGGGCCAGGCACGCCAACGCCACGACCTCGGCGTTCTCCTTGCGCTGCATCGCCGGGCGCGCCGCTTCGACCCGCACGGTGCTCGTGCGGCGCTGCGCCATCTTCACGAGCTGGGCCACCGGCAGCCCGCAATGGGCCGCCACCTCGCCGGCGTAGATGGTGCGCACGTTCGGGTTCGGGTGCTCGTTCACCACCGCCATGGCCTGCTCGGCCACCCGGGCCCGGCTCTCGGGCGTGGTGACCGGGGTGGCGCGCAGGATGCGCTGGAGGCGGAACCCGAGGAAGGGCAGGGCGTGCTCCACCGCGCTGCGCAGGCCCGCTGGGTCGGTGCGGGCCATGTCGGCCGGATCGGCGCCGCGCGGGAGCTGCAGCACGCTGACCGACATCTGGTACTTCGCCTCCCACTCGTAGAAGCGGTCGGCGGCGGCCTGGCCGGCGGCATCGGCGTCGAAGGCCAGCACCACGCGCTTGGCGAAACGGGTCAGCAGCCGCACGTGCTCCTCGGTGAGGGCGGTGCCGCACGTGGCCACGGCCCGCGGGACCCCGGCCCGATGGAAGCCGATCACGTCGGTGTAGCCCTCGCACACGACCACCTGGTCGGCCGCCACCACGTCGCTCTTGGCCCAGTTCAGACCGTAGAGCGTCTTCGACTTGGCGTAGATGGGCGTCTCGGGCGAGTTCTTGTACTTCGCCGGATCGGGTGACCCCGGCAGGATGCGCCCGCCGAAGGCCACCGGTTCCGACGACTCGCTCAGGATGGGGAACAGGACACGATTGCGGAACGCGTCGATCAGCGTCTGGCGTTTCGACAAGTGGGCCAGACCCGTTTCACGCAGGTCGGCGGCGGGGATGCCGGCGTGGCGCACGAGCTCGTCCCACGCGTCGGGCGCCCACCCGATGCGGAACTGACGCACCGTGTCGCCGTCGATGCCCCGGCTGCGCAGGTACCGGCGGGCCGGGCCCGCGTCGGGGGCGGTGAGCAGCCGCTCGTGGTACCAGGCGACGGCGCGCTCCATGGACTCCACGAGGCGCTTGCGGTGCGACCGCTCCCGCCCCTGGCCTTCGGTGGTGTAGCGCAGCTGGATGCCGGCCTTGGCCGCCAGGAACTCGACCGCATCGGCGAAGTCGAGGTGCTGGGTCTCCCGCACGAACGTGAAGGCGTCACCGCTGGCCCCGCAGCCGAAGCACTTGTAGCGCCCCGTCTCCTCCCGCACGTTGAACGAGCCCGACTTCTCGGCGTGGAAGGGGCACAGCCCGACCCGGTTGCGCCCCACCCTGCGCAGCTGGCCGATCTGGGACTCGACGACGTCCACGATGGACACGGCCGAGCGGACCCGCTCGATGTCCTCGTCCACGATCCCCATGCCCGGCAGGCTACCGGCGGGGCGCGCGCGAGTTC
The DNA here is from genome assembly GCA_031359995.1 of Actinomycetes bacterium. GTDB lineage: Bacteria > Actinomycetota > Acidimicrobiia > Acidimicrobiales > Ilumatobacteraceae > JANMAT01. The sequence goes on from JANMAT010000038.1 coordinate 69,227, forward strand.
GGGCCTACGCCTCGCCCGGCGGCGGACCCGCGTCGGCCGGCTCGACCAGGCCGAGCCCCGCGGAGCGTCGGTCGGCCCGCACAGACGCCAGCACCGACACCACCAGGACCACGACGATGAACCCGAGCGAGGCCGCGGTGGAGAGGTGCACCCAGTGGCCCACGATCATCTTCAGGCCGACGAAGGCCAGGATGGCGGCCAGCCCGTGCTGCAGGTAGGCGAAGCGGGCGTGGAGGTCGGCCAGCAGGAAGTACAGGGCCCGCAGCCCCAGGATGGCGAACGCGTTCGAGGTGAGCACGATGAACTGCTCGCGGCTCACACCGAGCACGGCCGGCACCGAGTCGACGGCGAACAGCACGTCGGTGGTCTCCACCAGCACCAGCACCGCGAACAGCGGGGTGGCCAGCCGCCGCCCGGAGACGTGGGTGAACAGCCGCTGCCCGTCGTAGTCGTTGCTGGACGGCACCACCCTGCGCACGAGGCGCAGGAACGGGTTCTGCTCGGGGTCGAGCTCGTCGTCGTCGTCCTGGCGCAGCAGCTTCCACGCCGTGTAGAGCAGGAACACGCCGAACAGCACGAGCAGCCACTCGAACCGCTCCACGAGGGCGATGCCGGCGAAGATGAAGACGGCGCGCAGCAGCACCGCGCCGAAGATGCCCCAGAACAGCACGCGGTGCTGGTACGCCCGAGGCACGGCGAAGAACGCCATGATCAACGCCCACACGAAGACGTTGTCGATGCTGAGCGCCAGCTCGATCAGGTAGCCCGAGTAGTACTCGCCCGCCGCGCTGTGGCCGAAACCGGCCAGCACCACGAGCCCGAAGCCGAGGCCCACCGTCATCCACGACAGCGTCTCCACCGCGGCACGGCGCAACGACGGCACGTGAGCCTCGCGGTGCAGCACCACGATGTCGAGCAGCAGCAGCAGCACCACGAACGCGCCGGTGGCGACCCAGGCCCACCAGGGCACCGAGAGGCTGACGAACTGGTTGCGGGTCGATTCGGCGAGGAGCACGGGGCGGCGCGAGCCGGTCAGTCGCGGCCGAGGAGGCCGCCGAGGGCGCCGCCCACGCCGCTGCCGCTGGAGTTGCCGGTGCCGACGAACGACTGGATCCAGCCCATCAGCTCGGTGGGGTTGCGGGTCTGCGACAGAACCTTGCCCGGACCGGTGAAATCGAACACCAGGCCCTCGCCCGACTTGAACGTCTGCACGAACCCACCGGTGACCTTGCGCAGCGACATCTGCACGGTGTCCTCGTAGGCGACCATGTGCCCGGTGTCGAGCGTGATCGTCTGCCCCGCTTCCAGGTTCCAGGTCTCCAGCGCGCCGTAGCACGCGACGACCACGGGCCCCTGGCCGGAGGCCCGCATGATGAAGCCGCCCTCGGAGCCGAACATGTTCTTGAAGCCGCCCCACTTGGCGTCGAGCTCCACCGACGACGCCGACGCGAGCCACGAGCCCTTCTGGATGAACAGCGCCCGGCCGGCCGACACCTCGAGCGCCGTGAGGTCACCGGGCAGGCGCGCCGCCACGTCGACCCAGCCGCCCTGGGCGGGCGCGGTGTAGGTGTTCACGAAGAAGCTCTCTCCGCCGAGGGCGGCGCGCTTGATGGACTTCATGAAGCCGCCCTCCATCTTCGATTCGAGGACGACGCCGCCGGACATGGCCATCATGGCGCCGGCCTCGGCACGGACGGGTTCGTTGGCGGCGAGGGCCAGTCGGGCCACACCGAACGCGGGGGTCTGCCGGGTCGTGATCTGCATGACCTCAGCCTACGAGAGCACCGGCCCGACCGGCGCCCGCTCCGGTGCGCGACCCGTCAGCGGTTGTCGGCGGTGCCGGCGCCGAGGACGGCCTGGGCGGCGGCCAGGCGGGCGATCGGCACACGGAACGGCGAGCACGACACGTAGTCGAGGCCGGCCTCGTAGAACAGCTCGATCGACTCGGGATCGCCACCGTGCTCGCCGCACACGCCGAGCTTGATGTTCTCCTTCGTTGCGCGACCCTTGGCCACGGCCATCTTCACGAGCTGGCCGACACCGTTCTTGTCGATGGTCTCGAACGGGTTTCGCTTCAGCAGGCCCGCCTCGAGGTAGGCCGGCATCATGCGGCTCTCGACGTCGTCACGGCTGAAGCCGAACGTCATCTGCGTGAGGTCGTTGGTGCCGAAGCTGAAGAAGTCGGCCTCTTCGGCGATCTCGTCGGCGCACAGGGCGGCGCGCGGCGTCTCGATCATGGTGCCGATGGACACCTTCGGCTTCTTCTTCATGCCCTTGACGGCCTCGTCGATGGCCTCTTGCACCCAGCTGCGGGCCAGCGCCAGCTCCTCACGGGTGACGGTGAGCGGGATCATGACCTCGACGATGGGGTTCCTGCCCTTGCCCCGCAGCTCGGCGGCCGCCTCCATGAGGGCCTTGACCTGCATGGCGTACAGGCCCGGCTTCACCACGCCGAGGCGGACACCGCGGGTGCCGAGCATGGGGTTGAACTCGGCCCAGTCGTGGGCGGCGGCGAGCAGGCGCACCTCTTCCGGCGTGAGGCCGGTGGTGGCCTTCTTGACCTCGAGCTCGCGCACGTTCGGGAGGAACTCGTGCAACGGCGGGTCGAGCAGGCGCACGGTGACGGGCAGGCCGTCCATGGCGTCGAGGATCTCGATGAAGTCGGCCTTCTGCACCTTGCGCAGCGCCTCGAGCGCGGCGGTCTCCTCGGCCGGGGTGTGGGCGAGGATCATGCGGCGCACGACGGGCAGGCGGTCCTCGCCCAGGAACATGTGCTCGGTGCGGCACAGGCCGATGCCCTCGGCCCCGAAGCTGCGGGCGTTCTTGGCATCGGCGCCGGTGTCGGCGTTGGCCCGCACGGCCAGGTGCCCCTTGCGCACCTTGTCGGCCCACTGGAGGATCGTGTGGAACTCGGCCGGCGGCTCGGCCGCCGACAACGACACCTCGCCGAGGATGACCTCGCCGGTGGTGCCGTCGATGGAGATGATGTCGCCCTCGTGGACGACCACACCGCCGGCGGTGAACTGCTTGCCATCGATCTTGACGGCCTCGGCGCCCACGACGGCGGGCGTGCCCCAGCCCCGGGCGACGACGGCGGCGTGGCTCACGAGACCGCCGCGCGACGTGAGGATGCCCTGGGACACCATCATGCCGTGGACGTCTTCGGGGCTCGTCTCCTGGCGGACGAGGATGACCTTCTCGCCCCGCTCGTCGGCATCGGCGGCGTCATCGGCGGTGAAGTAGACCTTGCCCACGGCGGCGCCGGGCGACGCGGCCAGGCCCTTGGCGATGACCTTCAGGTCGGTGGCGGCGAACTGCGGATGCAGGACCTGGTCGAGGTGCTCGGCGGTGACTCGCAGCAGAGCCTCTTCGCGCGTCAGCTTGATGGCGCGCTCCTTGGTCATGTCGACGGCCATGCGCAGCGCGGCGGCGCCGGTGCGCTTGCCCACACGGGTCTGCAGCATCCAGAGCTTGCCCTGCTCGATGGTGAACTCGGTGTCGCACATGTCCCGGTAGTGCTGCTCGAGCTTGTCGAAGATGCCCAGCAGCTCGGCGTGCAGCGTCGGGAACTTGTCGGCCATGTGGTCGAGGTCCTCGGTGTTGCGGATGCCGGCCACCACGTCTTCGCCCTGAGCGTTGACGAGGAAGTCGCCGTAGGGCTTGTTCTCGCCGGTGGCGGCGTTGCGCGTGAAGCCCACGCCGGTGCCCGAGTTCTCGTCACGGTTGCCGAACACCATGGCCTGCACGTTGACGGCGGTACCGAGGTCGTGGCTGATGCGCTCACGCGCGCGATAGGCGATGGCGCGGGCGCCGTTCCACGAGGCGAACACCGCTTCGATGGCGCCGCGCAACTGGTCGCGGGGCTTCATCGGGAAGGGCTTGCCCGTCTGCTTGAGCACGACGGCCTTGTACTCGTCGGCCAGCGTCTTGAGCGCAGCGGCGGTGAGCTCGGCGTCGGTCTTCACGCCGGCCGAGGCCTTGGCCTTCTCGAGCGGCGCCTCGAAGTGGTGGCCGTCCACACCGAGCACGATGCGGCCGTACATGGCGATGAAGCGCCGGTACGAGTCGTACGCGAACCGCTCGTCGTCGGTGACGTGGCCGAGGCCCTTGACGCTGTCGTCGTTGAGACCGAGGTTCAGGACCGTGTCCATCATGCCGGGCATGGAGAACTTGGCGCCCGAGCGCACCGACACGAGCAGCGGATCGAAGGGGTCGCCGAGCTTGCGGCCCATCTTCTTCTCGAGCTTGAAGACGTGCTTGGCGATCTCCTCGTCGAGGCCTTCGGGCCAGCCGACCTCCATGTAGTCGCGGCAGGCGTCGGTGGAGATGGTGAACCCGGGCGGCACCGGCAGCCCGAGCACGCTGGTCATCTCGGCGAGGTTGGCACCCTTGCCTCCCAGGAGGTCCTTCTTCTCCATCGGGGGGCGGCGGTGCTTGTGATCGAAGGCGTAGACGTATGGCACGAGGGACGATCCTACGTCGGTCGGGCCCCCCGGGTTCCAGCGTCCGGGCCCTTTCGGGCCGGAAATCGCCGCCCCGGCGCCGACGGGCAGCCGCCGGCTGGCAGGGTGGGCACCATGCGCGACGCCTCTCCGGGCTTCTCCCCCGACACCTGCTCCGCCTGCCACGTCCTCGACGGGACCGACGGGAACCACGACGGCATCCTGTTCGACGACCCCCGCGCCCTCGTGCGCTCCGAGCGGTCCCTGTGGCACGTGCTCAAACGGGCCGAGGACCACACCGCCGACCGGGTGACCACCTTCGCCGGGTCGATGCGGTTCGTCTACATCCACGCCGTCTGGTTCGGGGTGTGGATCGTGCTGAACATCGGCCTGGCCGGCGCGGGATGGGAGTTCGACACGTTCCCGTTCGGACTGCTGACCATGATCGTGAGCCTGGAGGCCATCTTCCTGGCCACCTTCGTGATGATCAGCCAGAACCGCCAGGCGGCCCGGTCGGACCTGCGCTCGCAGCTCGACTTCGAGTCGAACCTGCGCTCGGAGATCTGGTCCGTCCACATCGGCCAGGCCCTCGGCATCGACCCGTTGCACGTGGAGTCGGTGGTGTCCGAGGCCATCGCCGCGTCCGAGCGGCGCATGTCGACCGCGGCGGGCCCGGCGTGACCGCCCGGTGAGCGGAGGCCCCTACGATCTCGCCCATGTGTGCGGCCCGCCCTGTGGTGCTCCTGACCGGCGCGGCGGGACGGCTCGGCCGGGCCATCGCCATCGATCTGGGCGACGAGCTCGACCTGCGCCTCCTGGACCGTTCGCCGGCGACCGACCTGCCCGGCCTGTTGGTGGCCGACATCACCGACCCGGCCGCGCTCGACCGGGTCATGCCCGGCGTCGACGTCGTGCTGCACTTCGCCGGCGACGCCCGGCCGGCCGCGTCGTACGCCGATCTGCGCGTGGCCAACGCCGACGGCACCTACGAGGTGCTGGCCGCCGCGGTGCGCCACGGTGTGGGCAAGGTGGTGTTCGCGTCGTCGAACCGCGTCGTGGAAGCGGCCAGCCCGCTCCGGCGCCCTGGCGGTGGGCCAGCCGTGCTCAGGGTCGACCATGCCGCGGCTCCCGACACGCTGTACGGCGCGTCGAAGGCCTACGGCGAAGCGCTGGCCGCCCACTTCGCCCACGCCCACGGGCTACGGGTCGTGAGCCTGCGCCTCGGCTCCGTCGACCCCGCGCCCGACGCCACCGTAGCCGACAAGCCCCAGGCGTAAACACTGTGGCTGTCCCGTCGCGACCTGGTCGGCCTGGTGCGCGCCGCGGTGCACGCCGAGTGGGACGGCGCCCGGGTCGTCTACGCATGCTCGGCCAACACGCGCCGCTGGTGGGACCTCGGCCCGACGGCCGAGGTCCTCGGCTACACCCCGGTCGACGACAGCGAGCACCTGCTCCACGCCAGGCACGGCACGCTCGTCCCGCCGGCGCCCCCGTACCCGCTGCCGTGGGGTGAACGACTCGCCGCGCTGCGGCACCCGGCCGACGGGGTGGCCATGGTGGCGCTGGGCCAGTCGGGGTTCTGGCTGCGCACGGCGACCACGCGCCTGGCGCTGGACCCGTTCCTCACGTTGTACCCCGACCGCCTCCAGCCGCCGCTGCTCACCGCGCC
>JANMAT010000041.1:0-24097 GCA_031359995.1 Actinomycetes bacterium
TGTGGCGCGCGCGGGCCCCGGGGGGGGTCACGCGCAAAAAACGGGGGGCGGCGGGCGGGGGGGGGGGGGGGGACGGCCGGGGGCGGGGGCGGCGCCGTGCCGTGCCGGGCCGGGCCGGGGGCGGGGGCGGGGCGCGGCGGAACCGGGACCCACGGGTGGTGTGGGTCCCGGTCCGGGCTTGCCGCTGACGGCGACGTTGGCGTCAGCGACGGATCGTGGCCGTGGTGGCGAGGTTCAGGCGGGCGTCGTAGGTCTGGCCCGGTGCGGTCACGTTGGCGATGATCACGGTGAACGTGGGGGTGCGGGCGGTGGTGCCCACCGACTGGAGCTTCACCGTGCCGTTGGCACCGGTCGCACCGCTCGAGGGTGCCGTCACGGTGCCGGTCCAGTTGCCCTGGACGATGGCGTTCTTCACCGGGCGGCCGATGGCGTCGGTGATGGTCACCAGCGCCGTCGCCGTGGTGCGGTTGCCGTTCACGATCATCGACATCCGGATCGACTGCACCCGGATGGCGGCGGCGATCACGTTCACCGTGGCCGTGGCCGTGGCGGTGGCGCCGGCGTTGTCGGTGATGGTGAGCACGACGGCATAGGTGCCGGCCAGGGCGAAGGCATGCGTGGGGTTGGCCACCGCCGACTGGCTGTTGTCCCCGAAGTTCCACGACCACGAGGCGATGTTGCCATCGGGGTCGAGCGACCCGGCGCTGGAGAACGACACGGTCTGGCCCGGCACCACGGTGAGCGGTGCCGCCGAGACCGACGCCATCGGCGCCAGGTTGGTGGTGGGCGACTGACCGACCGTGCCGTTGATCGTGTAGCGGCCCAGGGAGCCGTAGTTCGAGTACCCGTTGGTCACCGGGTTGTTGGCGCCGGTGCCGCTGACCTTGATGGAGTACGTGCCCTGGGTGAGCACGGCGCTGACGGTGGCGTCCAGACCGGTCGACACGTCGGGCGAGCTGTACACCGCGGCCGGGTCGGAGGCGACGACGAGGTTGTCGTTCCAGTCGTACAGCTCGAGGCGGATGTCGAGGTCGGGCCCGAAGGGCGCCGGTGACACCGTGATGGTGGCCTGGCCGGCACCGGCGAGGAAGGTGAACACATCGCTGTCGGACCCGGTCGAGATGAGGCCCTGACCGCTCAAGGTGGGGCCGGTGAGCAGGGTGGCCGCCGCCCGCGTATCGCCCACGTCATCGGCGCGCAGCGTGCCGCCGTGGGTCTGGATCACGCCGATGTCGTCCTGCAGGTTGTTGGCGCCGCTGTACTCGCCGCGGCTCCACTGCGTGACCGGCTTGTAGTAGCCGACGCCCATGATCGGCGCCCAGTTGGCGTGGCCGGCGTAGTAGCCGGTGCTGGCGGTGCCGTCGTGCTGCAGACCGAAGGTGTGGCCGACCTCGTGGGACACCGCCTCGGCGACGTTCTTGTCACCGCCGCCGACGCCCCGGGTGAACACGAGAGCGGGCTGGTAGTAGTCGTGGTTCGTCGCCAGGTCGTTCACGCCGACGTAGGCGATGCCGCCGCAGTTGCACTTGGAGAACACCGCGGTGGTGTTGGTGACGATGACCCGCGTACCGAAGGTGAGATCGGCGTTGTTGGTCCGCGTGATGGCGGCCTGGGTCGGCTGCTCGGTCGTCACGTCGATGTCGAAGGGCGCGTAGTCCTCGCTGACCCGCTGCCACACGCGCTGCACGACGTCCATCTCGCTCGTGCTGAACGTGCCGGGCTGACCGTCGGTGTCGTAGGGGTCGGCCAGGAACGGTGCCGCGCCGGTGTAGTTGGCGTTCCACGCCGTGCCACTGACCTGGTGACCGTCGAAGTCGATGTAGATGACGCGCTGCGAGCCGGGCTTGGAGTGGAGCCGGAAGGTGTCGACGTACGGGATCGGGTTGCTGGTGCCGACCGGGTTGCTGGCCGCCGCGGCGGCCTCGATCGGGGCCTCGCCCGACGGGTTCGACACCAGTTCGGTGTCGGCCACCAACATGCGGCCGGTGCGGTCGATGAACGCGTCGGGATCCTTGCGCAGCCGGGCCCGCAGCTCGTCGGGCGTCATGCCGTTCGTGCGGGCCGCCGCGGTGAGGCGACCGCCGAGCGCCGTGATGGCGGCGCTGCCACTGCGGGGCGCGGCGAGCGGTTCGTCCGGGCCCGTGCCGCCCCGTACCGGTAGCACGATGGCGACCAGGGACACCATGCTCAGGTTCCACAGCTTGTGACGACGACGCATCCGAACGTGCTCCCTGCCAGTGGTGACGATTCCTAAGAGCAGGGTAAGCACAGAGCGCGGTGAGGTAAACGCAAGTGGTGGTCAATGGTCCCGCCCTGATCATCAGGCACCGCTCAAGGCGGCGCCGGCGCCGGCCCGTAGGCTTGAGCCATGCCTGAGGAACCGGCCCCGAGCGACGACGAACGCCACGAGCTCGACGAGCTCGACGAGCTGGCGCCGGTGGACGACGCCGACCGGCCCGGCTTCCAACCCGGCACCGGCCAGCTGCCGTCGGTCATCAAGCGCACGCGGGCCCGCTACGGCGGGGCCGGCGCCGGTCTGGCCGCGGCGATGCTCGCCGTGCGCGACATCCTCGAGAAGCCCAAGGACGAGATCGCCGTGGTGGTCGACGCACCGAGCGATCCGGTCGACCTCGACAACGACGGCGTCGTGGTGCCACTCGACGAGGGCGTGATCGCCCAGGCGCCGCCCCAGGCCCGTCCGCCGGTGGACCCGTCCGTGGCGCGCGCCTGGGTCAGCCGCCAGATCCGCCGGCGGCGCTGACCGACACGGTCACCCGCGCCAGCGGGCTTCCATCTCCTCGGCGGGGATGCCGAGCCTGGCCATGCGCTCGACCATCCACAACGGCATCTCGGGCTCGTCGCCCCGGTTGACCGACGCGATGCGGTCGCCGTCCTCGGCCCACACGTGGCACGTGTTGAGGTTGAACAGCATCATCTTCTTGCGCTCCTCCGGGTCGCGGCGCACGGGCAGGCGCACGCCGCGCTCTCCGGCCGGTGCCGCCCGCATCGACCACGTCGACTGGATCGCCACGGGCGCCATGGCCTGCAACAGCGCGGTCGTGTGGGTGCAGCCGCGCGGGCCACCGAACAGCTCGCGCACCTTGTGGGTGAACCCCCGGGCGATCGACAGACCGACGAGCCCGGCGTAGTGGGCGGTGATGCTCGGGCAGGTGCCGTGCGGGTGCGTCTCCATGACGACCCGGGCACCGATGATCTCGAGCGAGGGGTACCGCACCTCGAGGTCGACGACCATGTGATGGATGACCATCGGCTCGGTGTCGCCGTCCACGTAGAGACCGGCAGGCTTGGTGTCGCGCACCGCGCCCCGCAGCAGCAGCACGTCGTCGGCCTTGCGGTAGCTGCGCACCTGGTAGTCGCGTGTGTGCAGCAGTTCGAGATCCGGGTCCACCGGCAACAGATCGTCCACCATCACCTCACGATGGCGGGCCGGGGGTCCGCCGGGCAAACCGACGTCAGATGGTGGCGCCGGCGTCGACCACGAGGACCTCGCCGGTCAGGTACGAGCCGGCGTCGCTGGCCAGCAGCAGGGCCGGGCCGACGATCTCCTCCGGCTCGGCCAGGCGACCGAGTGGGATCACCTTCGCGGCGCGGACACGGGCATCGTCGTCGTAGGCCTTCTTCACCATGTCGGTCAGGAACGTGCCGGGCATGATGGCGTTCACCCGCACGCCCTGCGGGCCCAGGTGGGCGGCCAGCGACTTGGTGGCCTGTATCAGCGCCGCCTTGATCGGCGGATACAGGTAGCGCGTCGGCGAGGCTCGCAGCGCGGCGATGGACGAGATGTTGATCACCGAGCCGTGACCGCTGGCGGCCAGGTGCGGTGCGGCCTGCTGCACGAGGTACATCGGGCCGAACAGGTTCACGGTCTGGGCGCCGACGAAGCGGTCGAGATCGAGGCCCTCGAGCGTGCTGTCGAGCACGGTGGCCGCGTTGTTCACCACGATGTCGAGGCGGCCGAAGCGGGCCACGGTGGTGTCGACCAGCGCGGTGATGTCAGCCGTCTCCTGCATGCGAACGGCCACGGCCAGGCCGGTGCCGCCGCGGGCCTCGATCTCGTCGACCACGGCCTGGCAGGCGTCCTGCTTACGACTGGCCACCACGATCGAGGCCCCCGCCTTGGCGAAGGCCAGCGCCATGGCCCGGCCGAGGCCGCGGGAACCGCCGGTGACGATGGCGACGCGGCCCGACAGGTCGAACAGTCGCTCGAGATCGCTGTGCATCGCCGGACGATAGACAGCTGCGCTCGGCGACTCACACTCGACGATCGGCGGGCCACCCGACGGGTGCGAGGAACCGCGGGCGTGCCACCCGAACCCACGCGATGACCAGCGCGTGGGCCAGGGCGAAGGCGACGATGGCCTTGCGCAGGCCGACGGCGTCGCCCAGGCGGCCCTGCACGCTGACCGCGATCGGATAGAGGAGACCGAGGGCCATGGTGCTGATGGACAGGACACGCCCGCGCAGGGCCGCCGGCGCCCGCATCTGGTTCAGCGAGCTCACCGCCAGCATGCTGCACATGTACGAGAACGCCAGCGCGGCCAACGCCAGCGCCGCCGCGGCGCGCGAGGGCGCCAGCGCGTAGGCCACGCTCATCACGGGCATCGCGACCGTGGCACCGGCGAGCACGCGCCGCACGCCCACACGAGCGACGAGCCCACCGAGCCCGAACGCGGCCGACACCGCGCCCACGCCCATGGCGGTGGACAGCACGGCGGTGTAGCCCTCGCCGCCCCCGTGCACCTTGCGGGCCACCGCCGCGATGAGGCCGATGTAGGCCGACGCGCCCACGCAGTTCAGGGCCTGCACCCGCAGCACCGTCCACAGCGGTGGGTCGTGGCGCACGTAGCGCCAGCCTTCGGCGATGGCGCCGAACACGCGCTGGCCGGCCGTGGCCGACACCGTGCCGGGCAGCTGCACCACGGCCAGCACGCCGAGCACGGCGAGGAAGCTGGCCGTGTTGACGGCAAGCGCAGTGGTGACGCCGGCGACGGCCACCGTGATGCCGGCCAAGGCCGGACCGACCACCCGCGCCAGGTTCCACTGGGCGTTCGAGAGGCCGACGGCGGCGATCAGCTCGTCCGGCCCGACCAGGTCGGGCAACATCGACTGGAACGCCGGCCAGCCCAGTGCGTTGGCGCACCCGGTGCCGAACGAGATCGCCGCCAGCACCAGGGGCGCGCCGTGCTCGGTGGCCACCACCGCGGTCATCACCGCGGCGAGCAGCAACGACGCCGTGGTGGTGACCACCAGCAGCCGGCGCCGGCTCACGCGGTCGGCCAGCACACCACCGAACGGGCTCAGCAGGGCGGTGGGCAGGAAGCCGAGGGCGGCGACCGCGCCGTTCCACGCCGCCTGCCCCGTGCGCTGCTGCACGTAGATGCCCAGGGCGACCTGCTCCATGATCGTGCCGACGTTCGAGATGAACGAGCCGACCCAGAAGCGGGCGAACACCTTGTTGCGCAGCGGTGCGAGCGAGGGTGCGGCCACGGATCAGCCGGTGAGCTCACGCTGCAGGGGCGTGGGGAACCGCGGCGACACGCGGACCGCGCCGAGGAACTGCTGCGTGCGCTCGACCTCGCGCTCGATCAGGTCGACCGCGTCGGCCCCCACGTCCTCCAGCGCGCGCCACACCACGGCGCCGGCCTTCGTCTGCGCCCAGCCGCCCACGATGCGACCGTTCCACCACACGGTCGGGCCGATGTTGCCCGAGTAGTCGAACAGCGGCGCACGGTGCGGGCCCAGGTACCAGTCGCGTGCCTGCCACCCCATCGCCGTCGGGTCGAGGGCGGGGAGCAGCGCGGCCCACGGGGCCGGCGCCTTCACCGCGCCGGTGTCGTCGGACAGGACGTGGCCCGTGGTGCCGTCATCGAGGTCGACGACCAGCGCGCCCACCGCGGCCAACGCGGCCCGCACGTGACCGAACGTCCAGCCCGTCCACCACTTCAGGTCGGCCTCCGTGCCGGGCCCGAAGCGGGCCAGCCAGCGCTGCACCAGCTCGGCGCGCGCCACCGCGGGCTCGAGCTCGCCCAGACCCCCGGGCAGCCACTCGTCGGCGAGCGTCCACTCGTGCTGGCTCGACACCCAGGTGCCGCGCGGCCGACCGCGCATCAGCACGCCCTGCACGCCCAGCAGGAAAAGCACGCGCGTCGACACGCCTGCGGCCACCGGAAGACCGCCGGTGAGCTTCTGCCGCAGCGCGGGCACGGCCTTGGAGATCTCGGCGCCGGTCGCGCTGCTGCGCTGGCGGATGAGCGACACCACATCGGCTTCGGCTGCACCGAGCCACGCCTCGGCCCCGCTCACGCCCTCCTTGGTCAGGTCGGCGAGCAGCTTGCGCCGCTCCACCGGCTGCAGGGCCGCCGCGCTCGACCACTGCACGAGCGGCGCGACCTCGCGCGACACGGTGAACACCGTGCGGCGCATGCCCAGGAGCTTCACGAGTCGGCGGTCGTCGTACAGCGCCGAGGCGATGGCGGCGGCGTCGGGCGCGCGCAGGCGGGCCGCCGCCGCCAGGTAGACCGAGGCCGGGTCGGTGGCATGCAGCGCGACCACACCATCGGCCACCGCCACCACATCGTGGGCGCGGTGGCGCGGCGCCAACAGGTGACGTACGCCGAGGCGCGCCCGGCGTTGTTCGGTGGTGAGGCGCGGGCGGGCCGCCGCCATCAGGCGTCGGCGGCCCGACGCTGCTGCAGCAGCGCGGTGACGGCCTTGCCGTCGGCCTGGCCCTTGGTGGCCTTCATGACGGCGCCGACGAAGGCACCGGTGACCTTGTCGTCGCCGGCCAGGAACTTCGTCCAGGCCGCCGGCTGGGCGGCGATGGCGGCGTCGACCGCGGCGGTGAGCGCAGACGTATCCATGACCTGGAAGCCCTTGGCTTCGGCGATGGCCACCGGGTCTCCGTCGCCCCCGTCGGCCACCAGCTCGAGCACCACGGCCTTGGCCTGGGTGGCCGTCAGCTGACCGACGACCTCGAGCTTGGTGAGCGCGGCCAGGGCCGATGCGGTGAGCGGCGCGGCGCCCTCGGGCGGGGTGTTGTGCTGCAGGTGCACCGCGGCTCGAGTCGCGTCGCCGCCGGCGGCGACCGTGGCGAGCACCAGGTCGTCACGGCCGCGCTCCACGAGCACGATCACCGTCTCGTCGCGCTCGGTGGTGCCGAGCGCCTCGGCGAGGCGGGCGCGGCGCGCCGCCGGCAGCACGGGCAGGGCGTCGGTGACGGCCTGCAGCCACGCCGCATCGGGCACCACCGGCACCAGGTCGGGCTCGGGGAAGTAGCGGTAGTCGTCCGAGTTCTCCTTGACCCGCAGCGTGTGGGTGCGGCCGTCGGTCTCGTCCCAATGGCGCGTCTCCTGGCGGATCGACTCGCCGTCGTTCACCAACACGATCTGGCGGCGGGCCTCGTAGTCGATGGCCCGCCCGAGCGACCGGATCGAGTTGAGGTTCTTGATCTCGCAGCGCGTGCCGAACGGCTGGCCAGGGCGCCGCACGCTGATGTTGGCGTCGCAGCGCAGCGAGCCCTCTTCCATCTTGGCGTCGCTCACACCGGTGGCGGCGAGGATGGCCCGCAGTTCGCTGAGGTACTCACGGGCCTGGTCGGCGGTGCGGAGGTCGGGCTCGGACACGATCTCGAGCAGGGGCACCCCGGCACGGTTGTAGTCGACGAGCGAGTAGTCGCTGCCGTGCAGACGGCCGTCGCCACCGGCGTGGGTGGACTTGCCGGTGTCCTCCTCGATGTGGGCCCGGGTGATGCCCACACGCAGGCCCGACGGCAGGTCGAGGTAGCCGCCGGTGTTGATCGGCTTGTCGTACTGCGAGACCTGGTAGTCCTTGGGCATGTCCGGGTAGAAGTAGTTCTTCCGGTGGAAGATCGAGCCGGCCACGGTGCAGTGCACCGCCACACCGAGGCGCATGGAGAGCTCGACGACCTGACGGTTCAGGACCGGCAGCGAGCCGGGCAGGCCCAGGCACACCGGGCACACGTTGGTGTTGGGCTCGTCGCCGAAGTTGTTCGGGCAGCCGCAGAAGATCTTCGTGGCCGTGTGCAGCTCGGCGTGGCACTCCAGGCCGATGACGACCTCGTACCCGTCGATCATGGTGGCTTCGTCGAAGGCGGTGGTCACAACGCACGCTCCAAGGCGCCGGCGGTACGGAACATGGCTTCCTCGCCGAGGGCGGGGGCGAGGATCTGCACACCCACCGGCATGTCGTCGGCGCCGGTGCCGAACGGCACCGTCATGCCGGGGTGCCCGGCCAGGTTGGTGGGGATCGTGTACACGTCGCACAGGTACATCGACAGCGGGTCGTCGGTCTTCGAACCGAACTTGAACGCCACCGTGGGCGAGGCCGGCGTGAGCAGCACGTCGGCCTGCGTGTAGGCCCGGTTGAAGTCGTCGGCGATCATGCGGCGGATCTTCAGCGCCTTGCCGTAGTAGGCGTCGTAGTAGCCGGCCGACAGGGCGTAGGTGCCGAGCATGATGCGGCGCTTCACCTCGTCGCCGAAGCCGGCGGTGCGGCTGGCCATGTTCATGGCCGCCGTGTCGGCGGCGTCGACCCGCAGGCCGTAGCGCACGCCGTCGTAGCGGGCCAGGTTGCTGGAGGCCTCGGCCGGGGCGACGATGTAGTACGCCGTGAGGCCGTAGGTGAACGCCGGGACCTGCACGTCGACCAGCGTGGCGCCGGCCTTCTGCAGCGCCTCGAACGCCAGCTCCAGCCGCTCCAGCACGTCGGGCGCCGCGCCGTGGGGCAGATCGGTGATGCGCCCGACGCGCATGCCCTCCACGCCCTGGAGCGTGGCCGCACTGACGTCGGGGAACGCCTGCGGGATGGACGTGGAGTCCATGGGGTCGTGGCCACCGATGACCTCGAGCATGAGCGCGCTGTCGGCCACGTCGCTCGTGAAGGGCCCGATCTGGTCGAGGCTGGACGCGAAGGCCACCAGGCCGTAGCGCGACACGAGCCCGTACGTGGGCTTCACGCCGACCACGCCGCACAGGGCGGCGGGCTGGCGGATGGAGCCGCCGGTGTCGGAGCCGAGCGCCACCGCGGCGAAGCCGGCGGCCACCGCGGCGGCCGAACCGCCCGACGACCCACCGGGCACGCGCGACGTGTCGAGCGGGTTGCGGGTGGGACCGAACGCCGAGTTCTCGGTCGAGGAGCCCATGGCGAACTCGTCCAGGTTCGTCTTGCCGATGATGACGGCGCCGGCGGCGGCGAGCCGGGTGACGACGGTGGCGTCGTACGGCGGGCGCCACCCCTCGAGGATCTTCGACGAGCACGTGGTGGGGATGCCCCGCGTGCACATGTTGTCCTTCAGCGCCACCGGCACGCCGGCCAGCGGGCCCGGGTCCTCGCCGGCGGCGACGCGACGGTCGATGTCGGCCGCGGCGGCGCGGGCTTCGTCGGCCAGCACGAGGTTGAACGCGTGCACCTCACGCTCGCGCTCGGCGATGCGGGCCAGGTGCTCGTCGACCACGTCGACGGCCCGACGACGCCCGGCGCGGACGTCGGCCGCCAGATCGATGGCGAGGCCCATCAGCCCTGCCCCGCCAGGATGGTGGGCACCCGGAAGCGCCCGCCCTCGGCCGCCGGCGCCTGGGCCAGCACCTCGTCGCGATCGACGCACGGGCGCACCTCGTCGGCCCGCAGCACGTTCACCAGCGGGTAGGGCTGGGTCATGGGCTCCACGGCCGACAGGTCGAGCGCGTCGATGTCGCGGAAGTGGCCGACGATACCGGCCAACTGCTGCGTGTAGTGCGCCAGTTCGTCGGGGGTGAGCTCGAGCCGGGCCAGACGGGCCACGTGGGCCACGTCGTCGGGGGTGAGGGAAGCGGCCACGGCCGCCCATGGTAGGCCGCCGGGGCTGGTTCCGGCCGGGTCGGTTCCGGTGCGGGTCGGTTCCGGCCGCCGGGCCGGCCGGGCGGCCGGAGGCCCGCTTCCCGGACGCAACAGCCGCGGCTTGCCATGCTGGGGCCGTGCCCCTGCTGCCCGTCGTGCCCAACCTGCCCATCGGCGCGGTCGTCGACGAGCTGCGGGCGGCGCTGGCCGCCGGGCCGAGCGCCGTGCTGGTGGCCCCGCCCGGCGCGGGCAAGACCACGGTGGTACCCCTGGTGCTGGCCGACGAGCCCTGGGCCACGGGCCGCATCGTCGTCCTGGAGCCCCGCCGGCTGGCCGCCCGTGCCGCGGCGGCGCGGCTGGCCGCGCTGACGGGGACCCGGGTCGGCGACGTGGTCGGTCTGCGCATGCGGGGCGAGACGAAGGTGAGCGCCCGCACCCGGGTCGAGGTGGTCACCGAGGGCGTGCTGGTGCGCATGCTCCACACCGACCCCGCTCTGGAGGGCGTGAGCGCCGTGGTGTTCGACGAGTTCCACGAGCGCAGCCTGGACGCCGACGTGGGCCTGGCCTTCACCACCGATGTGCAGCGCCACCTGCGGCCCGAGCTGCGGGTGGTGGTCATGTCGGCCACCCTGGCCGCCGAGCCCGTGGCCCGGCTGCTCGACGACGCCCGCGTGGTGGTGAGCGAGGGCCGGCTGCACCCGGTGCGCACGGTGCACCACCCCACCCCGACCGACGGGCGCTGGGAGCACCACGTGACCGCCGTGGTCGTCGAGGCGCTGGGCGCCGACGCCGGCGACGTGCTCGTGTTCTGCCCCGGTGCGGCCGAGATCGACCGCGTGGCCCGCCTGCTGACCGGACGGGTCGACGAGGGCGCGGTGGCCGTGCTGGCGCTGCACGGCCGCCTACCCCAGGTCGACCAGGACCGGGCCCTGGCCCCCGACCCCGCCGGGCGCCGCAAGGTGGTCCTGGCCACCTCGATCGCCGAGACCAGCCTCACCATCGACGGGGTGCGGATCGTGGTCGACGGCGGGCTGACCCGCGTGCCCCGCTTCGAACTGGCCCGGGGCATGGGCCAGCTGGTGACCGTGCGCGTCAGCCGCGCCGCCGCCGACCAGCGCCGGGGCCGGGCCGGCCGCCAGGCGCCGGGTACGTGCCACCGCCTGTGGAGCGCGGCCGAGGACGCCCGCCTGCCCACCGCCGAGCTGCCCGAGATCGCGGTGGCCGACCTGGCCGGGCTCACCGTCGACCTGGCCCGCTGGGGCGACCTGGACGGCACGGGCCTGCGCTGGCTCGACCCGCCGGCCCCGGCTCGCCTGGCCGCGGCCCGTGCCGTGCTGCACGACCTGGCCGTCGTCGACGGCGACGGCCGCCTCACCGGACACGGGCGCCGGGTGGCCGACCTGCCGGTGCACCCGCGCCTCGGGCACCTGCTGGTGACGGCGGCAGCCCAGGGTCGGGGGGCCACCGGCGCCCTGGTAGCCGCCGTGCTGGCCGACCGCGATCCGGTGCGGGGTCCGGCCGCCCGCCTGGCCGACCTGGGCGAGCGGCTCGCCGCCGTGCGTCACGGCCGTGGCCCGGCGGAGCGGACCCGCACCGAGGCCCGGCGGCTGGCCGCGCTGGTCGGCGCCGACGGCGGGCCGGTCGACACCGGCGACGCCGGCGCCCTGGTGGCCCTGGCCTACCCGGAGCGCGTCGCTCAGCTGCGGCCGGGGTCGTTCACCCGCTACCGCATGGTGAACGGTGCCGGCGCCGCACTGGCCGCCCACGACCCGCTCGCCGGCCAGCCCTACCTGGCGGTGGCCGAGGCCGACCTGGGCCCGGCCACCGGTCCCGGTGCGGGGGGTGACGCCCGCATCCGCCTCGCCGCGCCGGTGACCGAGGCCGAGGTGCGCGCCACCGCCGGTGACCGGCTGGTCCACGAGCGCGCCGTCGGGTGGGACCGCGGCGTCGGTGACGTGGTGGCCGAGCGGCGCCTGCGCCTCGGCGCCCTCGTGCTGGAGCGCTCGGGCCTGGACCCGTCGAGCACCGAGCGCCGTTCCGCCCTGCTCGACGGGGTGCGGGCCGAGGGCCTCGGGCTGCTGTCGTTCACACCCGCCATCGACCGCTGGCGGGCCCGCGTCGCGCTGGTGCAGCGCACCCTGGGCGCGCCGTGGCCCGACCTCTCCGACCCCGCGCTGGCCGCCACGGTCGACGACTGGCTCGGACCGCACCTGGTCGGCGCCCGCCGCCGGGCCGACCTGGCCCGCCTCGACCTGGGTGCGGTGCTGGCCGCCGCGCTGCCCTGGCCGCTGCCGGCCCAGCTCGACGCGCTGGTGCCCGAGCGCCTGTTGGTGCCGTCGGGCTCGGCCATCGCCGTCGACTACGGCGTCGACCCGCCGGTGCTGGCCGTGAAGCTCCAGGAGCTGTTCGGGTGGCTCGCCACGCCGCGCGTGGTGGACGGGCGGGTGCCGGTGACGATCCACCTGCTCTCCCCTGCCGGCCGACCGGTGCAGGTCACCCAGGACCTCGCCAGCTTCTGGCAACGGGGCTACCCCGACGTGCGGGCCGAGCTGCGCGGCCGCTACCCCCGCCATCCGTGGCCGGAGGACCCGCTCACCGCGCTCCCGACGCGCCACACCACCCGGCGCCGCTGATCAGTGGTCGAGCGGTCGCTCGTCGACATCGTCGACATCGTCGGCGACCGCCGGTGCATCATCGACGGCCCCGCCGTCACCGCCGCCCGATCCGTCGAGCAGTTCGTCGCCGTCGGCCAGCGCCGGCACGGCCTTCTCGTTCGGCGCGAGCACGATGTAGGCCACGGCGAGCACGAAGGCCACGGCCGACACCCACTCGTTCACGCGCAGGCCGGCCACCTTGTACGCGGGGTCGACCCGGAGCCGCTCGAGGAAGAACCGGGCGAACGTGTACCCGGCCACGTACATGGCGAACAGCTTGCCGGGGCGCGGCTTGTACTTCTTGTCGATCCACAGCAGCGCGGCGCACAGCGCGAAGTTCCACAGCGATTCGTAGAGGAACGTCGGGTGGAACGTCTTGTCGTTGATGAAGGCCTGGGGCCGCTTGTCCGGATCGATCTTCAGCGCCCACGGCAGCGTGGTGGGCTTGCCGAACAGCTCCTGGTTCCACCAGTTGCCCCATCGGCCTATGGCCTGGGCCAGCGGCAGCGTCGGCGTGGTCGCCCGCAGCAGATCGGCCCCGGCGATGCCCCGCCGGCGCCCGGCCCACAGCCCGACGACCACGCCGAGGGCGATGCCGCCCCAGATGCCGAGCCCGCCCTCCCAGATCTTGAACGCCCGCAGCCAGTCGCCCTGGAAGCTCTTCCAGTCGGTGATCACGTGGTAGAGCCGGGCGCCGATCACGCCGGCGGGCAGGGCCCACATGGCGATGGCGCCCATGTCGTCGCGCTTGGCCACGTGGGCCTTTTCGAGCCGTCGGCCCGACAGCCAGACGGCGGCGAGCGCGCCGAGGGCGATCATCAGGCCGTAGGCCCGCAGCTGCAGGCGACCGAGATGGATGGCGCCCGAACCCGGGCTGGGGATGGAAGCGATCAGGTGGAGCACCGGGCCGGAACGCTACCCGGCCGTGGCGACGCACACGCGGCGTGCGAAGGCGACGGCCTCGGTCTCGATGAGCTCGGCGTCGAAGTCCATGGTGGCCACGTGGTAGCTGCGCTCCAGCCGGACCCGCTGCAGCGGGCCGCCCCAGGCCCCGGCCAGGAAGTCGCCCTGGACCGGGTCGACCACATGGTCGTCGCGTGAGCTGAGCAGCAGCAGGGGCTGGCGGCGGGCGCCGTAGTCGCCCTCGATGCCGGCGAGACCGTCCATCAGCCCCAGCAGCGGGGCCACCGGCGTGCCCGGGTACGCCACCTCGACCACGTCGGGCTTGGCGATGTCGGACCCGATGCCGGGCATGCGGTCGGTGCCTCCGGCGATCATGTCCTTCAGCATGGCCAGCACCTCGGGCGCCTGCTGCTGCGTGGCCGGGTTCACCGCGACCACGCCGGCCAGGTCGGGGCGCTGCTGGGCCAGCCACAAGGCGAGGGCGCCGCCCATCGACAGCCCGGCCGCCACCACGCGCTCGCAGCGGGCGGTGAGGCGGTCGTAGGCGGCCAGCACCTCGCCCGACCAGTCGGCCCACCCGGTGGTGATCATGTCCTCGACCGTCGTGCCGTGACCGGGCAGCCGGGGCAGCTCGACCGAGAACCCGGCGCCGGCGAAGGCGTCGGCGATGCCGCGCATGGAAGACGGGCTGCCGGTGAAGCCGTGGATGCACAGCGCGCCGAGCGGGCCGCCGGTGTGCGACCAGGGTTCGGCGCCGGGCAGGAGGGGAAGGGACATGGCAGCAGCTCCAGGGTCGTGAGAGGCGTTCAGTCGGCGTCGGGACCGGCCGACGCAGCGTAGGGGTCGAGGGCGGAGCCGGGCTCCTCCCACCACTCTCCGGGGGAGCCGGCCGTCTCGTACTCGGGGAACGGGTAGATGCAGTTCACCGGGCAGGCGGGCAGGCACTTGTCGCACCCGGAGCACAGCTCCGGGATGATGATCACGTCGGCGCCGTGGTTGAAGATGGCGCCGAACTGGGGCGGGCAGTGCCGCAGGCAGGCGTCGCAGTTGATGCACTCGAGCATCTCGATCCGCAGCGGCGGGTTCTTCCACTTCGGGTTCCGTTGGCGTTGGGCGATGCGTTCCACTCGGCTCGTCGGCACCCCGGCAGTGTCGCGCACGGATTGACCCTCGGGTCAAGGACTGCTGGACTGTCGGCGTGGCGACCGAGCGACAACTGACCGATCAGGGCAAGGAGCGCAAGCAGCAGCTGCTCGACGCGGCCGAGGGTCTGTTCGCCGACCACGGGTACGCCAACACCCGCATCGTCGACATCTGCTCGGCCGCCGGCGTGGCCAAGGGCCTGTTCTACTGGTACTTCGAGAACAAGGAAGCCCTGTTCATCGAGCTGGTTCGGTCCATGCGCACACGCCTTCGCCGTTCGCAGGCGGCCGCCATCGACCCGACGGCCGACCCGCTCACCCGCATGCGGCAGGGCACGGTGGCGAGCGTGCACTTCATGGCCGAGCACATGAGCTTCTTCTCCCTTCTCGAGGTGGAGGCGCGTGAGCAGCACCTGGCCACTGTGCTGCGCGAGGGCACCGCCGTGCACGTGGCCGACGTGCACGTGATGGTGACCGAGGCCCAGCGCGAGGGCCTGGTGCCCGACCACCTCGACAGTCAGCTGCTCGCCCTGGGCGTCCACGGCGCCGTGGCCCACTTCTGCCACAACCTGCGCACCGGTCGCGTCGCCTGCGACGTGCACGAGCTGGCCGAGTTCGCCGCCGACTGGGTGGTGCGAGCGGTGGCCGGCGAGGTGCCGGCGCGCGCGACGGCACCTGCACCGTGAACTGACCGGGCATCACGATCGAGATCTGCCCGCCCCACATGCACAGGCACTTCGACGAGTTGTTGAGCGCCGGTTGACCGCCGATCATCACCTTGGGCGAACCGGGCATCCACGGCGCCATGGTCGCCGGCAGGCACGGCATGGGGGTCAGCACGCCCATGGCCGCCGCGGTGGCCGCCGCCACCTGCGGGTTGGACATCGAGGTGCACATGCCGAACGGGGCGATGTTCACCATCGGCTCGTTGTCCATGATCGTGGCCGCCGGCGGCCCGACCGCGGTGACCCGGTTGATGGGCAGCACACTGAGGACGCAGGGGGCGACGCCGGAGGTGCACTGCAACGGGGCGCCGGTGACCACGAGCTGGCCCATGGCGGTCAGCCCTTCGTCGTGGTCGTGGGCGTCGGCAGCTTGGTGACCACGCCACCGGCGTGGGACGGCTCGTTGGGGAAGACGAGCACGCACGTCACCGTCTTGTCCTTGCGCTTGTTCCACGAGTCGAACGAGGGGCAGCAGGTAGCTGATGTCGTACCCGTCGTCGGGGCTCACGTGCAGCGCGGTCTGCAGCTCGCCGACGCACTGGGCGTCGGCCCACTGGCCGAGGCTGGCCACGCCGGGGAACGCATCGGCCGGGTGGGCGACCGTGGCGAACACCTCCTGCGCGTGGGCCTGGCCGCACGGCACGAGGGCGACCTTGGCCACCTCCCCGGCGGCGTCGGAGTCGGGCTTCAGGCAGTCGCCACGACGCAGGTCGAACACCGACCACGTACCGGCCTTGGTGACCGCGCCGCTCGCGTCGCGCGCGGATGAGCCGCTGCCGCTGCACGCCGCGAGCGCGGTCATCGTGAGCAACACGAGCGCGGTGCGGGATCGGGTGATGAGGGAGATCGAACGCATGGTGGGCCTCCTGCCGGTCAAGTCGTGGTGGTGGTGCCGGAGACGGCGGTCGTGGTCGTGGTGGCGGCCGCCGTGGTCGTCGTGGTCGTCGCCGCCACCGTGGTCGCCGCCGCCGCCGCCGCCGTGGTCGTCGTGGTGGTCGGCGGCGGGGTCAGGTGCAGAGCGAGCGACTTGGCGACCTGGGCGCCGTTGGTCACGGTGGCGCCGACGGTCCCGGCGTCGTAGCCCGAGGCGCTGGCGGTGATCGTGTACGTGCCGGCGGCGAGGAGCCCGGCGTACTGGTAGGTACCGGGTGTGTCCACCGACTCGGCGAGCGCCACCGGCGTGCCGCCGACGTCCATGGTGACCGTGGCCCCGGCGAGCGCCGCCGGGGTGATCGCCGAATCGGTGAGGGTCAGCGTGACCTTCTCCCGCTTGAGCGTGAGCGACGGCGGCGACACGCCGCTGCCCAGCGGGGCGGTGAACGTGAGTGCGCCGTCGCGCCGGCCGGTCGCCGACACGGTGAACCCGTAGGTTCCCGTGCGCACCACGAGGGTGAGCACGTTGCCGCTCACGCTCTGGCTGATCACCGCGTGGGGGCCACCCGTCTTCGTCGCCGTGATGCCGGACAGCGCGGTCACCGCGGTGTCGGGCGATGTCGATCGTGACCGAGGCGGACGTCGACGAGTGGTCATCGGCGGTGGCGGTGATGGTCCACGTACCCGGCTCGAGCGGCAGTGTTGCCGGGCTGGTCGAAGCCGACCTCGTGTTGGAGCCCGAGGTGGCGGTGTAGGTGCCGCCACCGTTCTTCGACGCGGTCACGGTCGCGCCGGGCAGCACCACGTCGAGCGTGCTGCCCGGGTAGGACACGGCGACACCGGTCAGCGGCGGGGTGCCGGACGCGCTCGACGCCACCGTCAGGTCGAGCAGGGGCAAACCAGAGCTCTCCCGGAACTTCGGAAGGTCTCTGCACGGGTCGCCCCCGATCGGCATGGGAACCTGGAGGCATGACGCTCTCTCCCCGCACGCTGGCGGTGACCGCCGGCCGTCCGCGCCGGCCCGGCGCCCCGCTGAACGCTCCGATCGTGCTGGCCTCGAACTTCCGCGAGAGCGGCGAGTACTCCCGTGACGGTGGCACCGAGACGTGGCAGGCGCTGGAGGAGGCGTTGGGGGCGCTCGAGGGCGGTCGGGCCGTCACGTTCGCCAGCGGCATGGCCGCCGCCTCGGCCGCCATCCACGCCCTCGCCGCGAAGGTCATGGTGCTGCCCACGGTGAGCTACATGGGCGTGCGGGCCCTGGTGGCCGAACTGGAGCGCCAGGGCCACCTGGAGCTGCGCCCGGTCGACATCACCGACGCCGACGCGGTGGAGGCGGCCATGGTGGGCGCCGATGTGGTGTGGCTGGAGACACCCACGAACCCCACGCTCGACGAGGCCGACCTGCCCCGCCTGTGCGCGTCGGCCCGGGCCGCCGGCGCCCGGGTGGTGGTCGACTCCACCTTCGCCACACCGCTGGTGCAGCGCCCGCTGGAGCACGGCGCCGATCTGGTGCTGCACTCGGCCACGAAGTTCATCGGTGGACACAGCGATCTCTTGCTCGGCGTGCTGGTGACGGGCGACGACGCCCTGTACGAGCGCGTGACCGCGGCCCGCACGTACCTGGGCGCCACGCCGGGGGCGCTGGAGGCGTTCCTGGCCCTGCGGGGCCTGCGCACCCTGCCCGTGCGCTTCGAGGCGGCCCAATCCAACGCCCGCGTGCTCGTCGACCGCCTGCGGGGCCACCCCGCGGTGACCCAGGTGCGCTACCCGGGCAACGGCGGCATGGTGTCGTTCATCGTGCGGGGCGGGGCGGGGCCGGCCGACGCCGTGTGCGCCGCGGTGGAGCTGGTGGTGATGGCCACGAGCCTGGGCGGCGTGGAGAGCACGATGGAACGCCGCCAGAAGTACGCGGGCGACGCCGGAGTCGACCCGGGCCTGATCCGCATGAGCGTGGGCATCGAGGACGTGGACGACATCTGGCGCGATCTGCGCCAGGCGTTGGACGGCGCCTGACCACCTGCGCCGAGCCGGGTGGTCAGGCCGGCTTCACGCGCACGCTGGCCAGCAGCGGGTCGGCCACCTCGTCGGACGCGTTCTTCGCCGCCGCCACCTGCGCCCACACGACGGTGCCGCCCGGCCCCGCGGCCGCCGCCTCGAGCCAGTCGGGGCCGGCGCCCGGGCAGGCCCGAAACCGCACCAGCGTCCAGGTGAAGTCACCGAGCTCGCGGGTGCGGGTCGGACCTCGGTCGCAGCCCTCGTGCGCGGCCCCCGCCACCTGGGCCTCAGGTGTGGCCGCGGCATGGGTGGTGATGGTGACGAAGGCGCCGGGCACCGCTCGGCTCCTGGCCCAGGCGTGCGGGTCGGGGGCGACGATCAGCGAGGGCTCCGGCGGTGTGACGGTGCCGTCCGGCCCGGTCCAACCGTCGCCGCTGGCCGACCAGGCACCGGGCAGGATCAGCGACAACCGACCCGTGCGGTCCTGCACCCGCTCGGCGCCCGTCGGGCGAGCCACGCGCCACAGCCCGAGGGTCACGACCGCCAGGACGACCAGGGTCACGACCCCGCGGTAGCGCCGGCCCCGTCGGCCAGGTGTCGTGGGCGACGAAGGGTCCGACGGCGAGCGAGGCCCGACGCGGGGCTCCCCTGTCTGGTCCGATGCCGCCATCCGCCCATCTTGGCCGGAACCGTCGCCCCGCGCCCGCTGGGCTTGATCGGATCAACGTTGACCCCGATCAACCTTGACCCCCGCGGCGGCACCACCCACGCTGGCGCCGTGCCGACGTCCTCCCTGTTCGACCAGCTGCAGCCCGACGGTGCATCGCCGGTGCCCGTCACGTTCAACGGCACGGGTGCGCTGCCGTCGGCGTTCGCCGTCACCGATCTGGCCGCGGCCTCGATCGCCGGTGCGGCGGCCGAGGTGGCCGCGCTGGCCGGTGCGCCGTGGGTGACGGTGGACCGGCGCCTGGCGTCGTGGTGGTTCCTGACCACCATCCGGCCCCACGGGTGGGAGCTGCCACCGGTGTGGGACGCGGTGGCCGGCGACTACGCCGCGGCCGACGGGTGGATCCGTCTGCACACGAACGCGCCCCACCACCGGGCCGCCGCGCTGGCCGTGCTGGGCGTGCCCGCCCAGCGCGAGCTGGTGGCCACCGCCGTGGCCGACTGGACGGCTGCCGCGCTGGAGGACGCCGTGGTGGCCGCCGGCGGGTGCGCGGCCGCGATGCGCAGCCTGGAGAGCTGGACCGTGCACCCGCAGGGAGTCGCGGTGGCCGCCGAGCCACTGATCGACTGGAGCCCGGCCGACGGATCGCCTCGGGCCTCGGGTCGCAGTGTCGACCCCGCCCGTCCCCTCGCCGGGGTGAGGGTGCTCGACCTGACCCGCGTGCTGGCCGGCCCGGTGGCCACCCGCTTCCTCGCCGGCTACGGCGCCGACGTGCTGCGCCTGGACCCGCCCGACTGGGACGAGGCGGCGGTGGTGCCCGAGGTGACGAGGGGCAAGCGGTGTGCCCGGGTCGACCTGCGCACCGCCGATGGTCGGGCCACGTTCGACGCGCTGCTGGCCGAGGCCGACGTGCTCGTGCACGGCTACCGCAGCGACGCGCTGGCCCGACTGGGTCTCGACGCCGCCCACCGCCGTCGGGTGCGGCCGGGCCTGGTCGACGTGGCCCTGGATGCCTACGGCTGGACCGGTCCGTGGTCGACGCGGCGCGGGTTCGACAGCCTGGTGCAGATGAGCGCCGGCATCGCTCACGAGGGCCAGCGGGTGAGCGGCCGCGACCGCCCGACCCCACTGCCGGCCCAGGCCCTCGATCACGCCACCGGCTACCTGATGGCCGCCGCCGCGGTGCGCGGGCTGCGCGCCGGCACCGGTGGGAGCGCACGCCTGTCGCTGGCCCGCACGGCGCTGCTGCTCACCGGCGCAGCGCGCGGTTCGTTCGACGACACGTTGCTGGCGGCCTCCGAGGCCGACGAGGAGCCGACCATGGAGCGCACGCCATGGGGGGCGGCCCACCGTCTGCGCTCGCCCGTCACCATCCCCGGCGTCGAGGCCGTGTGGGACCGCCCCGCCACGGCGCTCGGCTCCAGCCCGCCCCGCTGGTAGGGCGCCGCTGCACATCGGGTCACCACTGCGGCGGAGCATCGCGTCGGCGGGGCTGACCGTCCCACTCCACGAGTGGTGCGGATTGCCACCACCAGTCGGCCTCCTGTGGCGGCCGCCCGCCGAGCGGGGCTCGTCCGGTCGCCCAGAGCAGGCCGGCCCATCCGCTGCCTTCGCGAGGCGTCCAGGGAAGCACGCGCTCGACGACGGCCGCCGCGAGCCGGTCGCCGGGCGGCGGCACGACGGGAGCGCCACGGCAGCGATGTCGTAGCCGTGGACGAGGAGCTCGGTGCAGGCCATCCCGATCCATCCGGTGCGCAGCCGAGCTCACGTCGTCTGGTGCGAGGTCCATCAGCCCAGTCTCGCGGAGGTACCGATGCCCCCGCCCCCATTTCGGACCTCGCCGGGAGCGACCGGTCGTCACCGCGCCGGTCGCCGGGCGACGATGGCCCCCTCACGCCGAACCCCGATGGCGCCCTACGATCGACGTGTGACGCCTCGCATCTTCGTCCTGTGGCGTGGCCGCTGGTGGGTGAGCGCGCTCATGGCCGGCGGCTTCCTCGTCTCCCTGTTCGTTCGTTCCCCGTCCAACAGCTTCGTCCCGTCCTGGCTCTCGACCACACTCAAGGTGAGCCTCGCGCTCGCCTATGCCGTCATGAGCGTCGTGCAGCTCGTCGGACTTCGGCGGCACGGACGCGCACCGTCACCGCAGGGCTGAGCGCCTGCACCGATGGGGCGCCCCGGATGGCCCTCCGGCCCCACGCCGTCGCGCCGCCGACGTCGCCTCCTGCTCGTCGGTCTCGCCCCAGTGGCCGGAGAGGCAGCCGACAACGGCGAGGTTCGAGGCGTGGTCGCCGTACGTGAACGACGTGATCGCCGGACCCCCGGCTCGCAGCCTCGCCATCGCGCTCGCCGCCGTGCACGCGGCTCCCGACGACGACGCCCGCACCTGGCTGGGCATGACCCTGCTCGAACCGCTCCTGGACCTGCACGCGGTCGAGATCTTCGACCTCTGATCAGCGCCGACCGGTCCCTCGTCCTCCAGTCCTATCGTGGCGAGATGGCTCGCTACGTGATCGATGCTCCGACTCTGCTGCACCTGGTGGCCGAGAACGTGGCGGTCGGTTCCGGCCACCAGCTCGTCGCGCCCGACCTGATCCGCTCCCAGGCGCGATGTCATGGTCGCTCAACTCGCTGGCGGTGACGACCGCAAAGTCCACATCACTCGTCAGGTCGAAGTCGCCGATCGCCAATGAGCCGACCGGGTACAGCCCGACGAGGTTGCTCCCGAGGACGGCCCGGAGCGTGCCGGCGTGCTCGACCAGCACCTCGTCGAGGCGCAGATAGGGCGTGACGCGTCCCGGCGTTGTGTCGATGGCCCGATCGTCCATCACGCGTACCGGCCGAAAGGATCGGGGAGGTCGAAGCACGGACCCTGGCTGAGCCGTCGGAGGTTGTGGAGATGGTGATCGGGGGTGACCTCGGGCTCCGGCGCGTCGGGAGGCCACCAGAGCACGCCGCGCAGGGCGAAGCTGAGCTGGTGGAGCCACATGCGGCGCCGCAGTTCGGGGCCGTCGAAGAGCTCGGGACAGTCCTCGGCCAGCCACCGGACGATCCGGCGGGCGGGCATCGACGTGAAGCCCAGGAACGTCGGTACGACGAGCTCGAGGTCGATCGGGCCGAAGCGCACCCATTCGAAGTCGATGAGTGCGCTGAGCCTTCCCTCGGCGACGAGGAGGTTCCCCCACGCCGGGTCACCGTGCACGACGGTGTCGTGCAGCGTCGCGCCCGGGTCGAGGTCGCGTAGCGCCTCGACCGCGACGATCGCGTCGGCCACGAGACCAGCGTCCACGTCGGGCAGCGCAGCGATGTCGCGGGCGATCTGCACGATGTCGTCCACGCGCAGGGGCACGACCTCCTTCGGACAGGGTGACTCGCCGGGCGCGTGGCGATCGACGACGCGCAGCAGGTCTGCGACCTCGGGCGGCGGAGTCCAGGCGTGGAGCTCGCGCAGCGAGGCAGCGTGCTGGCGGCCGATGTCCCGGTACCGGGCGTCGTCGAGCGGGCCGGCCTGGTGCAGGGGCACGCCGGGGCCGCGACCGGTGACCAACCAGCTGAGGTCGTCGGTGCGACCGACGTCGATCACGTCGGGTCGCGGCACCCCGGCAGGGAGCGACCGCAGCACCGCGGCCTCGCGGAGGAACCGATCGCGGTCACCCCGCCAACAGACGCGCAGCACCGTGGTGCCGCCGAGCCACGCATCGTTCGAGTTGCCGCCCACGAACACGGCGTCAGGCCCGACGCGCGACCGAACGCCGGCGGGCAAGTGCCGCAGGCGCCACCCGGCGGCCTGCTCGCCTTCGGGCTCCAGCGCCACGGGCGCAAAGGGATACCAGGGTGCCGTCGGGGCCAGCGGGGGCTCGACCATCGACCGGACCGTACGAGATCGCCGACCCGAACCGGCTCGACTTTTCGGGCTCCGTGGGGCCCCAGCCGCTTGATGTCTGGCCGTAGGGTCCGCACGTGCCTCGCCGCGGTCCCGGCTTCCGACTCGAGACAGCGGGCGACGGCGTCACGATGGTGGTGACGAGCGAGTGAAGGCATGGTCGACCACCGGTGCTTGACCGTCACGACTCGCATCGATGACCAGTAGCAGGCGCGCGGTGACGATGGCGTGGAGCACCTTCGGCTTTGCGACACGCCAGCCAGGTTGAGCGCAAGGATCGGTTCGATCACGAAGACCGCGCCGATCCACACGAGCCCTACCTGGACAGCCGCGAATTCCTGTGGGACAGGGGGAAACTCTGTCACACCCATCCTGCATGATGGCCTCATGTCGAAGGGGATGGCCGCACTCGCTCCGGTGTTCGGATCATGGTTGAACGAGGCGCGCAGGTCGACGGACGCGGCCGTCGTCGAAGAGCTGCGCGCGCTCGACGCGGAGCATCGTCGCATCGAAGCGCGGCGCGGGTTGTTGGTGCGCGAGGTGGAGCGGCGTGACGTGCACCGCGCCGACGGTCACTTGTCGGTGTCGGGCTGGTTGCGGGCGACGATGTCGTGGTCGACGATGGAGTGCGTGCGCGTCGTGCGTCGCGGCCGGCTGTTGGAACGCGCGCCGGCAGTCGGTGACGCGTTGCTCGATGGGTCGTGTGGGGTGGCGCAGACCGACGAGCTCGCTCGGGCCGCCGCGAACCCGCGGGTGGGCCACGAGGTCGACCCGTTCCTACCGACGTTGTTGGAGCATGCGCCCGGGTTGTCGTTCGACGAGTTCAAGACCGTGGTGCGCCGGTGGGAGAACCTCGCCGATGCCGACGGCGCCCACCGCACGCGGGAGGCGTCCGGCCACCGGCGCCGCGCTCGCATCACCATCGACGACGCGGTGATGCGCCTGTCGGCTGAGGGCGGGAAGTTGGAGGGCGTGATGATGCGCGAGATCTTCGACGCCTACCTGACCGCCGAAGTCGCAACCGACCGGGCCACCATGGACGAGACCGGCGCCGCTCAGCTGCCGCGTACCGATGCCCAACGGCGCTTCGATGCCCTGCACGCCATCTTCCTGGCCGCCGCCAGCACACCCGCGGACGCGGAACGGCCGGTGTTCACTGCGAACGTGGTCGTCGACCAGGTCACCTTCGAGCAGCACCTCGCCCGCCGCGGGCTGATCCCCGTGCCGAGCGACCTGCCGGAGCTGTCGCTGCTGCAACGCCGGTGTGAGAGTGACCGCGGTGACCCACTCGCGGGTGACGACATCCTCGCTGCCGCGTTCCACGGGTACGTGCGGCGCGTGGTGTTCGACTCCGCCGGAGTCGTGATCGACCTGGGGCGACGACGACGCCTCTTCACCGG
>JANMAT010000054.1:0-32117 GCA_031359995.1 Actinomycetes bacterium
CACCGTGTCGTGGTCGACGGCGGAGTGCCTGCGGGTGGTGCGCCGCGGCCGGTTGTTGGAACGCGCGCCGGTGGTGGGTGACGCGTTGCTGGATGGGTCGTGTGGGGTGGCGCAGACCGACGAGCTCGCCCGGGCCGCGGCGAACCCGCGGGTCGGGCACGAGATCGACCCGTTCCTACCGACCCTGCTGGAACACGCGCCCGTGTTGTCGTTCGACGAGTTCAAGACCGTGGTACGCCGGTGGGAGAACCTCGCCGATGCCGACGGCGCCCACCGCACCCGTGAGGCATCCATCCGCCGGCGTCGCGCTCGCCTGTCCATCGACGACGCGGTCATGCGGTTGAGTGCCGAGGGCGGGAAGTTGGAAGGCGTGATGATGCGCGAGATCTTCGACGCCTACCTCACCGCCGAACTCCTCACCGACCGCGCTGTCAAGGACAAGACCGGTGCCAGGCAACTGCCCCGTACCGACGCCCAACGCCGGTTCGACGCCCTGCACGCCATCTTCCTCGCCGCCGCATCCACACCGGCCGGCGCGGAACGACCGGTGTTCACCGCCAACGTCGTCATCGACCAGGTCACCTTCGAACAGCACCTCGCCCGCCGCGAGCTCATCCCCGAACCGAGCGACCTGCCCGAGCTGTCGGTCCTGCAACGATGCTGCGAGAGTGACCGCGGCGACCCACTCGCCCCGGACGACATCCTGCTTGCCGCGTTCCACGGACACGTGCGCCGCGTCGTGTTCGACTCGGCCAGTGTGGTCATCGACCTCGGACGGCGACGACGCCTCTTCACCGGGCCAGCCGCGGAAGCGATCAAGTTGCAACGTCAGCACTGCGACCACCGCGGCTGCGACATCCCCAGCAGCCGATGCGAGAGCGACCACATCAACGAATGGGACGACGGCGGACCCAGCAACCAACACAACGGCAGCCCCCGCTGCGGCGTCCACAACCGGTTGAAATCCCGACGCGGGTTCCGCACCCGACGCGACCCCGACGGACGCTGGCACACCTACCGACCCGACGGCACCGAGATCACCTAGAGCCGACGCGACATGGTGACCGTAGGGTGCACGCCATGGTCGATCGTCGGTGGGTGCTGGACGGCTACGTGAGCGGGCCGGCGGCGGCGACCGAAGCCACCGCGCAGGCGCTGGCCCAGGTGGGCAACGCGACCTCGGTGATCCTGGTGGAGGGCGTGAGCGACCAGATCGCCGTGGAGACGCTGGCCCCGCCCGCGGTCGCCCGCTGCCCGCGACAGGGGTAGCCGTGGTGCCGACCGGAGGGGTGAGTGAGCGGCATGGGTCGGCTCCTCGCCCGTTTCGGCCCGGCCGGCGGCGACCCGAGGCGCATCATCGTCCTGTGCCACGTCGACCTGGAGGACGAACTGATCCGAGCGGTCACGCCCGAGGGCGTCGAGCGGTTGCTCCACGCCGGCGGCACGCTCACGTCGTTTCGCAGCCTGCAGCACCAGCAGCAGTGGCGCGACCGCCCGGTCCACGATCAACTGCCACGCTCGCTTGTACGCGTCGCAGCCGGCCGAGCTCCCCCAGTTGGGGTGAGCCGGTGCGCGGTCAGCGCGACACGGGTTGTGCCGATAGGGTGCTGGCAGCGGGCGCGAAAGCGTAGGGGCAATGCATGGTTGAGCAGGGAACGCTCGAGTCGGACGCACCTGTCAGGGTGTCCGACGACCTCGTGATGGAACACGTGGGCTGCTGCATCTGCGGCAGCCCCGACGGCACCCCCGTCGGGGTGGGAGAGGACTTCGAGTACCACACGACCGCGCTGTCGTTCCTGGCCGTGCGCTGTCCCCGGTGCGACCTCGTGTACCTCGACCCTCGCCCGGCCGCCTCGGAGCTGTCCCGCATCTACCCCGACAGCTACCACGCCTTCGGCTTCGATGAAGGCGACTTCGGCGTCGTGCACAAGGTGCGCAGCCGGCTCGAGGCCCGTCGCCTTCTGCGGGCCGGCAAGGGCCTTCCGGACGACGCCCACGTGCTCGACGTGGGCTGCGGCGACGGGTTCCACCTGGGCCTGTTGCGCGAGCACGGACCGGCCGGTTGGACCCTGCACGGCGTGGACACCGACCCCCGCGCCATCGCCGCCGCCCGCCGACGCGGGCTCGACGTCGAGGAAGGCCTCGTGGAGGACTCGTCGGTGCCGACGGGGTCGATCGACCTCGCCCTGTGCATCCAGACCATCGAACACGTGGGCGACCCACTCGCACTGCTGCGCACCATCGGCCGGCTCCTGAAGCCGGGCGGCCGCCTCTACCTGATCACCGACAACACCGACTCGCCCGACTTCCGCCTCACCAAGGGCCGCCACTGGGGCGGCTACCACTTCCCCCGACACTGGAACCTGTTCAACCAGGCGTCGATGACCAAGCTCGCCGCCGAGGCCGGTCTGGAGATCGACACGCTGTCGACCACCACGAGCCCGGTCAACTGGACCTACTCGGTGCGCAACACGTTGGTCGACTGGCACGCGCCGACCTGGCTGGTGGAGCAGTTCTCGCTGAAGGCGGCCCCGGCGCTCGGGGTGTTCACCGCGCTCGACACCGCCCTCACCGTCGTCGGCCGCGGCGCCCTGCTGCGCGTGATCCTGCGGCGGCCCCAATGACGGCGGCGCCGGTGGTGGTGCTCGGCGGTGGCATCGCCGGACTGCTCGCCGCCCACGAGCTCGAACGGCAAGGCGTGCACGCCCAGGTGTACGAGGCGTCGCCGCGGCTGGCCGGCATGGCCGCCAGTCACACCGACGCCGATGGCTTCAGCTACGACGTTGGCGCCCACTTCGTCACCAACCGCTTCCTCGCCGCCCTCGGCATGGGTGCGTCGGCCCGCACGCTCCCCCGCTACGGGGAGGTCGTGCACCTCGGCCCCACCAGCCACCCGCGCTACCCGATGGGCCTGCTCGGTGTGCCCCGCTTCGTGGCCAGCGCGGCGCGTGAACGTCTGCGGCCGCCGGCGCGCGATCTGCGCGTCGCGTCGGAACGCTTCCGCCACGACTACGGGCCGGCCCTGGCCGACGAGGTCGCGCTGCCCCTGCTCGAGGCATGGTCGGGGCTGCCCGCCGACCAGCTCTCGGCCAGTGTCATCGACAAGATCCCCACGAGCCTGCTGCACACGATCTGGCTTCGCGCCGCCCAGCGCTTGACCCATCGGGCCGTGATGATCGGCTACTGCAAGGAGGAACCGTCGGCGACCGGCGTGTTCCACGTGTACCCCGAGGGCGGCATGGCCGGCATCTGCCGGCACGTGGCCGATGGTCTGCCGAGCCCGGCGCTGCTCGAGCACCCGGCCGAGCAGATCTACACCGAAGGCGACCGCGTGCTCGGCGTGCGCGTCGCCGGGCGCGACATCGAGACCAGCACCGTGATCTCGACGCTACCCATCAACCGTCTGCCCCAGCTGATGGACGGCACCGACCGCCTCGACCGCTTCCGCCGGTTCCGCTTCCGCGGCCTCGTGCTGGTGAACCTGAAGCTCAGCGGCCGCGGCCTGCTGCCCGACGTGGTGGTGTGGACGCCGCAGGGTTTCCCCTACTTCCGCGTCACCGAGGCACCGATGTCGATGCCGTGGACCGCCCCCGAGGGCCGCACCATGATCCTGTGCGAGCTCGGCGCCCAGCCCGGCGACGACGTGTGGTCGCTCACGGACGAGCAGGCGGTGGAGCGCTGCGTGTCGACGCTCGGCCCGCTCGTTCCCGACGTGCGCGAGCGACTCATCGGGGCGAACGTGCTGCGCCAACCGCTCGGCTACCCCGTGTTCTCGCTGGAGTACGAGGAGGATCGGGCCACGCTGGCCGGCTACGGCACGGGCATCGGCGGGCTCCACAGCGTGGGTCGCAACGGCGAGTTCGACCACATCCTCATGGAGGACACGTTCTGGCGGCTGCGCCGCCGCGCCGCCCGCATCGCGCGCGACCACCGCTTCCTCGGCCCTGCTCGCGTCGCGCTCAGTCGGGCCGGCGACCGGCAGGGCGCACCGGTGCGCTGAGCGTCGCTCAGGGCTTGGGCGCCGGGCTCAGCTGGCGACAGGCGCCGATGCTCGGAGAGGTGGCCGAGAGGCGCGAGCTGGAGCCGAGCGCCCTGCGAGAGCCATGAGCGCGGGGGCCTCCACCGCCACGTGGTACGCGGCGGCCACCTGGTAGAGCGCGCGGGCCGATGTCCCGCTGGTGACCACCGCGGTCACCAGCAGGCCGAGCGCGGCCGCCGCGCCGACCGCCGCCAGCCGCGCCGCGGTGGCGTGGCACAGCACCGACCCAGCCGCGGTACGCCACGGCGCGTCGTGGAAGCGGGGTAGGTGCCAGCACCAGAGCCCGTCGTGCACGAGCTGGGCGAAGCCGAACAGCACGAGCCACCGCGCCGGGCCGTCGCCGTGGGCCAACGACGGCGGCGTCACGACGCCGGCAGCGCGCGCACGAGCAGCACCACGAGCACGGCGATGACGGCCACCACCACGCCGCCGAGCACGAGCGCGGTGCGGCTCGGACCCTCGACCTTGCGGGGCGACGTCGCGGGTTACCAGCGCGAGCCACGTCATGACCGCGCCCCCGGCGCCGTGCGACAGTGGGCGTGCCGTACGGCTGGGCGCTGGTGCTGACAGTGGTCATCGAGGTCCCAGTCACGGTGCTGCTCCCCGCGTTCGACGCCGCGCTGCCCTGGTTCGTGGCCGTCGTGCTCGCCGAGCTCGTGGTGGTCGGCTACGAAGCCGCGCTGTCGCGCCGTTGGCTCGCAACGGCGTGGCCGCTCGCCGGCGCGGTGGCCTTGGCCACGAACGCCGCCTCGGTCGCGGTCGGCCTGTTCGTGACGGCGGCGCGGCGGTGAGGACTGGGCCGGGTCAGGACGGCAGCGTCACCGTAGCCCCGGCGGCGTGCACGGTGCGCCCACCGTCGACGAACACGGTGACCGTGCGCCGCCCCATCACGGTCCACGAGTGCGGGCCGCCGACGAGGGCGGTGTCCTCGTCGATGCCGACCACGGCGAGCCCAGGGTGGGCATCGACCGTGCGCTCGGTGGCCGTCGGGTCCCACTGGTGCATGCGGTCGAAGTGGGGCAGCACGGCCAGGTGACCCAGCAGACCCAGCCCGGCCTTGGGCGCCATGCGGCCGCTGCGCACGTCGGGCGCGCTGGCGGTGAGGGCCATGGCACCGGCGCTGCACCCGGCCAGGGCGGCACCGCCGCGCCACGCCTCCACGATGGCGTGCCACATGGTGGAGTCCCGCAACGTGTCGACCAGGTAGCCGGGGTTGCCACCCGACAGGTACACGAGACCGACGTCGCGCACACTCGCCACCAGATCGGCGTCCTCGGCATCGGAGCGCTGCACGACCGGCACGGGCACGGGAGTCACGCCCATCGCCTCGTAGTGGCGCGTGCCGAGGCCGAGCCAACGCTGCACCGATGCATCGCCCTCCTGGCCCGCCGCGGTGGGCAGGAACGCGGCACGCGACGCGCGACCCTGCAGCAGCGCGCGGTCGACCTCGACCATCTGGGGCAGGAACTCGCCGCTGCCCACCAGAGCGATCGGACCCGGTGCAGCGCTGGTGTCGGCCATGGCGTCGACGCTACGGGATCAGCGGCGAGGACGCGCCGACGTCGGCTCCACCACCGGCGACAGGGCGGCGTGGAGCACGGCGACGGCCCGGCCCGCGAGCACCTCGGGGTCACTGCGGGTCTGCACGAGCGTCATGAGCAGCGAGAGCACGATGGTCATGAGGCCATCGGCCATCTCGCCCGGGTCGACATCGGCCCGCACCACGCCACTCGCCTGCTGGCTGACGATGCGCTCGGCCACCACACCGCGCAACGAGGCCAGCGACGGGATGCGCAGGAGGCGCACGGTGAAGTCGGGCTCCAGCCCGGCGAGGACACGACGGGCGAGAGGATGGCGCTCGAGCGCGGCCATGAGCGACGGCAGCAGGCTGGGCAGCCAGGCGATCGCACCGTCGCGGTTCAGCAGGTCCATCACGCCGTCGTCGATGACGCCGGCGGTGTCGTGGTCGACCGCGGCGACGAAGAGGGCTTCCTTGCTGGCGAAGTAGGGGTAGGCGGCGGTGCTGCTCAGGTGGGCGACCCGGGCGATGGTGGCGACCGACGTGGAGCGGTACCCGTCACGGCCGAAGCGGGCCACCGCGGCGGCGAGCAGCGCCTGACGGGTGCGCTCGCCCTTGCCCGGGGACGGCTCGGTGGTCATGGCGCGATCATCGCAGTTCGGCTGGCTCCGCGGTCGCCGGTCTCATTTCGACGCCTGGCCCACGGCCATCCTGCAGGTGCTGCTCGACTTCGGTCACATGCTCCCGCTGGAGGCGCCCGACGAGGTCGCCGCCGCCATCACCGCGCTGGGCTAGCGCCGGTGCAGCCGGGCCAGGATCGCCCGGAAGGCATCGGCATCGGCGGGGCCGTGCACCGGCACCGAGAACTCGATCCGGTCCACGCGATGGGCGTAGCGCTCGTTGAGCAGGTCGGCGATCTCGTCGTAGGTGCCGATGGTGGCCACCGTGTGGAGCATCTCGTCATCGACGAGATCCGGCAGTTCCTCCCAACGTTGCTGCCGGGACAGCACCGAGGCCTGCGCGGCGATGTCGGCCCAACCGTGCACCTCGAACGCCCGCCGATACGACGGGGTCGACAGGTAGAACGCCACCCGGGCCCGCACGGTGCGCACCACCTTCTCCAGCGCAACATCGTCGGGTGCGGTGCCGATCAGTGGCTTGATGCAGACCTCGACATCGTCCGCGGCCCGCCCGACGCGAGCGGCGCCCCGGGCCAGCGCGGGGAGCACCTGCTCGTCGATGAAGCGCGTCGTGCAGACCGGATGGAGGCGGACACCGTCGGCCACCTCGGCGGCGACGGCGCACATGTTCGGTCCGATGGCCGCCAGGTGGATCGGGATGTGCGGATGCTCGATGGGGCCGGGGTCGAACAACGGCACCATCAGATCCATGCGGTAGTGGTCGGTGACGACCTGCAACGGCGTGTCGTGCTGCCAGCAGTCCCACAAGGCCCGCACCGCGGTGACGTAGTCGCGGATCCAGGGCGCCGGCGCCGACCACGGCAGGCCGTAGCGGCGCTCCACGTGGGCCCGCACCTGCGTGCCCAGACCGAGCAGGAACCGTCCGCCGGAGAGCTTCTGCAACGACCACGCCGCCATCGCCGTCACCGTAGGGCTGCGGGGGAAAGCCATCGCCACCGAGGTCCCCAACTGGATGGTCGACGTCGTGGTGGCCGCCAGGGCCAGGAGCTGGAACGGGTCGTCCTTGGTCTCCTCGACCAGGACAGCGCCGAGGCCCGCCGACTCAGCGACCGCGGCCAGCCGGGCCACGTCGCGGATGTCGAGCGGGGTGTCGGGCTCGCGCAGCCCGGGGTCGAGCTTGCCGAGAGGCAGGAGCGATTCGACGATCACGACGCGATGCTGGTCGCGGTGGGGAACGGGCGCAAGCGTTCGCTGCGCACCGGCCCCACCCCCACCGCGTGATCAGTCGTCGTCGCCCTCGTGACCCTTGTGCTCGTCGTCATCGTCGTGCTTGTCCTTGCCCTTCTTCGACGACGACGTCTGGGTCGTGGCGTGGTCGTCGTCGTCACCGTGGTCGTCGCACTCCGCCTGCTCGCCGCCGTCGTCGCCTTCGTCGTCGTCCTCGGTGCAGGCGGGGGCGACGCTCGTGTCGGGCCTGGTGGCCACCGTGGTGGTGGCTTCGGTCGACGACGTGGTCGACGCCGCGGTCGTGGCGGTGGTGGTCGCTGTCGTGGTGGCCGTCGATGACGAGCTCGACGGGGTCGTGGTCGCCGTGGACGTCGACGGCGTGCTCGTGGGCGGCACCTCGATGATGGTCACCGTGAGCACCCCGCTGTCGAGCACCAGGGTCACGTTCACCGTGCGTGCAGTGGCCGTGAAGGCGATGGCGGCATGGGTGCCGTCAGGCACGCTCGTGTCGGCCTGCCAGCCGACGTTCACGACGACCTTGCTGACCTTGAACGTGCCGGCAACGTCGTCGACGAGGATCGTGACCGTGCCGGCGTCGAGCACCGTCACGTCCTTGGTCATGCCGGGCGTGACCACCGTGGTCAGGGTGCCGGTGCGGGCCACCGTCAGGGTGCGGGGCTGCACGGCGCGGCCCGACGAGCGGTTGCTGGCGATCGCGGAGGCCCCGAGGGCCAGGACGGCGACCGCCGAAGCGGCACCGGTGATCGCGAGAGAACGTCGTTTCGGCTTCATCATGGGACCGGCCTCCTCTGCCAGGTGCGATTCACCTTGCCACGGTCCGGGCCACCGCAGTGCGGGCCGATCCCCCAGGTCAGGCCAAGGTTCGGCAAAGTGCCACGGGCTCCCTGGGGCTGCGGCCGGGGGCCTGCGCCGGCAAGATTCCGGCTCGTTCCGGCCGGGTCACCCGGCGCAGCGTCAACTCCCCACCCGTTCGCGCCGATCCGGTCGACCATGGAGCCGTCATCCGAGGTCATCGTCGCCCTGACCCGGGAGGTGTGCGGCACGGTGCTCGACATGTCCCTCGAACCGATCCACGTCGACGCCGCACCGCTCATCACCGAGGTGATGGCCTCGGTCCACGTCACCGGCGACTGGCAGGGTGCCGTCGTGCTGCTCTGCTCGCACGCCTTCGCCGAGCAGGCCACCGAGGCGATGTTCGCCGCCGAGCCCGGCACGACGACCCAGCGCGATCTCGACGATGCCATCGGCGAGCTGGCCAACATGATCGGCGGCAACATCAAGAACCGCCTGTCGGTGCCGTGCAAGCTCTCGCTGCCCACGGTGGTGAGCGGCACCGAGCTGAAGGCCCGCTTCCCCGGCGCCCGGCTCACGACCGACCTGCGCTTCGCGCTGGCGGCCGGCACCTTGGCCGTGCAGGTGCACCGCAAGGCCCAGCCGGCGACGTAGCGCGCCCACTTCACCGACGCGGCGATGATGGTGGCCCACCCACCGCCGAGGAGCCCCCCGCGTGTGCCCCCACCTGATCGCCGACGACGACCGCTTCTGGTCGCTCGTGCCCCGTGATGCCGGCCTGCACCGTCTCTCGACGGGCGGGTTGTGGACCGAGGGCCCGGTGTACCTGCCGACGACGGGCGCGGTCGTCTGGAGCGACATCCCCCACTGCCGCATGCTGAGCTGGACGGGCGCCACGGGCACGCGCGTGTTCCGGCGCCCGTCCGCGTTCGTCAACGGCAACACCCTCGACGTCGAAGGCCGCATGGTGCACTGCAGCCACGGTGCACGGGCCGTGCTGCGCACCGAACCCGACGGCACGGTCACCACCCTGCTCGATGGCTGGCAGGGCAAGCGGTTCAACTCGCCCAACGACGTGGTGGTGCGCGCCGATGGCACCATCTGGTTCACCGACCCGCCCTACGGCATCGCGTCGTGGTACGAGGGCTATCAGGCCGAGAGCGAGATCGGCGCGTGCTACGTGTTCCGTTTCGATCCGGCCACGGGCGAGCTCGAGCCGGTGGTCACCGACATGGAAGATCCGAACGGGCTGGCGTTCTCTCCCGACGGGAGCCTGTTGTACGTGGCCGACACCTCGGCGGCGCGCCGCACCGACGGCGGTGGCAACCACCACGTCCGCGTGTACGACGTGGTCGACGGGCGCACCACCGCCAACGGCCGTCTTTTCGCCGACATCCGACCCGGGCTGGCCGACGGCTTCCGGCTCGACCTCGACGGCAACCTGTACACGTCGTCGCTCGACTCGATCCAGGTGTTCGACCCGAGCGGCACGCGGCTCGGGCGCATCATGGTGCCCGAGCGATCGTCGAACTGCTGCTGGGGTGGGCCCGGCCGGAACGTGCTCTACATCACGGCCACCACGTCGCTGTACCGCATCACCCTCACGGCGCGCGGCCACGGGCTGCACTGGTGAGTCGCACCACCGACCACCTCGTGCTGGTCGGGCTGATGGCCTCGGGCAAGAGCGAGGTGGGCCGGCGCGTGGCCGAGCGGCTGGGCCGTTCCCTGCTCGACAGCGATGTCGAGATCGCCCGCACGACGGGTCGCACGGTGCGTGAGTTGGCCGCCGAGATCGGCCCCGACGCCATGCACGACCTCGAGGAGCGCCAGCTGCTCGACGCGCTGGCCCGCCGCG
Source organism: Actinomycetes bacterium (assembly GCA_031359995.1). Lineage (GTDB taxonomy): Bacteria > Actinomycetota > Acidimicrobiia > Acidimicrobiales > Ilumatobacteraceae > JANMAT01. The sequence continues at coordinate 10,095 of JANMAT010000054.1, forward strand.
AGCCGGTGGTGGTGGCCGCGGCGGCCAGCACGATCGAGCGGGAAGCGTGCCGTGACGCGTTGCGGGCCGAGGGGGTGTTCGTGGTGTGGTTGCGCGTACCGGTGCCGCTGCTGGTGGCCCGCTTCCACTCGGCCGGCCATCGGCCCACGTTCGACCGTCCCGTCGACGAGTTGCTGGCGGACCAGATGGCGCGGCGGGGCCCGCTGTTCGAACAGGTGGCCGACGTCCGCATGCAGGTCGACGCGGGCGCCACGCCCGACGCGCTCGCCACCGCGTTGCTGTGGGCCCTCGAGGACGCCTGAGCCACTGGGTGGTGCGGTGGTGCCGCGGATCACGCTGCGCTCGACCGCGACTTCGCGCCGGGCGGTCGTAGGGTTGAAGCATGCCCACCCGTGCCGTCGCCGCCTACGCCCTCCGGCCGTCGTGGCGCGGCTGGATCCACGCCGTCGCCGCCATGCTCGCGGTGCCGGGTGCGGTGCTGCTGGTCGCCACGGCCGACCACCCGATGGCGAAGTTCGCCGCCACCATCTACGGGCTCGGCATCGTGCTCGGGTTCGGCACATCGGCGTGCTACCACCGCCTGGCATGGAGCGACCGCAGCCACAAGATCCTGCGGCGCATGGACCACTCGATGATCTTCGTGCTCATCGCCGGCACGTACACGCCGGTGTGCCTCGTGGCCCTGCCCAAGGCGTGGGGAATCCCGTTGTTCGTGGTCGTGTGGACCGGCGCCATCACCGGCATCGTGCTCAAGCAGGTCGCCTTCGACCGCTTCCGCGTCGTGCAGCACGCGCTGTACCCGATGCTCGGCTGGGCCGCGGTGGTGAGCCTGCCGGCGCTGGTGCACTCGCTGAGCGGGCCGGCGCTGGCGCTGCTGCTCAGCGGTGGCCTGCTCTACACGTTCGGCATCCCGGTGCTGGCCCGGCGGCGCCCCGATCCGTGGCCCCGCATCTTCGGCTACCACGAGATCTGGCACGCGGCCACGGTGCTGGCCGGCGTGTGCCACTTCGTGATGATCGCCCTCGTCGTCACCTGAGCGACGCGTACACCAGGGCCGACGGCGACCTGTCGCTTCTGCGCCGGTTTCGTCTCACCGGTGAGACGGAGTCGGCTCAGAACTGTGGCGGTGCGGCCTAGCGTGCCGCCATGACCATTGCCCATCGGGCCGCCGAGGCCGACGACGTCGACGCGATGGAGGGCGCGGTCTGGGACGACCCGCGCGTCGTGCGCGTCGGCATCGCCGAGGTGCAGGTCGGCGTGGACGCCATCCGCACCTGGCGGCGCGGCGCGGTGCCGGTGCCGACCACCCGGCGTCTCACCAGCCGGCACGTGCTGGCGCTGGCCGACGACGTTGTCACCGTCGACATCACCTTCGTGAACGGCGACGCACCGGCCGCCGGTCACAAGTGTGGCCGCGGCGGCCCGAGGGCTGGCGCATCGTGCGCGCCACCGCCGCCGATGCGGCGCGAGAGGCGAACGCCGAGCAGACGAACCTGCTCGCGCTGAACGCCACGATCGAAGCGGCCCGGGCGCGCCACCGTCGAGGGGTCCCAGGAACCCGGTCACCCGTCGAGCCACGCACCTGCCCGGCCAGACAGCTCGCTCGGCGCCGAACCGCTCGTCGGCGGCGTCGGACCTTCACCGAGGAGAGCGGCGACGTGAGCGGTCATCGACCCCGGGATCAGGTGGGCGACGGCACCGAGGTCCTCGAACGTGTCGACGTCGCGCAGGACAGCGAGCTCACGGACCTCGTACCCCAGGTGGTGGAGGCGGGCCCGCTGGGCCGCACCGGTGTGCGCCACGCTCATGGGAACACCCTCGAACACCCGGCCCCGGTCGGCGCCGCGAGGTAACCCGAGGAGCCAGAAGCCGCCATCGCCTGCGGGCCCGAACGACGCCACGCCGGCGCCTGCCGCGACGGCGTTCAACGCGTCGGCGAGCAGTTCCCCGGTCACCTGGGGCGTATCCATGGCGATCACGACGGCGGCGTCGTCCACATCGGTGAACGCCGCGGCGAGTCGCGCTGCGAGTCCGGCACCCCGCTGCCTGATGACGTCAAAGCCCGCGGGGATCCAGGCCCCCGGCTCGCCGTCGAGCACGAGAACCCGCCGGCTCACCGGGAGATCGGCCACCACCGCCAGGGTGTCGTGCAGGCAGGCCCAGGCGACGTCGCACGCCTGGGCCGAGGTGAGCGGCGGGCACAGGCGGGTCTTCGATCGGCCCGGCTCCGGCGTCTTGGCGATCACCATCATGGTTCCGGGGAGGGCGTCAACCACGGCGACGACGCTCCTCGAGCAACACGGCGATGACCGTCATCGAGTCGGTGATCTCGGCCCCCGTCACCATCGAGACCACCTCGGCGAACGGCCAGACCCGCCGGCGGAGCAGCTCGGTCTCGTCGGCCTGCTCGTCGGCGGGCGCGAGCCCGCGGGCGACGTAGAGGTAAGCGGTCTCGTCGACGACGCTCTTCGACGTGTGGTAGCGGGTCAGGAACTCGAGATCGGCCGCCCGGAAGCCTGACTCTTCGGCGAGCTCGCGTTGGGCGGCGGCTTCGAGCGTCTCGTTCGGTTCGCGACCACCGGTGGGCATCTCCCACGTCGGATGACCGGCGACGTACCGGTACTGCTGCACGAGCAGGACGTGATCATCGTCGACGAACGGCAGCACACCGACGGCATCGGCGCACCGCACGATGCCGTAGATCGTCTCGTGACCGTTGGGCACGAGCACGACATCCTCATCGACGCGTATCCAACGGTTCTCGTACACCGTGCGCGTGGAGCGGCGCGTCCACGCCGCGGTCGCCGGATCGATCGGGGATTCAGCGGACACTGGCGAGGATCCGGCTCATGTCGGTCACGGCCCGCCAGGTGCCACGGAACGTTCCGGTCACCTTCGACTTGCCGATGCGGGGCCGATAGGTCACCGGCACCTCGGCGATCCGCCACCCGGCCTGGCGACCGCGGAGCACCATCTCGAGCGGCCAACCCGACCGACGATCGGTCATGCCCAGCTCCAGCAGGGCCACCCGGTTGACCGCCCGCATCGGGCCGAGATCGTGCACGGGTACGTTGGCCCGGCGCCGGATCTCGAAGGCCAGGAAGCGATTGGCTATCCGGGCGTGGACCGGCCACGACCCGGGGACCGGCTGCCGCGCCCCCATCACCAGATCGGCCTCACCAGCGATCACCGGACCGACCACCCGGGGAAGCTCGGCGGCGTCGAAGCTGGCGTCGGCGTCCATGAAGCAGACGATGTCGGCGGTGGCGGCCTGCAACCCGGCCCAGCAGGCGGCGCCGAACCCGCGTTGCGACGCGGTCACCACCATCGCACCGAGTGAACGAGCGACATCGGGCGTGCCGTCGGTCGACCCGTTGTCGACGACGATGGCGCGATAGCCCGCGGGTAGCGCGGCGAGGACGCGGGGTAGGGCGCCGGCCTCGTTCAGCGCCGGGAGGATCACATCGGGCCCGACCGGGCCCTCGCGGTTCACGCTCAACGTATGCCCAGGCTGGCGTCATTGCCGCGAGGTGTCCCTTGGGCGAGACGCACCATCGCCGCCGCGGGCACGCCCAACGGTGCGGTCGTGCGCGTCACCAGCAGGTCGGTGTCGAGTCGCCCTTCCTGCACCGTGGGTCCGAACGCGCTCCAGAACGCGCCGTCCGCCGTGATGCACAGCTCGGGGGCGAGGTCGTGCACCCCGGCCGCGACACCGACGCCCCCGGACGCCGCCCGCCCGCGGGACACGATGGGTCGCACGACGTGATCCTCGTCGGGCACGCCCCACGACCGGTGGAGCGCACAGAGGCGGTCGTGATCGTCGGCACTGAGATCGTCGGTCGTGGTGGCGATGCGCACCTTGATCCCGCGCTCGATGAGTCGCGGGACCGCCTCGGCCACGAGGCGCCAGTTGTCGTCACCACGCTTGGTGTCGTTGGGCCCGGGATCGGGCGCGTCGAGCGATACCTGGATGTGCACGGGTCGACCGGCCAGCGCGGTGACGACACGTTCGAACCGGGGGCCGTTGAAGAGCGTGGCGTTCGACAGCACGACCACGGGGAGAACGTCGGAAAGCGCGGCGATGGTGTCGGGCATCGAGGCGACCATGAACGGCTCGCCGCCGGTGACCCCCAGGGAACGGAACCCGAGCTGGCGCGCTTCGAGGGCTCGGGCCAGCACCCACTCGGGGTCGAGCATTCGCCGGGCCACGTTCGGACCCGATTCCGTGAGGCAGTACGAGCACTCGAGGTTGCAGTGGTAGTTGGCGTAGAACCACACCCGCTCGCCGAGCGAGCCGTCCTCGATCGCCTCTTCGATGGCGGTGGTCATGCCGCTCGCTCGAAACCGGCGGCGGCCAGACGGCCGATCGTGTCGTCCCCGACGGGGAGACGCAGCGCGGTGGCATAGCGGTTCAGAAGGAGCGTGGCACCGACGAGCAGCGTGAGCTCGACGATCTCGTGATCGGCGAAGGCCGCCACCATCCTTGCGGTCGTGTCGTCGTCGACCGGGCCTCTGCCACCGCCAACCGCGTCGGTCCATGCGATCAACGCGAGGTCGCGCCCATCGACGAACGCGGCCGTGACGTCCTGACCCGGCTCGGACCGCAGGGCCCGGACCTGCGCCTCGGTCAGACCCGAGTCGAGCGCCACGGGGGTGTGGCTGTCGATGCAGTAGCGACACGACATCACGCACGAGGTGCGCAGGATGACGATCTCTTTGGTCCGGAACGGCACAGCCGACGGTGACAGGGTGGCCCCGATGAACGGAAGGGCCAACTCCATCAGCTCGGGCACATGGGCGAGCGTGGCCGCGATGGGGCCCGGGTCACCGCCATCGTAGAACGGGCGGGCCAGCAGCGGCGCCTGCGACGGCGGTATCGGTTCGACCACAGACATACGACAACCATAGGCAGCCGTTCCGGATCGCGCCTCACGGGAATGCTTACGATTCCCGAAACTGTTGCCCGCTCGTGCCGCCGGATTCGCCCCGCTTCGACTACATGTAATGGCCATGAAGCACGTGCTGGTCACCGGTGGGGCCGGCTTCATCGGCTCGCACGTAGCCGACGCGCTCGCCGCTCGCGGCGATCGCGTCACGGTGGTCGACAACCTGGACCCCGCGGCCCACCAAGGGGCCCCGGACCACCTGAACCCCGAGGTCGACTTCGTGTGGGCCGATCTGCGGTCGCGCAGCACCTGGGAGCAGGTGCTCGACGGCGTCGATGTCGTGTGCCACCAGGCCGGCAAGGTCGGGCTGGGTGTCGACTTCGGCGACGCCGACGAGTACGTGGCGCACAACGTCACCGCCTGGGTCCAGGGCCTGCGCGCCCTCCACGACCGTGGGTTCGCGGGCACGGTCGTCCTCGCGTCGAGCATGGTGGTCTACGGGGAGGGGCGCTACCGCTGCCCGGTCCACGGGGTCGTCCGCCCAGGGCCACGAGCCGAGGCCGACCTGGCGGCCGGGCGGTTCGAGGTCCGATGCCCACGGTGCGGCGCCGACCTGCGACCCGAGAGCGTCCCCGAGGACGCCCCGCTCGAGCCTCGCAACGTCTACGCCGCCACCAAGTTGCACCAGGAGCACCTCCTCGAAGCATTCGGCCGCGAGCACACCCTCGACGCCACGATGCTTCGTTATCACAACGTCTACGGCGACCGGATGCCCCGGGACACCCCATACGCGGGCGTGGCCGCCATCTTCCGGTCGGCCCTCGAACGTGGCGACCCCCCGATGGTCACCGAAGACGGTCGCCAGATGCGGAACTTCGTGCACGTCCGCGATGTCGTGGCCGCCCACCTGGCGGCCCTCGACCGAAAGGGCCCGGTGCGGGCCTTCAACGTCGCCTCGCCCGAGCCGCGGTCGGTCGGGGACATGGCCCAGGCGCTCGCCACCGCGTTTGGCGCCGATTCCCACGATCCGCGCTGGCCGGTGGTCACCGGGCGCTACCGTCTCGGCGACGTCCGCCACGTGTTCGCTTCCACCGAGCGGGCATCAGCCGACCTCGGTTACACCGGCTCCGTCGCTTTCGACAGCGGCATGTCCTCCTTTGCTCGTGCGCCCCTGCGCACCTCGACCCGAACTGCGGTGCCATCGTGATCGAGTCCGTCGTCGCCCGCCTTCGCGGCCCGATCATCGCCGCCGTGCGCATCGTGGTCGGCCTGCTCTGGTTGGCCAACCTCGAGTGGAAGCGACCGCCCGACTTCGGCCGTGACCTCCAGAACGGCCTGTACAAGTACGTCGACTCTGCCGTCCGCAACCCCGTGTTTCCGCCCTACTCCTGGGTGGTCGAACACGTCGTGCTGAAGCAGTACCAGCTCTTCGGATGGATGACCCTCCTGCTCGAGGCCACCCTGTGCGTCTGCCTCCTGTTGGGGTACCGCACGACCATCGCCGCCCTGGTCGGTGCGGGCACGTCGGTGTCGATCATGCTCTCGGTCCTCTACTACGACAAGCAGTACGAATGGCCGTGGTCGTACTACCTGATGATCGCCATTCACCTACTGCTCCTCGCGTCGCTGGCGGGTCGGCACTACGGGCTCGACGGTCTGCAGGGTCGCGGCCCTGACGCCTGGCGACGGGCGTCATCGGTGCTGGCCTCGGTCGCCATCCTGATCGGCGCGGTCGGGCTCCTCGTCTCGGCGGGCGGCTCGTTCACCGCGAAGCAGGGCCACATGGTCGGCTGGGCCAAGGGCGAGCTCAAGCTCCTCTGGTTCAACCCGCTGAGCGCTGTTCTCACCCTGCTGCTCGGCGCGGCGCTCCTCGTGGCCGTTCGGCGGCGGGTCGCGTGGCTCTCGTTCGCGGTCGCCGGGGCCTTTGCGGTCATGGCCCTCCAGGTCATCGTCCAGTGGCGGTACAACAAGGGCAACTGGACCGGCGGTGTCTTCGGCGGTACCGGTGCCACGATGGCCTTCTGGGCCGCGCTCGCCGTCGGCACGTTCGTGACGGTGCGCGGCACCCGCGATGCCGTCGTCGACTGAACTCGCCCCGAACGCTTCGGGAGGAAGCCGATGCCCAACCTCGTGACCCGTCGCGCTCTGCTGCTCGGCGGGCTCGCCACCCTCTCCGCCTGCGGTTCGCGAGCGAAGACCGGCGCACCGTCACCGGCGACCGCAGCGGGAGGGGTCGGTTCCGCAACGGCCGCCACGATCGCCGACACCGCCGCGGCACCGACCCGGGCCGCGGCCGCGCCGGAGCGCACGTTGAAGATCGGGGCCATCCCTGACGCCGCACGCGAGAAGCTCCAGCAGACGAACCAGGCCTTGGCGACGTACCTCGCCAAGGCGCTCGGCGTGAAGGTCGACTACCTGCCCGTCCACGACCACGCCTCCGCCGTGACGAAGTTCCGCCATGGCGACCTCGACCTCGTCTGGTTCAGCGGGCTCACCGGCGTGCAGGCCCGGCTGCAGACCCCGGGCTCCAGCGTCCTCGCCCAACGCGACATCGACGACGACGTCCATTCCGTGTTCATCGTGAACGCCTCGACCGGGCTGTCGCCGTTCGCCGGGGTAGCCGACCTGACCGAGCTGAAGGGTCTCCGATTCACGTTCGGCAGCGAGGCGTCGACATCGGGCCGCCTCATGCCGCAGTTCTTCCTCGATCAGGCGGGGGTCGACCCTCGAACCGACTTCTCGGGGACCGCGGGGTTCTCGGGGAGCCCCGACAAGACCGTCGACCTGGTGGCCGCCGGTACGTTCCAAGCAGGGGTGCTCGACGAACAGGTCTGGAAGCGCCGGTCGGCCGACGGCTCCATCGATTCCGCCAAGGTCGTCCAAGTGCTGCGCAGCCCCGGCTACCACGACTACCACTGGATCGCCGGGCCCGACATCGACCGGCGGTTGGGCGCCGGTTTCACCGCTCGGATCAAGGCCGCGCTGCTCGGGGCCGCCGGTGACACCGAAGGCGGCAAGGCCCTCGGCCTGCTCGGCGCCAAGGCCTTCGTCCCGACATCGTCCGACAACTACGTCCAGATCGAGGCGATCGGCCGCACACTCGGCCTGATCTCCTGATCGTCCGAACCCGCCCGATGTCGCCCGACCCACTGCTAGCTCCCGCCGACGTGTCCGTCGACGCTCGTCGGGACGCGGTTGGGCGACGCGCCGGCCGGTGGGGTGTTCCGATCCTGGCGGCGGCGATCCTGGCCGTGAGCGTGGTGTGGGGGTGGGCCGTGCAGTCCGATCCGAACACCAAGCTCGGCGCCGCGCCGCTCGTCGGGCAGTGGCGAGCACGGTACGGCCCGTCGCTGTTGATCGCCGCGGCGATCGCCACCTTGGTGGTGACACGCGGTGCCCGCGTCATCCATCGATGGCCGTTCGCTCGGGTGGTCGTCGGCGGTGCCGTCACCGCCGTGGCGTTCACGTTCACGCTGGCAGCGTCCGACGGCCTGGGTCACGTGCTCGACCCGGTCGTGCATCCGACCGAGTACTGGGCCAATCTGGCGACGCTCCCACCGGCAGGCGAGATGGTGCGGCGCTACGACACCATCGGGTTCCTGTTGAACTTCAGCGTCCATGCCAAGGGGCATCCGCCGGGATTCCTGCTGGTGCTGAAGGCGCTCGGTGCCATCGGCCTCGGCCATCCATGGGCGGCCGGCGCCCTCTCGTACATCGGTGTCGGTGTGGTCGTGGCCGCAGTGGCCGTCACCGTCCGCATCGTCGCGGGCGAGCACCAGGCCCGTTCCCTCGTGCCGTTCCTCGCCCTCGCTCCCTACAGCGTCTGGATGGGAACGTCCGCCGACGCGTTCTACGCCGCGGTGGCCGGCACGGGCGTGGTCGCGGTGGTCGCTGCCGTACGCGCCGAAGCGCCGGCAACGCGGCGACTCGGTGCCCTGGCCGGTGGCGCCGTCCTCGCCGCCGCGCTGTTCCTCACCTATGGCGCCGCGATCTTGCTGTTGTTGCCTCTCGTGCTGGTCGTGGCCCTCGGCTGGCGCCACTGGCGAGCGCTCGGCGAGGTGATCGGCCTTGCCGCCGCCGGGGCCGCGACGGTGGTCGTGGCGTTCGCGCTGGGCGGCTTCTGGTGGTTCGACGGTGCGGCGACCACCAAGACGTTCTACTGGTGGGGAACCGCCCAGTTCCGTCCCGCCGGGTACTTCGCGGTGGGCAACCTCGGCGCCGCCATCATCGCCTGCGGTCCCGCCGTCGTGGTCGCGCTCGGGCGACGACGCCCGGCCGCGGTGTGGTGGATCGTGGGCGGTGCGCTGGCCTGCATCGCGGTGGCGGACGCGTCCCAGTACTCGAAGGCCGAGGTGGAGCGCATCTGGCTGCTGTTCTATCCATGGCTCGTGCCGGCCGCGGTGGTGCTCCGCCGCCGCCGGCTCTGGCTGGCGGCGCAGGCGACGCTCGCCATCGGGCTCCAACTGATGCTGGTGTCGAAGTGGTGAGCGAACCGTCGGCTCACTGGCACGACGTGTGGTCCGACCGCGATCCGACGGAGGTCAGCTGGTACCAGCGCGACCCGGGGGTCTCGCTGGAGATCGTCCGCCGCGTCGCCGGGCGCGACGATGCGATCGTCGACATCGGTGGCGGCGTGTCGGCACTCGTCCAACGGCTGTCGGCCGAGGGCTACCGTGACCTCACCGTCGTCGACATCGCCGCCCCTGCGCTCGAGATCCTCGACGCCGAACTGGTCCGTGCCACCGGCGGGGACCACGCGGTCCGACTCGTGGCCAGCGACATCCGGCAGTGGCGACCCGGCCGCCGCTACCGCTGCTGGCACGACCGGGCCGCGTACCACTTCCTGACCGACCCCGACGATCGCCAGCGGTACGCCCAACTCGCTTCGGACACCGTCGCCTGCGGTGGCCACCTCGTCGTGGCCACCTTCGCACCCGACGGACCTGAGCAGTGCAGCGGCCTGGCCGTGCACCGCAGCGATGCCAACGACATCGCGACCCTCTTCGCCCCTGCGTTCGACCTCGTCGACGCGACCGACGAACACCACCTGACCCCATGGCACTCGACCCAACACTTCCAGTACTCGATCCTCCGACACCGCTGACGCCGGGACACCCGACCCGGTGGGGTCGCGTGCTCCGGTGGGTCGCGGCGGCGGGCTACGTCACCTGGTTCGTCCACTCGTACCGCGTCGGCGGGTTCCCGTTCGACCGCGAGCGGGTGCTCGCCTGGATCGCCGCGGGCTTGCTCGTCACCGCCATCGGCCACCCGGCCCGGCGCTACGTCCTGGTCCTCCTCGACTGGTTCCCGTTCGCCGTGCTGCTCTACTTCTACGACTCCTCGCGGGGATGGGCCGACGACTTCGGCCGGCCAGTTCTCGTCGGCGCCCTCGTGCGAGCCGACCGGTTGCTCTTCTTCGGTCAGGTTCCGGCCGCATGGCTCCAACCCCGGCTCCGTACGGTCGGCGCCGGGGTCGGCTGGTGGGAGCTCGGCGTCTCGATCGTCTACGCGTCGCACTTCGTGCTGCCGTTCGTGCTCGCCGGCGTGCTGTGGTGGCGATCACGACGGCTCTGGCGCCAGTGGGTGAACCGCTTCCTGGTCCTCAGCTTCAGTGCGGTGCTCACCTATGCCGCGGTGCCGGCGGCCCCGCCGTGGTACGCCGCCCAGGTGGGCCTGCTCCCTCCGATCGACCGCCCGGTGCAGCAAGGTTGGACGCGCATCGGCTTCTACGCCGCACCAGCGTGGTTCGCGCGGGGCCAGGACGTCGCGAACGCGTTCGCGGCGCTGCCGAGCATGCACGCCGGCTACTCCGCACTGGTGGCGCTGTACCTGTTCCGACTCGCTGGCCACGGCCGCTGGCGATGGTTGCTCTTCGCCTATCCCCTCGCCATGGCCTTCACCCTCGTGTACGCCGGCGAGCACTACGTCGTCGACATCCTCGCCGGATGGCTCTACGTCGTCGTCACCGTCGCCGTGTGCGACCGGATGGGCCGGCGATGGCAGGCCCGAACCCGCTTCCGCCTCGGCCCGACGCGGTCGCCGGTGCCAGCGGGCTGATGCTGCTCCACGACGACGTTGCCGCAGCGCGCGGCTGGCAGACTGCGGCCGTGCGACCGAAACGACCGACCCCGCTCATGGCAGTGGCCAGCGCCGGGGTGATGTTCCTGACCGGCTGCCGTTCGGCGACCGCGGTTGCGCCGTGTCCACCCAGCGCCTTCCAGCGGTCGAAGATGCTCGTCATCGCCCACGCCGGCGGCGAGGGCCTCGGACCGGCGAACACGCTCGAGGCCATGCGCCGGTCGATGTCGGCCGGTGCCGACGTCAACGACGCCGACGTCCACATCACCGCCGACGGCGTCCTCGTCGCCATCCACGACGACACGGTGGACGCCACCACTGACGGCAAGGGGCTGGTGCGCGACAAGACCCTCGCCGAGCTGCAGGCCCTCGACGCCGGCTGGAGCTTCGCCGGCCCGGCGAACGACTTCCCCTTCCGCGGGCGCGGCGTGCGGATCCCCACCGTCGAACAGGTGCTCATCGAGTTCCCCGACACCCTGACCTCGCTGGAGTTCAAGGACGAATCGGGACCTGCCCCCCAGGTGATGTGCAGCCTGCTGCGACGTCTCGGCCGCACGGGCTCCGTCTACATGTCGTCCCGCACCGACCCGGCCGTCGAGGAGTTCAAGGCGCTCTGCCCGGAGGTCGCCACCACGGTGACGGACGCGCTCGTGCCCGTCATGCGGGCCGCACAGGCCTCGGGCGAGGCATGGTGCTCCCCGGTGCCGATCGGCCAGCCCCCGTACCGCGAGGAGCACAAGCCGACCTCGGCCTCCTTGCGCTGGTCGCACGACCACGGACTCGCCAGCTTCACGTGGACCATCGACGATCCCGACACCATTCGCTACCTTGCCAGCATCGGTATGGACGGCGTCTACACCCGAAGGCCCGACATCGCCCGCGCCATCGTCGACGAGGCGCACTGAAGGGGCGACGCGGTACCGTCGCGGCGCGACCCCCTACAGGGTCATCAGAGCATCGGGGGATGCCGTGGAGATCTCGTGTGCCTTTCCGACGACGTTGTCGTCACCCGAGGACATCGCCGTCGCCGAGGAGCTCGGGTACGCCCGGGCCTGGCTGTACGACACGCCGCAGAACTCGCCCGACGTGTGGATGTCGCTGGCCCTCGCGGCCAAGGCCACGTCTCGCATCGGGCTCGGCCCGGGTGTGCTGATCCCGAGCCTGCGCCACCCGATGGCGAACGCCGCCGGCGCGGCCACGCTGGAAGCGCTGGCCCCGGGCCGCACCGCGGTGGCGTTCGGCACCGGCTTCACCGGGCGCCGGGCCATGGGGTACGGCGCCATCACGTGGGCGTTCATGGTCGACTACATCAAGGCGTTCCAGGGCCTGCTGCGCGGTGACGTCATCACCTGGGAGGGCGCCCGCATGCAGATGCTGCAGCCCGAGGGCGGCGCGCCGCCGCGACCCATCGACATCCCGGTCCTCATCGGAGCCCTCGGGCCCAAGGGCCGGGCCGCCGCGCTCGAACTGGGCGACGGGCTGTACGTCGCGCTGAGCGTGGACGAGGCGGCCAAGCAGTTCGACTGGGTGGCGTTCCTGTGCTGGGGCACGGTGCTCGACCCGGGCGAGCGGGCCGACTCTGCCCGGGTGCGCAACGCCGCCGGCCCGGGTTGGGCGCTGGCGTACCACAGCACCTACGAGTTCGTGGACCGCACCGCGGTCGAGGCCATCCCCGGCGGCCGCGAGTGGCTGGCCGTGGTGGACCGGCGGCCCGAGAACGAGCGGCACCTCGCGGTGCACGAGGGGCACTGCATCCACACCAACGAGGCCGACGACGCCGCGTGGGCCGCCGGCGGCGCGGCACTCGTCGACCAGGTGACCATCACGGGTTCGCCGGCCGAGGTGCGCGACCGAGTCGCCCAGCTCGGCGAGCAGGGCGTCACCGAACTCGTGTACCAGCCCGCGGGTGACGACATCCGGCGCGAGCTCGACCAGATGATGAACGCCCTGCGATAGCTCAGGGTCGGGGCGGCACGTTGAAGCGGAGCTTCAGCGGCGAGCCGTCGGGCGCCTCGATCACCAGCTCGGGCCGGGTGTCCTTCGGCGCTCCGTCGTCACCCGGTTCGCCCTCGGTGACCTCGGCCTGCACGGTGAGCTTGGTCCGGCGACGGTCGGGCGTGGAACGGGGCATGGGCCAGTATGGCCCCGCGCCCGCCCTTTGCCTCGTCGGCGTCCGGCGCGGAGCGAGGCTCGCATAGGGTGCGGGCATGGCCCAGGAAGCGCTCACGTACCTGCTCGTCGACGGCGAGAACATCGATGGCACGCTGGGCAACATCCTGAACCGCAAGCCCGACCCGCCGCAGCGCCCGCGCTGGCAGCGTCTGCTGACCTTCGCCGAGAGCACCTGGGAGCGGCCGGTGCGGGGGCTCTTCTTCATCAACGCCACCGGCGGGCTGCACGCGCCGTTCCTGCAGGCGCTCATGGCCATCGGCTACCGACCGATCCCGCTGGCCGGCAAGGACAACGAGAAGGTCGTCGACATCGGCATCCAGCGCACGCTGCGTGCGCTGCGCGAGCGTGAAGGGCACGTGCTCCTGGCCAGCCACGACGCCGACTTCGTCGCCGACATGGCGGCGCTGGCCGGCGGCGGGCGCCGCATCGGACTCGTCGCGTTCAGCGAGCTGGTGAGCCAGCAACTGCGCGAGGTGCGCGGCCTCGAGATCTTCGACCTGGAAGACCATGCCCACGCCTTCGATGTCGAGCTCCCGCGCGTGCGCATCATCTCGATCGACGACTTCGACCCGTTGAAGTACCTCTGATACGCGGCGGTCGGCGCCTGGTCAGTACGGTTGCCGTCCGCATGAGCGAATCCTTCGAGCAGTACGACCTCGTCATCATCGGCAGCGGCAGCGGCAACTCTCTCATCGGGCCGGCCATGGACGACTGGAAGGTCGCCATGGTCGAGGAGTGGGTGTTCGGCGGCACCTGCCTCAACCGTGGCTGCATCCCCACCAAGATGTTCGTCCACGCCGCCGACACCGTGTTGAGCGTCGAGCATGCCCACCGCCTCGGGGTCGACGCCCACGTCGACGGTGTGCGGTGGCCCGACATCCGCGACCGCGTGTTCGGCCGCATCGACCCCATCGCCGCCGGCGGCGCGCGCTACCGCACCAGCGAGTGCCCCAACATCACGGTCCACGCCGGGCGGGGCCGGTTCGTGGGCGAGCGCCGGCTCGAGGTCACCACGCCCGCCGGGATCGCCCGCATCGAGGGTCGCCGGGTGGTGGTCGCCGCCGGCGCCCGACCCATGATCCCCGACGTACCCGGCCTGGCCGAGGCGGGCTACCACACGAGCGACGACCTCATGCGCCTCGACGCGGTTCCCGAGCACCTGATCGTGCTGGGCGGTGGCTTCATCGCCTGCGAGCTGGCCCACGTGTTCGGTGCGCTGGGCTCGCAGATCACCATCGTGCAGCGCGGCTCCCAGCTGCTCCGAGCCGAGGACCACGACATCAGCCGGGCCATCACCGAGGCCTTCGCCGCTCGGTTCGACCTGCGGCTCGGCACGTTCCCCACCTCGGTCGAGCGCGTCGGCGACCGCGTCGTGGTCACGCTCACCGACGGCAGCACCGTGGAGGGCACCGACATCCTGGTCGCCACCGGCCGCGTGCCCAACAGCGATACGGTCGACGCCGCCACGTGCGGCCTGGCGCTGCACCCCGACGGCCGCATCGTGGCCGACGCCACCGGCGCCACGTCGGTGCCGGGCGTGTGGGCGCTGGGCGACATCAGCTCGCGGTTCATGCTCAAGCACGTGGCGAACCACGAGGCGCGCGTGGTGGCCCACAACCTGATGGGTCCGGACACGTTGCGGGAGAGCGACTACCGCGCCGTGCCCCATGCCGTGTTCACCAACCCGCAGATCGCCAGCGTCGGCCCCACCGAGCACGAGGCCGTCACCGCCGGAATCGACATCATGGTGGCCACGCACCACTACCGAGACGTCGCCTACGGCTGGGCGCTGGAGGACACGACCAGCTTCTGCAAGCTGATCGCCGATCGGGCCACGCGCCGGCTGATCGCCGCCCACATCATCGGCCCTCACGCGTCGAGCCTCATCCAGCAGCTGATCCACGGCATCCGTTACGACACCAGCATCGACGAGATGGCCCGCGGCTCGTACTACATCCACCCCGCCCTCGGCGAGGTCGTGGAGAACGCGCTGCTCAAGTTCGACGGCATCTGACGCGGCCGCCGCCGCTCCGCTGAGCTGACGCCAGCCACGACGGCCGCCCGCTCGCCCCTTTCTCCGTTCTGGGCAGCGAAGACGTTGCTGGGCATCGGTTTCACTGCCCAGAACCCGCCTGGTCCGCCCGCTGGTGGTGGGGCGCGACGACCTCACGGGCCGCAGACGCCACGCGGCGGCGCACGTCGTCATCGGTGACGCGGTCGACCTCGACCGCCGCGCGGACGTCGGGCCGGTGGATCCCGGCTCAGGTCGGGACGGTGCCGAACACGCGGCCGGCGTGCAGGGTGTCGGCGTACTCCTCAAGGCGCGCGATCTTGCCGTCCCGGCACGTGTAGACCCAGCAGTACTCGTTGACGTACTCGGTGGCCTTGAACGTGGTGGCGCTGAGGCGCAGCTGCACGACGGCCGTGTCGCCCTCCACGATCATCTTGCGCACGTCGCGCACGACGGTGCGCTGGTCGAACAGCGTGCTCGACACGCCGCCACCCAGCGCCTTGGCGACCACGTCGCGACCCAGGAACGGGCCGAAGGTGGACGACGGGGGCAGCACCCACACAGCGTCGTCGGCCAGCACCGCGGCGATGCCCTCGACGTCGCTGGCCGAACGGGCGGCGAGGAGCTGCTGCACGAGACTGCGGGTCGCTTCGGTGTCCATGGACGGAGTTCTACTCGACCGCGGACGCACGGTTGGCAAAGCCCGAGGGTGCACAGTAAGGTCGGCGGTGGGGAGAGCGACGCGCTGTGAACTCGCGCTCGTGCGACGACGCCAGGAGACCGGCACCATGGAGTTCGGCGCGCTCACCGGGAACTTCGGCAACTTCGGCGACGTCCCCGGCGTGGACGGGTGCCTGGCCGTGGCCGACGCGGCCGAACGACTCGGCTACGACTCGGTCTGGGTGCACGACCACGTGATCATGCCTTCGAACGTGACGTCGACGTACCTGTACAACGACAGCGGCGCGTCGCCGTTCTCGACCGCTCAGTACATCTACGACCCGCTCGTGCTCATGGCCGCCATCGGTGCGCGCACCGCGCGGGTCGCCATCGGCACGAGCGTGCTGGTGGTGCCGTACCGGAACCCGCTCGTGCTGGCCAAGCAGCTCTCGACCATCGACCGCATCTCGCACGGGCGCGTCATCCTCGGCATCGGCGTGGGCTGGATGGCCGAGGAGTTCGCCGCGCTGGGCATCGGCAACCAGTACCCGCACCGCGGCCGGGTGACCGACGAGTTCATGGCGGTGTGCATCGACCTGTGGACCCAGACCGGCCCGAGCAGCTTCCACGGCGAGTGGGTTTCCTACGACGCGGTGGGTGCCAACCCCCTGCCGTTGCAGCGTCCGCACATCCCGATCTGGGTGGGCGGCAAGACCGGGCCAGCCGCCCGACGTGTCGCCCGCTACGGCTCGGGCTACCACACGGTCGGTTCGACGCCAGAGCAGTTGGCCGGCGAGATCGTGACGGTGCGGGCCGAGATGGACCGAGCCGGGCGCGACCCCGACGACCTGGTCGTGTCGATGCTCTGGGGTTTCCTGCCCGTGAGCGGCCGGGAGGAGCTCGTCGACCTGCTCGGCCGGTACGAGCAGGTCGGGCTGCACCACGTGATCGGCGTGCCCTCGCTGCGAGCGGGTCAGCTCGCCGGACTGTCGACCCACGACCTGCTGACGGCGACGATCGAGGACCTCGAGCACTTCGCCACCGACGTGCGCCCCGCGCTGGGGTGACGGGCGGGGCCGCCATCGGGCCGGCCCGACGCGCCGCCTAGGATCGACGCCGGGGGAACAGGCCGGGCGCTCGCCGCGGCCGGGGAGGTCGATCATGGTGCTCGCAGCCCACGACGATGCGCTTGCGGATCTGAAGGTCATCGACACCGACACCCACCTGTCGGAACCGGCTGACCTGTGGACCTCGCGGGCACCGGCGCGCGACCGCGACCGCGTGCCGCGCCAGGTGACGCGCGACGGGCGCACTCGTTGGATCGTCGGCGACGACATCGACCTGGGCGGGGCCGGCGCGTCGAGCGTCGTCGACCGCGACGGCGCCAAGATGCTGGGCATCGGCTGGATGAAGATGTCGGTCGACGAGGTGCACGACGCCTCGTCGCAGGTGCCGGCGCGCGTCGCCATGATGGACACGCTCGGCATCCACGCCCAGGTGGTCTACCCGAACGTCGCCGGCTTCGGGAACCAGGCGTTCCTGCGCATCGACGACGCCGGTCTGCGGCTGCTCTGCGCCCAGCTCTACAACGACGCCGTGGCCGAGATGCAACAGGCGTCGGGCGGCCGCCTCTTCCCCATGGCCCTCGTGCCGTGGTGGGACCTGGACGCCGCGGTGACCGAGGTGCGCCGGTGCGCGGCGATGGGTCTGCGCGGTGTCGTCACGTGCTCGAACCCCGAAGAGGCCGGGCGGCCCGATCTGGCCCAGCCGGCGTGGGTGCCCTTCTTCGAGGCGTGCCAGGAGCTGGCCCTGCCCATCAACTTCCACATCGGGTCGAGCGCCGGTGCCATGGACTTCTACGGCAAGGCGCCGTGGCCGTCGCTGCCCAACGAGGCCCGCCTCGCCCTCGGCTCGAGCAACCTGTTCCTGGGCAACGCCCGCGTGATCGGCAACCTGATCTACTCCGGGGTGGCCGAGCGGTTCCCCGGCTGCCGGTTCGTATCGGTCGAGTCGGGCATCGGCTGGCTGCCGTTCTACCTGGACGCGCTCACGTGGGAGATGGGCGAGACGATGCCCAACGCGAGCGCACGGCTGCGCCTCACGCCGTGGGAGTACTTCCAGCGCCAGTTCTTCGGCTGCTTCTGGTTCGAGCACACGAACCTGGCCGCCACCGTGGCCGCCCTCGGCGCCCAGAGCGTGCTGTTCGAGACCGATTTCCCCCACCCCACGTGCCTCTACCCCGAGCCGCGCCAGCAGATCCGTGCCGTGCTCGACGCGCTCGATCCCGAGTCGGCTCGCCGCGTGCTGCAGGACAACGCGGCGGCGCTGTACCGCATCCCGGTCTGACCGTCACCCGTACAGTCGGGGAATGCGGATCTGGATCGACACCGACATCGGCTCCGACGTGGACGACGCGCTGGCGTTGGCCTACGCGTTGCGGCACCCGGACCTGCAGGTGGTCGGTGTGTCGACGGTGTTCGGCGACATCCCGGTGCGTAGCGCCATCGCTCGCCGGCTGCTCGACCTGGCCGGCGCCGGCGACGTGCCCGTGCTGCCCGGTCTCGGCGTACCCCTGACCGACGGGAAGGTCGGCGTCATGTTCGGCCACGAGGGGCACGGGCTGCTCGACGGCCCCGAACCCGTGGTGCGCACGGCGAGCGAGGACGGCGGCGGTGCCCGCATCGCCGAGCTGGTCGCGGCGATCGATGCCGTCGCGCCCGACGTGCTCGTGGCGATTGGGCCGCTGACCAACCTGGCGGCCATGGTTCGGGCCGGAGCGACCCTGCCGCCGCTCGCCGTCATGGGCGGCAAGCTCACCGAGGTGGCCATCGCCCACATGACCGCCGACACGCCCGAGTGGAACTGGTTCTGCGACCCGGTGGCCGCGCAGGTCGTGCTCGGAGCCGGTCACGCCACGCCGCCCGTGCTGCTACCGGCCGAGATGACCTTCCGCACCCGGCTGGCCGACGGCGACGTGGACGCGCTGGCCGACGGTGACGAGTTGGCCGCCGCCGTAGCGGTGCTGTGCCGGCACTGGCTCGAGCACCAGCGCACCGGGTTCGGCAGCACCGACCCCGCCGTCACCCTGCACGACCCGCTGACCGTGGCCGTGCTCGTAGCCGAGTCGTTGTGCACCTTCGCCCCGCACACGATCCGTGTCGACGAGCGCGGGGCCTGCCATCGCGGGGGCGAGGGCGCTGGTCCGGTGCGCGCCGCCGTCGACGTGGACGCCGACGCGGTGCGGCGCCACCTCATGGACCATCTGCTCGGACCGCGAGCCTGAGGGCCCCGCGGCGCGCCTTCAGCCGGCGTCGCCGCGGGCGGGTCCAGATGCGCCCGCACCGAGGGTGGCGACGACGGCCATCGACCGGCGGCCGGGCATCAGCCGGCTCACGCGTCGCGCCGGCGTAGGAGCGCGTTGGCCAGGAGCATCAGCGCGAGCGTCCACAGGCACGTGCCTCGTACCCCTGACGCGAGTGGCACACCACGGCGGGTCCGGTCATCGCTCCGTCGGGGTGGGCAGACCGAAGCTGGCCTCGAGGGCGCGCACCTCGGGCAGGCCGATCAGGTCCAGGAACTCGTCGAACTTCGGCAGACCGTCCACCACGGTGACGGGCGTGCCCACGGCCCGCAGCTCGGCTAGCGCCGACTGCATGGCCTTCGTCGCCGACAGCAGCGTGGTGATCGGCATGATCACCAGCGCGAAGCCGAGCTCCTGCAGGCGCTCGTAGGGCAGGGGCGGCGTTTTGCCCCCTTCGGCCCAGTTGAACACCAGCTGCTCGTCGGCCAGCTCGCGCGCCACGAGCTCGATCTCCTCGACGCTCTCGAGGGCTTCGACGAACAGCAGGTCGGCGCCGGCGGCGCGATACGCACGGGCCCGGGCCAGCGCCGCATCGAGCCCCTCCATGGCGCGGGCGTCGGTGCGGGCGATGATGACGAGATCCGGGTCTCGTCGCGCCGCCACCGCAGCTTCGAGCTTGCCGACCATCTCGGCGAGCGGCACGACCTGCTTGCCGCCCATGTGGCCGCAGCGCTTCGGCAGGATCTGGTCCTCGATGTGCAGGCCGGCCACACCGGCCTGCTCGTAGTCCTGCACCGTGCGCACCACGTTGATGGCGTTGCCGTAGCCGGTGTCGGCGTCAGCCACCAACGGCACGTCGATGGCCTGCACCAGGCGGCGTACCTGACCGGCCATCTCGGCCCCGCCGAGCAGGCCCACGTCGGGCCGGCCGAGCAGCGACGCCGTCGTCCCGAACCCGGTCATGTAGGCGCAGTCGAAGCCAGCCTGCTCCACGAGGCGGGCCGACAGTGCGTCGAACGCGCCGGGCGCCAGCACCGGACCGCCGGCGGCGAGCAGTGCGCGCAGACGGGCCGGGTTGGAGGGCATCGGGGACGTCGAGCGCAGCAGGTCGGCCATGCGCGGCAGTGTTCTCGCGCTCGACCGGCATCCGCAACTCACCTGCACGTCAACGGCCAGCATCACGGCGATGCACCGATGCCGACAGCGAGCCGTCAGGTCGGCGACGAGACCGGGTCGGTCCAGACCTGGAAGTCGCGCAGCTCGTTCGGCCCGAACGTGGTCGTGATGGCAACGTCGGCGGCGTCGCGGCCGCGAGCGATCAGCACGCGGCCGATGCGGGGCACCAGGTTGCGCGGATCGACCGTGTACCACCGACCTCCGAGGTACGCCTCGAACCAGCCCGAGAAGTCCATCGGGCTCAACGGTTCGGCCACGCCGATGTCGGCGAGGTAGCCCGTGCAGTAGCGGGCGGGCACGTTCAACGCCCGGCACAGCGCCACGCCCAGGTGGGCGTAGTCGCGACACACACCACGACCCTCCTGCAGGGCGTCCCACGCCGTCTTGCCGGGCCGGGCCCACTCGTAGCCGAACGTGATGTGCTGGTGCACCCACGCGCTCACCGCCTGCACGCGCGCCCACCCCGGCTCGGTCGTGCCGAACAGCTCCCACGCCAGGTCCACCAACCGGTCGCTCTCGCAGTACCGGCTGGGCAGCAGAAACAGCAGGGCCTCCTCGGGCAGTTCCTCCACCGCGCTCTGAGCGGCGTGGGGCGCCTGCTCATCAGGTGCGCCGTCGTCACGGATGACGGTGTCGGCGCTGATGCGCACCAGGCCGGCCGGAGCCACCAGCCGATTGCACCAGTTGCCGAACGAGTCGCGGTACGAGGTGTACGGCGTGGACGGCGCCGCGATCATCGTGTCGGGTGCCACCAGATCGGACGCCCGGCTGTAGTGCACGTTCAGCATCACGATCATCGGCGTCGGCTGCTCGAACGAGTAGGTCAGGGAGTAGCCGATCCGCAGCGGCATCGTTCAGCCGACGGGAAGGTCGTGCCGGCGGGCGATGGCGTCGCAGCGCCAGCACGGCTCGCGCCGGTCGATCGGTGCCGGGTGCACCGCCCGCCGGCGGGGATGCACGATCGTCGGCTCGCCACCCGCGGCGTCGAGGCGGATGCCGACGTCGTTCGACTCGGGACCGGGGTCGATCATGGCCACGACACCGTCGTGCAGGGCCAGCGTGATGTCGCCGTCGTCGTGCACGAGCACGTGGTCACCCGGGCGCAGGGCGTTCCAGTCGAAGCGCAGCATCACGGCACCCGCGACGTCGGCAGCAGCGACTCGGTGCACGGCGCACACGCCCACCACCTGCTCTCGCCGATCGGGGGCGCCCCGTCAGCAACGGTGAAGAAACGACGGCATCGACCACACTGGCGTTCGTGGTCATCGGGCGCGTCGACGGCCGACGGTGCATCCGTCGACGTGAGCGGCCAACCGGCCTGTTCGGACACGGGCATGACGGGTCTGCTCCTCACGGCTGTTGCAGAGGCGTCGAGCCCGCGTTGGGCGACGATCGAACGTTCGTCCTGGCCGTACGCGGCGTCCCTACTGGTCTTCGTTCAGGGTACCAGTGACGATCGGCAACCGTGGGCCCTCGTGGTGCATGAACCGGGCGAGCCGGCGGCGCTGGTGGCGCTCGTTTCGCTGCTCGTGAGTGGGGCGCACGCGGTGCGGGTGGCGCTTGGCCCGGTAGAAGCGGGCCTTGGCCACCTCGATGAGCACCAGGTAGGCCGCGATCATCCCGAGCAGGATGAAGAAGAACGCCAGCGGCAGGCGCGCGACGCCCAGGCGGTGGGCCAGCGGGCTGAACGCCGGCCGGGCCAGGATCTCGGCGTCCACTTCGTCGCCGGGGATGGCCAG
>JANMAT010000094.1:0-74437 GCA_031359995.1 Actinomycetes bacterium
CGGTAACCGGGCGCAAACACCGCCACCCCGCTCGTGTGCCCCAAGTTACCCGCCCGGGCGGCCCCGACCACCCGCCGGGGCCCCCACGTCACTGCAGGGCCTGGCGGGCCGACTCGATGTCGCGCTTGAGCTGGGCGACGAGGGCGTCGATGCCGTCGAACTTGCGCTCGCTGCGCAGGAACGCCACGAAGCGCACCTTGGCTCGCTCGCCGTACAGGTCGTCGGCGAAGTCGAGGAGGTGCGCTTCGAGCAGGCTGTGGTCGGCGTGCTCGTAGAACGTGGGGCGACGACCGAGGTTGATGGCGGTGGCGTGCACCGAACCGTCGGCCCGCTCGTACCACCCGGCGTACACGCCGTCGGCCGGTACGCACATCTGGTTCGGGATCTCGACGTTGGCCGTGGGGAAGCCGAGCAGTCGACCGCGCTGATCACCGGTGACGACGCTGCCGCGCACCTCGAACGGGCGGCCGAGGAGCGCGGACGCCACCTCGACCTCGCCGCCGGCGAGGGCCCGGCGCACCGCCGTGGACGAGATCGGCTCCTCGACCCCGTCCTGGCGCGGGAGCAGCTCCACCGGTACGACGTCGAAGTCGTGCTGGGCACCCATGCCCCGCAGCAGCGCCACGTTGCCGGCGCGGTGGTGACCGAAGTGGAAGTCCTCGCCGACCACGACGCGCTTGGCCCGCAAACCCCGCACGAGCACCCCGCGCACGAAGTCCTCGGCCGGCTCCTGCGAACGGCGCTCGTCGAAGGTCACCAGCACGGTGGCGTCCACGCCGGTGGCGGCCAGCAGCTCGAGCTTCTGCTCGAGATCGGTGATGAGACGCGGCGCCGACTCGGGCCGAACCACGGTCGCCGGGTGGCGGTCGAAGGTGACGACGGCCGTGCGGCAGCCGAGCTCGGTGGCCAGCGAACGCACCTGCCCGATCACGGCCTGATGGCCACGATGGACACCGTCGTACGCGCCGATGGTCACGACGGTGCGGTCACCGTCGACGGCGGGCAGTTCCTCGGCTCTGATCACCTGCACGCTTCCGAACCGTAGTGCCGACGACGGTCGCCCGTCCGATCCGCGCTGCCGGATCGGTGCGCGACGGCTCTACCATCGGCCGTGATGGGCGCTGCTGATCCGACCGCCGAGCCGGCCGACCCCGCCGACACGGCGGGCGCGGCCGATGGCACCGTGCCGGTGAGGTCCGACGGTGGTGGCCCCACCCCGCACCGCCGACGCCCGAGCGAGGGGGCCATCTGGGCCCCGGGTACCGCCCCGGGCGCGTGGGTCGCCACACCGAAGCGGCCCCGGCTCGACGCCCACCCGCGGCCCGGCTTCGAGCCCGTCGGCATCGGGCAGGTGCGGTCGATCGTGCACCTCGAGGGCCTCACCAACGTCCTGCTGTTCACCTATGGCGCCACCTTCGCCGTACTGACCGCCTTCGCCGCCGCGCTGGCCCGCCGGCGCAACGCCGTCACCGTGAAGGTCAACGGCGACGACCGCCAGCAGGCCCTGGACGCGTCGAGCGGCCTCGTGCACGCCACCGTCGTCGGGCTCGCGCTCATCAGCGTCGGGCTCGTGATCGTGAGTGCGGCGTGGTGCTGGGTGGCGGCCAAGAACCAGCAGGAGCTGGCCGGTGAGCCGACCCGGCCGTCGCCGGCCCTGGCCGCCATCGGGTGGTTCCTGCCCATCGCCAACCTGCTCGTGCCGTTCCGCACGGTCAACGCGCTGGCTGAAGGCCCCGACGGCACCGACGCCGTGCCCGGCTCCGTGCCGAGCTGGTGGCTGGCATGGCTCGCCGCCGCCGGGTTCGCCGGTGCCGGGGCGTGGCAGATGAACGCCACCTCGGGCGACGCCGGTCGGCCCAACCTGAACGTGCCCGCCTCCGCGTTGATCTTCGCCGCGCTGGGGGCCGCGTCGTTCCTGTACTGCTTCTCCCAGGCCCGCGACGTGTTCCGTCACATCGCCCGGCGCCAGCACGACCACGCCTATGGCGTGGTCGACCCGGCGGCCTGACTCAGCTGCCCTGCAGCACCACGGCGGGCTTGGCCCCGTCACGGTGGGCCTCGTACACGGCCAGCAGCGCACCGTCGCCGTCGACCACCGCCCACGGCCCGGCGCCGGGGAACGCCGGCAGCAACCGGCCGTGGCGCACGTGGTCGGCGCCGACCTCGTCGACCACGGCCCGCCCGTAGTCGCGCAGCGCCTCGGCCGGGGCCAGCAGCGCGGCGGTGTCGACCGGTGCGGCGTCGGCCTCGCCGAACGAGCCGATGACCGTGCGGCGCAGGTTGCGCAGGTGGGCACCCCCGCCCAACAGGTGGCCCAGGTCAGCAGCCAGCGTGCGCACGTACGTGCCCGACGAGCACTGCACGGTGATGGTGAACACACCCGGCTCGGGCCCGGCGTCGACATCGAACCGGTAGATGGTGACGGGGCGGGGCGCCCGCTCCACCTCCACGCCCTCGCGGGCCAGTTCGTGCAGGCGCCGACCGCCGACCTTCAACGCCGACACCATGGGCGGCACCTGCAGGATCTCGCCCACCAGGTGGGCGGCCACCGCGCCGCGGGCGTCCTCGAGGGTCACGCCGGCCATGTCGTGGGTCGCGGTGACCTCGCCACTGGCGTCGAGGGTGTTCGTCTCGGTCCCGAGCACGACCTCGCCGGTGTAGGTCTTGGGCAGGTCGGTCAGGAAGCGCAGGACGCGCGTGACCGTGCCGACGCCGACCAGCAGCACGCCGGTGGCATCGGGATCGAGCGTGCCCGAGTGGCCGACGCGGCGCTCGCCCAGGCGCCGGCGCACCTGGTCGACGACGTCGTGGCTCGTGAGGCCGGCGGGCTTGTCGATGACGAGAAGGCCGTGCTGGAACGAAGGCTTACGACGGGCGATAGCGACCGTCCTCCACCTCGTCGTGCTCACCGGGCGGGGGCAGCGAGCGCAGCAGCTCCTCGATGCGAGCCGCGTGGCGCATCACGGCGTCGGGTCGGAACTCCAGGATCGGCGTCTTGCGGGCGTACATCTGGCTGCCCACCGCCTTCTGCAGGCGCACGCGCAACGAGGCGAAGGCCTCCATCACCTCGGCGTCGGCCGTCTCACCGGCCAGCGCGTCGAAGGTGACGATGGCCCGGTTCAAGTCGTTGTCCACGTCGACCGAGGTGATGCTCACGTGCTCGAGGCGGTCGTCGCCGATGCGCTCGAGCTCCTCGCCGATGATCTCGCGCAGCAGCTCGTTCAGGCGCGCCGTGCGCGGCACCTGGTAGGGCGACGCCGGCCGCTTCGTCCGCTTCGGTCTCGACATCGTCAGTCCCTCACCCTCGTTCCAACCACGTGCGCTCCACCTCGACGACCTCGATCTCGGGGTGGGACCACACGAACCGCTCCACCTTGTCGATCACCTCGGTCACGTGCCCGACCTCGGCACCCACCGCGGCGAACCCGAGCGCAGCACGCTGCCACGTCTCCTGGTGCGCCACCTCTGCGGCGGCGACACCGTAGCGATGCCGAGCCGACTCCACGATGGATTTCACCACCTGCCGCTTCGCCTTGAGCGAACCTGCCGCGGGCAGGTGGATCTCGACGCGGAGCGCCAGCACCTCCATCGCCGCGACCCTACCGGCCCCGGGGGCCGGGCGGCCGACCGGTAAGGTGGGCGGCGTGCTGGACCACCCTTCCACCGACGGGCCGGCGGCGTCGCCGCCGCCCGCCGAACGGTTCGCGGTGGCGCCAGCACGGCGGCCCAACCCCTGGTGGTGGGCCGGGGCGGTCGGCGTCGGCTGCGCCTATCTGCTGGTGAACGACCCGGCCACGGGCCCCACGTTCCTGCCCTGCCCGTTTCGCGCCATGACCGGGCTCGACTGCCCCATGTGCGGCGCCACCCGGGCCACCGCGGCGCTGCTGCGGGGCCATGTGGCCACCGCGCTCGGCTACAACGTGCTGTGGGTCGCGCTGATCCCGCTGGTGGTGTGGGCGTGGGTCACCGAGGTCCGGGGCGGGTGGGCCGCCACGCGTCACCCGTTCCGACGCCGCTGGTTCGGCATCGGCCTCGTGGCCGCGGCCGTGGTGTTCGCGGTGGTCCGCAACCTGCCGTGGGCGCCGTGGTCGGCACTCGGCACGACCTGACCGGGTCCGCCGGGGACGGCGCCGAGCTCCCACGGGAACGCCACCCACATCGCCTCGTTGTCCACGCCGCTGGCGTACAGGAAACCGTGCTCGGCATGGAGCAGGGCGGGTCGGTGTCGCCGCAGCCGGGCGACGTCGGCGATCAGCGCGGCGTGGGCGATGCTGACCTCGGCACCCAGCGCCTGGCGGACGTGGGCCGCCGCCGTGATCATCGTGTCACCCACCGACACGATGTCGTCCACCAGTACGACCCGCCGGAACAGCCCGTCGGGGAGCAGGAGCGACTCCAGCTCGACACGACCCGCCGGAGCGAAGGGTGCATCGTCGACGTACTTGTGGATCGTGGCGACGCCCATGCGGCGCACACCCAGGTGATGCGACAGGGTCACCGCCAAGGTGAGTCCGCCCCGGGCGATGCCCACGATGAGGTCGGGACGGAACGACCGCAGGTCGAGCGCGAGCTGGGCGGCCATCGTGTCGAACATCGGCCAGGTGACCGTGAGGGTCTGACGCTCCTCGCGCGATGTGGCCGACACCACACCTTCGAGGAGCTCGTCGCCCACCTCGCGTCGCTCCATCTCGGTGAGGGCGTCGGCCATGAGCTCGACCCAGAGCGGCCGCTTCTTCTGGCGGATGGTGACCGCGCTCTCCGGCTTGCGGCCGTGCTCCACTTCGGTCGAGGCGTTCCAGGCCCGGTAGCGCTCGACGATGCGCTCGTAGCGGGCCTCGGCCGGCAGCTCGCGCGTCCCCGGCGCCAGCCCGAACAGCAGCGCCATGGCGTCTCGGTCGGCGGCGTCGCGGCTCAGGTCGAGCCGGGCGATGCACTCTCGCATGGTCTGGAGGGCCGCCTCCTCGAGCGCGGTCCGGGTCGTCCCCGCGGCGCGGTGGATCACGCACCGCAAGCTGAGGATGGCCGCCGCCTCGGCCCGGCCGTGCATGACCACGACGTCGTGGAGGTCAGCGGCGAGACGCTCCGTCAGTGGCCCCCACCCCGGCGAGTTCATCGACCGCCCACGGTACCGTCACGATGCAACGCTGATGAATTCCTGATCGCGCTTTGCTCGGCTCGCGTCACGAACGTACCGCGCGCGGGGTGCGCGACCGATGTGAATTTCTGATTGCCGTACCCCGTCCCCGACCTGACACTGGAGACAACGGGCAGTGCGGCCCGGAAGCACCGAAGCCCCACACGACGGGCCCCACCCCGGAGCCGTCGAGCACCGAGGAGGCATCATGGGACTGCTGGCCGCAACCATCGTCATCGTGGCTCTGAGCGTGACCGGTCGACTGATCGGCCTCACCGTGCGAGCGCTCGCCGTGCTGATGCGGGTGCTCGCGACCCTCGTGATCGCCTACGTGGGGCTCACGTTCGTGCTGATCTACCTCGTCGGCTCCAGCGTCACCCGGTAGCGGGTGCTGACGCGACGCCGGGGCGACCGCCGACCACGAATGGCCGACGATCGCCCCGGCGACACGTCAGATCAGGTCCGGGCGATCTCGCGCTCTTCGAAGGTCTCGATGAGGTCACCAGGCTTCAGGTCCTGGAAGTCGCTCAGGCCGATGCCGCACTCGAAGCCCTCACGGACCTCACGGGCATCGTCCTTGAACCGCTTGAGCGACTGGATGGCGCCCTTCCAGATGATGACGCCGTCGCGGAGGAAGCGCACCTTCGAACCACGGGTGATGGTGCCCGACCGGACGAGGCAACCGGCGATGGAGCCGATGCGGGGCACGCGGAACACTTCGCGCACCTCGGCTTCGCCGGTGACCACTTCCTCGACGTCGGGAGCCAGCATGCCCACCATGGCCCGCTCGATGTCCTCGAGCAGCTTGTAGATGATCTCGTAGGTACGGATCTCCACGCTCTCGGTGATGGCCATCTCGCGGGCCTTGCGATCGGGGCGCACGTTGAAGCCGATGATGGTGGCGTTGGTAGCCGCCGCCAACCCGATGTCGTTCTCGGTGATGCCACCGACGGCGCGGTGCACGAAGGCCAGCTTCACGTCGTCGCGCTCGAGGCGCCGCAGGCTCTCGGTGACGGCTTCGAGCGAGCCGTGCACGTCGGCCTTGAGCACGAGGTTGAGCGTGGCGACCTCGCC
The DNA here is from genome assembly GCA_031359995.1 of Actinomycetes bacterium. Classification (GTDB taxonomy): domain Bacteria; phylum Actinomycetota; class Acidimicrobiia; order Acidimicrobiales; family Ilumatobacteraceae; genus JANMAT01. The sequence continues at coordinate 6,209 of JANMAT010000094.1, forward strand.
CCGCTGGATCTGGTCGAAGACGTCCTCGAGCTTGACGCCCTTCTGCACGCGGGCGTCACCGCGCTGGTGACGCAGGCGGGCGGCGAACTCGCGCGCTTCGCCCACGGTCTTGGCCGTCTTCTCGTCGGGGGCGACGCGGAACTCGTCACCGGCGTTGGGCACGGCACCGAGGCCGAGCACCTGCACCGGCGTCGACGGACCCGCTTCCTTCACCTGCTCGCCCTTGTCGTTGATGATGGCCCGCACCCGGCCCCAGGCCGCACCGGCGACGATGGGGTCACCGATCTTCAGCGTGCCCTTGTCGACGAGGACCGTGGCCACCGGGCCACGACCGATGTCGAGGTTGGCCTCGAGCACGACGCCCTTGGCCCGACCCTGCGGGTTGGCCGTGAGCTCCTCGAGTTCGGCCACCACGAGGAGCTGCTCGAGCAGATCGTCGATGCCCAGGTTCTGCTGGGCCGACATCTCGACCGTGATGGTGTCGCCACCCCAGGACTCGGGCACGAGACCCTGCTCGGAGAGCTGCGCCAGCGTGTGCTGCACGTCGGCGTTCTCCTTGTCGATCTTGTTGATCGCCACGATGATCGGCACTTCGGCCGCCTTGGCGTGGTTGATCGCCTCGACCGTCTGGGGCAGGACCCCGTCGTCGGCCGCCACCATCAGCACCACGATGTCGGTCACCTGCGCGCCACGGGCGCGCATCTTGGTGAACGCGGCGTGGCCGGGCGTGTCGATGAAGGTGATGAGACGACCTTCCTTCACCGCCTGGTACGCACCGATGTGCTGCGTGATGCCGCCGGCCTCGCCGGCGACCACGTTGGCGTTGCGGATCTTGTCGAGCAGCGTGGTCTTGCCGTGGTCGACGTGACCCATGACGGTGATGATCGGCGGACGGAGCTCCTGCTTGGTCTCGTCGTCGTCGTCGGTGTCGTCGAAGAGGGCCTGGAGGGCCATCTCCTGCTGCATGCCCGGCTCGACGAGGAGCACGTCGGCGCCCAGTTCGAGCGCGAACAGCTCCATCTGCTCATCGGACAGCGCCTGCGTGGCGGTGACCATCTCGCCGTGCGTCATGAGGTAGCGCACCACGTCAGCCGCGGTGCGGTTGACCTTGGGGGCGTACTCCTGGGCCGACGAACCCCGCTCGACCACGATGGTGCCTTCCGGCACCGGGCGGTCGCTCGTGGTGTAGGTGGTCATGCCCAGCGGCGTCAGTTCTTCCTGCGAACGACGACGACGACCGGACTTCTTGCGGGGCTGACGCCGGGCCGAGTTCGGCCGCGGGCCACCGCCACCGGGGCGGCCGGCACCGGGGCCACCAGGGCCACCGCCGGGACCGCCGGGACGCGCCCCACCGGGGCCGCCACCGGGACCGCCGGGACGGGCACCGAAGCCACCCGGACCGCCGGGACGACCACCAGGGCCGCCGCCGGGACCGCCGGGACGGGCACCGAAGCCACCCGGACCGCCGGGACGACCACCGGGACCGCTGGGACGGGTGCTCGGACCGCCGGCACGGCCACCGGGACCACTGGGGCCACCGGTGCGACCGGCAGGCGCGCCCGGACCGCGGCCTGGAGGCGGCGGGATGGGACGACCCGTGGCCGACAACGGACGACCAGGAGGCGGCGGCACGGCGCGGCCACCGGCCGGCGGGCGGTTCGGCGGCATGCCCGCCGGCGGACGACCCGGCGGCATGCCGCGCGGCGGCATGGGGGCACGGGGCGGAGCCGAGCGGACGGTGGCGTCGGCCGCCGGCGCCACCGGGGTGGGCTCGGGGCGCGACGAGATGACGCGGTGCTCGGGCTCGGCGGCGCGCACCGGCTCGGGAGCCGGAACGCGAGTCGCCGGCGGCGGCGGGGCCGGCGCGGATGGCGCTTCGGCCGCGGCCGGAGCCATCACCGGACGGGGCTCGACCGGTGCCGGGGTCGGCGCGGGAGCCGGCGCACGCGTCGCCGGGGCGACGACCACGGGTTCCGGACGGGGGGCGACCGGTGCGGGCGCGGGCGCCGGAGCCGGAGCGGGCTCGGCGACGACGACCGGTTCGGGCCGGGGGGCGACCGGAGTGGGCGCGGGCGCGGGCGGCGCGTCGGCGACGACCGGCTCCGGGCGCGGTGCGGGTGCCGGTGCCGGCTCGGCGACGACGGGAGCCGCCACGGGGGCGGGCTCGGGCGCGGCCGTGACCACCGGGGCATCAGCCTCGGTGTCGGAGGGCTTGGCGCCCTTCTTGACGACCGCCTTCTTGACCGGCTTGACCGGCTCTTCGGGCTGAACGTCTCGCGTCAGCCCTTCCCGTTCGGCCTTGCGGCGGGCGCGATCGGCCTGGGCCTCTTCGATGCTGGACGACTGGGTCTTCACCCCGATGCCGAGCTGGAAGCACAGATCGAGCGCTTCCTTGTTGGTGAGGCCGAGCTCCTTGGCGAGCTCATGGACCCGGATCTTTCCTGCCACGTGCGCGTTTCAACCTTTCCTCTGGTTGCCGACGACAGCTGAGCCATCGGCGGCGGTCAAGTCTGCCATGTCTCGTCCGACAAGGCCGAAAAAGGCCACGATATCGTTCGATGCGGCCGACGAGACCGGTGCCCGGAACGCCCGGGCGAACGCCTTCTTCTTCCGAGCGAGCTCGGCGCAGTCGGTCACCGTAGCGGCACAGAGCCATGCCCCGCGACCGCTTTCGTGGCGACCGGCGCGCCGCATGGCCCCATCGGGTGATCGCACGATGCGCACCAGCTCACGCTGGGATGCGAGTCGACGACACCCGATGCAGGTCCGCTGCGGCGACGCCGTGACCTCAGTCGTGGCCGGCCTCCGCCGTGTCGGCCGTCGCCATCGCCGCGTCATCGGTGGGCGCCGCCGCGTCGGGCACGGCGTCCTCGACGACGGCAGCCTCGGTCACGGCATCCTCGGTCACGGCATCATCGGTCACGGTCGCCGCCGGGGCCGCAGGCTCCTCGCCCGCCCACTCGGCGGCCGACATGATGCTGCCGTCGGCGGCGTGCCACTCCATCTCGCCGGTGTCGGCGTTCTGGACCCACTCGCCCTCTTCGTACTCGGCGCCGCCCGGCGCCACGAGGCCGGCCTCTTCGTCGGCCAGCTGCGACTCGCTCTTGATGTCGACGCGCCAGCCGGTGAGACGGGCGGCGAGGCGGGCGTTCTGGCCCTCCTTGCCGATTGCCAGCGACAGCTGGTGGTCGGGCACGATCACCTCGGCGATGCCGGTGTCTTCGTGGATGCGCACTTCCTTCACCTTGGCCGGGCTGAGGGCCTTGGCCACGAAGTCGGGGTGGTCCTCGGAGAAGGGGACGATGTCGATCTTCTCGCCCCGCAGCTCGGTGACGACCATGCGGACGCGGGCACCACGAGCGCCCACGCAGGCGCCGACCGGGTCGACGTTGTGGTCGTTGGACCACACGGCGATCTTGGTGCGGTGCCCGGGTTCCCGGGCACACGCCTTGATCTCGACGATGCCGTCGGCGATCTCGGGCACCTCGAGCTCGAAGAGCCGCTTGATGAGGCCCGGATGGGTGCGGGACACGACGATCTGCGGGCCCTTGGCCGTCTTGCGGACCTCGACGATGTAGGCCTTCAGGCGCGAACCGGGCTCGGGTCGCTCGTAGGGCACCTGCTCGGCCTGGGGCAGCAGCGCCTCGACCCGGCCGAGGTCGAGCAGCGTGTAGCGGCTGTCGCTCTGCTGGATGATGCCCGTGACGATGTCGCCCTCGCGGTTCGCGTACTCCTCGAACTTGCGGTCGCGCTCGGCCTCGCGCAGGCGCTGGCTCATGACCTGGCGGAAGGTGACGGCGGCGATGCGGCCCATCTCGTTCTTGGTGGGCGTGTCGTCGCGCGGGTTGACCCAGCTGCCGTCCTCGTCGATGTCGTAGGCGATGAAGCGGATGTCCATCGTCTCCGGCTCGACCTGCACTTCGACCTCGTCCGCGGCGCCGGGACGGCGCTTGTAGGCCGAGACGAGCGCATCGGCCAGGGCCTGCAGCAGCATGTCGACGCTGATGCCCTTCTCGGCCGCGAGCATGCGTACGGCTTCGGCCATGTCGGGGTTCTGGCTCATGGCTTGGCTGCCCCTTCCTCTTCGGTGACTTCGTCGTCGGTGACTGCGGCCGGGAGCTCCGTGATGGCGCCGGCCTTCTTCGCTGTCCTGGTGGCGCCGGGCTTCTTGGTCCCTGGCGTCTTGGCGCCGGCGGCCTTGCCCGGGCCTTTGCCCGGCTTGGGGGCGCCGCCCCACTCGAACACGGTGCGGGCCCGCTCGATGTCGGCCAGGGCGACGGTGCGCTCGGTGCCGAGCTCGGGACCGGCCTCGTCGACCCGGACGGTGACGGCGGCCTCGTCGGCGACGAGCAGCACGCCCTGCAGACGCCGCTCACCCGCCACGTGGGGCAGGGTGCGGATGTTGACCACCGCGCCGACCGAGCGCTGGAAGTGCGCCGGTGTGCGCAGCGACCGTTCGAGACCCGGGCTGGTGACCTCGAGCGTGTAGCGACCGGGGATGGGGTCGACGTGGTCGAGCTCACGCGACAGCAACCGGGTGACGAGGGCGAGCTGCTCGAGGTCGACCCCGCCCGGGCTGTCGATGACGACCTTGAGGATGCCACCGGCGTGCTCGAGGTCGTAGAGGTCGAGCCCGAGGTCGGCGAGGATCGGCGCCACGAGTGGCTGCACGCGCTCCATCACACCCATCTCGCTCACCTCCTCATTCCGTGTCGTCCGTACCGGTCGTGTCCGCCGGGGAACCTCGTGACGACCAGGGCGGGCCCAAGGAAAAGGCGTGGGCCGTTGGCCCACGCCCGTCATTGGAGGGGTGGTGTCACCCCGCCTCGATCAGCGGTTCCCCGAAGGGTCCCGCAAGTATAGCTGCTCCACCGTCCGCTCCGGCAGCAGACACCCGTCGCCCGCTTCGGTCGACGGCGCTGACCTGGGTCGGGACCATCGAGCAGGACCCCGAACGGGGTCGAGCGACGCCGGTTCAGGCCTCGCCGGCAGAGAGCGGCGACACCGCCGGCGAGGGGGCCACGGCGTTGGTGACCCCAGCACGGGACCCGACCAGGCCACGAGGTGAGCGGTCGGGAGCCGCCCGTGGAGCACGACGGCCAGGCCGACGGCGGCCGGCACCCCGACCGGCACCACTCTGCGGAACTCGCGCACCGTGAGGAGCGCCAGTTCGCGCCGGGCGCGGTCACGCGCGTCGGACGGCACCGCCACGACGGGCGACGCGCCGCCGGTGGCCGGGCGCGACCCGCCACCGTGATCGCCCCCCTCGTCGGTTCTCCGTGCGCCGGTCACGCCCACCTGTACCGGTTCTCCTCCGGGCCGCCCGGCCGCCTGGTCGGGTCTCAGGGCCGTGCGGCCGCCACCACCTCGCCGAGGCGGCCCGAGGCCACCACGATGCCGATCATCACCAGGAAGACCGCGCCGGCCCTGGCCAGCACGGGCGACACACGGCGCAGGAAGCGGTGGAGCGCCGGCGTCCAGGCCAGCCCGGCCGACGCCAGGAGGAACGGTGCTCCGAGGCCGGCGGCGTACGCGCTCAGTGCCGCGGCGCCCCGCCACGGGCTGGCGGTCCCCGCGGCGGCGACCAAGGCCGTGCCCAGCAGGGGCCCGACACAGGGCGTCCAGGCCGTGCCGAACACCACGCCCAGCACCAGCGGGCGGGCCACTGCCCCGGCGGGCAGGGCCAGCCGCAGGCGGGTGGCCCGCTGGGACCACCGGCCGCCCACGCCGGCCATGACCAGTCCGAAGCCGATCATGAGCACCCCGCCGATGCGGGCCACCGGGCCGCGGCTGTCACCGAGCGAGGCGCCCACGGCTCCCGCGGCCGTGCCCACGGCGACGAACACGCCGCCGAAGCCGACCACGAACACGGCGGTGGCCCGCAGCGCCCGGTCCGGCCGCTCGCTGGCGACCTCGCCGGTCACCATGCCGAGGTAGACCGGCACCAGCGGCAGCACGCACGGAGCGAGGAACGAGGCCAAGCCGGCGCCGAACAGGGCCACGAGGGCGGTGAGCACCGCAGCCCCCTCAGGTGCCGACGTCGGCGCGGGGCGAGGCCGGATCGACCCCGAGCAGGACGCGGATGGCGTCCTCGGTCGCGGCGTAGGCGCCCTCGCCGATGTGGGTGTAGCGGGGTTGGCCGGTCCGGTCGTAGAGGAAGAACGCGGGCCAGTAGTGGTTGGCGAACGCGCGCCACACGTCGCGGTCGGCGTCGAGCGCGACGGGATAGGTGATGGCGCGGTCGGCGAGCGCGGCGGCCACGTTGGCCGGGTCGGCCTCGCGGGCGAATTCGGGCGTGTGGATGCTGAGCACGACCAGCCCATCGGCGGCGTAGCGGGCGTGCCACGCCTTCACCGCCGGCAGGGTGTGCTGGCAGTTGACGCAGCCGAACGTCCAGAAGTCGTAGAGCACGACCCTGCCGGCCAGCGCGGCAGGCGGCAGCGGGTCGCTGTTGAGCCACCCGGTGGCGCCGACCGTCACGTCGGGGGCGGGGCCGCCCGCCAGCACGGGAAGCACGGGCGGCGCCGTCGCGGCGGCCGCCGGTGGCGCACCGACCGCCGCCGCGATCTGCTCGCCGCCGGTCCGTCGGGCCACCACCACGGCGATCACGCACGCGGCGAGCGCCACCACGAGCATGCTCGCCCGCACGGTGGCCCTCGAGACGACCGGCTCGCTCACGGGGCGGTGGTGGAGCTGTCGGTCATCGCGCCCGACTTGTCGGCCATCGCCGTGGTCGGGCTGTCCTTCATCGCCTCGGTCGTCTTGTCGACCATGGCGGTGCTCGGGGTGGCCGGCTGGTTCGACGTGCCCCCACCCGAGGAGCTCCCGCAGGCGGCCATCCCGAAGGCGGCGACGATGAGGACGGGGGTGAGGATGCGAAGGCGCATGGATGCTCCTGGAGTCGGGGGGAGTGCCCGACCACCGTGGCGGCGAGTTGTTGCCGGCTCGGAACGGGGCGCGAAACGTTCGCGAAACGGCGGCCTCCGTGCGGCCCCCAGGGGTGGTGTCGGTCGTAGCCTGCGCACATGTCCCCGGCTCCCGACCCCGCGCCGTCGCGCGTCCTCGTCGTCGACGACGAGCCGATGGTGCGCGAGGTCGTGAGCCGCTACCTGGCTCGCGACGGCTTCATCGTGGCCGAGGCGGCCGACGGGCCGGCGGCGCTGGCTGCGGTCGATTCGTTCCTGCCCGACCTGGTGGTGCTCGACGTGATGCTGCCCGGACGCAACGGGTTCGACGTGCTGAAGGTGCTGCGCTCCCGCGGTGACGCCGCCCCGCCGGTGATCCTGCTGACGGCGCGGGTCGAGGAGAGCGACCACGTGCTCGGCCTCGAGCTCGGTGCCGACGACTACGTGGTGAAGCCGTTCTCGCCCCGCGAGCTCGTGGCGCGCGTGCGCACGGTGCTGCGCCGTACCCGACGGGTGCCCGAGATCGGCGAGCCGCTGATGTTCGACGGGCTCGAGATCGACCCCCGCACCCGCGACGTGCGGGTGGCCGGTCAGGTCGTGGACCTGACGCCCAAGGAGTTCGACCTGCTCGCCTTCCTGGCCCAGTCGCCCCGGCAGGTGTTCTCGCGCGCCCAGCTCCTCGAGCACGTGTGGGATTCCAAACCCGACTACCAGGACCCGGCCACCGTCACCGTGCACGTACGCCGGATCCGCAACAAGATCGAGACCAACCCCGAGGACCCGCGCTGGATCGCCACCGTGTGGGGCGTGGGCTACCGGTTCGAGCCGTGAGGACGCGGCCCGGTCTCCTCACCCTGGTGGCGGGCTCGGTGCTGGCCGGCCTCGGCGCGCTCGGAGTCATCATCGCCACGCTCGATCCGCCCCGCCAGGACATGACCGGCGTGGTGCTGCTGGTGGCCGCGCCCGTGGCCGGCGCGGTGCTCGTGGCCGTGTTCCTGCGATGGTGGATCGGGCGTGCGCGCGGCCTGGCCCGGGTGCTGGTGGCCACCGCGGTGGTGAGCGCGGTGCTCGTGGCCGCCGCGGTGGCGCTGGCGGCGTGGCGCATGTTCCTGTCGGGCCACGACGCCACCATCGTCGGCGTGGTCGTGGGGCTGGCCGCGGTGCTGGCCGTGCTCGTCGCCGTCGCCGTGACCCGGCCGCTCGCCCGTCAGGTGCGCCGCCTCGGCGACGTGGCCCAGCTGGTCGCGGCCGGAGACCTGACGGCGCGCACCGGCATCGACCGGCGCGACGAGCTGGGCGAGGCCGGCCGGGCCATCGACCACATGGTCGCCCGGCTCGGCCTGGCCGAGCAGGGCCGCCGACGCCTCGAGAAGGAGCGCACGTTCCTGCTGTCGGCCATCGGCCACGACCTGCGCACGCCGCTGGCGGCGCTGCGCGCCGCGGTCGAGTCACTGCAGGACGGTGTGGCGCCCGACCCCGACCGCTACCTGGCCGCCATGAGCACCCAGATCGACGCGGTGCAGCAGCTCATCGAGGAGCTCGTGATGTACGCCCGCATCGAGGCGGGCAAGCTCGAGTTCGAAAAGGTCGACGTCGACCTGGCCGAACTGGTCGACGAGACCGTGGAGACCATGACGCCCGTCGCCCACCGGCGTGGGCTGCGCCTGGACGCCTCGGCCGACGGCCGGGCGCGCGTGCGCGGCGGCCCGGCCGAACTGGCTCGCGTGCTGCGCAACCTGATCGACAACGCGCTGCGCTACGGGCCGGCCGGCTCCACCGTGGTGGTCGAGCTCACCACCGGCGTCCACACCGCCCGCATCGTCGTGCGCGACGAGGGTCCCGGCTTCCCGGACGACTTCCGACCGCGCGCCTTCGAACCGTTCACCCGCGCCGACCCGGCCCGCGACCGCGCCACTGGCACCGCCGGCCTCGGCCTGGCCATCGCGCGGGGCATCGTCGACGCCCACGACGGCACCATCACCCTCGGCCCGCCTCCCGGCGGCACGGTCGAGGTGCACCTCCCGTTGGTCCCCCTACCCACCCCCAGGCCGCAACGAGCGTGACGCCATGACGAACACCACCGATTCCGACGACGCCGTCGAGCTGACGCCGCCCCCTCGCCCCGCGGGTCGCCGCGCCGCCGTCATCGGCGCCGGCGCCGGGCTCGCCGCGCTCGCCGCCGGGCTGGCCGCCGCTTCGTTCGTGGCCGCCGTGGCGGGCGTGGCCGGCCCGGTCGAATCGGTGGGCAACCGGTTCGTGGACGGTGCGCCGCTCTGGCTGAAGGAGTGGGCCATCGACACCTTCGGCACGAACGACAAGCCCGTGCTGGTGAGCGGCGTGTTCATCGCCCTGGTCGTGCTGGCCATGGCCGCGGGCCGGCTGGCGATGCGCCGCTGGCGCATCGCGCTGCTCGGCGTGCTCGCCGTGGGCGCGCTCGGCATCGCCGCGGCGGTGACCCGAACGGGCTCGCGCGGCGCCGACTGGTTGCCACCGTTGATCGGTGCCCTCGTCGCCTCCGGGGTGCTGTCGATCCTGGTGCGCACGTCACGTCCCCGCCCCGTCGAGCCCGCCGCGGTCACGTCGCCGATCGTGACCGAGTACCCGACCACCCACGACCGGCGTCGCTTCCTCGTGCAGGCCGGCATCGCCGGGTTGTCGGCCGCCGGCGTGGCCGGGCTGGCCCGCGCTGTGCGCGGCCAGCACACCCGCACGGTGCGCACCGCGGCCGCCCAGCGCTCCCTGCCCACACCGAAGTCGGCTGCGGCGCCGGTGGCACCCACCGCCACCGCGCCGGGCGGCGTCGAGCCGTACCTCACGCCCAACGCCGACTTCTACCGCATCGACACCGGGCTGTCGACGCCCGTCGTGAACCCCGACACCTGGCGTCTGAAGATCACCGGCATGGTGGGCAACCCGATCGAGCTCAGCTACGACGACCTTCTCGCCCGGCCCATGATCGAACGCGTCGTCACGCTCACGTGCGTGTCGAACGACATCGGCGGCAACCTGATCGGCACCGCCCGCTTCCTCGGCGTGCCCCTGGCCGACCTGCTCCACGAGGCGAAGGTGCAGACCGGCGCCACCCAGGTGGCGAGCGAGTCGGTCGACGGGTGGACGTGCGGCTTCCCCACGGCCATCGCCCTCGACGGGCGCGATGCGCTGGTGGCCGTGGGCATGAACGGTGAGCCGCTCCCGCCCGACCACGGGTATCCGGCCCGGCTGGTGGTGCCCGGCCTCTACGGCTACGTGTCGGCCACGAAGTGGCTGAAGGAGATCCGCCTCACCACGTGGGAGGACTTCGACGGCTACTGGGTGCCTCGCGGTTGGTCGAAGGAAGGGCCGATCAAGACCCAGAGCCGCATCGACGTGCCGCGGCGGGGCGCCAAGCTCGTCGCCGGCCGCAACGCGGTGGCGGGCGTGGCGTGGGCCCAGCACCGCGGCGTGACGAAGGTCGAGGTGCGGGTGGACGACGGCGCCTGGCAGCAGACGACGCTGGCCGACCAGCCCACGGTCGACGGCTGGCGCCAGTGGTCGTTCGCGTGGGACGCCACCGCGGGCGGCCACACGCTGTGGGTCCGGGCCACCGACGCCACCGGCGCCACCCAGATCGAGCAGGTGAGCGACGTCGCTCCCAACGGTGCCACCGGCTGGCACTCCGTGCGCGTCAACGTGACCTGAGCCCGCCGCGACGGCCGGCGCAGCCTCCGCTCGCGTCGGGACGGGCCGGGACACCCGGGCGTTCCCGAATGACCCAGCGCCGGTGCACCCTGGAACCGGGCCAGCGGTGGCGGTGCGGCCCGGCGCACGACCGAGCGCAGACCCGGACACGGCGGCCCCGTCCTAGGCTGGATCGGTGCAGCACCTCGACGGCATCGTCCAGCACTACGCGTGGGGCTCCCCCAGCGCCCTCCCCGACCTGCTCGGTCGGGCCGCCGACGGCGAGCCGTGGGCCGAGCTGTGGCTCGGGGCCCACCCGTCGGCGCCGTCGCGCCTGGCCGACGGGCGCACGCTCGACGCCGCCATCGCCGCCGACCCCACCGGTTGGCTCGGCGCGGCCACGGTGGCCCGCTTCGGGCCCCGCCTCCCGTTCCTGCTGAAGGTGCTGGCCGCCGGGCAGCCGCTGTCGCTGCAGGCCCATCCCACCGAGGCACAGGCCATCGCCGGCTTCGCCCGCGAGAACGACCTCGGGATCCCCCTCGACGCTCCGCAGCGCGTCTACAAGGACCCGCATCACAAGCCCGAGCTCATCTGCGCGCTCACCCCGTTCGACGCACTGTGCGGGTTCCGACCGCTCGACGCCACGGTGGAACTTCTGCAGGCGCTCACCGCCCGTGGCGCCCACGGGCTGGCGCCGTTCGCCGCGCTGCTGGCCGACGCCGGCGATGACCCCGCCGCCGCCCTGGGCTCCGCGGTCGGCTCGCTGCTCACGATGCCCGCCGGCGACCAGCGGCTGGTCGTCGACACCACGGCGGCGGCGTGCGCGGCGGCCACCGGGCCCGACCTGTTCGCCACGCGGTGGATGGTGCGCCTTGCCGAGCGCTACCCCGGCGACGTGGGGGCCGTCGTGTCGCTGCTGCTGAACGGCGTGCGGCTGGCGCCGGGCGAGGCCATCGCCCTGGAAGCCGGCAACCTGCACGCCTACCTCGAGGGCACCGGCATCGAGATCATGGCCAACAGCGACAACGTGCTGCGTGGCGGGCTGACGCCCAAGCACATCGACGTGCCCGAACTGCTGCGCGTGGTCGACTTCACACCGCTCACCGATCCGGTGGTGCGCCGCTCGGCCGACGGCTCGTACCCCACCAGGGCTCCCGAGTTCCGCCTGACCCGCACCGGCGGCGACACCGGACCGCGCCAGCTGCACGGGCCCGAGATCGCCCTGTGCACCGCCGGAGCCCGGTGCGGCACCGCGGTGATCACGCCGGCCTCGGCCGGCGCGTGGCAGCCGTTCGCCACCGGTGCCGACGAGGTGTTCATCGCGTCGGTGGGCGACCTCGCCGGCGGGCACTGACCCCGCCGTTTGCCCGGCACCGCGGGGTCGGCGCCACTACCATCACCGTGTGGCCGACATCGCCGAGCAGATCGCAGCCCTGCCCGAAGTCGAGCTGGCCGCGGGCGACACGCTGTGCGCCGAAGGCGATGCCGGTGGCGCCATGTGGTTCCTCCTGTCGGGCTCGCTGCGCGTGGTCAAGGCCGGCGTGCAGGTGAACACCATCACCACGCCCGGCGCCGTCGTGGGCGAGATGGCCGTGCTGCTCGGCGTGTCGAGCAGCGCCACCATGGTCGCCGACGAGACGACTCGCCTCCGAGTGGCCGCCGACGGTGCCGCCCTGCTGCGCCAGGAACCGGCCATCACCGCCCACGTGGCCACGGTGCTGGCCGAGCGGCTCAGCTTCGTCACCACCTACCTGGCCGACCTCAAGCACCAGTACGGCGACGCACCCGGCCTGGCCATGGTGAGCGACGTGCTCAAGGAGCTGGCGGCGCATCAGGGGCCGGCGGCCCGGCCGGGTTCGGCCCGCGACCCCGACCCCGAGTACTGAGCTCGGGCTCAGGCTCAGACGACACGGCGGGGCGCGGGCGAGGGGTCGGCCAGCGACTGCGATTCCACGCCGAGCATCGAGACCCAGTCGGCCGTGCCGGCGGTGAGATCGAGCTCGACACGCGCGGGCACCGGACCGATCTGGCGGCCGGCGTTGAAGACCCACGTGTCGCCGATGCGGTCGGCCCACCCGCCCTCGGTCTGGAACGGTGACTGGTGCACGTGGCCGGTGAGCACGACCTCGGGTCCGTGCTCGGCCACCCACGCCGCCAGATCGCCGTCGCCGTAGTGTCGCTTGCCCGTCCACGACGTGGGCGAGTCGGTCGGCGGCCAGTGGTACACCCACACCCACGTGGCCGGCCGCCGGGCACCGTCGCGTCGGAGCTGGTCGCCGACGGCCGCCTTGCCCAGGTCGCCGTCCCACCACGGGCACACGGTGATCAACGTGTCGCCGATCTGCAGCGCACCGCCATCGATGATGACGCCGTCACCGCCGAGGGCGGCGATCCACGGTGCGCTCTGCTCACCGTTGGCGTCGGGCGCCGTCAGGTCGTGGTTGCCCGAGCTCACCACCACCGGCGCGCCGGCCCGCACGAGCTCCACGTAGCGGGCGATCACGATGCACTGCGCGTCGAGCGGCACTGTCGACGAGATGTCGAGGTGGTCGCCCGCCATCACCACGAGGTCGAACTCGTGGGCGTGAGCCACGATCCAGTCGAGCTGGGGCAGGTTGTAGTGGAGGTCGGCGACGAGCAGGAGGCGCATGGAGGTGCTCCCCGCACCGTATCCACCCCTGTTGTCAGGCGCGCTGCCCGAGCGCGATCGGCGCGATCACCGACGCAGCGCGGCGCCGCACGCGAGCTCGAGCAGCCGCTCGCGCACCGACGTGTGGCGGTCCCAGCCGCGGTGGTCCCACTCCTCGGCCGACAGGTCGTCGCCGGCGTAGAGCATCTGGGCGCAGGTCGCGCCCCGGAAGGCGGCGACGGCGAACAGCGCGGCCGCCTCCATCTCGACGGTCAGGCATCCCTGGTCGCGCCGCCGGGCCACCTTGGCCCTCGTCTCGCGGTACAGGCCATCGGTGTCCACGTGAGGCCGCACGACATCACCAAACCAGCACGCCACCCCACGCTCGGGCAGGGCGACGGGGTCGGGGTCGGGGTCGGGGTCGAACTCGTGCAACGGCAGGTGCATGGCCGCGATCGCTCAGGCGTCGATGCGCTTGCGGATGAGGTCGATGCGGGTGCCGGCGTCGTTGGCGTCGGCACCCTTCTCGGCCAGCAGCTCGTCGCGGTCGAGGCGGGCGGCGCGCGCCGCCTTGGCCACGTCGGCGCGGGCGATGGCGGCGTCGGTGCCGTGCTCCATGATGTACTCGGCCCACTCGACCAGGGCTTCCACCATCTCGCTCTCGGGCACCACCGCCACGTTGGTGCCCTTCACGAACAGGTGGCCGCGCTTGTTGCCCGCGGCGATGCCCAGGTCGGCCTCGCGCGCTTCACCAGGACCGTTCACCACACAGCCCATGACGGCGATCTGCAGGGGCAGCTGCTTGTCCTGGAAGGCGGCCTGGGCCCGGTTGGCCACATCGATCACGTCGACCTCGGCCCGCCCACAGCTGGGGCAGGCGATCAGGTCGACGTTCTTGCGCTCGCGCAGGCCCATGGCCTCGAGCAGCTGGCGGCCGGCCTTGGCCTCTTCCACCGGGTCGGCGGTGAGCGAGTAGCGGATCGTGTCACCGATGCCCTCGGCCAGCAGGGTGGCGATGCCGGCGGTGGCCTTCAGCAGACCGCCCGGCAGCGGGCCGGCCTCGGTGACGCCGAGGTGCAGCGGGAAGTCGCACACGTCGGCCAGCTGGCGGTACGCCTCGATCATGAGCATCACGTTCGACGCCTTCACCGAGATCTTCACATCCTCGAAGCCCACCTCGGCGAAGTAGGCCAGCTCCTGCTGGGCCGACTCGACCATGGCTTCGGCCGTGACCTTGCCGCCGTACTTGGCGTAGAGCGCAGGGTCGAGGCTGCCACCGTTGACCCCGATGCGGATCGGCACCCCGCGGTCCTTGCACTCCTGGGCCACGAGCTTGATGTGCTCGGGCTTGCGGATGTTGCCCGGGTTCAGCCGTAGGCATTGGACGCCCGCTTCGAGCGCGGCCAGGGCCATCTTGTACTGGTGGTGGATGTCGGCCACGATCGGTACGGGTGAGCGGGGCACGATCTGGGCCAGCCCCTCGGCCGCCTCGGGCTCGTTGCACGTGCAGCGCACGATGTCGCACCCGGCGGCGGCCAGGGCGTAGATCTGCTGGAGCGTGCCCTCCACGTCGGCCGTCTTCGTGGTCGTCATCGACTGCACGGTGATGGGAGCCCCGCCGCCCACCGGCACCTTGCCGACCATGATCGGGCGGGTGTTGCGGCGTTCGAAGGCCATGGGGAATCAGCTCCGGAGATCGAGGTAGGTGTTGCCGATGAACAGCACCAACATGAGCGCGAACAGCGCGTAGGTGAGGGGCAGCAGCGGCGCGATGTTCGCGTAGTAGCGCTTCCCGCGCCGCGATCGGACCTTCTCGTAGAGGGCGATCACCATGTGCCCGCCGTCGAAGGGCAGCATCGGGAACCAGTTCACGAGGCCGATGAAGATGTTGACCGCCGCGAGGAGCAGGATGCAGTCGCCCGCGTCCCGGCAGAAGTCGGCACCGAACTTGGCGGCACCGATGGGCGACACCATGCGCTGATCGGTGTTGCAGCCGGTTTGGATGGCTTTGCTGTAGGTGCGCAGGCCCGACGGGCTGAAGATCTTGCCGAGACCCTGGATCGACTGCCCGATCGTGGTGCCGAACTCGACGAAGGTCTGCTGCACCGCCTTGGGGGCGCTGACCGGTGTGATGCGGGTGTCGCCCGCCTGCGACTGGATGCCCAGCAGCCCGCCGGGGCGGCACGGGTTCGTGCTCACGCCGATGGTGGCGGTCTTGGTGACGAGCTGGTCGCCGCGCTGCACGTCGATGGCGACCGTGGCGTTCGGGTGGCCGACGATGTAGTCGACGACCTTGTCGTAGCGCTCGTAGGGCACCCCGTCGATGGCGACGATGCGGTCGCCCGACTGGAGCCCGGCGGCGGCGGCGGCGGTGGCGGGCAGCACGTCGGCGATCGACCAGTCGTACGGTGCCTTGGGCCGTCCGACGAACACCAGGCTGATGAACAGCAGCAGCAGGGCGATGGCGAAGTGCATGCACGAGCCGGCGGCGGCCATGAGGAAGCGCCCGCGGAACGGTGCCTGGCGGAACGTGCGCGGTTCGTCGGCCGGGTCGACGTCGGCGTCGAGGTTGTGCATGCCCGGCACCTTCACGAAGGCGCCGGCGGGGATGAGTCGCACCCCGATCTCGGTCTCGCCGCGACGGAAGCTCCACAGCCGCGGCCCGAAGAACAGGAAGAACTGGGTGACCTTCATGCCGGCCCGCTTGGCCGCCAGGTAGTGGCCGAGCTCGTGGAGGAAGATGCACACGATGAGGGCCATCACGAAGATGAAGGCGCCCCAGCTGTAGAAGATGCCGATCGACGCCAGGATGAGCCCGACGGCGACGAGGCCGAGCGGGCTGCCCTTCGGTTCGGGCTCGGCCGGGCGGTCGTCTACGGCGACGCCGAACTGGTTGACCCGCTCCGGATCAGGGGGCGGCCAGGGGTTCGCCGTCATCCGGCGTGCCGCTCGCGCAGGACGGCGGTGGCCGCCTCCCGGGCCCGACGGTCCGCATCCATCACGGCCTCCACGCTGTCTGCCATCGCTCCATCATGCCGGTCGAGCACCGCTTCCAAAACGTCGGGGATGCTCAGCCACGAGATGCGTCCGGCCAGGAAGGCCTCCACGGCGACCTCGTTGGCACCCGACAGCCACGCCGGAGCAGTCCCGCCCACCCGCCCGGCGGCGTAGGCCAGCGGCAGGCAGCGGAACAGCCCGGTGTCGGGCTGCTCGAAGTCGAGCCGGTGCAGGGTGGCCCAATCGATCCGGCCGAACGGGGTGCCGATGCGCTCGGGGTAGGCCAGGGCGTAGCCGATGGGCAGGCGCATGTCGGGCCGCGACAGCTGGGCGATGGTGGCACCGTCGGTGAAGGTGACCATCGAGTGCACGATGGACTGGGGGTGGACGACGACCTCGATGGCGTCGTAGGCGACGCCGAACAGCTCGTGGGCCTCGATCACCTCGAGGCCCTTGTTCATCAGCGTGGACGAGTCCACCGTGATCTTCGGCCCCATCTTCCACGTCGGGTGGGCCAGGGCCTGCTCGACGGTGATGGCCTCCAGATCGGCCCGGGTGCGGCCGCGGAACGGCCCGCCCGACGCCGTGAGCACCACGCTGGCCAGCTCGCGTCCGCCGTTGGGATGGATGGCCGAGCGCAGGCACTGGTGCACCGCGCAGTGCTCGGAGTCGACCGGCACCAGCTCGGCGCCCGGCGTGGCCCGCAGGGGCTGCACCACCGGTCCGGCGGCGATGAGCGACTCCTTGTTGGCCAACGCCAGGCGCTTGCCGGCCCGCAGGGTCTCGAGCGTCACGGGCAGGCCGGCGAAGCCGACCACCCCGTTCACCACGACGTCGGCGTCGGCGGCCAACGCCGCCAGGTCGGCCACCACTTCGGCGAACGGGAGGGCGGCGGCGACCTCGGCCCGACGGGTCGGGTCGGCCACGGCCACCACCTTGGGCCGGAACTCGAGCGCCTGGGCGATCAGGACGTCGACCGACGAGCCCACGCCGAGGCCGACGACCTCGTAGCGGTCGCGCTCGGCCCGCACGACCTCGAGGGTCTGCACACCGATCGACCCGGACGACCCGGCCACTGCGACCCTCACCGTGCTCACGACATCCGAGTCTTCCAGGTGGGCGGGGCCGCGCCGGGACCAGGCCGGGGTGACGGATGCCGCCGCAGGCCGCCGCGGGCCGAGGACGGCGTCAGCGGATGGCGGGCACGTTGAGCACGAGACCCAGGTAGTACGTGGCCGGTAGCACGAACAGGAAGGCGTCGAACCGGTCGAGCACCCCACCGTGGCCGGGCAGCAGGTCGCCCATGTCCTTCACGCCGAGGCTGCGCTTCAACATCGACTCGACGAGGTCACCGATGGGTGCCGCGATGGCCACCACGAGGGCGAGCTGGATCCAGTGGACCGTGCGATCGCTCCACGGGTGCAGCTTGCCCGGGCCGCACAGAAAGAACACGCCGAGGAACACGCCCACGGCCCCGCCGAGCAGGCCCTCGACCGTCTTGTTGGGGCTGACCCAGCGCACCAGCGGCGACCGGCCGGCGGCCGACCCGATGAGCAGGCCGAACACGTCGTAGGCGACGATGGCCACCGCGATCGTGGTGATGGTGCCGACGCCGTCGGGCTGGCGCAGGATGAGGGCGGCGTGCCCGCCGAAGAAGCCCACGTACAGCACCCCGAGCAGGGTGGCCGAAGCGTTCGGCATCGGCGCCGAGTCGAGCGTGCCCGACGTGAGCAACCACAGCATCACGGCCACGACGGTGACGAACAGCACGATCATCATGGCCGAGTCGCCCCGCCAGTAGGCCGCCAGCGGCAGGCCGATGGTGGCGGCGATGCCGACGAAGGTGGCCGGCGCGTACCCGGCCTTGCGCTGCGACTCGTACAGCTCGGCCACGGCCAGGCCGAGCACGACGACCACGAGACCCAGGATGAACCGCGGGCCGAGCTTGGCCAGCAGCAGGTAGCCGGCGCCGAGCGCGAGGCCCACGCCGATGGCCTGGGGCATGTTGCGCCCCTTGGTGCCGCGGGTGGCGGTGAAGCCGTCGTCGCCCGGGCGGGTGCCGGGGCGCGCGGAGGCACTGCGACCGTTGGTGCGGATGGCGGTGACCTGACGCTCGGCCACAGGCGGCGGGCCGCCGATGGTGACCGTGGCGCCCGCCACATCGTCGGACACGGGCACGTCGGCCGGCTCGTCGGCAAACAGCGACGGCTCGGGCGGGTCGGCGGCGAACAGCGGCGGCAGCGAGCCGGTGCTCAGGCCGACATCCTCGTCGGGCACGTCATCACTCCAGTTGGGCTCGTCGGTGAGCCGGGCCCACGGCAGGTCGTCATCGACCGTGGCGTGCGGCAGTTCGCCCGTGGGCGGCTCGGTCCAGTGCGGAAACGGGCCCGTCTCGTCGGGGGCGAAGCGCAGCGGCGGGTCGTCGGAGGCCGACACGATGCGGACAGCTTCGGTGGGGTCGCCCGGGGACGTGGCCCACTGCGGCTCGTCGGGAGCTCCGAGCTCATCCGGGGGTCGCTCGTCGGCCATCATCGGATCCTTCCATGCGGGTGGCATCGCGAGCTCCTCACACCTCGAGGAGCTCGTGCTCCTTGCGGGCCAGCGCTTTGTCGATCTCGTCCACGTGTTCGTGGGTGATCCTCTCGAGCTCCTTCTCGGCCCGATCGAGCTGGTCCGCGGAGATCTCGGAGCTCTTCTCGGCCGCCTCGAGGTGCTTGCGGGCGTCCCGGCGGATGTTGCGGACCGCGACACGGCCGTCCTCGGCCATGTGCTTGACGACCTTGACGTACTCCTTGCGGCGCTCTTCGGTGAGCGGCGGCAGGTTGAGCCGGATGATCACCCCGTCGTTGGACGGGTTCACCCCGAGATCGGAGTCGCGGATCGCCTTCTCGATGGCCTTGAGGGCCCCGCGGTCGTGCGGCTTGACGACGAGCGAACGCGGTTCGGGAACGGCGAAGCCGGCGAGCTGTTGGAGCGGCACCTCTGCACCGTAGTAGTCCACGAGCAACTTCTCGACGAGTGCAGGCGTGGCCCGGCCCGTGCGTACGGTGGAGAACTGTCCCTGCGTGTGCTCGACGGCCTGGGCCATGCGGTCCAGAGCGTCGAGCAGCGTCTCGTCGATCACCGGACCAGCGTACCGACCCGGTTCCCCTCCAACAGGGATCTGACGGTGCCCCGGGCCGAGATGTCGAAGACGACGATCGGGATGTTGTTGTCACGGCAGAAGGCGATGGCCGTCGCGTCCATGACCTTGAGGTCCTTGTTGAGGACCTCGGTGAAGCTGACCTCGTCGTACCGGGTGGCGGTCGGGTCGAGCTTGGGATCGGCCGTGTACACCCCGTCGACGCCCGAGTGGGTGCCCTTCAGGATGGCGTGGGCCTCGATCTCGGCCGCCCGCAGCGCCGCCGCGGTGTCGGTCGTGAAGAAGGGGTTGCCGGTGCCGGCGGCGAAGATCACCACTCGCCCCTTTTCCAGGTGGCGCATGGCGCGCCGTCGGATGTAGGGCTCGGCGATGCGGGGCATCTCGATGGCCGTCTGCACCCGCGTGGCCGTGCCCTTGCTCTCCAGGGCGTCCTGGAGAGCGAGGGCGTTCATGACGGTGGCCAACATGCCCATGTGGTCGCTCTGGGTGGCGTCCATCCCGGTGCCGGCGCCGACGCGCCCCCGCCAGAAGTTGCCGCCGCCCACGACGACGGCCACGTCGACCCCGAGCTGCTCGCGCACCTCGGTGATCTCCTCGGAGACCACCTCGAGCACGCCACGGTCGAGGCCGATGCCGGCCGAGCCGGCGAGCGCCTCGCCCGACAGCTTCAGCACCACGCGGCGCCAGCGGGGAGAGGTCTGCTCACCGTTCGCCATGCCGATCAGCCGATCGTGACCTGAGCGAAGCGGGTCACCGAGTTCGGGGCGACCAGCTGCTGGATCGACTGCTTCTCGTCCTTCACGTAGGCCTGCTCGACCAGGCAGTTGTCGCGGAAGAAGCCGCCGATGCGACCCTCCACGACCTTGGGGATGGCCTGCTCGGGCTTGCCCTCGTTGCGGGTGAGGTTCTCGAGCGTGGTGCGCTCGGCCGCCAGCACGTCGGCGGGCACGTCGTCGCGCGTGAGGTACTTGGGCTTGGTGAAGCCGGCGTGGACGGCGACGTCGTGGGCCAGCTCGGCGGTGCCACCCGACAGCTCGACGAGCACGGCGTTGACGCCGCGCCCGCCCTGCACGTGCAGGTAGGAGTCGAGGACGTGCCCGGCCGGCGCCTCGAAGCGCACGACCCGGCCCAGCTCGATGTTCTCCTTCGCCGTGAGCTTGAGGTCGTCGAGCTCCTTCGCTCGCTCGCTGACCGCGCCCTCGCCCTTGGCGACGACGAGCTCGGCAAGGTCCTGGACGAGCGTCTTGAAGGTGTCGGAACCGGCCACGAAGTCGGTCTCCGACTTCAGCTGCACGATGGCGCCGACGTTGCCGTGCACGACCAGGGCGACGGCGCCCTGGTTGTTCTCACGATCGGCGCGCTCGGCCGCCTTGGTCAGGCCCTTCTCGCGCAGGTGGGTGATGGCGGCGTCAACGTCACCATCGGTGGCCTCGAGGGCCTTCTTGCAGTCCATCATGCCCACGCCCGTGGCGGCACGGAGCGCGGCGACGTCTTTGGCGGTGAATGCCATGGGAGGTTGCTCCTGGGTTCGTTCGGGTGGGTTGCTCAGCCGGCCGTCTCGGCGTCGGCGGCAGGGGCGGCGGGCGGGTCGGCCACGGGGGCCTCAGCGGCGGCGGCCTCGACAGCCGGGGCTTCGACCGCCGCGGCCTCAGCGGCAGGCGCCTCGACAGCCGGGGCTTCGGCGGCAGGCGCCTCGACGTCCTCCTCGGCCTCGCCCGAGCGGGAGGCGGCCAGACGGGCGTCGCGGTCGGCCTGGGCGGCGGCGGCCTGGCGGCGGGCGTCGGCCTGGGCCATGGCGATGGCCTGCTCCTGCTCCTGGGTCCGGCTCGGTCCGGGCTGGTTCGGGTTGCGGCGGGAGGCGATGTAGCGGCCCTCTTCGACCGCGTCGGCGATGATGCGGCACATCAGGCTGCCGGCGCGGATGGCGTCGTCGGTGCCCGGGATCACGAACTGCACGAGGTCCGGGTCGCAGTTGGTGTCGACCACGGCTACCACCGGGATGCCGAGCTTGTTGGCCTCGGTCACGCCGATGTGCTCCTTCTTGGTGTCGATCACGAACACCGCGTCGGGACGCTTCGACAGGTTGCGCATGCCGCCCAGGTTGCGCTGCAGCTTCTCGAGCTCGCGGCTGAGCATGAGCGCTTCCTTCTTCGGCATGGCGTCGAACTCGCCCGACACCTTCATGCGCTCGTATTCCTTCATCTTGTCGACGCGCTTGGAGATGGTCTCGAAGTTGGTGAGCATGCCACCGAGCCACCGCTCGTTGATGTAGGGCATGCCGACCTTCTCGGCGTAGCTCTGCACCGGGTCCTGCGCCTGCTTCTTGGTGCCGATGAACAGGATGGTGCCGCCCCCGGCGACGAGGTCGCGAACGTAGGTGTAGGCCGACTCGACCCGGTTCAGGGTCTGGGTCAGGTCGATGATGTAGATGCCGTTGCGCTCGCCGAAGATGAACCGCTTCATCTTCGGGTTCCAACGCCGGGTCTGGTGTCCGAAGTGGACGCCGGCCTCGAGCAGCTGGCGCATGGTGACGACGGGGGCCATGGAAATCGTGCTCCTTCACCGCGGTTACCGGCTCCCGACGCCACGCCCGAAGGCGACCGCGGAACGGGTCGGGAGCTTGGATTTCGACCGCGGACGGGTGCCGGGCCGACGGGACATCCTAGCGCCCACCAGCCCGGATGGCCCAAGCTGGTTCGCCCGGGCGTCCGGTCACCGCGGCCACCGCCCGGGACCGCCCCCCGTGGGGACCAGTCGCGGCACCGCCGCCGCGCCGCCGAGCACGAGAGCCGGGTCGAGGTACTCCTCGCCCCGGCGGACCCCGAAGAAGGTGGCCGGCCCGGCCGTCCCCACCGGCTGGCCCTGGCCGAGGTGGGCGCCCCGACCCACCACCACGGCGGCGAGCAACCCGTAGGTGGTGCGCAGCCCGTCGGGATGGGCGACGACGACGAACAGCTCGCCGCCCACCTGGCCGGCGAAGGTGACCGTGCCGGCGGCGGCCGCCCGCACCACCTCGCCACCGACCGTGGCGTACTCGAAGCCCCGGTTGCCGGCGCAGAAGCGGCAGGCGGGGGCCCGGAACGGGTCGCGCACGGCGACGTCGACCGGCGGACGGTAGCGGGGACCGTGGGGTCGGCGGGCGGCCTGGGCGGGATCGGCCACCCCGACGAGCAGGGTGACGAGCAGGGGGGCGAGCAAGGGGCGGCGCACGGACGGACCTCCGGTAGCGGACGGGAGGCCCCGGCGTGGGGCGAAGGCGGGCGGCGCGGCCCGGCGGCGACGTTCAGTCGCGGTTCAGCAACGAGGTGAGGCGACCGCGCAGCTGCAGGACGGCGCGGGTGTGGATCTGGCAGACCCGGGACTCGGTGACGCCGAGGACGCGACCGATCTCGGCCAGGGTGAGGCCCTCGACGTAGTACAGGCCGAGGACGAGGCGATGGCGCTCGGGCAGGGTCAGGATGGCCTCGCCCAGGAGGCGACGCACCTCTCGCCGCTCCAGATCGTAGCCGGGCCCGTGGTCGGGCGAGGCCAGCGAATCGCTGAGCCGCATGGGCTCGTCCCGACCGGCGCCGACGAGGACGTCGTCGAGGGCCATGATCATGGCCGACGACACCTGGGTGAGGGCGTCGTTGAGCTGGTCGGTGGTCATGCCGGCGGCGTCGGCCAGTTCGTCGTCGGTGGGCGTGCGCCCGAGGCGACCTTCCAGGTCGGATTCGGCCCGCTCGATGGTGCGGGCCTTCGCCCGCAACGAACGCGGCACCCAGTCGATCGAGCGGAGCTCGTCGAGGATGGCACCGCGGATGCGGGGTGCGGCGTAGGTCTCGAAGCGGACGCCCCGGTCGAGCTGGAACTTCTCGATGGCGTCGATGAGTCCGAAGATGCCGTAGCTGACGAGGTCGGCGGGGTCGACGCTGGACGGCAGGCCGGCGCCCACCCGGCCGGCGACGAACTTGACCAGCGGCGCGTAGTGCAGGATCAGCCGGTCGCGCAGGGCGCGGTCGTCCGAGTCCTTGAACTGGCTCCAGATCTGTTCGAGGTCGAGGGTCGTCCCTCGTTCAGTGCTCATGCGCGTGGGTGCGTTTCGTCGTAGACCGCCCGCAGACGCTGCTGGCTCACGTGGGTGTAGATCTGGGTCGTCGCCAGATCCGCGTGCCCGAGCAGTTCCTGCACGGTTCTCAGATCGGCGCCACCATCCAACAGATGAGTGGCAAAGCTGTGCCGCAGGGCGTGGGGGTGCGTGGGCTGGGGCGCCCGCCGGTCGAGCAGGCGGCGCACGTCACGCGGCGTCAGACGATGACCCCGCCGGTTGACGAACAGTGCCGCTCCGGCGGTGGGCCCGACCAGGCCGGCCCGGCCCCGGGCCAGCCAGCCCCGCACCGCGTCGGCGGCCGGTGCGCTGATGGGCACCCGGCGCTGCTTGCCGCCCTTGCCCCACACGGTGACCGAGCCCGCCTCCGTGTCGATGGCATCGACGTCGAGGCCACAGAGCTCGCCGACGCGCAGCCCGGAGCCGTACAGCAGCTCGAGCACCGCGTCGTCGCGGAGCCGGATGGGTTCGGGGTCGGCGTCGACCACCGCCGGCGGCGTGTCGAGGAGGACCTCGAGCTCGTCGGCCCGCAGCACGCGCGGCAGTCGGTGCTCGCCGCGCGGCGCCGACAGCGATCGGGTCGGGTCGTCGGCCAGGACGCCCGTGCGCACCAGCCAGCCGAAGTACCGGCGCAGCGTGGACGCCTTGCGGGCGATCGACGACCGGGCCAGCCGCGACGTGGCGAGGAACCCGAGGTAACGCCGCAGCAGCAGGCGGTCGACCTGGCTCGGCTCGACGCAGCCGGCTCGTTCGGCCCATTCGATGAACGCCGCCAGGTCACGCCGGTAGGCCGCCACGGTGTTCGCCGACGCCGCCGTGAGGGACTGCTCGAAACCCGCCGCCGCCCAGCCCATGTCGCCCAACGTATCGCCATCACCACGCCTTGCTACGCACGGTGCGCGTCCAATGTGGGCCGTCGGGGGCGACGAGCCCGCGCTCGTCGAGCTCGTCGAGCGCGGCCACCACCTGATCCAGCCGCCCATTCGTACGAGCAACCAGTTGGTCGACCGTGCCGCCATCGCCCATCTCGTCCAGCACCAGCTGCTCGAACGGTTCCAGGCCGACCGGCTCGCCGGGTTCGGCTCGCCCCGACACGAGACCGAGGGCGACCAGGATGTCGCGCCCGTCGATGATCGGGATGGCGCCGTCGCGCAGCAGCGCGTTGGCCCCGGCGGCGGCCGGGTTCCGGAGGGAACCGGGCACCGCGCCCACGCCACGCCCGAGCGCCAGGGCGACGTCGGCGGTGATGAGGGCACCGCCGCGCGCGTGTGACTCGACCACGACGATCAGCTCGGAGAGCGCGGCCAGGATGCGGTTGCGGAGCGGGAAGTGGTGCGGATGGGGCCGCACGCCCAGCGGATGCTCGCCGAGCACCAGCCCGACGCCGGCCACCGCCTGCCACAGCTCGGCGTTGGCCTTGGGATAGGGCACGTCGAGCCCACAGCCCACCACGGCCACCGGTGCGGCGCCGCCGGCACCGAGGGCGCCCCGGTGGGCGGCGGCATCGACACCCCACGCCAGACCCGAGACCACCGCCACCCCGGCGGCGGCCAGCTCGGTGCCGAACAGGCGGGCGATGTCGCGCCCGAGCGCGGTGGCCCGACGGGTGCCGACGAGCCCGACCCGTCGGGCGTCGAGGGCGTGCAGGTCGCCGAGGGCGAACAGCACCGGCGCCGGCGGGTCGACCGCGGCGAGCTCGTCGGGCCAGGCGGTGAGGCCGCGCACCAGCACCGCGACCCCCGCGGCGCGGTGGCGGCGCCGCAGCTCGCCGGGATCGAGGGAGGCCGCCGCCGCCCGCCACTGGGCGCCGAGGTCACCGTGGGGTCGACCGACCCGACCCTCGTGCACGCCGGGCGGCACACCGAGCCGTCCCACCATTGCCCACGCCTCGGACGGCGCCCGCTCGTGCAGCAGTGCGGCCAGGCGGTGCGGCGTGATGTCGGGCAGCGACGCCAGCGCGATGGCGCACCCCAGCTCGCGATCGAACGGCCCGCCCGCGGTGGCGCTCATGCCGCCGCCCGGGCCCGGTCGAAGACGTCGGCCCGCAGGGCGAGGGCGGCGCGCACCATGTCGACGTCGACGGTGTCGACACCGTGGAGGTCGGCCAGGGTGCGGGCCACGCGCCGTACCCGATGCAGCCCGCGCCCCGACAAGCGCCCCCGCTCGAGCTGGCGGCGCAGCACGGAGATGGCCGCGGACGACACCGGAGCGACCTCGTCGAGTCGGTTGCCGGCCAGCGCGGCGTTGAGGCAGCCCTGTCGTTCGATCGCCACGGCCCGAGCCCGGGCCACACGCTCGGCGACCACCACGCTGGGCTCGCCCGGCGGCCCGGTCAGGAGGTCGTCGATCTCGGGGCGCGACACCGGCACGCGCAGGTCGATGCGGTCGAGCAGCGGGCCCGACAACCGGCGCCGGTAGCGGGCCAGTTCGACCGGGCTGCACACGCAGGCACCGGCCGGGCCGCACGGGCACACGTTCGATGCGGCCACCAACACGAACCGGGCCGGCAGCGTGACCGAGGCCCGCGCCCGCGTGATGCGCACCACGCCTTCCTCGAGCGGTTGCCGCAACCCGTCGAGCACGGCCGGCGCGAACTCACCCAGTTCGTCGAGGAAGAGCACGCCGCCGTCGCTCAGGCTGACTTCGCCCGGTCGCAGCAGTGCACTGCCGCCGCCGACCATGGCCACGAGCGAGGCCGAGTGGTGCGGGGCGCGCAGCGGTGGTCGGGTCATCAGGCCGCCGGGCGGAAGGGGCAGCCCGGCGGCGGAGTGGATGCTCGTGGCGCGAATGGCGGCTTCACGCCCGAGCGGCGGCAGCACACCGGGCAGGCGCTGGGCCAGCATCGTCTTGCCCGCACCCGGGGGCCCGACGAGCAACAGGTGGTGATCACCGGCGGCGGCCACTTCGACCGCCAGGCGGGCCAGGGGCTGGCCCCGCACGTCGGCCAGGTCGGGCACGACGACCGGCGGTGACGGGGGCGGCGGTTCGGGCACCGGCCACTGCTGATCGCCCCGCAACGCCGCGGCCACCCCGGCCAGCGTGCGCGCCGCCCACACGGGGCCGCGCGCCACGGCCATGGCCTCGTGCACGGACGCCGCCGGCACCACGCAGGCCCGGGCGCCCAGCGCGGCCACGAGCGGCACGACGCCCGTGACCGGCCGCACCGAACCGTCGAGCCCGAGCTCACCAACGAAGCCGACGCCCTCCACATCGGCGCGATCGATCTTCTCCTGGGCGACGAGCAGGCCGACGGCGATGGCGAGGTCGAGCCCCGAGCCCGCCTTGCGCACGCCCGACGGCGCCAGGTTCACCGTGACGCGCTGCTGCGGCCAGGGCAGCTCGGACGACAGCAGCGCGGCGCGCACGCGGTCACGTGCCTCTCGGCAGGCTTCGTCGGGCAGACCGACGATGGTGAAGCCGGGCAGGCCCGATGACACGTGGACCTCGACGGTGACGGGCGAGCCGTCGGCTCCCAACAGCGTAGCGGAACGGACGATGGCGAGCATGTGCAGACCTCGGTGGAGACGGTCCGACGAGGCGGACCAACCAGGGTCGACGTGTGATGCCCGGCCGACGAAGCGAGACCGATGCTACCAGCAGGGTGCGCGCCGGTTTCCCGGCCCCGGGTGGTTGCCACCGATGCGGGGGAGGGCTCTGGGAGACTGGAGCGGTGCCCCCCACGTTCCGTCACCGCGCTTCCGTCACGATCCTGGTGGCGCTGACGATCACCGCCGGCGCCGCCTGCCGCGGCGGCACCGTCCCGTCGGGCGCCGCGTTCTGCGGGCGGGTCGACAAGCAGATGAGCGTGCTGAAGGGCCTGAACCTGGTGAGCAGCGACCCCGAGACCACCAAGCAGGTCCTGGCCGCGTTCCAGGACGTCGGCACGGTGGCCCCCGCCCCGGTGCGCGACGCGTGGACCAAGGTGACCAAGCTGGTGGAGCTGGCCGCCACGACCGATCTGAAGACGCCCGACGCCGCCGGCAAGCTGGCCGAGCAGGCCCTGGCCGCCCAGCCCGACGTGACGACGATCAAGACCTACGTGAAAGACACCTGCGGCTTCGAGCTCGCCTGACGGCGACCCCGAACGGGCTCAGTGGATCTCGCCGCGCTTCAGGATGACGTGGTCGATCAGGCCGTACTCCTGGGCCTCGTGGGCCGAGAACCAGCGGTCGCGGTCGGCGTCGGCCACGACCTTGTCGTAGGGCTGACCCGTGTGCTGCGAGATGCGCTCGAACAACATCTTCTTCGTGTACGCCATCTGCTCGGCCTGGATGGCGATGTCGGATGCCTGGCCCCGCAGGCCACCGAGGGGCTGGTGCATCATGATGCGGGAGTTGGGCAGGGCGTAGCGCTTGCCCGCCGCACCGGCGCACAGCAGGAACTGGCCCATGGAGGCGGCCAGGCCCATGGTGATGGTGGCGATGTCGCACGAGACGAACTGCATGGTGTCGTAGATGGCCATGCCGGCCGTGACCGAGCCACCGGGCGAGTTGATGTAGAGCCAGATGTCCTTGTTGCTGTCCTCGCCCTCGAGGTACAGCAACTGGGCGCAGATCATGTTGGCGATCTCGTCGTTCACATCCGTGCCGAGGACCACGATGCGGTTCTTCAGCAGACGGTTGTAGATGTCCATGCGGCCGTCGGGGGCGCCGTCGAGGAACGAGGGGTTGGGCATCGGCTGGGCCATGGCGGGCAGGCTACCGCCCCTGACGGCGTTCGCCGCAGGTGGGCTACCGGGATGTGGGCCACGCGGAACGTGGGCGTCGGCGTCAGCGGCGGGTGGCCGACGGGTCGTCGGTCCGGTCGGTTCGTTCGGCGGGCGGCGTTCCCCGCCGCACCTGGCGGGCCCGCCACGCCTGGATGGCCACGACCATGCCGACGAACAGGGCCAGGGCGACGGCGGCGTTGCCGACGGGGCCGAACACGGCGGTGCCGGCGACAGGGGCGGCGGCGAAGAGGCCGCGGCGCGCCCCGCCCGCCGTTGTCCTGCCGTGAATCGCTGTCACCACTGCTCCTCGCCGAGCACCCGCCGGATGCCGCCTTCGGCGAAGCGGAAACCCGGTTCGCCACCCAACACGATGACACCCTGGGGTGGCATGCTCAATGAGCCGTCCGACTCAGCAAGCTGGCACGATGCGTGTCGGTTGCTTGGCGCGGGCCCACTTGTCAGGATCACGCTGTGGACGACGTAGCCCTCACCTCCCTCACCGCCCGGCTCCTGGACGCGAACGGCACGTTCGCCCGGGAGCACTTCTCGGGCATGCGCCCGCTGTCGCCGGCCCGGCACATGGCCGTGGTCGCCTGCATGGACAGCCGACTCGACGTGTTCGACGCCCTCGGCCTCACCAACGGTGACGCCCACGTCATCCGCAACGCCGGTGGCGTGGTCACGGACGACGTGATCCGATCGCTGATGCTCTCGCAGCGGCTCATGGGAACCTCCTCCATCGTGCTCGTGCACCACACCGACTGCGGCATGTCGCGCGTGTCCGAGGACGAGATGAAGCAGGAGGTCGAGACCGAGACCGGCATCCGCCCGGCGTTCGCCATCGAAAGCTTCAAGGATCCGTACGCCGACGTGCGCCAGTCGATCGCCCGGCTGCGCAACTCGCCCTTCCTGAAGTGCAAGGACGACATCGTCGGCTTCGTGTACGACGTGGGCTCGGGACTGCTCGACCCCGTCATCTGACCGTCGGCGCGAGAACGCGTCGGCAGCACGGGCGTCGCCCGCTACTGTGCGATCCGTAGTAGTGTGCCAACCATGGCACCGGTGCCCACCGCTCAGCTCGACACGAGCCAGCTGCTCAAGGGCGTGCTCGACGCGCTCGTGCTGGCGGCGCTGCGTGACGCCGACGGGTACGGCTACGACGTCGTGCGGCGCCTGCGCCGGGGCGGCCTGGCCGACATCGGCGACGCGTCCGTCTACGGCACGCTGCGCCGGCTGTTCAGCGAGGGCCTGCTCAGCTCGTACATGGTGCCCTCCGACGAGGGGCCGCACCGCAAGTACTACGGGCTCACCACCGCCGGCCGCAAGGCCCTCGACGCCCACCACACCGGCTGGCTCGCCTTCAGCGCCACCGTGGCGGCGATCCTCGACGGCGAGGGCCTGGCCGGGAGCGACAGCGAATGACCACCGATGCGGGGGACGCCATGACGACCACCACGACCACCTATGCCGACGCCGTGCGCCGGGCGCTCGACGACCTGCCCGCGGCGCGCTACCTGGAACTGGTCGACGGGCTCGACGAGCACCTCGCCGAGGTCCAGGCCGACGGCGGCGCGTCGCTGGCCGACGTGCTCGGTCCGCCCGATGCCTACGCCGCCGACCTGCGGGCCTCGGCCGGCCTCCCGCCCCGCGGCGCGGGGGCCGGCGCGCCGCTGCCGCCCCCGGTCGCATCGACGCGCCGGGCCCGGCCTGCCATCGACCGCGGCGGCGTCGCCCGTGTCGCCCTCGTGGTCATCGCCGTCGTCCTCGCCTGGCGGATGCTGTCGGCCAAGCAGATCCCCACCGTGGCGCTCGCGCTCCTGGTGGCCGGCGTGCTCGGCGCGACCTGGCTCGTGCGTCGTCTGTTGCGCGCCGCTGCGCTGGGCGAGGTGGCCCACCGCCGCGCCAGCGTCGGGGTGACGGTGGGCGGCCTCGTCGTCGCCGCATGCCTGGGCAGCATGGCGAACGGCAGATCTCCATCGAACGTCGTCGGGTATCCGCCCGGCGTGACCACCTTTGCGACGGTGCCGTACCAGCCGATCACGCTCCCCGACTTCCGGGGCATGACGGTGGCCGATGCCCAGCGGACGGCAGCACAGATCGGCATTCCGCTCGAGCTCCGCCCGAGCGGACCCGAGGGCGCCATCGTGCTCGACCAGAGCCCGCCGCCCGACATGAACGTCGGACCGGGCCAGGTGGTCACCCTGCTGGTCGGCGCCGGCCCCATGACGGAGGCGCCACCCTTCGCGATCACGACCACCATCGCCCTGCCGCCAACGACCTCGCCGCCGGTCGCGGCCACGACCACGCCCGCGGGCGGCTGACCGGTCCCGTCCGTCGCACAGGGCCGCCAGACGGACGCATGTGTCCTCGACGCGGCCGGGATGCCGTGCTCGGCCGCCCAGGTCAGGCGCCGCCCGCAGCGCGGGCGCGGTCAGCTGCGGCGGGCGCCGCTGAAGATCACGACCACGCGCTCGTCGTCGCGCAGCGACCCGCGGGTGGTGAGGACGCCGGCTAGGCCGGCGGTGCCGGTGTGGTCGGCGTCGATGGCGGTGTGGGCGCGGGCCAGTTCGTTGGCCCGCAGCACGTCGGCCTCGGGGCTCACCACGGGACCGCCGCCCCCACCGCGCATGGCGTCGACGGCGCCCAGCCAGTCGTAGGTCTCGTCGTCGAGGATGCCGTGGGCGGCCGAGTGGGGCTCGTCCTCCCACGGCCACATGAGCTCGGCCCATCGGGTGGCCGCGCCCCGGCCGTCCAGGCCCCGCCACGCCCGGGCCAGCGGGGCGCACCCGGCAGCCTGCACGGCGTGGATCTGCGGGTGCACGCCGCCGATGCGCAGGCCGTCGCCCACACCGGTGATGAGGGCGCCGCCGCCGACCTGCACGAAGACGCGGTCGCACCGGTGCCCCATGCCCTCGTAGATCTCGAAGCCCATGGTGCGGCCGCCGTCGAGGCACAGGGCGTTCTCGGGTCCCTGCACGCCGAAGGGCACGGCGCCGGCGGCCACGGCCTCACGGAAGCGGTGCACGCACGGGTCGCCGGGCGGGTGGGCGGCCAGGCGCGGGCAGCACACCACGATGGCGCCCAGGGCGTGCAACCGGGCCACGACCACCGGGTCGGCGGTGGGTGGCACGAACACCTGCAGCGGCCAGCGCACGGCGGCCGCCAGGGTGGCGGCCGCCAGCGCGGCGTTGCCGCACGAGGCGATGGCCAACTGCGGCCGATCGGTGGCCGAACGCAGACCCACCGCCTCGGCGGCCAGCAGGTGCAGCAGGATGGTGACGAGGTGCCTGGCCTTGTGGCTGCCCGACACGTTGTGGGTCTCGTCCTTCACCCACACTCCCCCGTGCGGGG
This sequence comes from Actinomycetes bacterium, assembly GCA_031359995.1. Lineage (GTDB taxonomy): Bacteria > Actinomycetota > Acidimicrobiia > Acidimicrobiales > Ilumatobacteraceae > JANMAT01. Next base: position 37,685 of record JANMAT010000094.1, read on the forward strand.
CGAAGCCGAGCGCGTCCGACAGCGCGTCGGCGCGCTCCAGCGGCGTGACGACGAACCCGCGCCCGTCGACGGCGGCCACCTGCGCGTCGAGGACCTCGACCATGGCCCGGCGCGCCACGGCGTCCAGACCGTGCGCATCGGCGAACGAGGCCCAGGCCATTTCGGCGTCGAAGGCCACGAACGGGTTCGGGTGGTCGGCGGCTCGCAGTGGCGCCAGGCGACGCTGGATGCGCAACACGTGGTGGCGGCTCGAGCCCGCCTCCGGGCAGCGCCATGGCCACGGCGTGGCGATGTCGACCTCGGCGCCGCACGTGGCGCAGCGCAGGCCCGACACGGTGACCTCGACCGCCGACGGAGCCGCCGGGGGTGAGTCGGTCACGCCGCCAACCCGGTGCGGGCGTTGAACTCGGCGATGAGCGCGTCCCACGTGCCGAGCAGCGGGCGCAGGCCGCGCCAGAAGCTCTGCTCGCGCCGCGCCGTGAACACCTCGAACGGCGTGCCCTGCTGCTCGACCCACGTGTAGTAGCCGAGGTTGAAGATCCGACGACGGTCGAGCTCGGTGCACTGGATGGTGTGCTCCACGTCGACCGCACCGAGGTGGGTGGCGAAGACCTCGGCGGCGTCGAGGGCACGGAAGTCGCCGGCGAAGCGTTCCCGCAGCGTCTTCACCCGCTCGCTGGAGTACAGGGCGGCGCCGTCGGTGGCGACGGTGATGACGGCGTCGTCGGCGCCGAGGTCGAGGAGCTTGGCGGTGCGGATGGCGGCGATCACGTTGCAGATGGACGAGAAGCCGAAGTGACCGAGCATGGCCACGACCTCGGCGGGTACGCCCTTGCGGTTGACCAGGTAGCTGCGACCCTCGGCCGAGTTGAACAACACGTCCAGTTCGTCGGTGGCCCGGTCGGACACGCCGACGACGACGTCGGTGTTCATCACGTTGTGGATCAGCGGGATGTGCTTGTCGCCGATGCCCTGGATGTTGTGCTCGCCGAAGCCGTTCTCGAGCATCGTGGGGCACTCGAGCGCTTCCACGGCGACGACGGCGGTGCCGTACTCGTCCTTCAGGCGGTCGCCAGCGGCGATGGTGCCGGCCGAGCCGGTGGCCGAGGTGAACGCGGCCAGGCGCAGCCCCGGGTTCGACCCGGCGACGTGGTCGAAGACGCGCCCCAGGGCGCGGCCGGTGACCTCGTAGTGGCCGAGGTGGTTGCCGAACTCGCAGAACTGGTTGAAGACGAAGTTGCCCGGGTCGAGGGCGAGCTCGTTGCAGGCGTCGTAGATCTCCTTCACGTTGCTCTCGGAGCCGGGCGTGCGGATGACGTCGGCCGGATCGGCGACCCAGCGGTCGAGCCAGTCGAAGCGCTCCTGCGACATGCCCGCCGGCAGGATGGCCACGCCCCGGCACCCCATGATGCGGCTGATGGCGACACCACCGCGGGCGTAGTTGCCGGTGGACGGCCAGATCGCCTTGTGACGGGTGGGGTCGTACTGGCCGGTGATGATGCGCGGCGCCAGGCAGGAGTAGGCCGCCAGCACCTTGTGGGCGGTGATCATCGGAAACGACTCGCCGAACACCACGATGATGGGGCTCTCGACGCCGGTGAGGGACGAGGGCAGCACGACGTGCTCGGGCACGTCGGTCCACGCCGCGTCGTTGCGGTCGAGGCGGTTGTGCCAGTGCACCCGGAACAGGTTGGCGGCATCGGCGTCGTCGCGCCCGACGCCGGCGAGGCGTTCGCGCACGGCGGCCGGGATCGTGGACGGATCAGCCAGCTGGCCGAACGTGGGCAGGAGCACACCCTCGGCCCGGCACTGCGCCACCGAGCGTTCCAGGGCGTCGCCATCGACCACGGCGCCGGCCAGCCCGAGTTGGCCGCTGAGCGCATCGCTGAGCTGGGTCGACGCGAGGGAGGGATCGAGGGCGGGGGACGTGGTCACCTGAACAGTCTGTCAAAGCTGGACGGGGGCGGCTCGGAGTGGCGCGGTCGCGGCCTCTAGGGTGTCGCCCCGTGCCCGCCGCCGCCCGTCAGCCTCCGTTCAGTTCGCGCGCCCGGCGGCGCCCGGTGCACCGGGTGCGGGCACTCGTGGCCTTGGCACTGGTGGCCGCCTGCTCGTCGAGCGTGTCGTCGCTGGGCCCCTCGAGCACGGGCGGGACGTCGGGCCCTACGAGCACGGTCGACACCGCCACGACCACGACCCACGGCGACGACCACGCGACCCCCACGACCACGCCCGCCGGCGCCACCAGCGTGGCGGCCACGACCACGACGGTGGACGCGGCGAGCACCACCACGGCGCTCGGCCCGGTCAAGACCATCGACGGCATGCCGGCTGTGCCCGACCCGTCCAACATCTACTCCGAGGCCGGCGCCGGGAAGATGAACCCGGTCACCGGCACCGCCAAACGCTACGTGTACGTGCCGTCCAACACCGCCGGCAGCGTCACCGTGATCGACCAGGACACCTACGAGATCGTGCGCACCTTCGGCACGGGCGGCAAGCTCGTGCAGCACGTGGTTCCCGACTACGACATGACCACGCTGTACGCCAACGTGAGCGGCAGCAACTTCCTGCGCCCCATCGATCCGGTCACGGGCGAGCCCACCGCCGACCGCATCCCCGTGGCCGCGCCGTACAACCTGTACTGGACGCCCGACGGCACGCGGGCGATCGTGATGGCCGAACGCCTCGACCGCATCGACTTCTACGACCGCACGACCTGGCAGCCGATCAAGCAGCTGAAGGTGCCGTGCCAGTCGCAGTTCCGCGACATCAGCTTCGGTGGGGTGAACCACGCCGACTGGTCGAGCGACGGCCGCTACTTCCTGGCCACGTGCGAGTTCGCCGGCAAGATGATCAAGATCGACACCACGACGATGCAGGTCGTGGCCGAGCTGTTGCTGCCCGGAGAGATGAGGGCCATGCCCCAGGACGTGCGCACGCCCGACGGCCACACGTTCTACGTCGCCGACATGATGAACGGCGGCGTGTGGGTGATCGACGGCGACACCATGGCGATCACCACGCGCATCGCCACCGGCGTGGGCGCCCACGGCATCTACCCGAGCCGCGACGGCCGCCGGCTCTACGTCGCCAACCGTGGCCGTACGAAGGGCGGCGAGGGCCGCCGGTCGCGCCCGGGCGATGGCTCGGTGTCGGTGATCGACTGGAAGACCAACACCGTGGGCGCCACGTGGCCGATCGACGGCGGTGGCTCCCCCGACATGGGTGGCGTGTCGGCCGATGGCACGAAGCTGTGGCTGTCGGGGCGCTACGACAGCGAGGTCTACGTGTTCGACACCACCTCGGGCGCGCTCGTGCGGCGCATCGCCGTGCCGTCGTCGCCCCACGGGCTGTGCGTGTGGCCCCAGCCCGGCCGCTATGCGCTGGGCCACACCGGCAACACGCGCTGACCCCACCGTCGCGCGGTCACGACGCCGGCGGCACGGCGTAGCGTGGGAGGCGTGGAGCCCACCGCACCACGCCCCGGAGGTACGCGTCACCGAAGGGTGCACGGCGTGAGCTGCGGAGCGATCCGATGACCGTGCCGCTCGCGCGGCCGTCGCGGCGCGCCGCGTGGGTCGACGGCCTGACCGCTCCGGTGGTGGCCGGCGCCCTGGCCCTCGTGGCCGCACTGGCCCACTGGCGCGGAGCCGACGCGCCCAACTACCTGTTCCGCTTCGAGCTGTTCAAGCGGGCCGGGTTCACCCTCTGGAACGTCTCGTGGTACGCGGGGCATCACACGCCGGGCTACAGCGTGCTGTTGCCTCCACTGATGGCGCTGGGCGGTCCGGCCGTCGTCGGCGTCGGCGCGTCGGTGCTGGCGGCCGCCGCGTTCGATCGCGTGCTGCGCTCCCTGCCGGGCACCACCAACCGTCGCCGGATCGTGGCGTCGCTGGTGTTCGCCGCCAGTACGTGCACGAACCTGGCGGTCGGGCGCCTGGCCTTCGCCGTCGGGCTGGCGCTGGCCCTCTCCGCTGCCATGGCCGGCCAGCGCGGCCACCGGCTCCTCGCGCTCGTGCTGAGCCCGTTGGCCACCCTGGCCAGCCCGGTCGCCGGCGTGTTCCTGGCCATCGGGTGGGTGGCGTGGTGGGCGGTGCGGCGCTCGTGGTGGCCCGTGGTGTGGGCGTTCGCCGCGCTGGCACCGGCCGCCGTCGTGGCCGTGGCGTTCCCCGAGGGTGGCACGTTCCCGTTCCGGTGGCTCGCCCTGGTGACGCTCCTCGCCCTGGGTGTCCTCGCCATGGTCGCGCTCCCGAGCGAGGCCAGCGTGGTGCGGGTCGGAGTCGCGGTGTACCTGCTGGCGTGCATCGGCACCTTCATCGTGCCCAACCCGCTCGGCGCCAACATCACCCGCCTCGGCATGTACGGCGCGGCACCGCTGTTCGTCGCCTCGGCCCGGCTGTCGCGGCGCTGGCTCGTACCGGTCGTGGTGGTGCTCGTCTGGTGGCAGTGGTCGCCGGCGATCGACAGCATCGTGCGATCGGGCCACGACCCGTCCACGTCGTCGGCCTACTACAGCGATCTCGTCGGCTTCCTGCAGGAACGCACGCCGTCGCTGGAGCGCATCGAGATCCCGTTCACCCGCCGGCACTTCGAGGCGGCCTACGTCGCCCCCGTCGTGCCGCTGGCCCGGGGCTGGGAACGTCAGCTCGACATGAAGTCGAACCCGCTCTTCTACGAGCCCGCCTTCGATGCCGCCACGTACCACCGCTGGCTCGACGAGACCGGCGTGCAGCTCGTCGCCCTGCCCGACGTCGAGCTCGACGCGTCCGCACGGCAGGAGGCGGCGATCGTCCGCTCGATGCCGCCGTTCCTGCGCCCCGTGTGGAGCGACCCGCACTGGCAGGTGTTCGAGGTGGTCGGCTCCACCGGCCTGGTCACCGGGCCGGCCACGGTGTTCGCCCAGAACGTGGACTCGATCACGCTCGACGCCACCGGCCCGGGCGAGGTGCTCGTGCGCGAGCACTGGACGAACTACTGGACGATCGACGGGCCCGCGTGCGTGCAACCGAGCCACCTCGACGACTGGGTCCACATCACCGTGGAGGCCCCCGGGCGGCTGCTGCTGCGGCCCACGCTGAGCGGTCCGCGCGCCCGCTGCGACCAACCGGCCTGACCCGATCGGTCAGGAGTTCGTCTGCTTCGCGCCCGGTTGTGGCGAACCTCGTGCGCGCCGTCCGACTGAGCGGGAGGACACGAAGCGGCGAGAGGTGCAGCCATGGGCAGCAGAGCACGGACGATCATCGCGGCCTCCTCGGTCGCCGCCCTGACCGCGGGGATCCTCGGCGTCGTGCTGACCCTGCGCTCGCCCGGCTCGGCCGCGCGCCCAGGGACCTCGGTCCCCCTGGGCGTCCGCGACGAAGGCGCCCACGTGCTCACCGCCGACCCGTCGCGCCAGTCGTCCGACGAACCAGTGGTGCCCAACGCCCCGCCCGTGTGGCACGACGACCTGACCCACCTGCTGCTGTCGTCGGCGGGCAGCCCCACCGTGGAGCGGCCCGAGGGCAGCTCACCTGCCGACACCGACGCGCTGCTCGCCCAGGTGCGCGCCGTGGCCGGCGTGGCCGACGTGAGAGTCGTCGCGCCCGGCACCCTGACGGTGGCCACCTCTGGCACCGCCGCCGACTTCGCCGCAGTGCCCGGGCTCACCGGCACGGTCGCGGACCTGCCGTTCGGTGTCCAGGGCGATGCCCTCGAGAGCACCCAGTGGCAGCTCGTCAACACGGGCGCACCGATCGCCACCTACCCGGGCCATGGCGCCAGGGCCGGTGCCGACCTCGCCGTCACCGCCGCGTGGAAGGTGACCCGCGGCGCCGGCGTGCTCGTGGCCGTCATCGACACCGGTGTCGACGGCGCCCACCCCGACCTGGCGGCGCGCATGTGGACGAACCCGAAGGAGAACTGCACCAACAGCATCGACGACGACGGCAACGGCCTCGTGAACGACTGCAACGGCTGGGACTTCGGCTCGAACGACAACACGCCTTCGCCCGACGCCAGCGCGCCGAGCAACGACCACGGCACCCACGTGGCCGGCCTGATCGCCGCCAGCCGCAACGACGTCGGCGTGGTGGGCGCCGCCCCTGAGGCGACGATCCTGCCCATCAAGGTCACCGATAGCCGCGGCAGTTCCGGTACCGGCCAGATGGCGGCGGGCATCCGCTACGCCGCCGACATGGGTGCCAAGATCATCAACATCTCGATGGGTACCGGCTTCGGTCCGACCCGGGCGCAGCTGACGCCGCTCGAGTCGAGCATCGCCTACGCCCGCAGCAAGGGCGTGCTGATCGTGGCCGCCGCCGGCAACGACGGCCGCGACATGACGGCGGCCGACAGCTGGCCCGCCTCGTACGCCCGCTACTACGACAACACCGTCGCGGTGGGCGCCACGTGGAACGACGACACTCGTGCCTCGTTCTCGAACTTCGGCCTGCCCGCCGGCACCATGGTGTACGCCCCGGGTGTGGCGGTGCCGTCGACGTTGCCGGGCAGCAAGTGGGGCCCGATGTCGGGCACCTCGATGGCGTCGCCACTGGCCGCCGGTTCGGCCGCGCTGGTGATCGGCGCCGGCAAGGCCTCGGCACCGGCCGACGTGCGGGCCCTCATGGTGCGCACGGCCGACAACGTGGGCTACGGCGCACGCCTCAACGACTCGACCGCGCTCGGCGTGCCCGTCGTGCCGAGCGGGCCGAGCGGGCCGAGCGGGCCGAGCGGGCCGAGCGGGCCGACCACCACCACCGCCACCACGCTCAAGGCCACGACGACCACCACCACCCGGAGGCCGGCCACCACCACGACGGTGAAGCCCACGACCACCACGGCCAAGGCGACCACGACCACGACCAGAGCGCCGGCCATCACCACGACCACCAAGGCGCCGACGACCCCGACCACCACGAAGGCCCCGACCACGGCGACCACCACCCCGCGGCCGGCCCCGCAGACCGTGGGCAGCTGGTCGGTGCAGTCCATGACGGTGCGGGCCGCGCCCCTCACCGGCGGCCGGCCGCTGACGATCACGGGCAGGTTCCCCACCAACGCCACGGTGTTCGTGTGGTTCGGCACCGCCGGGCCCATCGTGCCCGCCCAGGTGGTGGCCAGCGGCACCCAGTTGACGCTGCTCTCACCGGTGGTGGCCGAGGCTCAGGTCACCGACGTCGTCGTGAAGTTCAGCGACGCCGGCAAGCCGGTGGTCCTCACCCTGACGCGGGCGTTCAGCTTCGCCCCCGGCGCCTAGCGGGCCGACGCACGCCGGACAGGCCGCGCCCTGGCTCCTGGCACCGAGCGGATCGGCGCCGTCCTCCGTCCTGGACACGACAGTCCGTGGTGCGGACTAGGGTCGTGTGCAGTCGTCGGCTGGGGGGCCTGGACGGCGAAGGGAGTACGTGATGGCACGTGACGATCGGGCACACCCACGGACCTTTGATCCCGATGCCCTTCGGGAGAAGTACCGCACCGAGCGCGACAAGCGCCTTCGGGCTGACGGCAACGAGCAGTACATCAACGTCGTCGACGGCTACGAGCGGTTCGTGAAGGACCCGTTCGTCACCGCCGAGATCGAGCGCGCGCCGCGGCGCGACGAGGTCGACGTTGTGATCGTGGGGGGCGGCTTCGGTGGTCTGCTGACTGGTGCCCATCTCCGCAGAGCAGGGGTCGAGGGGATACGGATCATCGAGAAGGGGGCCGACTTCGGGGGCACCTGGTACTGGAACCGATATCCCGGTGCGCAGTGCGACATCGAGTCGTACATCTACTTGCCGCTGCTGGAGGAGATCGACTACATACCCAAGGAGAAGTACTCGTTCGGCGATGAGATCCTCGAGTACACGCAGCGACTCGCCAAGACCTTCGATCTCTATCGCGACGTCTGTTTCCAGACCGGTGTGGTCGGCAACCGCTGGGACGACGACGCGCAGCGCTGGGTGATCACGACGGACCGCGGTGACGAGATGCGCGCCCGCTTCGTCGTTCTGTCGACAGGGGTGCTCAACCGACCGAAGTTACCTGCGCTCGAGGGCATCGACGACTTCAGAGGTCACAGCTTCCACACGAGCCGCTGGGACTACGCCTACACCGGCGGCGGACCGAACGGTGATCTCACCGGGCTCCGCGACAAGCGCGTTGGCATCATCGGAACCGGGGCCTCTGCGATCCAGAGCGTGCCGCACCTCGGAGCGTGCGCGGAGCACCTCTACGTGTTCCAACGCACGCCATCTTCGGTCGACGAGCGAGGCAACCGACCGACCGATCCCGCGTGGGTGGCGTCGCTCGAGCCCGGATGGCAGGACGAGCGGATCACCAACTTCAACGTGCTCGTCGGCGGCGGCTACCAGGAGGTCGACCTGGTCAATGACGGGTGGACCGACATCATCACCCGGCTCGCCACCTTCATGCCGAAGCAGGGTGGGGCCGAGGTCTCCCCGGAGCAGGCCGCGTTGGCCACGGAGCTGGCAGACTTCGAGAAGATGGAGAGCATCCGGGCTCGCGTCGACAGCGTCGTCGACAGCAAGCAGACGGCAGAGGCGCTCAAGCCGTACTACCGCCAGTTCTGCAAGCGGCCCTGCTTCCACGACGAGTACCTCCCGACGTACAACTTGCCCAACGTGACGCTCGTCGACACCGACGGCAGGGGCGTCACCCGGATCGTCGAGACCGGGGTGGTCGTCGGTGACGACACCTACGACGTCGACTGCCTGATCTTCGCATCGGGCTTCGAGGTCGGCACCAGTTGGGCCCGACGTAGCGGGTTTGAGACGATCGGACGCCACGGGGTGACCCTCACCGAACGGTGGGCGGACGGCCCCCGCACGTACCACGGGTTCTTGACCCGTGACTTCCCGAACTGCTTCTTGATGGGACTGACCCAGACCGGGCTCACGCCCAACTTCACCCTCATGCTCCACGAGCAGGCCAAGCACATCGCCTACCTCATCGACCAGACCAACCGCCGTGGGTGCACTGTGGTGGAGACATCCCAACTGGCGCAGAACGACTGGCAGTCCGAGATGGATCGAATGGCGATGTTCACCCAGGACTTCTTCGAGGCCTGCACGCCCGGGTACTACAACAACGAGGGGCAGGTCGGCGGGAACACCGGACTGATCGCGTCTGCCTACGGCGGTGGATCAGAGGCGTTCTTCGCGATCATCCGTGCCTGGCGTGACGCCGGCGATCTGGCCGGACTCGAGCTCTCGTGAATGGCCCGGTCCTCTGATCGCGGGCTACCGCGCCGCGTATGCCGTGGTGATCAGCGCCTCCGCGCTGGGCCCCCCGACGATGCCCGGCGCCATCTGGTTCATCATGTAGGAGATCGTCATGCGCCGGTCGATGTCGATGATGATCATCGAGCCTCCCCATCCACCCCAGAAGCACACGCGTCCGTCCTGGGGGATGTAGGGAATCGACTCCCGTTGCGCGAGGCCGTAGCCGATCCCGAACCTGAGCGGGACGCCGAGCACCAGGTCGGTCCCGTCGGCCTGCACCTCGAAGATGCGGCCGATGGTGGCCGGTGACAGCAGCTGCACACCGCCGACCGAGCCCCCGTTGGCGACCACAGCCTGGATGCGGGCGACCGATCTCGCGTTGCCGTGGCCGTTGGCTGCACCGATGTCGGCGCGTCGCCACGCCCGGGTGTTCGCGTAGTTCGCGTCGACCGCAGGCCCTGTGAAGGTCTTGTACGCCGGCGACGTGACGTCCATCGTGCTCATGTCGATCGGCAGCGGTGGTGGTGCGATCACCGGCGAGACCCGCGACTCGTGGGCTTCAGAAAGCCCGATGTGGAAGTCGGCGTCGAGCGGACCCGCGATCTCCTCGGCGAAGAACCGGGCCAGCGAGCGCCCGGTGATCCGACGCACGAGCTCACCCACGAGGTGACCCTGATTGAGCGCGTGGTAGCCCGACGCGGCACCCGGCGCCCACCAAGGCGCCTGGGCCGCGAGCATCGAGGTGCTCTTGTCCCAGTCGTAGATGTCCTCCAGCACGACCGGCTGCTCCCAGCCGCTCACCCCCGAGGTGTGCGACATCAGGTGGCGGACGAGCACGCCCTCCTTGCCGTTCTGGGCGAACTCGGGCCAGTACCTGCTCACGGGAGCGTCGAGGTCGAGGTCGCCGCGGTCGACGAGCACGAGCGCAGAGAGCGAGGTCATCGTCTTGGTCGTCGACCAGACGTTGACGAGCGTGTCGCGCTCCCAGGGCTTGGTCCGCTCGACATCGGCCCAACCTCCCCAGAAGTCGGCGACGAGCTCGCCGTCGACGGTGATCGCGACGGATGCCCCGAGATCATCCCCGCCGTCGAGCGTGCCCGAGAGCACATCGACCATCTTCTCGAACGGGTCGTTGCTGAAACCATGGATCTCGGCCACGTCGGGCTCCTGTCTCGTGATTCGGGGTGGTGGGCGGGGTCAAACCACGCCGTCCCACAGCGCGCGCTCGTCGGCGCCGGGGTCGTCGACGACCGTGGCCGTCAAGTCGAGGAGCATCGTCGGGCGATCGGAGGCGTTCCAACAGGGCCACGCTGGCAGCCCCGCGTGCTGGGGGTCGCCGGTCTTCGCGAAGGCCACCCACGCGGCGTGGACCTTGTCGGCCAGCGCCTGGGGCGGGTCGCCGGCGATCCCACGGGCTTGGTCGTTGTCGAGCTGGTCGAACACGAACGGCACCTCGAGGAAGTGACAGGCGCCGAGGGCGCCGTCCATCACGGTCGAACGCCAGGTGAACTGGTACATCCTCGTGTTCGGGTTGTGCACGCACTGTGCGTCAGCAAGGCGAATCGCCGGCAGGCGGAACATGCGGTCGGTCTCCACCGCAGCAGCGAGCTCGTGAGGTTGGCAGCCCGAGCGGTTCTTCCGGTAGACGTCGAGCACGTCTCTGCCCCGCCGACCCGACGAGGCCATGACGGCGTCGAGGGTGGCCTCGACCAGCGGCTCGTTGAAGATGTCGCGAAGGTCGACGATGAACACAAGCGCCTCCTCGCTCGTCGTCCCGACGAGCACGTCGACATCGGCGGCGGCGCCGGCCGCGATCGCGTCGATCGGACGCATCGGCACGATCTCGGTGCCGAAGGTCGGTTGGAACGCCATGGCCGACGCCGCGGCCTCGCCGAAGCGCTCAGGGTCGCGCGTGGCGGCGAGCTCGTCGCTCAGCTTCACCTGGGCGTCGAGCACCTGCTGCGCGCTCCGCGAGAGGAGATCGTCGAGGTCACCCGGCCTCACGGCCAGCTGGTCCAGCAGGTGGCCCGCGATCATCGACGCAGTCGGGGCACTGATGCCGTTGTGTCCAGCTCCGCTCTGGGGAACGGCGCGACGGAACAGCGCCCGGGCCTGCGGGGTGGCAAGCAGGGTGCCGACGCTCATGCCGCCGGCGCTCTCGCCTGCGATCGTCACGTTCGACGGGTCACCGCCGAACGCTGCGATGTTGTCGCGTACCCATTCGAGCGCGGCGATCTGATCGAGGATGCCGACGTTGCCGGATTCGGCCAAGCCAGGGAAGTGGCCGGCGAAGTTGCAGAAGCCCTGCACGCCGAGGCGGTAGTTGATCGTGACGCAGACGACGCCGTCGCGAGCGAACGCCGACCCGTTGTACACGGCGTCGACACCGCTTCCCCCGTAGAACGCACCGCCGTGGATCCAGAACAGGACGGGCAGCGCGGCGGCGCCGGGGTCGGGAGTCCAGACGTTGAGGTTGAGGCAGTCGTCACCGGGGGCGCTGACCGGGGTGCCGATCTGACCGAACAGGCCGGGCATGGCCTGCTGCAGGCAGACCGGGCCGTACGCCGACGCGTCCCGCACACCGCTCCAGGCCGCCGGCGGCACCGGCGGGTGGTAACGAAGCCTGCCGACCGGGGGCGCGGCATACGGGACGCCGAGGAACGCGTGGACATCTCGCTGCTGGATGCCACGGACGTCTCCCTGGGCTGTTTTCACGACAACGGTCATCTGCAGGCTCCTCTAACTTCAGGTCGGGTGCTCCGTCGGCTCGGTTCGCAGCCCGAGGTAGCTGGCTTCGAGCAGTGATCCATCAGCGAGCTCGGCCGGGGTGCGTTCCATCACGAGCTGGCCGTGGTTGAGGACGTAGCAGCGATCGGCCACGCCGAGGGCAGCGTGCACATGTTGCTCGACGAGGAGCACGGCCATACCCGTGTCATTGGCGATGCGACGCACGACCGGCAGGAGGCGCTCGACGATGATCGGTGCCAGTCCCAGACTCATCTCGTCGATCATCAACGCCCGCGGCTCGGCCAGCAGCGAGCACCCGAGTGCAAGCATCTGCTGCTCCCCACCGGACAGGAGTCCGGCCTTGCGGCCCCGCAAGGGGTCCAGCGCCGGGAAGTACTCCATGACCTGTTCGACCGTTACCGTGCTCGCCTTGTGACGATGCAAGCGCAGGTTCTCCGCTACCGTCAACTGGAAGAAGAGACCCCGGTCCTCGGGCACGAGTGCGACCCCGGATCGGGCGACGACGTGCGGGCTCCGCCCACGGACCGACGTACCGAAGATGCGAACGTCGCCCGCGATGATGGGCAGGACGGCAGCAATGGTCCACAGCGTGGTGCTCTTGCCAGCTCCGTTCGGCCCGAGCAGGGCGACGACCTCGCCTTCATCGACGTGCATGTCGAGGCCGCGAACGGCGGGTACGCCGTTGTAGCCGGCGACCAGGCCCTCGAGGGCGATCGCGGTCATGCTGGCAGCCCCGGTGCTTCCGCATCGCCGGCGATGGTGAGGGTGAGGGGACCAGCCGACTGGCCGAGGTACGCCTCGATCACCCGCGAGTCGCCCCGCACGTCTTCGGGGGCACCCTGGGCGATGAGCTGCCCGAACTCGAGCACGTAGAGATGGTCGCAGACGTCGAGTACGAGACCCATGTCGTGATCGACCAGGAGCACCGAGATGCCCTGGTCGACGATGTCCTTCAGCCGTTCGCCCAGCGCCCGACTCTCGCCTGTGTCTAGGCCGGCTGCGGGCTCGTCGAGCAGCACGACGGACGGCCGCGTCGCAAGGGCTCTCGCCACGCCGAGCAGCTTCTGCTGACCGAGCGGAAGAGCCGTGGGCTTCTCATCGGCGTGGGCCCGCAGGCCGACGAGGTCCAGCGCCCAATCGACGTCATCCGAGTCGACGTCCCGCCCGGGTCGAAAGACGTCGCGCCCGAGCATGCGCAGGCCGGCGCGGTCGGCCCCGACACGCAGGTTGTCCCTGACGGTCAGGTCGTTGAACAGCTCGACGGCCTGCCAGGTACGGGCTAGGCCGAGCCGGGCGCGGCGGTGGGGCGCGAGCTGCTCCAGTCGCTGATCTCCGATGCTGATGGTGCCCCCATGGGTCGCGAATCCCGTCAGGGCATCGATGCAGGTCGTCTTGCCCGCGCCGTTCGGCCCGATGAGACCGACGATCTGTCCCGGGGGCACGTCCAACGACACGCGATCGAGGGCGACGAGCCCGCCATAGGAGACAGACAGGTCACGAGTCACCAGGACCCCCGCCGAAGCGGCGAGACGAGCCGCGGGAGCCGGTACGCGCCCGGCACGAGCGGCCGGCGCCGGTGCCGACTCACCCGCAGCCGATGGAGTAGACCCTCTACGACGGGCGCGCATGGTCGTCATGCTCTGGCGTACTGCCCCCGCGATGCCGACAGGGTTGAAGATCGCCGTGAGGATCAGGCTGATGCCGCTGAGCAGCAGGTAAGCATTGCCGATGTTCGAGAACAGTCGATTGAAGATGACGTAGCTGATGCCAAGGGGCGCGAAGGTCCCAGCTACGAGCGCGCCCGGGATGCTCGTGATCCCCCCGAGATAGGCAAACGCGAGGAAGCTGACCCCCACGAGCACCGTGAAGGAATCGGCCGACAGCTGGCCCCGACTGTAACCGATGAGCGTGCCACCCAGTCCGGCCAGCGCTGATGCGATCGCGAAGCCGGAGAGCTTGGCCGCTTGCACGTCGATGCCGAGCGAGGCCGCCGCCCGCTCGTTCGAGCGAACTGCCAGGAAGCGACGACCCGTCGCACCGCGGGCCAGGTTGCCCACGGCCACCGCGACCGAGGTCAGCAACACGAGCACCATGACCCCGAAGGGAAGGCGGGCGATGTTGCTTCCGCTGCGCACCCCGAGGTCGATGCCGAACACCTTGGGGTCCGGGATGAGGTTGCCGGCCAGCTTGGTCACGTTCGGGTTGCGGAAGACGAAGCGCTCGAGTGCCACCGCCAGCGCCATGGTGACGACGGCGAGCTGCGCACCGCGGATGCGGAGCGCCGGCAGTCCGGCGACGATCCCGAGCAGGGTGGCCAGCACGACGGCGATCACGAGCGAGAAGGGAAATGCGATGTGGGCATCGGTGGCCAGCTTCGACACCGCGAAACCCGCTGATCCGGCAAAGGCGGCCTGAGCGAGCGAGATCTGGCCGATCAGCCCCGTCAGCACCACGAGCGAGAGCGCGATGATCGCCACGATCATGCTCGTGATGATCCCGAACCGAAAGCTGCCTTTCGTGACCACGAGGAGGACGAACCCCGCCATCGCCGCGACCGCGACCGCGCCGGGCCGATTCCGAGGGATCACCACCTCGGGCAGCGGGTCGGACTCGACCGCGCCGCGACTCGGGAGCGAGCGCCCGGCAATGAACAGCGCGGCGACCACGACCAGGAACGGCACGGCGTCACCGAAGCCGGTCTTGGCCCAGGCCGGCCACCAGCTGCGTGTACCGAGGAACGTGACCTCGGACTGGATCGCGCCGAGCACCAGTCCCGCAGCGATGACCACACCGATGTAGGTGAGGCGACCGACGAGCGCGCAGGCCAGCGCGGGAACGACCACCAACGTGAACCCGATCGGGTTGAGCCCGTTGGCGGGCGACGCCAGGATGAAGACGAGCGCGACGACCATCGAGGAGATCACCCACGTCGTGCCCGCGAGGAACTGCGGTGAGAACCGGGCGAGCGACGCGGCCCGCTCGTTCTCGGCCGCGGCGCGCGTCGCGAGACCCGAGCGGGTGTATCGGAAGTAGGCCCAGAGTGCGAGGCCGACGACCGCCGTGACAACCGCGAGCCAGATACGGTCCTGAGGCACCTCCACCGTGCCCACCCGGAAGGTCCGGTTGGGCAGGATCGGCTCGACGCGGCGCGCCGTCGTCTTGAAGTGCATCACGACCAGTGCCTGCAGCGTGATCATCAGTCCGACGGAAGCAACCACCTTGGCCAGAGCGGGTGCCCGCCTCAGTGGGCGGAACACCAACAGGTGGGCGATCAGGCCGATGAGCGCCGCTGACGCCAGCGCAAGCAGCAGCGCCGGCACGAACCCGACCGTCTTGCCGAGGTGCACCTTGTGCGGGATGGCGAACACGGGGAACGTCAGATCGCCGGCGCGGCGGAGCTCGTCGTAGACGTACGCGCTCCACATGCCCATGGCACCGGCGGCGAAGTTGATGATGCCGGTGCCCTTGTAGGTGACGACGAGACCGGTCCCGAGTGCGGCGTAGATCGCGCCGGCGCCGAGACCGATGAGCGCGAACAGGACGTACTGGCTCATCGACTCGTGCTCAGTCCGTGCAGCGTCCCTCGCACCGAGTGCTCAGCTCACGAGGCTGAGGTAGTTCTGCGGATCCTTGTAGGCCGGCTCGCGCACTGGCCCGCTCGGACCGGCAACCACCTTCCACACGAGGATGTCGGCCCGGCAGTGCGACTTCTCGGATGTCCACGGGTGGTCGGCGCAGTGGAGGTTGGGCCCGAGATGACCGGGGATGTCCTTGGCCGCGGCGAACGCGGCTTTGACCGACTCCGGGGTGATCGGCCCCTTGATCGTCTCAAGGATGCTCTTGAGCTCGAAGAACGCCGAGTACGGCGCCAGCGCGAAGCCGGTCGTGTACTTCTCCTGTCCGGCTGCCTTCATGTTGGCGACGTACAGGTCGAGGTTCTTCTGGATCTTGGGCGGCGCAGTGGCTTTCGCCTCAGGCAAGTAGACGTCGCCGGACGTGTACGTACCGACGGACTTATCCCCCAGCACCTGCATGTAGACCGAGCACGAGCCGGCGAACACGGGACCCTTGTAGCCCAGAGCGCTCGTCGCCGTGACGAGGCCGATGCAGCCGGGCTCGGTGAGCTGGCCCCAGATGGCATCGGGGGCGGAGGCGATGGCGGTGGTCACGGCTGCGTTCCAGTCGGGGTTGGCCGGGTCCACCGTGATGGCCGTGATCTTCATGCCGAGCTTGCCCTCACCGATCGGCTTGATGACCGTCTTGATGAAGTCCTGGCCCGACGGCGTGTCCTCGAGCAGAACGGCGATCTTGTTCAACTTCAGATCCTGGAAGGTCTTCAGCGGAGCGAGGGTGAATGCCGAGCCCGCAGCATGGAGGATGAAGGAGTTGGGATCGTTGCGTTGTGCCGTTCCCCACGAGTTCGACGAGACGAACGGGATGCCCGCCTTCGTCAAGATCGGCAGCTGCGCGTCGGATGCGACATCGATGCCCGTGTAGGCGATGGTGACCTTCTGCTCGACGAACCTGTTGGCGCAGTTGATCGAGCCCTCGGGCGACGCGTCGGCGAGACACCCCACCAGATCGATCTTGGCGCCGTTCACACCACCGTTCTTGTTGATGTAGTCGACGGCGACCTCGCCGCCGATGCGGAACTCGGGCAGGGAGAACACGCCACCCTCGTTGTTGGCGTAGCCGATCTTGATCGTCTCACCGGTCCGAGACGTGGGCGCCGCAGCCGTCGTGGCTCCCGCCCCGGCAGCCGTCGTCGCCGCGGCTGCGGGTGGGGCGGTCGTGGCCGCGGACCCCGTCGTGGTCACCGCTCCGGCACCCGCCGTGGTCGCGGTCGTGCTGCCGTCGCTCTTGCTGCTCCCGCACGCGCTCGCCGATAGGACGAGCGCGGCAAGCACGCTCACTCGCGCGAACGCTCGATGTGGTCTCACGTTGTCCCCCTGACTTGGTGCCACCCATCGCGGGCGTGCACACACGTATCTGATGCGACCCCGACCGTGCGGCCTGCGCAACGGGCGCCAGCAGTCGAAACCGACCTATTCCCCGATGGGAACGGTACCCGCCGACCATGATCGACGCAACCGATCGGACTTCGTCCTGCCGTCGGCTCGCTCGGCGAACTCGTGCCGCCACAACCTGGTGATCGGACGGCTCAACGTGCTGCGGTGCACCTCGCCTACGGGCCGGTGGGAGGCGGACGGACGTCCCACAGCCACACGTCCTCGACGCGCTGGCCCGGGCCGAGCAGCGAGATGATCAGGTTCAGCAGGTCGTCGTGGTGGGCCTGGCGGTCGTAGAGCACGACCGCGTCCGCGTGCCACACGCGCAGGTCGTCCAGCGCGGCGGCCCGGTCGACGTCGGTGACGCTGACCACCTCGTTGCGGTAGCCGACCTTGGCCAGCATCTGCGCGAACGGCCGGTCGCTCACCGGCCACTTGCCGATGCGGTCGGGCCCCTCGGGGCCCAGGAAGTAGCCACCCGGCATGCGGTAGGCCATGAGGGCGTCGCTCTGCCACGCCATCGGGTCGATGTGCTCGGGCTCGGCCAGCGGGGCGAACACGAGGCTGCGCCCCGAGCCCACGTAGCGCTTCCACGTGCCCCCGCTGACGAAGGTGGGCACCGGCGTGCGGCTGAGCACGGGGATCGGTGTGGGCACGATGGGCACGAGCGCCACCACCAACCCGACCACCATGGACACCGGCCAGAGCGCGTCGGCGCGGGGCACCGCACGGCGCAGGCGCAGAGCGCGGTCGATGCCGACCGCGAGCACGAAACCGATCATCGGCACGGCGACGAGACCGAGGCGGCTGGCCAGCAGGCTGTCGAACAGCGGCAGGTGCTGCAGCACGCGCCACGGCGTGGGGATGCCCGTCTCGTGGCGGTGCACGGTGATGACCTCGCCCATGGAGCACCACACGATGAAGGCCGCGGCCAGCCCCACGGCACGCACCATGCGGTCGCGCCACTGCACGGCCACGACGACCGCGACGGCGAGCACCACGAGCCAGCCGTAGTTGACGTTCTGCTCGGCGATGTTCCACGCGTAGCGCAGCGCCTTGGTGCGGTCGCCGGCCAACGTGTCGGCCGACGGTGTGACGATCTTGGTGAGGTCGTTGCCCGCCCACGACGCGATCGAGATGGCCCGGTAGCTGTAGGGCCCGCCGAACTGGACGGCCATGGGGTACACCAGCAACGCGAGCGCCACCGCGGCGGCCACGGTGAGCCCCTCGGCCAGCACGCGCCAGCGGGCCCGCACCGAAGGCTCGAACCAGGCGTACAGACCGACGACCACGCCCATGCCGATGGCGGTGTGGAACAGCACCTCGGGCGCGATGAAGTACTGGCCCACGATGAGCAGGCCGAGCACGGCACCGTCGCGACCCCGCCGGGCGCTGTGGGCCAAGCGCAGCGACCGCCACACGATGACCGGCACCAACGGCTGGGAGATCATGTTGGTGTGGCCGGTGGCCTGCGACACCAGACCCGGCGCGAAGCCACAGAAGAGCCCACCGATCCAGGCGGCGAACGGCGAGGCCACGACCTTGCGCCACAGCCAGTACCAGGCCGCGGCGGTGGCGGCCAGGCACAGCACCTCGACCCCGGCGAAGGTGACGGGTGCGCCGAAGGCCAGCGTGACCGGCGAGAAGATCGCGCCCCACGCCAGCATCGAGGTGTTGGCCAGCAGGTTCACGCCACCGGGCACGTTCATGGCATGGGTGACGAACGGGTTCGACCCGTGCACGATGGCGTGGGCGGTGTGGGCGTACATCCACTCGAACACCGCCTGGTCCTTCTCACCACCCGACACCCGACGGTGCTGCATGTCCTGCAGCAGGTTGTGCAGCACGTAGATCGCGGTCGCCAGGTACGAGCCGATCACCAGCGCATGGACGGCGAGAGGCGACCGCTCCGGCGAAGCGCGAAGCGCGGCGTCAGGCAAGGAGCTGGCCGACCGTGACCGGTGCGAGACCCTTGGCCGCCAGCATGTCGAGCAGGCCCGGCAGGGCGGCGAGGGTGTCGGTGTGGCCGAAGTGCACGCTGATGATGGAGCCCGGCTGCACCGTGGCCTTCACGTTGGCCACGACCGCGGCGGCCCCCGGATCCTGGAAGTCGAGCGAGTCGACGTCGTAGCCGACGCTGGTGCGGTAGCCCGCCTTGCCCGCCTCCTCCAAGATCAGCTTCGTGGGCACCTGGATGCCCGACGGCCGGAACCACGGGCTGATCGACCCGGTGAGGGAGCTGAGCACCTCGGCGCAGCGGGTGATCTCGCTGGTGATGGTGGCCCGCCCCAACGGACCCATCGTCGGGTGCGACCAGGTGTGGTTGGCCACCTCGTGGCCCTCGTCGAGCATGCGGGCCACGAGGCGCGGGTTCTGCTCCATCCAGCTGCCGACGCCGAACACCGTGGCGTGCACACCCCGCTGCTTCATGGCGTCGAGCATGCGGGTGGCCAGACCGACGTCGCCGTTGGCGTGATAGGTGAGCGCCACCTTCGGCACCGAGCGCGGGCCGTTGGGCACGAACGCCGCCGGACCGCCGGCGGCGGCCGTGGTCGCCGTGGTGGCCACCTCGGTCGGCGGCAACGTGGCCGATGTGGTTGACGTGGTGGTCCCCGCAGCGGCGGTCCCCGTGGCGGCTCCCGGTGCGGCGGCCCCCGGCACGCCGGTCGTCGCCGGTTCGGACCCCGCGGTCGCGGGGGTGGCGTCGGTCGACGCGGCGTCGCCGGTGTTCGGGTTGGGGCTGCAGGCGGCCAGGGCGCCCGCCGCGGCGATGCCCAGGAAGGTGCGCCGGGCCAGGCGCCGTTCGTGCTCGGTCACCGTGCCAGTCAAGCACCCCGACGCTCGTCGGGACCGTGCGCGGTCCGCGACCGGCCGACCGAGCGGCATTTCGTCAAGAGGATCGTTCGGATATTCAGCTACCCTGATCGGGATGACGGATGTCAGCGACGCCCGGCGGGAGCTGAGCGACGGCAAGCGACGCATCATCGAACAGCTCAAGCGCGTCGATGGCGCCACCGCGCCCGCGCTGGCCGAACACTTCGGGCTCACCGACACCGCGGTGCGCCAGCACCTCGAGGCGCTCGAGCTGGCCGGTCTCGTCGATCGGATCGCCACCGCGCCCGCCGGCCGGGGCCGACCGCCGGTCACGTGGCGGCTCACCGCGCTGGCCGGCGAGCTGTTCCCCGACCGCCACGCGGACCTCACCGTCGAGGTCTTGAACGCGGTGCGCCAACGCCTGGGCGACGACGCCCTCGACGCCGTGCTGGCCACCCGCGGCGCCCATCAGGTGGCCACCTACAAGGCGCTCGTCGGCCCGGCCAGCGAGGGCCTACCGGTGCGGGTGCGCCGGCTGGCCGACCAGCGCACGGCCGAGGGGTACCTGGCCGACGTGCGGCCAGACGGCGACGCCCTGGTGCTCGTGGAGCACCACTGCCCCATCGCCGGCGCCGCCCGCAGCTGCGGCAACCTGTGCGCCAGCGAGCTCGACACGTTCCGCACCGTGCTGGGTCGCGACGCGCGCGTCGAGCGCACTCAGCACCTGTTGAACGGTGACGCCCGCTGCGCCTACCGCATCACCGCGGCGCGCGGCGGCGCTACGTCGGCGTGACGCCGCCGTAGCGGTAGCGGTTCATCTGGTCGCGGACCTCGTCGAGCTGGGCGTCGCTCAGCACCCGAGGCTCGCCCAGCTGGCGGGCGTTCCAGTACAGCTGGCTCAACCACTCGAGCTTGGCGGCGCGGTCGTAGGCCTCGCGGGAGTGGCGCCCGTAGGCGAGGGCGCCGTGGTTGCCGAGCAGTGCGGCCGTGCGGCCGTCGAGCGCGGCGCGGCATGCGGCGGCCAGCTGGGGCGAGCCGAACACCACGTAGGGCGCCACCCGCACCGGACCCCCGAGGGCCACGATGTCGTAGTGCACGGCGGGCAGCACGTCGAACACCGCGCCCACGGCGGTGGCGAACGGCGAGTGGGTGTGCATGACCGCGCGCGCCTTCGGCGCGGCCGAGTAGGTGGCCAGGTGCATGGCCACCTCGGTGGACGGCGTGTAGCCGTTGCCCTGCACGACCGAGCCGTTGCGGTCGACCACCACCATGCTGCCGGCGGTGAGGTCCTCGGGCGCGATGCCGCTCGGCGTGATCAAGATGTGGTCGTCGTCGAGGTGGCAGCTGGCGTTGCCCGACGTGCCGTTCGACAGGCCGTCGGCCACGGCCCGTCGCATCACGTCGACCAGGGCTTCGCGCCGCGTGGCTTCGTCGGTCATCGCACCCACCGTTCGTCCTCGGGCGGCAGCTCGCTCGGGCCGACGTGGGCGTCGAGCCACGCGCACAGCGGCGCGGCACCCGACCACGCCTCCTCGACCTTCCTGCGACACGCGGCGGTGTGCATCCATGCCGCCGGCGTGAACGACCGCGTCACGATCAGTCCCTTGCGGCGCAGCAGCTCGATGCGGGGGTGGTCCTTGGGCCAGCCCCGCGGCGCCGTCTTCACCTCGGAGATGGCACCGGCCGTGTAGCCCTTCTTCGTGAGGGCGGCGACGATGCCGACCACCTTGGCGCCCGTTGCGGCCAGGTCGACGGCGGCGCGGAAGCGCTCGAGCTGATCGGCGGCCATCTGGTAGTAGCCGGCGCCGGCCAGGATGCCGCTGGCCGAGAACTGCACGTAGTAGACCGTGCCGCCCTGGGCCTCGGACACGGCGCCCATGGCGGTCTTGTACGGGCTCTTGTCGGACGCGAAGCGCACGTCGCGGTTGGGACGAAACACGTGGAACGGCCGGTACTTCTCGGGCACCTCGTCGAGCAGCGCCGCCATCGGTGCCTTGACCGCCGCCTCGTAGACGGCCTTGTTGGCCTGCCAGTAGTCGCGCGAGTTGTCGGCCTCGAGACCTTCGTAGAAGCGGAACGCCTCGACCGGGAAGCCACGGAACGTCATGGCCGGCACGATACGCGGCGCGGCGGGTGGCACGCACCGTGCCGCCATCACCAACGCGCTGCGCCCCGTCGCGCCCTGACGGCCGCCGTAGTGTGGGGTCATGGCTGACCTCTTCATCGGCGAAGACATCGACGCGGCTGCCCACAAGCGCAACGGCACGAAGGTCTCGCTCCCCACGGCTGACTTCACGACCCACGGCGTCATCGTGGGCATGACCGGCTCGGGCAAGACCGGCTTGGGCGTCGTGCTGGTGGAGGAGGTGCTGCGCTCGGGCGTCCCGTGCCTGCTCATCGACCCCAAGGGCGACCTGACGAACCTGTTGCTCACCTTCCCGGACCTGGCGCCGGGCGACTTCCGACCGTGGGTCAACGAGTCCGACGCCCAGAAGGCCGGCCAGAGCTTGGACGACTTCGCCGCCGCCCAGGCCAAGACGTGGACCGACGGTCTGGCCGGTTGGGGGCTCGGCGGCGCCGACATCGGCACCTTGCGGGCCAAGACGTCCTTCACGATCTACACGCCCGGCTCCACCATGGGCGTGCCCCTGAACCTGGTCGGCTCGCTCCAGGCGCCCACCGACACCGCCGATGCCGAGATCGTGGGCGACGAGATCGAGGGCTTCGTGACCGGGTTGCTCGCCCTGGTCGACATCGAGGCCGACCCGCTGTCGTCACGCGAGCACATCCTGCTCTCCAACCTCATCGACACCGCGTGGCAGCAGGGCAAGAACCTCGACCTGCCCACGCTGGTGGGCAGCATCCCGAACCCGCCCATCCGCAAGCTCGGCGTGTTCGACCTGGACTCGTTCTACCCGGCCAAGGACCGCATGGAGCTGGCCATGAAGCTCAACGGGCTCCTGGCGTCGTCATCGTTCGCGGCGTGGTCGCAGGGCGTGCCCGTCGACATGGACGCCATCCTGCGCCCGGGTGGCAGGCCGGCGGCGGCCATCGTGACCCTGGCCCACCTGTCCGACCAGGAACGCCAGTTCGCGCTGAGCCTGATCCTGTCGAAGCTCGTCACGTGGATGCGCCGCCAGTCGGGCACCACCGACCTGCGGGCTCTGCTCTACATGGACGAGGTCGCCGGCTACCTGCCCCCCACGGCCATGCCGCCCACCAAGAAGCCGATCATGCTGTTGATGAAGCAGGCGCGCGCCTTCGGCGTCGGCGTGGTGCTGGCCACCCAGAACCCGGTCGACATCGACTACAAGGCCATCACGAACGCCGGCACGTGGATGATCGGTCGCCTGCAGACCGAGCGCGACAAGGACCGACTGCTCGAAGGCATGACCGCGGCGGCCGGCACCGTCGACATCAGCGCGGTGGGCGACACGATCTCGGGCCTCGGCAAGCGCGAGTTCGTGCTGCGCCGCGCCGGCAAGGACAAGCCCGAGGTCTTCACCAGCCGGTGGGCCATGAGCTACCTGCGCGGCCCGCTCGACCGCGAGCAGGTCCGCTCGCTCATGGCCGGCCACGGTGGTGGCCGCGCCACGGTCTTCTCGAGCGGTGTCACCGTCACGTCGGCACCGCCCGAGGCCGGCTCGCCGGCGGCGGCGCCGGCATCGGCGGTGGGTCCGGCCGCGGCGGCGCCGACGCTGGCCGACGACGAGACGACGGTGGCCCCCGAGGTCGCTTCGGGCACGCCGGTGCGATGGGCCGATCCGGCCTCGCCGTGGTTGAAGGCGGTGGGTGCAGCCGACGGCGGCAACCGCTACGAGGCCGCCGCCGTGGCCCGCGTGCGCCTGCGGTTCGACGACGAGAAGGCCGACCTGGTCGCCGATCAGGAGTGGGAGGCGGTGCTGTTCCCGTTGGCCGCCCAGCCCGACGCGTCCACGGCGGTGGCCGTCGACTACGACGACCGCGACCTGCGCGACGGCGCGCCCGACGGCACCGTCTACGTGCTGCCCCAGGCACCCGTGAAGGATCGACGGTTCTGGACCGATCTGCAGCGCAACCTCATCGACCACCTGGTCCGCAACCAGACGATGGAGGTGTTCGCCAACCGCGACCTGAAGCTCTACTCGCGCCCCGGCGAGACCCAGGACGACTTCGTGAAGCGCTGCCGCGAGGCGGCCGACGCCAAGGCCGACGAGCAGGCCGCGACCCTGCGCGACAAGTACGAGACCAAGGCCAAGACCATGCAGACCCAGCTGCAGACCGCGCAGGACAAGGCCGAGCTGCTGAAGGACCAGCAGCGGTCGAGCCGCGTGTCCGAGGTGGCGAGCGTGGCTGGCAGCATCCTGGGTAGCTTCCTCGGCGGCAAGAAGCGGGCCAGCGCGCTGTCGAAGGTGGCCGGCTCGCTCGGTGGCATGGCCAGCCGCCGCGGCCGGTCGAGCGCGGCGGCCGACCGCGTCGACGCGGTGGAGAACAAGTTGGAGCAGCTGCAGCACGACCTGGCCGACGTGGAGGCCGAGCTCACGCAGGAGATCACCGACATCCAGCAGGCGTGGAAGGCCAAGGCGGCCAACGTGCAGCCGGTGAACGTCACGCTGGAGAAGACCGACGTGAGCGTGGCCCAGCTCGTCCTCGCCTGGCTGCCCGTCGGCTGAGCGGCGACACCGCCCGTGCCGACGCTGGCCATCGATCAGGGGACCTCGGCCACCAAGGCGCTGGTGGTGGCCGAGGACGGCCAGGTGCTCGGCTCGGGCTCGGCCGCGCTCACCGTCGTGGCCGGCGCCGACGGTTCGGTGGAGGTCGACCCCATCGAGCTGTGGGACAGCGTCATCGCCGCCGGGCGCACCGCCCTGGCCGCCGCCGGCTCGCCCCGGCTCGACGCCGTGGGCCTCGCCAACCAGGGTGAGACGGTGCTGGCGTGGGACCGGGCCACGGGCGCGCCGCGCAGCCGCGCCGTCGTGTGGCAGGACGGGCGCTCGGTCACCGAGTGCGATGCCCGCCGCGACCACGCCGAGCGTCTGCACGCCATCACCGGCCTGCAGCTCGACCCGTACTTCGTGGCGCCCAAGCTGGCGTGGCTGCGCCCGCGGGTCGGCGCCGACGCCACCATCACCACGACCGACGTGTGGCTGCTGCATCGGCTGTGCGGTGCGTTCGCCACCGACGTGTCCACCGCGTCGCGTTCGCTGCTGCTCGATCTGGACACCACCGGGTGGAGCGCCGAGGCGTGCGCGGTGTTCGGCCTGTCGCCTGACGATCTGCCCACTGTGGTCGACAACGCCGGCGTGCTGGGCGAGACCACCGTGTTCGGCCCCGTCGGCGTGCCGGTGGCCGGCGTGTGCGTCGACCAGCAGGCGGCGCTGTTCGCCGAGGGCTGCCTGCGCGGTGGCGAGGCCAAGTGCACGTACGGCACCGGGGCGTTCCTGCTGGCCACCACCGACCGGGCGACGCGCTCGGCCCACGGGTTGGTGGGCTGCGTGGCGTGGCGACTGGCCGGGGTGCCCACCTGGTGCCTGGATGCCCAGGTGTTCACGGTGGGCGCGGCCGTGCACTGGCTGCAGGAGCTCGGGCTCATCGCCGAGCCGTCCGACCTCGACCGCCTCGGCGGCACGGTGGTCGACAGCGGCGGCGTGCAGTTCGTGCCCGCGCTGGCCGGGTTGGGCGCGCCGTTCTGGAAGCCCGACGCCCGCGCCGCGTTCACGGGCCTGTCGCTGGCCACCGAACGGGCCCACGTGGTGCGGGCGGTGATCGACGGCGTGGCCGCCAACGTGGCCTGGCTGGCCCGCACCGCCGGCGCCGATCTGGGCGCGCCGCTGCAGCGGCTGCGGGTCGACGGCGGGCTCACCCGCTCGCGCCTGCTGCTGCAGCGCCAGGCCGACCTGGCCCAGGTGCCCATCGAGGTCTACCCGTCGCCCGACGCCACCGCGCTCGGTGTGGCCGCGTTCGCCCGGCTCGGCATCGGCCAGGCGGCGACCGCCACCGACGCCGTCGGGGTGTGGGAGCCGTCGGTCATCGTCGAGCCGTCGATCGACGCGGCCGAGGCCGACGAGCGCCTGGCGGCGTGGCGGCGGGCGGCCGACGCCACGGCGGCACTGTGAACGAGCTCACCGTCGACGTAGCCGTCATCGGTGCGGGCGTGGTCGGGTGCGCCACGGCCCGCCTGCTCGCCCACCACGATCTCGCCGTCGCGCTCGTGGAGGCCGGCCCGGACGTGGGGGCGGGCACGTCGAAGGCGAACACGGCCATCCTGCACACAGGCTTCGACGCCACCCCGGGCACGATCGAGTCGCGCCTCGTGGCCCGCGGGTCGAGCCTGCTGCGCGCCTACGCGGCGAGCGTCGGCATCGCCGTGGAGGAGACCGGCGGGCTGCTCGTGGCGTGGACCGACGAGCAGCTCGAGCGCCTGCCGGTGCTGCAGGCCAAGGCGGTGCAGAACGGCTACGACGCCACCCGGCTGGTCGACGCGGCCGAGCTCGCCGCTCTCGAACCCCACCTGGGCCCCGGCGCGGTCGGGGCGCTGGCCGTGCCCGACGAGCACATCATCGACCCGTGGAGCACACCACTGGCGTTCGCGCGCGAGGCGGTGGCCAACGGCGCGGTGCTGTGGCGGCGGGCGCCCGTCACCTCGGTCGCGTCGTCGGCCGAGGGCCATGTGCTCACCACGCCGGCAGGCTCCGTGCGGGCGCGCTTCGTCGTGAACGCCGCCGGCCTGGCCGGCGACACGGTGCACGCCCTGTTCGGCCACCGCTCGTTCACGATCCGGCCCCGGCGGGGCGAACTGATCGTGTTCGACGAGCTGGCCCGCGGCCTGCTGCACCACGTGCTGCTGCCGGTGCCGACGGCCACGACCAAGGGCGTACTGATGTCGCCCACGGTGTTCGGCAACGTGCTGCTCGGCCCCACCGCCGACGACATCGACGACCGCACCGCCACCGGATCGACCCGTGACGGCCTGGACCGCCTGCTGAGCCAGGGCCGGCGCATCCTGCCCCGCCTGCTCGACGAGGAGGTGACCGCCGTGTACGTGGGCCTGCGCCCGGCCACCGAGGAGAGCGACTACCGCATCGAGCTCCACGCCGACCAGCGCTACCTGTGCCTCGGCGGCATCCGCTCCACCGGGCTCACCGCGGCCATGGGCATCGCCGAGGAGGCCCTGGCTCTGCTGGGCCGGGCCGGGCTCGCCGCCGCGACGAAGGCGCCCGACGCCGTGGTGCCGATCACGGTGCCCTACCTGGGCCAGGTCGGCCCGCGGCCGTGGCAGACCGGGGAGCGCATCGTGTGCCACTGCGAGCGGGTCACCGGCCTCGAGATCATCGCCGCCGGCACCGACCCGTTCGTGCCCGCCCTCGACCTCGACGGCGTGCGCCGCCGCACCCGCGCCATGCTCGGGCGCTGCCAGGGCTTCGCCTGCACCGCCGACGTCGTGCAGCGCGCCGCGTCGGGCATCGGCATCACCGAAGCCGAACTGCTACGGAGTCCGACATGACGACCGACGCCGACGAGACGGTCGACGTGCTCGTGGTGGGCGGTGGCCCCGCCGGTCTGGCCGCCGCGACGCGCCTGCGTCAACTCGGCGTCGCCCGCGTCGTGCTGGCCGAGCGCGAGCGGCGGGCGGGCGGCATGCCGCGGCACACCCTGCACCGCGGCTTCGGCCTGCGCGACCGGCACCGGTCGCTGTACGGACCGGCCTACGCCACGGCCAACGTGGCCGACGCCCTCGCCGCCGGGGTCGAGGTGCGCACCGACTCGGCCGTGGTCGACTGGGTCGGCGAGCGCAGGGTGGTGCTGGCCACGCCGGGCGGCCTCCGCACCGTCACGGCCGGCGCGGTCGTGATCGCCACCGGCACGCGGGAGCGGCCCCGCAGCGCCCGGCTGGTGCCGGGCGACCGACCGGCCGGTGTGTTCACCACGTCGGCCGTGCAGCGGCTGGAGGCTGTGCGCACGGGCCGCCGGGCCGTCGTGGTCGGCGCCGAGCACGTGAGCTTCTCGGCCATCGACACCCTGGCCCACGCCGGCTGCGCCACCGTCGCCGTCGTCACGCCGCACGCATCGCACCAGAGCTACGCGCCGCTCGTGTGGTGGTCGGCCCGCCGGCGCCACGTACCGGTGCTGACGGGTGTCGACGTGGCCGAGGTGGTGGGCCGCGGCCGCGTCAGCGCGGTACGGCTCTCCGACGGCCGTGTCCTGCCGTGCGACACCGTGGTGTTCACCGGCGACTGGATCGCCGAGCACCAGGTGGCCCGTCTCGGCGGGGTCGACCTGGACCCGCGGTCGAAGGCACCGCTGGTCGACGCGGCCGGTCGCACGAACCGGCCCGGTGTGTTCGCCGCCGGGAACGTCACCCACGGCGCCCTGCAGGCCGACTGGTGTGCGTTGGAGGGCCGCCACGTGGGCGAGGCGGCGGCCCGGTGGTTGACGGCGGGCGCCGGGCCTTGGCCCACCGATGCGGTACCGGTCGAGCCGCACGGTGCCCTGCGTTGGGTCGCCCCGGGCCGCCTGCGGGCGCGCGAGCGACCCAACGCCGGGCGCCTGGTGCTGGCCGCCGACACGTTCGCCCGGTGGCCCCGCCTGCGGGTGACCCAGGGCGGTCGCGTCCTGGCCGCCGGGCGCAGCCGCACGCCGGTCGCACCGGGGCGGCCGTTCACGATCGACGCCGCCTTCGTCGACCGCATCGACCCGGCGGCCGGCCCCGTCTCGATCGGATTGGACCTCCGGTGAACGACGATCCCCCGCCGTGGCAGACGGTGAGCTCGCGAGAGGTCGACGGCAACGCCGTGGATGCGGGTCCGCCACGACGACGGGGTGATGCTCGTGCGCCAGCGTTGCTCCGTCACCGGCGCGGTCACGTGGGAGATGCCGACCGGCGGGGTCGACCCCGACGAGGACCCGATGGCGGCCGCCCAGCGGGAGCTGATCGAGGAGACGGGCCACCGGGCCGGTCGCCTGCGCCACCTGAGCACCCACGTGACGTCGAAGAGCGTGGTCGACGAGACCGCGTACCTGTACGTGGCCCACGACCTCACGTAGGCGGTGCCCGACGGCGTCGACGAGACCGAGGTGATCACCGCCCACGGTGTCCCGTTCGACCGGGTGGTGCAGTGGGTGCTCGACGGCACCATCGTGGACGCCATGACCATCGTGGCCGTGCTGCGGTCGGAACGAGAACGCCGCAGGCGGTGACCGCTCGCTAGAGTTCTTTGGCGCTCGCGGGCGTGGTGGAATGGCAGACACGCGGGATTTAGGTTCCCGTTCCGCAAGGAGTGGGGGTTCAACTCCCCCCGCCCGCACTCGTCCACACGATGGCGTCGCGCATCGAGAGCAGGCGGCGGAACGAAGCGGTCGCCCACGACGAAGCGCGTCCGCTCGCCGACGCGGCCGATCGCAGATCCGGGTTGCATCTCGCTTCGTCGCGGCAGATACTTGGATTGCTCATCCCACTAGGGATGGGAAGTGCACCCGGCGATCTCCCCGGACGAGGAGTAGCCGGGTGTTGCGCGTCAGGGCTCCAGCGGCCGAACATCGACCAGGTGAGCGATCCGCCGGCGCCAGTCGCCACCCGCTCCATACGCCCACACGATGGCGTCGACCGCCCGGAGCAACGGATCCGTTGCTGCGGGTCGGTGGTCATACACCGGCGCACCCGCCAGGCCTCGCAGTGCGCGATCGAGCGTGATGCGGTCCATCGCTGCCTGATGCTCGTGCTGCGAGTCCAGCACCCAGGTCACCACCGTTCGGGTCGTGACGTCCAGCGCCGCCGCCGTCAGGAGCAATCGCCGCGCCTCGACCCGGTTCACATTGCTCGGCCTGCGGAACGTGTGCACGACGGCGACCCCGGCGTCGAGCACACCAGTCGGCAGCACGAGCACGCCCAGGAGCATCGTCCGAGCGCGTTCCGACTCGTCGCTGAAGGCCCACCGCACGCGGCCACGGTACGGACACGGTGTGACGGAGATCGGGGCGTCAGCGGAACGCGGGTAGCACCTCGTCGGCGAACAACTGCTGGGCGGCGGCCAGCTCGCCCAGCGGGCAGGCGAACGACACGATGATCGTGCGGGCACCGGCGTCCACGAACGTGCGCAGCTGGTCGATCACGTCGTCGGGGGTGCCGGCGAAGGCGTAGCGGCTCACGAGCTTGGAGAAGTCCTGGGCGTAGGTCTTCGACAGCGTCGCCACCGCCATGTCGTGGGCCGTCTGGCGATCGCGGTGGACGGCACCCCAGATGAACAGGCCGCCGCGCACCGGCCGGGTGGCCTCGGCGCGGATGGTGGCGAGCGACGACGACAGCATGTCGGGCGTGTACATGTAGGGCAGCCAGCCGTCGCCGAACCGGGCGGTGCGGCGCATGGCGGCGTCCTTGCGTCCCGAGATCCAGATCGGCGGGCGGGGCCGCTGCACCGGCTTCGGCTCGATCGACGCGCCGGTGAAGGAGTTGAAGCGGCCGTGGAAGTCGACCGAGGGCTCGCTCCACAGGCGCGTGATGATCTCGAGCGCTTCGTTCGTGCGCGCCCCCCGTTCGTGCACCGGCACACCGCACGCTTCGAACTCGCGAGCGATCTCGCCGCCGATGCCCACGCCGAGGCTGAAGCGACCGTTCGACGCCACGTCGAGGGCGGCGCCGAGCTTGGCCAACAACGCCGGCGGGTAGAGCGGCACCAGGGCGATCGAGTTGACGAGACGGATGCGCGTGGTCGCACCGGCCGCCGCGGCCAGCGAGATGAACGAGTTCGACGAGGCGACGTTGAAGCACACGTGCTCACCGCAGCTCACGTAGTCGTAGCCGAGCGCCTCGAACGCCCGGGCGTGGCCGCCCGGGTCGTCCACCCGTTGCAGCGCGATCCCGAGCTCGACGCGGTCATCCCCGTTCCCCATGCCACCAGGCTGGCACACCGGCCCCGGCGGGCGGTTCCTCAAGCGCCGGGCAAGGTCCGGTCAGAACAAGCCGGTGAAAGCGCGTGCAGCTTCAAGGTCGCGGCCACGGGCTCACCCTGGCACGGGTCACGCCGATGGACGGTGCGTGGGTCGTGCTGCTCGTCTCTTGGTTGCCGTGGCCTCGTCCGCCGTGCTGATGGTGTCGGTGGGCGCGGGTTCGCCGGCGCACGCCGCCGACCCGTCGGGCCTGTCGCCCGCCGACCAGGCGCTCATCCCGTTCCAGGCCGAGATCATGGTGCTGGTGGAGCTGCACGCGTTCGCCGACGACCCGTTGCCCCCCGAGGTGCAGCAGGTGCACGACCAGTGGGCGAGCTACGCGCAGGGCATCCCGCGCGAAGGGCTCGTCGACTGGCTGACCCAGTCGGACATCGATGGTTCCATGGCCCTGAACCGGCTCGTCGCCGAACTGGGCAGTCCGAGTCCGCTGGTCGCGCACACGTTGCACCGTCTGCCCCAGCCGGACCTGGACGCGGTGGCCCAGGGGGGCCACATCGCCATCAGCGCCGTGGAGTACGCCGGCGCGTGGTCCGACCTGACGTACCGCGACGGCAAAGGCCCGAGCCCCGTGACGTCCGTGGTGCCGTCGGGCGTGACGCCGGCACCGATCACGATCGCCCCCGAGGCCCCCGCCCCCACCGTTGCACCGGTGGCCACCGTGGCCCGCCGGACCGCGCCATCCCCGGCCACGACGCGGGCGGCCACCGGCACGGTGTCGACGCCCGCCACCGCGGCCGACACGACCGTGCCGGCCACCACCGAGACCGCGGCCTCACTCACCACGGTCGCCACCAGCGCGGCGACCACACCCCCGTCGATGGCCCCGACCACCGCCGTCGCGCTCACCGTCGAGCGGGCGTCGAGCACCCACTCGGCTGCCGATGCCGTGCTGTGGATCGCCCTCGCCGTCGCGGCCGCGGCCGCCGTGGTCCTCGCCCTCGTCCTGGTGCGGCGGCGCACACCGCCTGACCGTCTCGACGACGGCACCGTGTCGCGCCTGCTCGACGCCGGCCAGCGGCTGACCACCTCGCTCGAGGCGGCCGAGGTCATGCGCCGCGCCGTCGAGGAGGCGATCGCCCTGACGGACGCGGCGGCCGGCGTGTACGTGATGCGCGACGGCGGCACCCGCACGGTGTCGTTCACGTCGATCGACGCCGTCCTCGAACCGGCCGATCTCGAGCAGGGCGTCGTCGCCCGCGCCATCGAGGGCGGCCAACCCGGCCGCACGGTCGTGGTCGACCCCACAGGGCGCGTGAACCGGCGGGCCATGCTGGCGGTACCGGTCGTGCACGGCGGCATGGTGCTGGGCGCCCTCGCCGTGTCGCGCTCGGCCGAGGCGCCCTTCACCGCCCACGACCAGGAGGCGCTGTCCCGGCTCGCCCCGCTGGTGGCCGCCGGCCTGCACGCCGCCGGCAAGCACCAGGACTCGGCCGAACTGGCCCTCGTCGACGGGCTCACCGCGCTGGGCAACCGGCGCCGGCTCGAGCGCGACCTGCCCCTGGCGCTCGCCGCCGGCCACGGACCGGTGGCGTTCGTGATGGTCGACGTCGACCACTTCAAGGTCTACAACGACACCCACGGTCACGTGGCCGGCGACGAGGCGCTGCGACGGGTCGCCGAGGCCCTGCGCCTCAGCGTGCGCGAGGGCGACGTCGTCTACCGCTACGGCGGCGAGGAGTTCTGCGTCCTCCTGCCCGACACGGTCCACGAGGAGGCCGAGGCCGTGTGCGAGCGCCTGCGCGCCGCGGTGCACGACATGCCGTTCCCCGGCGAGGAGCACCAACCGTCGGGTCGGGTGACGGTGTCGGTCGGTCTGGCCGTGGCCCGGGGGGCCGACGTGGACGCGCTCAAGACCCGCGCCGACGGCGCCCTGTACGAGGCCAAGCGCTCCGGTCGCGACAAGGTCGTCGTCGCCCGCTGACCCGGCCGGTCACCCGACGCGGGGTGGGACGGGGCCGGCCAGGCCCTCCACGACTTCGACGTTGGGCAGCTCCAGCAACAGCGACGGCGGGCACAGCACCTTGCCGTCGCGGCTACCACCGCCGAGCACGATGCGAGCGCGGGCCATCACTGCGGCGTCGACCCACAACGGCACCTCGGCGGGCAGGCCGATGGCGGTCACGCCGCCCAGCGTCATGCGGGTCAGCTCGGCCACCACGGCCGCATCGGCGAACGACGCCTTCTTCACCCCGAAGCGCGTGCGCACCGAGCGGTTCACGTCGAGGCGGGTGGTGGCCAGGACCACGCACGCCGCGTAGCGCGGCGGATCGACCTTGGCCACCACCATGATGGTGTTGGCCGAGTCCTCGGGCGCGTAGCCGTAGTGGGCGCAGAACTCGGCCGTGTCGGCCAGTGCCGGGTCGCACGGGATGATCTCCCAGGGGGTCTGCAGGCCGGAGAGCACCGCGCGCACGTGCGCGGCGACGTCGTGTTCGTCGGTGGTCACGCCCTCATTGTTCCTGCCCGTCAAGGCGAGGGGCACGCCCGTGCGGGCTGACGGAGGGTTCCGGCCGCCTCGGTGACGTGGTGGCCTTCGTCATCGACCCTGCCGACGACCGCGACGAGATCGTGTCTGATAGGCAACAGGGGATGGCGGACGTAGGGGAGGATCTGGTCGAGCAGCCCGGGTCGCCCCGCTCGTTCCGGCTCGAACCGATCGAGCGCGGCCGAGCCATCTGGGCGACCGTGCTGGCCGGGTGCTGGTTCGTGGTCATCGGTGGCGTGTGGCTCGCCGTGTCGCTGCTGTTCGGCATCACCCAGCCGGTGGTCACCGTGGTCGGCCAGGCCACGACGCCCCTCGTGCTGCTGGCGGTGTGGCCCGTGGCCGCCGTGGCGGCGTGGCGGCGCCGCTGGGTGCTCACCGGCATCGCGACGGGCCTCGTGGTCGTGCACATCGCCGTCGTGCTGCCGGCGATCTGGCCGCACGGCACACCCTCGTGGGCGGCGCAGGCCCCCAAGGTGCGGGTGCTGAGCGCGAACGTCAAGATCGACAACCCGACCGAGGACCGCGCCGCTTCGGCGCTTCTGGCGGTGGACGCCGACGTGCTCGTGGTCGTGGAGCTGACGCCCCACTTCATCACCGAACTGCGGTCCCACGGCGCCTACCAGCAGTACCCGAACCGGGTCGAGCGGCCCCAACCGTGGGACGGGCGGGGCATCGGGATCTACTCCAAGCTGCCGATGACGGCGATCGACGCCATCGACCTCGACGGCCGCCAGGCGCCGGGAGCCCGACTCACACTGGCCGACGGCACCACCGTGAACGTCTACGGCGTCCACACGGTCGCACCCTACGAGCCCCTCCGCGAAGGCCGCTGGCGCGACAACCTGACCGCGCTGGCCGCCCGCATAGCCGAGCTGCCGAAGCCGTTCGTGCTGGCCGGTGACTTCAACGCCACCCGCTGGCACCCGCCCTTCACCACGCTGCTCGACGCCGGCGTGCGCGACGCCCACGAACAGACGGGGAACGGCCTGAGCTTCTCGTGGCCGGCCGACCGCGGTCTGCTCCCCCCGCTGTTCCGCCTGGACCACGCCCTGTTGAGCGACGGCGTCACCGCCACCGCGCTCCACGAGGTCACCATCCCCGGCTCGGACCACGTGGGCTTCGTGGTCGACCTGGCCGTCCGGGCTCACTGAGCCGGCGCTTCTGGGAGGTGGGCCGAGCGTGGCGGACCTCACGGGCCGTCAGTGCAGAGCGGGGAGCACGTCGTGTACGAGGGCGTGGTGGGCGGCGCGGGCATCGGCCTCACGGCCGGGGGCACGGGCGGCACCCATGACGACCATGCGGTCGACCCCCACCGCGGCCAGCTCGTGCAGGCGGCGCACCACGGCATCGGCCGGGCCGACCACCGCGTAGCGGTCGACGAACTCGTCGGTGAGCGCCGTGGTCTGGGCCGAGCCGGCCTGGGTGTGGTGGTTCATGTCGTAGCGGTCGTGCAGCTCGTGCAGCACCCGCTCGGCCTGCGGGTCGTGGGGTCCGGCGGTGGCGCCGTGCATCACGTTGAAGCGGGCCAGCGTCGACAACCCACCCGACACCAGCTGGCGCGCCACCGCCACATCGGGGTGCACTGCCACGTTCACGTAGGTGCCGAACGACAGCCCGGCCGGGTCGAGCCCGGCGGCGGCGCGGGCCTTGCGGGCCAGCTCGATGCCCCACGCCAACCGGTCCACGTCGGCACCCAGCGCGAACGTGATGCGCTCGGCCCGGCGCGCCGCCAGCTCGATCACCTTCGGGCCGGTGGCGGCCACGTCGACGGGTACCTTGGGCACCGAGCCGATCCAATGGATGCGGCTCGCCGAGGGTTGGTCGCCCAGGTCGAGGGCGTCCACCGAGGCCACGTCGTCGGCCGCCTCGAACGGCACGTCGTCACCGCGCAGGTAGCCCTGCAACCGTTCGAGGTAGCGGTCGAAGACCTTCACCGGCGCGGGCGACAACCCGAGGTGGGCCAGCGCGCTGTCGCCACGACCGATGCCGAGCACGGCCCGGCCCTTCGAGATCGACTGCACGCTGGCGATGGAGCACGCGGTCACCGCCGGGTGACGCGTGAACGGGTTGGTCACGCCGGTGGCCAGCCCGATGCGGCTGGTGTGCGACGCGGCCTGGGCCAGCGCGATGTACGGGTCACCGCTCAGGTTCTGCGAGTCGACCACGGCGAAGCCGTCGAAGCCATCGGCCTCCACCCGCTCGGCGAAGGCGCCCACGCTCGAGGGCGCCGCCACGCCCAACATCCAGATCTGCGGCATGGCGCGGTCCCGACCGTCAGACCGGCACGAGCGTGTCGACGTCGATGCCGTACAGCTCGGCGGTGTTGCCGCACAGGATGGCGTACGTCTGCTCGGCCGACAGGTGCTTGGTGTGCTCGGCCAGCAGCTCCTGCGACCACGGCCACGTCGAGTCGCTGTGGGGGAAGTCGTTGGCCCACAGCAGGTGCTTCCAGTTCATGTCACTGGCGAACTTGAACGCCGTCCAGTCGTCCTGGAACGTCACGTAGATGTTGTCGGCGAAGTACTCACTGGGCATCCGTGAGAGCTCCTGGCCGGCGGGCAGCCAGAAGCGGTGACGCTTGTAGGCGTGGTCCATGCGGTAGCTGAAGTGGGGCACCCAACCGGCGTCGGCCTCGACGCACACGATCCTCAGGTTCGGGTGGCGCTCGAACACGCCACCCAGCACGAGCATGCCCATGATGTCCTGGCAGCCGCGCACGATGGACAGGAAGCCGTTCATCTTGGGGCCGCGGGTGCGCTCGGCGCGCGTGGTGAGGATGTGGTAGCTGAGGGGCAGGCCGAGCTCGATGGCCGCTTCCCAGAACTCGTCGTAGATCGGCGAGTCGTAGTCCTCCTCGGTGCCGGGCAGGCCCGGCATCATCACGCCGCGCAGGCCGGCGGCCTTGATGGCTTCGAGGTCGGCGATGCCCTGCTCGGGCGAGGCCATGGCGGTCTGGCCCACGCCGAGCAGGCGGCTCGTGTCGTGGGAGCAGTACTCGGTGATCCACCGGTTGTAGGCCTGGAAGCAGGCGTGCTTGAACTCCATGTCACGGTGGTTGCACAGGATCATGCCCACCGTCGGGTAGATGATCTCGGCGCTCACCCCGTCCTTGATCTGGTCGGCGACGCGCGCCGTGGGGTCCCAGCCGCTGCGGTGCAGGTCCTCGAACTTGCGACCGGTCTCGCGGATCTGCTCGGGCGGGATGCCGGCGGCCGCCGCGGTGCCGAGCACCACCGGCTTCTTGAAGCCGTCGACCTGGAACACGTCGCCGAGCACGCCGCCGTCGATGATGCGCGGCGCCCGGTCCCGGAACTTCGGGTCGATGTAGCTCTCCCAGAGGTCCGGCGGTTCGAGGATGTGCCCATCGGCGTCAACCGCACCGGCGAACGCAACCTCGTGCGTGTTGTGCAACGGCTTGGTGGAAGCAACAGCAACAGTCATGGCAACCCCTTGGAACGATGACCTTCGTAGGGTAGGGCGGCATTCGTCCACCCGGCCATCCCACTTTGCTTCAGCACACGGGAAACGAGGCCCGGTCTCATCATCGGGCCACGCTTCGACCAACGTGGCGGCT
>JANMAT010000136.1:0-5556 GCA_031359995.1 Actinomycetes bacterium
GGCAAGATGCTGCGGGGCGACTGCGAGATCTTCCAGGGCACCGGCCCGTACCGCCCGTGGATGACGGTCGACGTACGCGACGACGCCGACTGCCACATCGGCCTGTTGGAGAGCGACAAGGTGCACAACGGCGAGCGGTACATCGCCTGGTCGACGGATCGACGCGACTACGCGGACATGTGCACGAGCATCGACCGCGTGCTGCCCGAGCTGCGCCACGACACCGGCCCCGTCGTCGACGCCACACCCGGGCGCCTGAAGGCCCGCGAGGCCGAGTTCCGCTCCATCTGGGCCGGCACCATCCTGCGCAACGACCGCGTCCGCGCCGCCACGGGGGTCACGTTCCGCCCGCTCGACGACTCGATCCGCGACTGCGTCGAGTCGCTCATGTCGGTGGCCGGCGTGGAGCCGAAGCGCCGACCCGCCTGACGCGACCGGCGCTCTCAGGGATTGCCCTGATGACGTCGTGAACGACGGGCGACTCGGCTCAGGTGCCGCAGAAGGTCTGGAACCGGGCGGCGGTGAGCGGTGCCGGGGCGGCGAGGTCGTCGTATCCCGGCCGCGCGGTGAACGGCGTGCGCAGGGCCTCGACCAGGCGGTGCATCGGGCCGAGGTCGCCCCCGGTCGACGCGGCGGTGAGGGCGTGGTCGAGCACGTGGTTGCGGGCGATGTACACCGGGTTCACCGCGTCCATGGCGGCGGCGGCATCGGCCGGTGTGGTGCCCTCCTCGGCCAGGCGCCGGCGCCAGGAGGCCACCCACGACGTGGGAGAAGCGTGGTCGACGGGTGTGGCCTCGCCGGGGGCGCGACGACCGGTGAGCAGGTCGGCCAACGCCCGGAAGCAACCGGTGTAGTCGAGCTGCTGCTCGTGCATCATCGTGAGCATCTGGTCGACCAGCGCCCGGTCGCCGGCCGGGGCGGTGCGCAGCCCGAGCTTGGCCCGCATGCCGTCGAGCCACGCCGCGCTGTGGACGTCGGCGTACGACATGAGCACCGCGGTGCCCTGCTCGACGGCGCGGTCGCTGTCGTCGTCGATCAGCGTCAGCAGCGTTTCGGCCAGACGGGCCAGGTTCCACTGGCCCACGGGCGCCTGGTTGGCGAAGGCGTAGCGACCGCCGTGGTCGATGGAGCTGAACACCGTGGCCGGGTCGTAGCGGTCCATGAAGGCGCACGGCCCGAAGTCGATGGACTCGCCCGAGATCGTCATGTTGTCGGTGTTCATCACGCCGTGGATGAAGCCCACGAGCATCCACTGGGCGATCAGGCGGGCCTGGGCGTGGGCGACGCACTCGAGCAGGGCAAGATACGGGTTGGCCGCCTCGGCCGCCTGCGGGTGGTGCCGGGCGATGACGTGGTCGGCCAGGCGACGCACCAGCTCGGTGCCGCCCGACGCGGCGGCGTACTGGAAGGTGCCGACGCGCACGTGGCTGGCGGCGGTGCGGGCCAGCACGGCGCCCGGCAGCATCGTCTCGCGGGCGATGTCCTCACCGGTGGCCACCACGGCCAACGAGCGAGTGGTCGGGATGCCCAGGGCGTGCAGCGCCTCGCTGATCACGTACTCACGCAGCATCGGCCCCACGGCGGCCTTGCCGTCGCCGCCGCGGGCGAACGGGGTGCGCCCGGAGCCCTTCAGGTGGAGGTCGCGGCGCACGCCGGCGGCGTCGACCAGTTCACCCACCAGAAGCGCCCGCCCGTCGCCGAGCCGGGGTGAGTACCCACCGAACTGGTGGCCGGCGTAGGCCAGGGCCACCGGTGTGGCGCCGGCGGGCACGGCGTTGCCGACGAGCGTGGCCACACCATCGGGCGAGGCGAGCCACTCGGCGTTCAGACCGAGCGAAACGGCCAGCGCCTCGTTCAGCACCAGCGGCCGCGGTGCCGGCGCCGTGGCCGCCGTCCACGGCGTGCACAGCTCGGGCAGGTCGGTGGCGTAGGTGTGCTCGACGACGAGCCCGTCGGTGGCGATCCGCTGCATGAACACGACGCTACCGGCGTCCCGTGGTCCCGTCCCGGTCGGAGCCCGCCCGTCGATGGCCCTCCGTCGGTCGTTCTGCCACCATCGCACGATGGTCGCCACCAACCGTCGTGTCGTGCTCGTCCGCCGCCCCGAGGGCCAGGCGACCCCTGACTGCTTCGCCATCGAGGAGTCGCCCGTTGCGCCGGTGGAACCGGGCGAGGTGCGGGTGGCGGTCGAGTACGTCTCCGTCGACGCCGGTACCCGCACGATGCTCCGCGGCGAGGGCTTCCACCAGCAGGTGGACTTGGGCGAGACCGTGCGGGCCACCGGCGCGGGCCGCATCGTCGAATCGGCGGCGCCGGGGTGGCCCGTCGGCCGCGCGGTGAAGGGGCGTTTGGGCGTCCAGACCCTGGCCACGGTGGCCGCATCGACGCTCACCCCGATCGACACGATGGTCGACCACCTGAGCCTCCATCTGGGGGCGCTGTCGGGCTCCACCGGCATGACGGCCTGGGTCGGTGTTCGTGACATCGGCAAGCCGCAGCCGGGCGAGACGTTCGTCGTGTCGGCGGCGGCGGGCGCCGTCGGCTCCATCGCCGGGCAGATCGCCAAGTTCGACGGGGCTCGGGTCATCGGCATCGCCGGCGGGCCCGACAAGGCGGGGTACCTGGTGGACACGCTCGGGTTCGACGCCGCCGTCGACTACAAGCACGAGGACGTCACGGCGCGCCTGCGCGAGCTGTGCCCCGATGGCGTGAACGTGTTCTTCGACAACGTGGGCGGCCCCATCCTGGACGCGGTGCTCGACAACCTCGCCATGCGCGCCCGGGTGGTGCTGTGCGGCGCCGTGTCCCAGTACGACGACATGGACCACGTCGTCGGGCCGTCGCTGTACCTGCGCCTGGCCGAGCGACAAGCACGCATGGAGGGCTTCGCCTACTTCCACTTCCCCGACCGTCTCGGCCCGGCCGCGGAGGAACTGGCGGGCTGGATCCGAGACGGTTCGCTGAAGGTCACCGAGCACGTGCTCGACGGCATCGAGCAGTACCCCCGCGCACTCCAGTTCATGTTCAACGGCGGCAACACCGGCAAGCTGCTCGTGAAGCTCAGCTGACGGCGGGCACGACCGGTCGGCGTTCGAGCATCGGCGCCGTGACCAGCTCGCGATCGTTGTTGATGCCGTCAGGTTACCGGCGCCTGCAAGCGGGGCGAGGTGAACCGAACGGCCCGCGTAATGGGCGCTAAGGGACTCGACGAGCTGGCTGTGTGGCGGGGCATTCGGCCCATCGCGTGCGGCGACGAACTCGTGATTGACCTCTCAGATCGCCGCGTCGTCGAGCGACGCCAGCACGGACCGGACGCCGCCGAGGAACGACGGCAGGTCGTCCCGAGCGGCCGCAGCGAGCACCTCGACGTCGACCGACCAGTAGCCGTGGACGATGCGGTTGCGGGTGCGAGCGGAGTCGGCCCAGGGAAGCTGTGCCTGCTGCGCCTGCAGCTCGGGTGATACCCGGCTGGCGGCCTCGCCGAGCACCGTGAAGTTCCAAAGGAGAGCGTCGCGCCGGTCGGGCTCCGCTTCGATCTCCGCGGGTGTCGCGGAAGCGGTGATCGCAAGGATCCGCTCGACGGACGAGATGATCTCGGCCAGAAGGAGCGCATCACGCCGCATAGAGCGTCTGCGCTTCGGCGAGCACGCGGTCGCGCAGGAGTTGGTGGAGCGCTCGCTTCGAGACGAGATCGACCTTCCGGCCGAACAGGTCCGACAACTCGTCCTCGAGACGATGCACGGCGAAGCCCAGCGAACGACCCGGCGCGATCACGTACAGAAGATCGATGTCGCTTTCGGAACCGGCGGTGCCGCGAGCGACCGATCCGAAGACGGACAGCTCGGCGACGCCGAACCGCGCGCACACTTCGGCCAGGCGCGCCCCGTCGACGATCTGAGCGTCGACGGCCTGGGCCCGTTCGTCGGGCGACATGCGATCGACCATCTCGGCCGGAATCGGTTCGCGAGCGTGCTCC
The DNA here is from genome assembly GCA_031359995.1 of Actinomycetes bacterium. Taxonomy (GTDB): domain Bacteria; phylum Actinomycetota; class Acidimicrobiia; order Acidimicrobiales; family Ilumatobacteraceae; genus JANMAT01. The sequence goes on from JANMAT010000136.1 coordinate 3,977, forward strand.
ATGCCGACAGGGTACCGGCGACCGCAAGCACCATCCGTTGCACGGTCCGAGGCCGCGCACCTGGGCCGTGCACAGAGCCCACCGGCCGAAGCTGCAAGACCGCTGACCAGGGACTTCGTGGTGGGCGCTGAGGGACTCGAACCCACGACCCCTTCCCTTTAAGAGCGGGACAGCCAGTACCGGCCTGAACCGGCCTGTCCCAACCTGTACCCTCTGAGCTGGGCTTTCGTGTCCAGCGAGTCCCATCGTGTCCCATCCAGTACCAGCCTGTACCGCGCACTTCTCGCGCACTCGCGCACCTGACGCGCACCTGGGAGGGCGTAGATTTCGGCTGTGGCGTACGTGGTGCGCAAGGCGTTGAAGAACGGGAAGTCGGCCTACCTGGTCCGCTTCACGAACCCGTCCGACGGCGTCACGCGCTCGCGCCAGTTCGCCCGCCGGAAGGACGCCGACGCCTTCGCCTCGAAGATCGAGGTGGCCCGCAACGACGGCACGTACGTCGACCCTCGGGGTGGTCGCATCACGATGGCCGCGTGGTGGGCGCGGTGGTGGCCGACGGTCACCGAGCTCCGCCCGTCGACCCGCGCCCGTGACGAGACGTGCTGGTCTGTCCACATCGAGCCGCGTTGGGGCAACGTGCCACTCAGCCGCATCGACCGCACCTCGGCCCGCGAGTGGATTGCCCAGCTCGCCAGCCCGCATCGGGCGCGGCCGCTGAGCGCATCGACCGTGGCGAAGATCGTGCAGGTCGCCTCGAAGACGATGCGCGCCGCCGTGGACGACCGGCTCATCCCTGCCAATCCGTTCGACGGGTTGAAGTTGCCGCGCATCGAGCGCGAGTAGATGCGGTTCATCACGGTGGCCGAGGTGCGCGCCGTGGCCGACGTGATCGACCCGCGCTACCGCCCGCTCGTGCTGCTCGGCGCGTTCGGCGGCCTGCGCATCGGCGAGATGCTGGGCCTGCGGTGGGGCAACATCGACTTGCTGCGCCGACAGGTCGACGTGCGGGAGACCCTGGTCGACGTGAACGGTGCCATCACCATCGGCCCGCCCAAGACGCCGGCGTCGGTGCGAACGGTGAAGGTGCCGGCGTTCGTGTGCGAAGAGCTGGCCCGCCTGGCCGTGGCGCCGGTGAACCCGTCGGACCTCGTGTTCACGTCGCCGCTCGGCCCTCCCGTGCAGCCGCGGCTGTTCCGCCAGCGGTACTGGCGTCCCGCCGTGGCCGCCGCCGGCCTCGAGGGTCTACGCGTGCACGACCTGCGCCACACGGCGATCAGCCTGTGGATCGCCGACGGCGCCAACCCGAAGCAGGTGGCCGTGAGGGCCGGCCACACGAGCGTGAGCGTGGTCCTCGACCGCCACGGCCACCTCTACGACGGTCACGACGACGAGCTCATCGCCGCTCAAGAACGCCGATGGCGAAACATCCAGGGCTGATTGGTAACCATTCACGTGCCGTCAGGCGGCGGTGTGGGTTGGTAGCCAGGGGTCGTTGTTGAAGAGTCGGGTGAGGGCGTCGATGGCGGGGATGTCGTGTTTGCGGGTGGTGGAGAGGTAGCTGCGGACGTGGGCGAAGCGTT